>NZ_CP020330.1:2846590-3454886 GCF_002043005.1 Martelella mediterranea DSM 17316 | reverse complement strand
GTCAGGCCGCGGTCGAGAGTCTTGCGGAAGCGAGATTCCTCAAGCTTCAGCGTCTCGGAAATCAGCGCCTCGGCGCGATGGAGTTCGGGATAGGCGCGGCCCATCTCGCCGACCAGAACCGGAAGCAGCTTGTAAAGCACCGGCTCGCGCGCGCCGAGCAGTTCGGCGTGGCGCATGGCGCGGCGCATGATCCGGCGCAGCACATAGCCGCGGCCTTCGTTTGACGGCAGGACGCCATCGGCGATCAGGAAGGCGGAGGAGCGCAGGTGATCGGCGATGACGCGGTGGCTGGCGCGGTGCTCGCCCTCGGCCTTCACCCCGGTCAGGTCAACGGACGCGGCGATCAGGTTGCGAAACAGGTCAATGTCGTAATTGTCGTGCTTGCCCTGCAACACGGCTGCGACCCGCTCCAGGCCCATGCCGGTGTCGATCGAGGGGCGTGGCAGGTTCTCGCGGCGGTCGGCGGAAATCTGCTCATACTGCATGAACACCAAGTTCCAGATCTCGATGAACCGGTCGCCATCCTCTTCCGGCGAACCGGGCGGGCCGCCCCATATATGGTCGCCATGGTCAAAGAAGATTTCGGAGCAGGGGCCGCAGGGGCCGGTATCGCCCATCGACCAGAAATTGTCCGAGGTCGCGATCCGGATGATCCGCTCCTCGGGAAGACCGGCGATCTTCTTCCAGAGGTCAAAGGCCTCGTCGTCCTCGTGGTAGACGGTGACCAGCAGCTTGTCCTTTGGAAGCGCGAATTCCTTGGTGATCAGGTTCCAGGCGAGCGAGATCGCACGTTCCTTGAAGTAATCCCCGAAGGAGAAATTGCCCATCATCTCGAAGAAGGTATGGTGGCGCGCGGTATAGCCGACATTGTCGAGGTCGTTGTGCTTGCCGCCGGCACGCACGCATTTCTGCGCGGTGGTCGCGGTGGAATAGGGCCGCGATTCCAGACCGGTAAATACGTTCTTGAACGGCACCATGCCGGCATTGGTGAACATCAGCGTCGGGTCGTTATGCGGCACCAGCGGACTGGACGCGACGACCTCATGCCCGTTCTGCCGGAAGTAGTCGAGGAAGGTCGACCGGATTTCATTCACGCCATTCATGCTGCGCACGTCCCTTTGAATTCTGGTGTGTCCGTTTCCCGGCTTTTAACGACAGCCGAAGATACTGTCCAGACAAGAGAAAACAGCGGCCCCGGAAAGCCGCTGTTTAATCAATTCACGAAGTGCGACGAAGCCTATTCGTCGTTGGTCCCGGTGGCAGCACCATCGTCTTCACCCGTATCGAGAAGACCTTCGGAAAGCAGGCCGGCATTCTGGCGAAGCGCAAGCTCGATCTCGTTGGCGATTACCGGGTTGTCCTTCAGGAACTGCTTGGCATTCTCACGCCCCTGGCCGAGACGCTCGCTGTTATAGGAGAACCAGGAGCCGGACTTCTCGACAATGCCGGCCTTGACGCCGAGGTCGACCAGCTCGCCGGTCTTGGACACGCCCTCGCCATACATGATGTCGAATTCGACCTGCTTGAAGGGCGGCGCCATCTTGTTCTTCACCACCTTCACGCGGGTCTGGTTGCCGACCACTTCGTCGCGATCCTTGACCGCGCCGATCCGGCGAATGTCCAGACGGACGGAGGCATAGAATTTCAGCGCGTTGCCGCCGGTCGTGGTTTCGGGCGAGCCGAACATGACGCCGATCTTCATGCGGATCTGGTTGATGAAGACAACCATGCAATTGGAGCGGGAGATCGAGCCGGTGAGCTTGCGCAGCGCCTGGCTCATCAGCCGCGCCTGCAGGCCGGGGAGGCTGTCGCCCATCTCACCCTCGATTTCCGCGCGCGGGGTGAGGGCTGCAACCGAGTCGATCACGATGACGTCGAGCGCGCCGGAGCGCACCAGCGTATCGGCGATTTCAAGCGCCTGCTCGCCGGTGTCGGGCTGGGAGATCAAGAGGTCGTGCAGGTCGACGCCGAGCTTGCGGGCATAGATAGGATCAAGCGCATGTTCGGCATCGATGAAGCCGCAAATGCCGCCATTCTTCTGCGCCTCGGCGATGGTCTGCAGCGCCAGCGTGGTCTTGCCGGAGCTTTCCGGGCCGTAGATTTCGATAATGCGTCCCTTGGGCAGGCCGCCAATGCCGAGCGCGATATCAAGGCCAAGGGAACCGGTCGACACCGTCTCGATCTCAACGATGCTGTCATTGGCGCCGAGCTTCATGATCGAGCCCTTGCCGAACGAGCGCTCGATCTGGGAAAGTGCCGCTTCCAGCGCCTTGCTCTTGTTCACCGATTTTTCCTCGACGAGTTTTAGTGAATTCTGTGCCATGGACCTTATCCCTTGTTGCCGCTGCCGCCTAGACGATTTCAGAAGTTACATATTTGTACTCTATTTGTTCCGTTCCTGCAAGCCCCTGACAAGCTATTGTTTTAGATATGGAATGCCGGATATGTTCCGGTTTTGTATTTCCCCTGGAAAGCTTGTGTACGACGTTGCGGGAGGAGGAATGCGCCGGCCGAGCGCGTCTCAGTCCGTCGTTTCGTTTTTGTCGGCTTCGATTCGTGCGGCGGCCTCATCGAGGGTGGCGCAATAGGCGACGCGCGGTTCGGAGATCCCGTGGCTTTCGAGGATCGACCGGACATTCTGCGTCGCGCCGGCGAGCAGAACCCGAACCTTGCGGTGTTCAGCCTTTCCGATCGTGCCCTCCAGCACGTTGGCGGCGGAGGAATCGACATAGGGGACATCGGAAAGGTCGAGCACGAAATTGCGCGCGCCGCCGGCCACCCGGTCGAGCACGGAGCCGACGGTGGCGGCCGCGCCGAAGAAGAACGCACCGGAAATGCGGTAGACCACGGTGTCGGGATCGGTATTGGCGATCGGCGATTCGGCCTTGGCGTTGTAGTCGGAATAGGGGTTTACGGCGACATTCTTGCCCATGCGGTCGATGAACATGACGGCGCCGAGCGCGAAACCGGCAACAATGCCTTCCGTCAGGTCGCGGAAGACCACGAGCAACAGCGTCACGAGCAGGATGACCGCATCGCCGCGCGAGGTGCGCAAAAGCGTCCGGATCGCGGCCTTCTCCACCATCGTCCAGGCGACGACCGCCAGAACGCCGGCGAGGGTCGCAAGCGGAATGAAGCGGGCCAGCGGGGCTGCGACGATCATGAACAAGAGCAGGAACAGCGAATGCAGCATGCCGGAAAACGGGCTGGTCGCGCCGGCGCGTACATTGGTCGCGGTGCGGGCGATGGTGCCGGTCACGCAGATGCCGCCGAACAGACCGGAGGCGATATTGGCCACGCCCTGGCCGACCAGTTCCATGTTGGAGCGATGCCGGCGCCCGGTCATGCCGTCGGCGACGACGGCGGAAAGCAGCGATTCGATCGAGCCCAGCAGCGCAAAGGCGAAGGCATCGGGCAGCACCGAGATGACCTTCTGGACCGACAGCGCGGGCAGGGCCGGGGCCTGCAGCCCGCGCGGCAATCCGCCGAACTGGCTGCCGATGGTTTCCACCGGCAGGTTGAACGCGAAGGCCGCGAGGGTTGCCACGGCAACGGCGATCAGCATCCCCGGCCAGCCCGGCCGGAAGCGCTTCACGGC
The DNA here is from genome assembly GCF_002043005.1 of Martelella mediterranea DSM 17316. Taxonomy (NCBI): domain Bacteria; kingdom Pseudomonadati; phylum Pseudomonadota; class Alphaproteobacteria; order Hyphomicrobiales; family Aurantimonadaceae; genus Martelella; species Martelella mediterranea. The sequence continues at coordinate 3,451,288 of NZ_CP020330.1, read as the reverse complement.
TATGATGATGGCGATGGTCAGCACCGCGATGGCAACGGCCGAAATATTGGTGGTGCCGACATATTGCGCCAGATAGGCGACCTTTTCGGCGAAGGGGCCGGGCTCCTTGCCGGGCAGGTCCAGCCCGAAGATCGCGGAAAGCTGGCTGGCGAAGATGATGATGGCGATGCCGGCGGTGAAGCCGACGGTCACCGGATAGGGTATGAAGCGGATATAGGCCCCGAGTTTCAGGTAACCGGCCGCGATCATGATCAGGCCGGAGAGGATGACGGCGATGATCAGCCCGTCGATGCCGTTGCGTTCCACCGAGGCTGCGACCAGCACGATGAAGGCCCCCGCCGGACCGCCGATCTGGTGGCGGCTTCCGCCCAGCAGCGAGACGAAGAAACCCCCTATAATGGCCGCGTAAAGCCCCCGGTCGGGCGAGACGCCGGAGGCGATCGCGATCGCCATCGACAGCGGCAGGGCGACGATCGCGACCGTCAATCCGGAGATGGCGTCGCCTTTGAGACGGGAAAAGGAATAACCTTCGCGCAGAACGCTGACGGTTTTGGGAACGAGACGGGTGGGCATGATCATTTCACCTGAGCGCCACGGATGGGCAGGCGGATCATGGCACCCGGGGGACGATTCCGCAAGATTTGTCAATGCGACCTGTGTTTGAAAGGCAGTGTCAAACGGGAGTGAACGGTTGTGATGAAAGATATGGACGTGTTCGGGACCTATGAGCAAAGGCTGAAGCGGGTCAGCGATTATATTGCCGCCCATCTGGACGACGCGCTCGACTACGCGAAACTCGCCGAGATCGCCTGCCTGTCGCCATGGCACTGGCACCGGATCTACCGGGCCGTCTATGGCGAAACCATCCATGCCACGGTGAAGCGCCTGCGCCTCCACCGGGCCGCCGGCGAACTCGTCAACGACGCGGCAGGCATAGAGAGCATTGCCTGCCGCGCCGGCTATTCAGGCGTCGCTTCTTTCACACGAAGTTTCAAATCCGCTTACGGCATGGCGCCGGCGACATATCGCGCGAGCGGCGGCCACGCGATTTTCGATAACCCCGTCACCGAGGAGAATGGTGCGATGTACGATGTCGAATTCAGGACAGAGAATGCGAAACCCGTGGCCGGCGTGCCGCATACCGGCTCCTACATGGAGGTCGACAAGGCCTTTGGCGAGGCCGTCGGAAAGATGGCGGCGGCGGGCCTGTTCCGGCCGGATATGCAGATGGTCGGCATTTATTATTCCGATCCCGGCCTTGTGGCTGAGGAAGAGCTGCAGTCTTTCGCCGGCCTCGTCGTGACCGCCGGCTTTACCCCGCCCGCGGGGTTGACGCTGCGCGAGATCGCCGGTGGTCGCTATGCGGTCCTGCGCCACAAGGGCCCCTATGCCGAGCTTCACAAGGCCTATGGCTGGTTTTACGGCAGCTACCTGCCCGCCAATGGATACGAGCCGGCGGACGCGCCGCCTGTCGAGGTCTATCTCAACAATCCGCGCGAAGCGGCACCCCAGGACCTGCTGACGGAAATCTGCATTCCCATCAAAGGGTAGGCGGCGTCACTTGTCGCCGAGCTTCAGCGCGGTCACGGCATCGCCGCTATCGGCAATGTAGTCACCTGCATCCTGCTGGCGCTGGAGCAGCAGGATGAAGAGGAAGTCGGTCAGCATCAGTTGGGCATCGCGGGCGGTGATTGCCGAGGAGCGCACCTTTTCTTCGTCGGCGATGGTGTAGAGATTGACATCGGCGACGCGGGCTATGGCGTTCTGTTTCGGGCCCGTCAGCGAGATCACGGTGACGGCGCGTTTTCGGGCAAGCTCGGCGATCCGCACGGTCTCGATGCTCGCGCCGGAATAGGAGAGCGCGAACAGCACATCGCCGGATTTGGCGGCCGAGACATTCGCCATCTGCACGTGACTGTCGGAATCATGCAGAGCATAGCGGCCGAGTTTCTGCAGTTTGTAGCAGAAATCGCGCGCCACCAGCGATGACGCGCCGACGCCGGCCACATGAATGCGCTGCGCGGCGTCGGTGATCTCCAGCGCCCGGGAAATCGCGGTCTCGTCATTGGCGGCGAGTGTCTGCTGCATGGCGTGCATCTTGCTGGCAAGCAGTTTCTGCGCGATCGTGGCGTGGCTGTCGTCCAGCTCGATGGTCGCATGTAGCGCGCCGGGCGCGCGCCATTCACTGGCCTTCGCCTTGCTGACGGCGAACTTCATGTCCTGATAGCCGGAAAAACCCAGCTTCTGTGCAAATTTCACCACGCTCGACTGGCTGCGCCCCGTCTTTTCGGCAAGGCTGGCCGAAGACAGCCGCAGCACCTCGTCCGGATGGGCGAGGATGAAATCGCCGATCTGCCGGTCGGCCGGCGCAAGGCTTTCAAGCTGGGCTTCGATGATGCTGAGAACGGACACGAAATGCCTTTCCGAGTGGGTCGATGCGAAGAATAATAAATTCCTGAATTCAGGAATACAATGGAATTATTGCGAATTGGTTTTCGCCGAGCGTCTGGTCCGGTTTGGAATAAATTATTCGTATAATTATTTGACAGTTGGAATTTGTGATTATAGCCTCTGCTTGAAATGGGAGGCTGCCGCTGCGGATTCGTCCGCCGGAAAGCCTTGAAGGGCAGGGGAATTCCAACGTGAATCTGTTGAATGGCGAGCTCGACAAACTGGTCTCCGAAGGGCGCAATCCGAAAAGCGTCGAACTGGATCTTCTGAGCACGCGCGAAATACTCGAGACCATCAACGCCGAGGATGGGCTGGTGGCTGGGGCCGTCGCCCGCGAGATCGCGCCGATTACGGCGGCGGTCGAGCGCATCGTTGCCGCGTTTAGTGCCGGCGGACGGCTGATCTATATCGGCGCCGGCACCAGCGGCCGCCTCGGCGTGCTCGATGCCTCCGAATGCCCGCCGACCTTCTCGGTTCCGCCGGGCATGGTCGTTGGCCTGATCGCCGGCGGGAATACGGCGCTCACCACCGCCGTCGAGGGCGCGGAGGATGACCCTGCTTTGGGGCGCGCCGATCTTGAGGCCGTCAATCTTTCGAAGCGCGATGTCGTGGTCGGAATCGCCGTCAGCGGGCGCACGCCCTATGTGATCGGCGCGTTGGAATATGCCCGCGAAGTTGGGGCAGGAACCGTTGCGCTTTCGTGTAACCCCGCCTCCGCGATCGCGGAAATCGCTGAAATCTCGATTGCGCCCGTCGTTGGGCCCGAGGTTCTGACCGGCTCCACCCGCCTGAAATCCGGGACGGCGCAGAAGCTCGTGCTCAACATGCTGAGCACGGCCAGCATGATCCGGATCGGCAAGGTCTACCAGAACCTGATGGTCGATGTGACGGTCAGCAACGCCAAGCTCTACGCCCGTGCGGTGCGCATCGTCATGGAGGCCTCCGGCGTTGGCGCTGAAGAGGCGACGGCGCTGCTGGAGAAGACCGGAAATGATGTCAAGCTCGCCATATTGCTGGCGTTGACCGATATGGAATTGCAGGAAGGCCGCGATCTTCTTTCGAAATCGGGCGGCTATCTGCGCAAGGCTATCAACCAGAAGACGGCGCCAGGCCGCGAAGACTGAAGTCGCTCCGGTCGCAACGACCGGCAACAATCATCATCTCGAGGGAATTGATCATGGGAAGAGTTCAAATCAAGACGATTGCATCAGCGCTAGCGATTGCCGCCGCGCTCGCGGCGGCGCCGGCTTCGGCGGAGACACTGAAAATGGCATGGTCGCAGGATGCGACCGGCCTCGACCCGCACAAGCAGACCGCTTTCGCGTCGATCCGCCTGCTGGAATTGGTCTACGAGCCGCTGGTGCGCACTGATGCCGAACTGAACGTGGTGCCGGCTATCGCCAGTTCCTGGGAGTTTTCCGAGGACGGCAAGACGCTGACATTCAAACTTGATCCGAATGCAAAATTCTCCAATGGCGACAAGGTGATGCCGGTGGATGTAAAGGCATCGTTCGAGCGCATTTTGGATGAGGCCACCAGTGCGGCGGCCCGCTCCAACTTCCTGTCGATCGAAACCATCGATACGCCGGATGACGAGACCGTTGTCTTCAATCTGTCGCAGCCGGACGTTCCGCTGCTGACGGCGATGTCGTCGATCAACGCGGCGATCGTTCCCGCCTCTGCGATCGAGGCCGGCACGCTTGGCACCGAGACCATCGGCTCCGGCCCGTTCGTGCTGGACAACTGGGAGCCCAATTCCAGCGAGACGCTGACGGCCAATGAAAACTGGGCCGGCGGCGAACTCGCTATCGACGGGCTCGATATTTCGGTCCTGCCGGATGAGACCGCCATTCTGGCATCGCTGCGCACCGGCCAGGTCGATTTCGCGCTGATCAACGATCCGCTGGTCGCCACGCTGGTGCCGTCCAATCCCGGCCTGACGCTCGATCGCGAGCCGGTGCTGTCCTATCACGTGCTTCAGCTCAATGCCGAGGAAGGCGCGATGAAGGAGCTGAAGGTCCGTCAGGCAATCTCCTGCGCGATCGACCGGCAGGATGTGCTGGATGCCGCCCTTCTCGGCGAGGGCAAGGTGACCGGTCCGCTGACCATGCCGGCCTTCGCCACCGACCCCTCCGAACTGTTCTGCTACACGCAGGACCTCGACAAGGCCAAGGCTTTGATGGAGGAGGCCGACTATGCGGACGGCTTCTCCGCCAAGGTGATGGCCGCAACCGGCGAGCCGCCGACGGCAGCGGCAGAGGCACAGGTCATCCAGTCGCAGCTTGCCGAAATCGGCATCGATCTCGAGATCGAGATGATGGAACTGAACGTCTATATCGACCGCTGGCTGAAGGGCGATTTCGATATGGCCGTGGCGCTGAACGGCGGTCGTACCGATCCCTACACCATGTATAACCGCTACTGGACCAAGGACGGCAACCTCAATCACGTCGCTCACTATATCGATGACGAACTCGATACGCTGATGAATGAAGGCCGCGTGGAAACCGATCCGGCCAGGCGCAAGGAAATCTTCGCCGAATTCTCAAAGCACATCACCGAGGTTTCGCCCTGGGTCTGGCTCTATACCGGCTACAGCTACACCGCCAGCACCGACAAGGTGAAGGGTTTCGAGGCGACGCCGACCGGCTCGCTCTTCGGCCTCACCGCCGTCACCATCGGCGAATAAGAAAAGACACGAGGTCAACGCTCCATGAACTATCTGACCCGAAGACTGGTGACCTTTCCTCTGGTCATGCTCGGGGTGTCGGTCCTCGTGTTCATCTCGATCAGGCTGGTTCCCGGCGACGCCATCACGGCGATGCTGGGGACCGAGGCCGGCCTGCTGACGCCGGCCCAGCGGGCAGCACTTGAAACCTATTTCGGCATGGACCAGAGCTGGTTTGGCCAATACTGGCACTGGCTCGGCGGAGCGCTGCATGGCGACCTCGGCATTTCGGTGACCTATGGCAAGCCGGTGCTGGACGTCATTCTGCGGGTGTTTCCGCTGACGCTGGAACTGGCATTGCTGTCGATGATCGTGGCGCTCGCCATTGGCCTGCCGGCCGGCATTTACGCCGCCACCCACGCCGAAAAGCCGTCCGACCTCATCGTTCGCGTCGTCGCGATGATCGGTCAGTCGACGCCGAGCTTCGTGGTCGCGCTGCTCGCGATTTACGCGCTGTCCGTCTGGTTCGGCGTGCTGCCCGCCATGGGCACATTCACGCCCCTGTTCGAAGATCCGCTGAAGAACCTCGCGCAGATGATCCTGCCGGCCCTCACGCTGGGTTTCGCCTTCGCCGCCGCCGTCACCCGCATTTCCCGCTCCGCCATGCTCGATATTCTCTCCGACGACTATGTCCGCACCGCCCGCGCCAAGGGCGTGCCGCAGCGCAAGGTGATCTGGCATCACGCGCTGCCCAATGCGCTGATCCCGGTCGTCACCGTCTCCGGCGTCGAGTTCGGCTATCTGCTGGGCGGCGCGGTGATCGTGGAACAGGTGTTCGCGCTGCCGGGCCTCGGGCGCACGGTGCTCGACGCCATTCTGCAGCGCGATTATGCGCTTGTGCAGGGCAGCGTGCTGTTCATCGCGCTCAACTTCATGATCGTCAATCTGCTGGTCGATCTCGCCTATGCGGCGCTCGATCCGCGTATCCGGCTGGGAGCGCAGTGATGGCTCTCCTGCGTTCAATCTTCTCCCATCCGAGCGGCCGCATCGGCGGCGCGATCGTCGGGCTCTATATCGTGATCGCGATCCTGGGTCTGATCGGCATCACCCCGCATGACCCGCTGGCGCAGTTCCGTCTTGATCGCCTGCATGCGCCGTCCGCGACCTATTGGATGGGCACCGATCTGCTCGGCCGCGATGTCGCGAGCCGGCTGATGATCGGCATCGCGCAATCCTTCATCGTTTCCTTTTCCTCCGTGGCGCTGGCAACGATCGCCGGCATCGTGCTCGGCCTTGCGGCGGCATGGTTCGGCGGCAACTGGGATGGCGCGATCATGCGGCTTATGGATGTGCTGCTGGCGTTTCCGGCGATCCTGCTGGCGCTCCTGATCATCACCATTGTCGGCCCCGGCACCTGGACCAGCGTGATGGCGATCGCCTTCGTCTACACGCCGATCTTCACCCGCGTCGTGCGCGGCCCGGCGCTGTCGCTGAAAACCCGCGAATTCGTGGATGCCGCCCGCACCTTCGGCTCATCGCGTTCCTACATCCTGTCGCGGCACATGCTGCTCAATCTGGTCGCGCCGCTCACCGTGCAGGTGACCCTGGCGCTCGCCTGGGCGCTGCTGACGGAGGCGGGGCTTTCCTTCCTCGGCCTCGGCACCCAGCCGCCGCAGGCCTCCCTCGGCCTGATGCTGAGCGAGGCGCGCAACCTGATGGAGATGGCGCCCTGGCTGCTGATCTTCCCCGCACTCGCGATCATGCTCGGCATTCTCGGCTTCAACCTGCTGGGCGATGCGCTGCGCGACATTCTCGATCCCCGTTCCAGGAGGGCAGAGGCATGAGCAGACTTGTTTCCGTCTCCGATCTCCGTGTCGGCTTCGGCAAGCGGCCGGAACAGAATGAAGTCGTGCGTGGCGTCAGCTTCGATCTCGATGCCGGCGAGACGCTTGCGATTGTCGGTGAGAGCGGTTCGGGCAAATCGGTGACCTCGCTCTGCCTCAACCGACTTGTCGATTTCGGCGGCGGCAAGATCACCGGTGGTCGCATCGACTATACGCTGTCGGACGGCAAAACCGTCGACCTCGCGAGCCTTCCGGAAAAACGCCTGACCGGCATTCGTGGCCGGGAGATCGGTATGATCTTTCAGGAGCCGATGACCTCGCTGAACCCGGTCCACACCATCGGCGAGCAGATTGCGGAAAGCTTCCGCCTGCATCACGGCCTCACAGGCAAGCAGGCGATGAATGCCGCGAAGGAAGCGCTTGAGCGCGTCCGTATCCCGGATGCCGCAAGGCGGCTGAAATACCATCCGCATCAGCTTTCCGGCGGCATGCTGCAACGGGTGATGATTGCCACCGCGCTGTCATGCAATCCGCGCCTGCTGATCGCGGACGAGCCGACGACCGCGCTCGACGTGACGGTGCAGGCGCAGATCCTGGCGCTGCTTTCCGAATTGAAGCGCGAAAGCGAGATGGGCCTGATCTTCATCACCCACGATATCGGCCTCGTCGCCGGCATCGCCGACAAGGTGATGGTGATGCAGGCCGGCGAGGTGGTGGAGCAGGGCGAGACCGATGCGGTTCTCGATAACCCGGAACATCCATATACGCAGCATCTCCTGAAGGCGGTGCCGCATTTTGCCGAGGGACGGGCGGTGCGCCGCGACTTCACACGCAAGTCCGAAGCCAGACCGGTGTTGTCGGTTGAAAACCTGACCGTGCGTTTTCCCGTCGCCTCCGGTTTCTTCAACAGACGGACGGGCGCCGTCCATGCCGTCGATGGCATTGATTTCGACCTGATGCCGGGCGAGACGCTGGGCATTGTCGGCGAAAGCGGCTCCGGCAAGTCGACCACGGCGCGCGCCATAATGGGGCTCACCAAGCCCACGCGCGGCAATTTCTCGCTCGGTGAGGGCGGTTCGGTCGCCGCCCATGGCGATCCGATCCAGATGGTGTTCCAGAACCCCTACGCCTCGCTCAATCCGCGCCTTCGCGTCGACAGCATTCTCGCCGAACCGGTGATCGCCACCGGCGGAAGGCTGAATGCCGAGAGCCGCGCCCGCATGGCCGAATTGCTGAAACGCGTCGACTTGCCTGAAAACGCGCTGACACGCTATCCCCACGAATTCTCCGGCGGCCAGCGCCAACGGCTCTGCATCGCCCGCGCGCTGATGCTGAAGCCCTCCGTCGTGGTACTGGACGAGGCGGTGTCCGCACTCGACGTCTCCGTGCAGGCGATGGTTCTGGAACTCCTGACCGAGCTTCAGCGCGACATGAACCTCTCCTACGTGTTCGTCACCCACGACATGGCCGTGGTCGAGCGCATCGCCCACCGCATCGCGGTGGTCTATGCTGGTCAGATCGTCGAGATCGGCGATGCAAGGTCGGTGCTTGCCGATCCGCGGCATTCCTATACCAAACGGCTGATCTCGGCGGTGCCGAGCATCGACCGCCGCCACCAGGATTACCGGCTCGACACCACCGATGTCCCGTCGCTGGTGCGCCCGGCGGGCTACGAGCCGCCGCAGGCGGATTGGATATCCTATGGCGATGATCATCTGGCGAGGGCCGAAGCATGAGCGAGACCGGTTTCGACAAGGCGTTTGCAGCACTTGAGCAATCCGTTGCCAACGGGCGTATTCCCGGCGGCGTGCTGGGCCTCGTAGACCGCGACGGCAACCGGCTGACGCGCGCCGTCGGCAGGGCCGCGATCTTGCCGGAAGAGCGCCCGATGACGATCGACACATGGTTCGATCTCGCCTCGCTCACCAAGGTGATCTTCACCACGTCGCGCATTCTGGCGCGCGCAGAAGCCGGAGACATCGACCTCGATGCGCCTCTGACCGCCGTTATTCCTGATTTCCGGCAATATGATCCCAACTGCTGGGAGCGGCAGGTGACCTTCCGCCAGTGCCTCGGACACCAGACGCCTTTCCCCGCGGTCGAACCGATCTACACCTATGGCGGCGATCCCGACCGGCTGAGGGCCTTCGTGCTGCAGCGGGAATGGAAGCGGGTGGAGACGCCGGTCTATTCCGACATCAACTACATCCTGCTCGGCATCGCGCTGGAGCGGCTTTCCAGAAAGACGATCCGTGATCTTGATCCCGGTCCGGGTTTCGCCTGGTCCGCTGATCCTACGGAAACGGCCGCCACAGAGCGCTGCACATGGCGCGGCCGGGTGATGGCGGGCGAGGTGCATGACGAGAATTGCCACGCCCTTCAGGGCTCCGGCCATGCCGGGCTGTTCGGGCAGGTCGACGCCGTTCTGGATTTCGCCCGCGATCTGCTGGAGCGCGACAGCAACGGAGACGCGACGGTCAGCCTGATGCGGGAGCCATTGTCCGAACGCCGCACCCATGGTTGGGAACGCCCTTATGAGAACTGGCACGGCGGCGCGCTGTGCTCACCCGCGACCATCGGCCACACCGGCTTCACCGGCACCTCGCTGTGCGTGGATTTCGAGCGCGGCCATGCCTGGACGCTGCTCACCAACCGCGTTCACCCCAGCCGCCATTTCGACAGCGGCATCATGGCGCTGCGTCGCGCCGTCAGCGATTTCATGAACGGAGCGGACTAATGGCCGAGGATTTCAAACCGGTCTGGGCCGTGGGCCTGATGACGGGCACCGTGCTCGACGGTAATATCGATGTCGCGATGCTGAAGACCGATGGCGTCAGCGTCGAGCAATTCGGCGCCTATACGTTGGCGCCCTATCCGCAATCGACCCGCGATCTGCTGGAGGAAACGCTTGCCATCGCCCGCAAGTGGAATTTCGAAGGCCCGGAGCCCGAAATTTTCGCGAAGGCCGAAGAAATTCTGACCCGCGCCCAGTCCGCCGCCGTGAAGGCGCTGGTCGAAGCCGAAGGCCTGACCATGGCCGATATCGGCGTTGTCGGCTTCCACGGCCAGTCGGTGTTGCACCGCGCGCCGACGAAGGCGCGCATCGGCGATACCCGCCAGCTTGGCGATGGCGCGCTGATGCACGACCTGCTCGGCTGCAAGGTCGCCTATGATTTCCGCACCGCCGATATCCGCGCCGGCGGGCAGGGCGCGCCACTCTCCGCCGGCTACCACCAGGCCCTGCTGCGCGGCCTCGACATGACGGGCGAGACGGCTGTGCTCAATCTCGGCGGCGTCGCCAATGTCACCGCATGGGATGGTAGAGACCGCCTGATCGCCTTCGACACCGGTCCCGCCAATGCGCCCCTCAACGATTTCATCAAGGCAAACGGCCTCGGCGAGATGGACCGCGACGGCAAGCTGGCGCTTTCCGGCACGGTCAACGAGGAGCGGCTTGAGCGCCTCCTCGAACATCCCTATCTTTCAGCGCCTTATCCCAAATCCCTCGACCGGTTCGACTTCACTGCCGCCATGGCCGATGGCCTCGATCCAGCCACGGGCGCGGCAACCCTGACCGCCTTTACGGCCGCCGCCGTCGGCAAGGCGCTCGACCTTTTGCCGGTGCGTCCGAAACGCCTGATCGTCTGTGGCGGCGGGCGGCGCAACCCGGCGATCATGGCGATGCTCGGAACGCGCGCCGGCGTCGAGGCTGTCCCAGCCGAAACGGTCGGCTGGCGCGGCGATGCGATCGAGGCGGAGTGTTTTGCGTTTCTTGCGGTGCGGACGCTGCGCGGTCTTCCGATCAGCTTCCCGACAACCACCGGCGTTCCCGTGCCGATGGCTGGCGGAAAGGTCGCGGGCTGAGTTTTTCGCCGTCCCTGCTCTCAAACGCCGAGAAGGTATGAGGCCTGTCAGCTTGTCAGGAACGCGGCGACGGCCTCGATTTCCTGTGGGCGGATTTCATGGCCGCCGGGGTGGAACAGCGTGGCAAGATCGGCCTTTTGTGCTTCGAAATAATTGATCAGGGCATGGGTTCCTTCAGGCGGGCAGATCGGGTCGCGTTCGCCCGCCGTGATGAGGATTCGTTTGCCCGCGAGACCGGCATTGTCCTGCGGCGTCCACGGGATCAGCGGATGCATGAGCACGGCGCGATCGAAGAGGTCGGGTTGTCCGAACAGCACCGAGGCGAGAATGTTGGCGCCGTTGGAATAGCCGATGCCATAGACCGCGCGACCGGGATTGGCCTTGCGGTGTTCGGCGATGAAGCGGCTCATCCTGGCGGTGCGAAGGGCGAGGTCTTCCATGTCGTAGACGCCTTCGCCGGTGCGCCGGAAGAAGCGCAGCGCGCCATATTCCGAAACGTCGCCGCGCGGTGAAACGATGGCCGCGTTTGGCAGAATCTGGTCGACGAGAGGCACGAACTGATGCTCGTTGCCGCCCGTGCCGTGAAAGCTGAAAACCAGCGGTTCGCCAGCCGCGCCGGCGCGGGTGAACGCATTGTATGTATCGTTTGTCATGCTTGTGGTTCTCCAACCGGCGCGCGATGGCGCTCGTCAATCGGGCTCGCGGGCCGGGAAAAGGGAGGCAGCGCCCGTCCAAAACAGGACAGGCGCCTTGGCAATGTCAATCTTTGATCGGCGTCAGGATTTGCTCGATCTGCGCGCGATGCTGCTCATATTGCGGCGGCAGTTTCAGCGCCTCGCCGAGATGGGCGGTGTCCTCGTCGGCGTCAAAGCCCGGTTCGTTGGTGGCGATCTCGAACAGCACGCCGCCGGGCGTGCGGAAATAGATCGCCCAGAAATAGTTCCGGTCGATCACCGGGGTCACCTGGTAGCCGGTATCCATCAGCGCCTTGCGGACTTCGAGCTGGGCGGCGCGATCTTCCACCGCGAACGCGATGTGATGGACGGAGCCTGCGCCCTGACGGGCGGCGTTGGCCGACGGCAGGGTCTGGATGTCGATGACATCGGCGCCATTGCCGTTGCCGATCGCAAAACGGGTCCAGTCATCCTTGCCGTCGACCTTTTCATAGCCCATGAAACCGAGCAATTCCCCCGTCGCGCCGCTGTCAGCGAGCCGCAGGCTTGCGCCATGGAAGCCCCGGATAGCCTCGGCCTCGGCGATATCGCCCTTGAGCCAGCCGGCGCGGTGATCATGGTCCACCTCGACCAGCGCGAAGGCATCCCGGTCCGGGCCTGCGAAATGCAGCCGCTTTTCGCCGAAGACTTCGCTCTCCGTGATGTTTCCGACGCCAAGCTTGCCGAGACGCTCCTTCCAGAAGCCGAGCGCGCCGCGCGGGACCGCAAACAGCGTCTCGCCGACCTCGCCCGTTCCGGGCCTTGCCGCCGCTATGTGCGGGAAGGGAAAGTAGGTCATCACCGAGCCGGGCGTGCCGATTTCGTCGCCGTAATAGAGGTGATAGACATCGGGCGCGTCGAAGTTCACGGTCTTCTTGACGCGTCTTAGCCCGAGCGCGCCGGTGAAGAAGTCGTTATTGGCCTGGGCATCCGCCGCCATCGAGGTGATGTGATGCAGGCCCTTGATCTGCTGTAACATCGAACTGTTCCTTGCTGTACGGGCGCGTCTGCCGCGCCTCGCTTCTGGCCATAAGATGGCGATTCTGGCTCACCGCGTATAGTGCAATAAAATTGACATTATTATTGCAATAAACGTAATAATAGACTGATGAAGGATCTGAATGACATCCGGGTTTTCCTGAGCGTTGCCGAGCTGGGCAGTTTCGCCGCAGCGGCGCGGACGCTTGCGATGACCGCGCCGAGCGTGACGCGGGCTGTCGGCGCGCTGGAGCAGCGGCTCGGCGTGCAGCTTTTCGTGCGCACCACGCGCCAGGTCTCGCTCACCGCGGCGGGGGCGATCTATGCGGCGCGGATGCGGCCGCTGCTGAAGGCCTTCGACGATGCCAGCGAGGAGGTGCGCGAGCGGGAAAGCGCCGTCAGCGGCCATATCCGGCTGAACGCCCCGCTGTCGCTTGGCCAACAGATATTGCCGGACGTGCTTTCGGGCTTCCGTTCGGAGCATCCCGCGATCAGCCTTTCGGTGACGCTTGAGGACAGCTTCGTCGATATCGTTGGCGCGCCGTTCGATCTGGCGATCCGTATTTCCGGCCCGCCGGATGACAAGTCGACGATCTGGCGCAAGCTGTGCCCGGTCCGGCGGGTGCTGGTGGCATCGCCCGGCTTTCTGGCCGCAAACGGAACGCCGCGAACGCCCGACGATCTCGCCGCCACCGCCTGCCTCGCCTTCGACGCCGAGGCGACGGCTGAAACCTGGGAGCTGACGAGCGCCGGGAAAAAGCGGCGGGTGAGGGCGGGGACGAATCTTGCCGGCAACAACGGCGAATTGCTGGCGCGGCTTGCCGAGAATGGCGAGGGCGTGGCGCTGCTGCCGCATTTCATCGTTGAGGAAGCGCTGGGAGAGGGACGGCTGACGCAGGTGCTTTCCGACTGGTCGCCGCCGGAACTCTGGCTGACGCTTTACTATCCGCCCTATGACCGCCTGCCGATCCGGGTCGCCCGGTTTTCGGATTTCTTCGAGGCTTATGTCACACGCGTCCGGCCGCTGTGACGCGCGGCGCGCAAACGCGCTTGCCCGAAAGGCGCAACTTCTTTACCTCTGACATCGTTTCACGCTCGTGCTGAAAGGTCTGTCGTACATATGGCTAAGGCAATCTATCGCTCTCCGGCTCTGACCGGGGCCTTCTGGATGGTGATGGCCGGCGTGGTTTACGCGGCCGGCAATGTCGCGATCCAGCAGGTGACGATGAATATGGGGTTCGCCGCCTCGTCGGTCGCCTTCTGGCAATATGGCATCGCCTTGGTGTTTGCCGTGCCGTATCTCTGGCGCACCGGGCTTTCGGTGATGCGGACCAGTCATCCCTGGCAACATGTCTTCCGGGTGGCGCTTTCCGCGCTCGGCGTGCAGGCCTGGGCAATCGGCCTTGCCTCGGTTCCGATCAGCCAGGCGATCGCGCTGGTCATGACCTCGCCCTTCTTCATCATCGTCGGGGCGAAACTGTTTCTGGGCGAGACGGTCGGCCCCTCGCGCTGGATCGCGACGGCGGTGGGCTTCACCGGCGCGTTGCTGATCCTTCAGCCCTGGTCGGAAAGCTTCACCTGGGCGGCGCTGTTGCCGATTGCATCCGCGCTTCTTTGGGGCGGAACCTCGCTGATCACCAAGCGGCTGACGGCCCATGAACGGCCCGAATCGATCACCGTATGGCTCCTGATGCTGCTGACGCCGATCAACGCGCTGGTCGCCATCGGCGGCGGCTTCGCCGTCCCGACCGGCGATATCATCTGGATCATGCTGGCGCTCGGCCTGTTGACGGCGCTGGCGCAGTATTTCCTGACGCTTGCCTATTCGAGCGCGGACGCGGCCTATGTCCAGCCCTTCGACGACCTGAAACTGCCGCTCAACGTGCTCGGTGGCTGGCTGGTGTTCGGCTATGCGCCGGATACGCTGTTCTGGATCGGCGGCGTGATGATCCTCTGCGCCTCGCTTTCGATCATGCTGATCGAGCGCCGAAGGGAGAAGTAGACGGGTTGTCATCGTCCTGTCATCGCCGTGTAATCCTGCTGTCACACCGCGCGCTCAGAAACCTCCAGTCATCTTTACCTTGGAGGGTATATCCATGCGATTCCGTCTCACCGGCGCGGCCCTGAGCGCTGCGCTTCTGGCTTCCGCCGCTTTCCCCGCCGCCGCCGAACCCGTCTTCAACCGCATCGCGGTCTTCAGCGTCGCCGGCAACCTGCCCGCCGACATGGATCCCGCGACCGAGACCTCGGCCGAAATCATCGCGGCGAGCGAAGACGGCAACACGCTGATCTATTCCGACAGCCCGCTCGGCGCCCTCGGCTTCGTCGACATCACCGACATGAAGGCTCCGGCAGCGCTCGGCATCACCAAGCTCGACGGCGAGCCGACCTCGGTTGCCGTTTCCGGCCCCAAGGCGCTGGTCGGCGTCAACACGTCGGAAAGCTATACCGATCCGTCGGGCTTCCTCGGCGTTGTCGATATCGCCTCGCGCACGCTGGAAAGCCAGTGCGATCTCGGCGGCCAGCCTGATTCCGTGGCCGTGTCTCCGGATGGCTCGATCGTTGCCATCGCCATCGAGAACGAGCGCGACGAAGAGCTGAACGACGGCGAAATCCCGCAGATGCCGGCCGGCGATCTGGTGATCATTTCGCTCAATGACGGCGTTGCCGATTGCGCCACGATCAAGCATGTCACCATGACCGGCTTTTCCGAAATGGTCGCCCCCACCGATCCGGAACCGGAATTCGTCGATATCAACGACGACAATGAAATCGTCGTGACGCTGCAGGAAAACAACGGCATCGCGATCATCGACGGCAATACCGGTGAGGTGAAGAACCACTTCTCCGCAGGCTCCGTCGATATCAGCGGCGTCGACATCGAAAAGGACGGCAAGCTCGATTTCACCGGTTCGCTGTCCGGTATCGCCCGCGAGCCCGACACCGTTAAATGGCTCGACAATGACCGCTTCGCCATCGCCAATGAGGGCGATTACAAGGGCGGCTCGCGCGGCTTCTCGATCTTCTCCGATGCCGGGGAACTGCTTTATGATTCAGGCAATTCGTTCGAGCGGGCCGTGGCCTCGATCGGCCATTTCCCGGACAAGCGCGCCGGCAAGAAGGGCGTCGAGCCCGAAGGCATGATCAAGGGCACCTTCGGCGACACCAACTATCTGTTCGTGCTCTCCGAGCGCGCCTCCGTCGTCGGCGTCTACGACGACAGCGCGGCCGACGCGCCCGAGCTCGTCCAGCTTCTGCCGTCTGGTCTTTCGCCGGAAAGCGGTGTCGCCATTCCCGCCCGCAACCTGCTGGTCACCGCCAACGAGACCGATCTCGGCCCCGATGGCGGCGTGCGCGCGCACGTCATGCTCTACGCCTATGAGGATGCCGAGCCGAACTACCCGCAGATCCTCTCCGATGTCTCGCGTGATGAACTGATCGGCTTCGGCGCGCTCTCGGGCCTGACTGCCGATCCGAGCGATGCTTCCAGGCTCTATGCCGTCAATGACAGCTTCTATTCCGCCCAGCCGTCTATCTTCATCATCGATGCCTCGCAGAAGCCGGCGATGATCACCGATGTCATCCGCGTGACCCGCGATGGCGCCCCGGCCGAGAAGCTCGACCTCGAGGGCGTTGCGGTCGATGGCCAGGGCGGCTTCTGGCTCGCCTCGGAAGGCAATCCCGACAAGGACGTGCCGCATGCGGTCTATCATGTCGATGGCACCGGCGCGATCACCGAGACGATCGACCTGCCGGAGGCTCTGCTCGCCAACCAGACCCGCTTCGGCATGGAAGGCATCACCACGGTTGGCGAGGGCGATGATCTGACGCTGTGGATGGCGGTGCAGCGCGAATGGGCCGATGACGAGAAGGGCTTCGTCAAGCTGCTCGCCTACAAGCCCGCCACCCAGGAATGGGGCGCAGTCGCCTATCCGCTGGAGACCCCGGAAAAGGGCTGGATCGGTCTTTCCGAGATCACGGCGAACGGCGACAGCGTCTACATCGTCGAGCGTGACAACCAGATCGGCGAGGCCGCAACGCTGAAGAAGCTCTACAAGGTCGCCCTTTCCGACATGCAGCCGGCGCCGATCGGCTCCGAACTGCCGGTTGTCGAAAAACAGGAAGTCGCCGATCTGCTGCCGCTGATGAAGTCGGCCTCCAACGGCTTCGTCGTCGACAAGATCGAAGGCTTCACCATCGCCGCCGACGGCACCGCCTACGCCGTCACCGACAATGACGGCGTCGACGACTCCTCCGGCGAGACGCTGTTCTTCACGGTTTCGCTGAACTGATCGTTTCGCGTTACAAAAAAGAGAGGCCGGGCGTCAAAGCCCGGCCTCTTTGCGTTTCTGCTCGATGGGCGTTGCCCCCTACCAGCGCTGATGCACATGCGGCGCGATGCGGGTGCGGTAGATTTCCTCCATCGCCGCCATCACATCGGCGCCGATCACCGGCAGGTCGGAGGCGGAGGCGTTTGCCTTGGCCTGTTCGGCGTTGCGCGCGCCGGGTATGGCGACGGTGACCGCCTCGTTCATCAGGATCCAGCGCAGCGCGAAGGCGGCCATGCCGGTGCCGCGCGGCACGTGCTTGCGGACTTCCTCGACGGCATCGAGCGCGATCTCGAACGGCACGCCGGCAAAGGTCTCGCCGACATCGAAGGCGTCACCCTTGCGGTTGAAATTGCGGTGGTCTTCTTTGTCGAAAACGGTCTCGCGGGTGATCTTGCCCGACAAAAGCCCGCTCGCCAGCGGCACCCGAACGATGACGGCGATGTTCCTGCGCTTTGCTTCCGGGAAGAACAGCGAGGCCGGGCGCTGGCGGAAGATATTGTAGATGATCTGAACGCTGGCGACGCCCGGAAACTCGATCGCCTTCAGCGCTTCCTCGACCTTTTCGACGCTGACGCCGTAATTGGCGATCTTGCCCTTGGCTTTCAGCGCATCAAGCGCCTCGAACACCTCCGGTCGATAAAACGCCTCGGTCGGCGGGCAGTGCAGTTGCACGAGGTCGAGCCGCTCCATCCTGAGGTTCTTCAGGCTGCGGTCGACGAAGGCCTCCAGGTTTTCCAGATTGTATCCATCGGCGGTATGCGGGTTCAGTCTGCGGCCGGCCTTGGTGGCGACGAACGGCTTCTGGCCGCCGCGATCGGCGAGCACATCGGCGATGATCTTCTCCGAGCGGCCGTCGCCATAGACATCGGCCGTATCGACGAAGTTGATGCCCGAATCAAGCGCTGCGTGCAGCGCGGCGCGGCCATCCTCCTCGCTGACGGAGCCCCAGCTTCCGCCGATCTGCCAGGCGCCGAAGCCGATATTGGAAACGGGTCGCCCGGTGCGGCCGAAATTGTGATAGTGCATGATGTCCTCCGGTGATGGTCAGCCCGCGAAAATGCGGGTGGGATAAAGCGCGACGCCGGCGCTTTGGGGTTGAAGTGTCGTCGCGAACTCTTTTACCCCTTCGAGACAAGAAGACAAATGAGGCAAGTTTGACCGGTTTCCGTTTTATCCACGCCGCCGACCTGCATCTTGGGAGCCCGCTCTCGGGACTTGCGCTGAAGGACCGGCAGATTGCCGAGCGCTTTGCCGCCGCCGGCCGCGATGCCTTCGCGGCGCTGATCGATTGCGCGATCGAGATGTCGGTGGATTTCATGGTAATCGCCGGCGATGTCTATGACGGGGCCTGGCGCGACAACAGCGTCGGCCTGTTCTTCAACCGCGAGATCGCCCGGCTTTCGCGCGCTGAAATCCCGGTCTATTTCCTGCGCGGCAATCATGATGCCGAAAGCATCGTCACCCGCACGATCGCGATGCCCGACGGCGTCCACGAATTCTCGACGCGCCAGCCCGAGACCTTCACCATCGAACCGCTGAAAGTGGCGCTGCACGGCCAGGGCTTTGCCGATCGTGTGGCCGGCGACAATCTGGCACTTGCCTATCCCCCGGCGGTGCCGGGCCATTTCAACATCGGCGTGTTGCACACCTCGCTTTCGGGGCGGCCGCCGCATGCCGTCTATGCGCCGTGCACGCCGGCGGATCTCGCCTCGCGCGGCTATGATTACTGGGCGCTCGGCCATGTCCACGCCTTCGAGGAAGTGTCCGCCGATCCGCTGACGCTCTATCCCGGCAATCTTCAGGGGCGCAACATCCGCGAAACCGGAGACAAGGGCGCGGTGCTGGTGACGGTCGAGGACGGCAGGCCGCGCTATGAACGCATCATTCTCGACCGCGCCCGGTTCGAGGCCGTTACCGTGGCAATCACGCCCGACATGAGGGAAAGCGATATCCTGCAGGTGGTGGAAACCGCGCTGGCAGCGCTTGCGGAAGCGGCCAACGCGCGGCCCGTCGCCCTGCGCCTGACGCTTGAAGGCCGCCATGGCGATGCCCATCGGATGATCGCGGCCCATGGCGAATGGCACGACGATCTCCAGGCCGCCTGCCAGCGGGTGCACGCCGATCTGTGGCTT
This sequence comes from Martelella mediterranea DSM 17316, assembly GCF_002043005.1. Taxonomy (NCBI): domain Bacteria; kingdom Pseudomonadati; phylum Pseudomonadota; class Alphaproteobacteria; order Hyphomicrobiales; family Aurantimonadaceae; genus Martelella; species Martelella mediterranea. The sequence goes on along the minus strand of NZ_CP020330.1, from coordinate 3,432,307 downwards.
GAGAAACTGGTTATCGCGCTTGAAGCGCCGATGACCTCCCGCCGGCTTCTGTCGGATAGTGACCTCGATATCGAGGCTATGATCGACGCGCTGGCCGACAATGAGGGGCTGGACGCCGAAATCGAGGCTCTGATCGATGAAATCGCGGTGAAGCTGCCCGGCGGCGTCGGCGCCAGAGATGAAGCCTTTTCGGGGTCGCATGCGGATATCCTGATGGAAGCGCGCGCGATTCTCGGCGCGCGGCTGGAGGGGTGATTTATGCGGTTTCTCTCGCTCGATCTCATCCGCTACGGCCATTTCACCGACCGGACCGTCACGTTCCGGCCCGACGCCGCGCTTCATATCGTCTATGGCCCGAACGAGGCCGGCAAGTCCTCGGCGCTCGCCGCCTTCTCCGACCTTCTGTTCGGATTTCCCGACCGCAATGTCGGCTATGATTTCCTGCATCCCGCGCGCGACCTGCGCCTTGGCGCGACGCTCCGCGCGCATGGCGGAACCGAACTCGCCTTCCGCCGGCGCAAGGGCCGCAGCAATACGCTGCTCGATGCCGAAACCGAAGCCGCACTGAACGATGACGCGCTCGCCGGCTTTGTCGGCAGCCTCGACCGGGCGGTGTTCGAGCGCGCCTTCGGGCTCGATTCGGCGAGACTCAGGGCAGGGGCGGACGAGATGCTGGCCGATGGCGGGGAGATCGGCCAGATGCTGTTTTCCGCGGCCTCCGGCCTGACCGGGTTGCGAGCGGCGAGCGAGGCGCTGGCAGCGGAAGCCGACGGCATCTACGCACCCCGCAAGTCGCAGACCCGCAGCTTCTATCAGGCGCTGGAGCGCTATGACGAAGCCCGTAAGGCCGAGCGCGACAGCCAGCTCAATGCCAGCGACTGGACCGCGCTCCTGAAGGAAGAGCGCGAGATCGCCCAGGACTTCGCCATGGTCGAGCAGCGGCAATTGCAGCGGGCGCGGCGGATCGGCGAGCTCGAGCGGCTGCAGCGGCTGCGCGGCCTGCTTGGCGAGATCGATGGGCACAGCGCGGCGCTGGCCGAATTCGCCGATATCGAGGCGATCGAGGACCGTATCGGCGAGGAGCTTGGTGAGCTTGAGGCCCGCCGCGCGCGGCTCGCTGAACAGATAGAGGCCAAGGAGACGCGGCAGGCGGCCGGACAGCGGGAACTGGAGGCGCTTGTCGTCGACGATGCGCTTCTGGCGCGCCATGCCGAAATCGCCTGGCTGCAGCGCGAAAGCGGGCTTTACGAACAGGCGCTGGAGAGCCTGCCGCGCCGGCGGCATGAACTGCGCGATGTCGAGGCGCGGTTGCGGAGCGCTGCCGTTCAGCTTGGGTTTGATTCTCTTGAAAGTATGGAAAAGAGTTTTCCGAACAGTCTGTTGCGATCCGAGTTTCAAGCGATTGTGGAGCAGTCGAAAGAGCAGGACCGCGCCATCCGTTCCGCCGAAAACGCCCTTTCGGAAAATCGAGAAACCCTTGCGCGGCTGGAACAGCAGCATGGCGAGACCCATCTGCGCGATCCCGCGCCGCTGCGCAAAAGCTATGAGGCGCTGCGCGAGGACCTTACCGGCATAAAAGAGGCGGAAACGCTTGAAACGGAGATCACCGGCAAGGAGCGCGTGCTGTTGGAGCAGGCGGCCGGCCTGCGTCCCGCGGTGAATGATATTCTTGGCCTGCAGGCGGGCGATCTGCCTGCCGAGGCCGCGCTGAAGACCGCGTGCGACGATATCGCATCGGCAGAATCGGCGCTGGCCGCGTGCGACAGCGCGTTGGCGAAGGCCGAGGAGGAATGCGCGCGCCTGGAAGGATTGCTCGCCGAGGATCGCGAGGCCGGGCCGGTTCCGACCCGTGCGGCGATCGATGCGGCGCGGGCGGAGCGCGACCGGTTGTTCGAGGCGCTTGACGGAGAGGATAGCGCTTATCGCGATGCCGTGCGCGCCGCCGACCGCTTGGCCGACAACGCGCTCGACGATGCCGAGCGGGTGGCCCGCCATGCCGACAATCTTCGCCGGCTGGACCGGGAGATCGCCCAAAGACAGCAGGGCGCGGAAAAACGCGAAGCGGCGCTTCTGTCGCTGCAGAAAGCGCAGGCGGATTTCGAGGCGCTTTTTGCAGGGCTCGATTTCACGCCCGTCGCCCCCGGGGCGATGATCGAATGGCGCCGGCGCGTGGAAGCGCTGCTCGAGGCGCGGACCGCGCTCCATGCGCTGAAAGACAGGAAAACGGTCCTCGATCGAAACAACGCGGCGCTGCGTGGGGCGCTGGAAAGGCTTGCGAACGATCTCGGCACGGACGCATCACTGCCGCTTGGCGCCCTTGCGCGCGATGTCGGCACGGCGCTCGACCGCCTTGGCGAACGCTGGACGGAGGCGCGGGAGCATGCGGGCGCGCTCAAGGCAGCGCGGCAGGCAGCCGAAAAGGGCGCGGAGCAGCTTGATCGGTTGCGGGTCGGGGAGAAAGCCTTGGGCGAGCGTTTTGCCGCGAGTCTCGAAAGTGTCGGCCTGCCGGGCGAAACCGGCCTGGCCGGCGCGGAGGCGGCGCTGGCGCTTTGGGCGGACCTGCCATCGCTTTTCGCGGACCGGACGCGGCTGGTGCAGGAGGCAGAGGCCGACAGCAAGCGCGTCGCCGCGTTCGACGCCGCCGCTCTGCAACTGGCGGAAGCCGTGGCGGCGGATATCGCTGGCGAACCGGCATCGCGGATCGTCCACGCACTTGCCGAGCGCGCCGCCGATCATGCAACGCGCGCGGCGCAGCGGGCAACGCTTACGGAAAGCGCCGAGCGGCTTCGCACCGAACTTGCGACCGACACGGGCGCGCGGGAAGAGATCGACGGCCGGATGGCAGCCATCGCCGCCACCTTGCCGGAAGGCGTCGCGATCGACGGTCTTTCGGCGCGGTTGCGGCAGCGGGCGGCATCGCGGCAGGCGCTGGCCGAAGCGCGGCAGCGGTTTTCCGGCATCAGCGACGGAGCCTCGGTGGAGGAGATCCGGACGCTCGCCGAAACGCTGGACGAGGTCGATTGCCGTCAGGAGCTCGCGCATCTGAAGGCCGATGCCGGAGAGGATGCGGCCGAGATCGAGGCGTTGCGGGAGCGGCGCATGGCGCTGCGTCATCGCAAGCAGGCGCTGGAGACCGGGCCGGGAAGCGAGACCGCCGCCTTCGATCGCGCTTCGGCAGAGGCAGAGGCGCAGGCGCTTGCCCGTGAGTGGGTGGTGCTGAAGCTGGCCGGCCGGTTGCTGGATGGCGCGCTGGAGCGCTACCGGGAAAGCCGGTCCGATCCGATTTTGGCGGCGGCGGGACGGCATTTCCGCACGCTGACCCGTAACGGTTTCGAGGGCCTGTCACAGGCGTATGGCGAGCAAGATGCGCTGGTGCTTTCAGCCGTGCGTACCGGCGGCGATGCGATCCGGGTCGAGGGGTTGAGCGACGGCACCCGCGACCAGCTCTATCTCGCGCTCCGGCTTGCCTTTCTGGAGGATTACGCCAGCCGCAACGAGCCCGCGCCGCTGATCGTCGACGATATCTTCCAGACCTTCGACGACGCCCGCAGCGCGGCCGGCCTTAATGCGCTCGCCGGTCTTGCGGGGTTGCAAACCATCCTCTTTACCCACGAGTCGAGCATGGTGGAGATCGCCCGCAGGGAATTGGGCGAGTCGGCCGACATCATAACGCTGGAGCGGAGCTGAACTTATTCCTGAGCCTCGTCGGACAAGCTCTTGCGTTTGCTTAGATTTGTGTTGATTTCCAGACGCCTGAGCACGAACAGGACCACAAGTCCCAGCATCGAGGCGAATATGCCGAGGCTCCAGAGGCCAAGGCCGATCGTCAGCCCGATCGCGCCGGAAAACCAGAGCCCGGCCCCGGTCGTCAGCCCCTTCACCGTGCCTTTCTGCAAGAACACGATGCCGGCGGCGAGGAAGGCCACGCCCTCGGTGATCGACTGCACCACGCGGGTGGGATCGACGCGCAGCACGTCGCGGTCGCTGCGCATGATCTCCGGCACCTCGATGGCGACAAGCACGAACAGGGCCGCCGCCATGCTCACCAGGATATGGGTTCTGAGCCCCGCCGGATGGCGATGGATCTCGCGTTCGAAGCCGATCAGCCCGCCGAAGATCGCGGCCCCGATCAGCCGCACAAACATGATGATGTGATCGGCGGAAAAGGCGTTTTTGAACTCTTCGGCCAGAAATTGCGTCATGGCGACGCCTTCAGGGCCGTCAGGATCTTTTCCGCATTGGCCTTCAGCACCTCCATGTCTTCCATGCCGTCGCTGTGGCGCTTCATCTCGATGCCCTCATGGCGCGGAACGACGTGGAAATGCAGGTGATAGACGGTCTGGCCGGCGGCCGCCTCGTTGAACTGGCCGACAAACACGCCATCGGCATCGAAGGCCGCCTTGACGGCGCGAGCAAGCTTCTGGACCACGGGGATCGTCTTTGCCAGCACGTCGGGATCGGCGTCGAGCAGGTTGCGTGACGGCGCGCGCGGGATCACCAGAACATGCCCCGGCGCCTGCGGCATCACATCCATGATCGCCACCGCGTGTTCGTCCTCGTAAAGCCGGATGGCGGGGATTTCGCCGCGCAGCAGCTTGGCGAAGATATTGTCGTTGTCGTACTCGGCCATGGTTCAGTCCTCCTCGATGCGTTCGCCGCCAGCTTTCTTGTAGGGTCCGTGGTCGACGAGAATATCATTGAAACGGGCGACATCCTCGCGCTCATGCGCGAGGAAATCGGCAACCGCGCGCCTCAGCCCCTCATGGGCGATATAGTGCGCGGAATGGGTCGTGACAGGGAGGTATCCGCGCGCCAGCTTGTGCTCGCCCTGGGCACCGGCCTCAACGCGCTGCAGGCCATGGACGATCGCATAGTCGATCGCCTGGTGGTAGCAGACCTCGAAGTGCAGGAAGCGATGATCCTCGATGCAGCCCCAGTGGCGCCCGTAGAGCGCGTCGGAGCCGATGAAATTGATCGCGCCGGCGATATAGCGGCCCTCGCGCTTCGCCATCACCAGCAGGATGTCCTTCGCCATGCGCTCGCCGATCAGCGAATAGAAGTCCCGCGTCAGGTAGGGCCGGCCCCATTTGCGGCTGCCGGTATCCATGTAGAAGGTGTAGAACTGGTCCCAGATCTCCTCGGTGAGATCGGAACCGGTCAGCCAGTCGATCTCGATGCCGGCTTCGAGTGCGGTGCGGCGCTCCTTCTTCAGCGCCTTGCGCTTGCGCGAGGCAAGCGTGTCGAGGAAGGCGTCGTAGCTGTCATAGCCCGGGTTGAGGAAGTGGAATTGCTGGTCGGTGCGATGCAGGAAGCCTGCCTGCTCGAATATGCCAATCTCGTCTTCCGGCACGAAGGTGACATGGGTGGAGGAGACGTCAAGCCTGTCGTTGACGGCCTGCAACCCCTCTGCGAGCACCTTGGCGACGGTCGCGTGATCATAGCCGTCGCGCACCAGAAGATGCGGCGCGGTCGCCGGCGTGAACGGGAGCGAGGCCTGGAGCTTCGGATAATAGCGCCCGCCGGCGCGTTCGAAGGCATCGGCCCAGCCATGGTCGAAGACATATTCGCCCTGGCTGTGGTTCTTCAGGTAGCAGGGCACCGCGCCGATCAGGCGACCCTCTTCGGTTTCCAGCAGAAGGTGATGGCCGAGCCAGCCGGTGTCGGCGGTCGCCGAGCCCGATTCTTCCAGCGCCGACAGGTAGGCATGCGACAGGAACGGGCTGTAGAATCCGTCGCCGGTGAGCGAGGGCGTGGTCGCGGCAAGGCTGTCCCAGGCCGCGCGATCGATATTCGCGAAGCTGTTTTCGATACGGATCTGCAGGTTTTCGCTCAAGAAATCTCTCGGATTGCAGTCTTGGAACTGTCTGTCCTGCCCGGTCTCAAATCCCGTGTGTTCAGAGCGGAGCGCTCTGGCGGGGGTCGAAACCTTCGAAGGTCATCTGGTCGGCGTTTAGAAACGTGCGTCTGCGGGCGTCTTCGTCGCGCACGGTCCATGTGATCACCGGCACGCTCTTCGCCCGAAGCCCGGCAACGAATTCGTTGGGCAGATGATCGTAATAATAGGAGACGAAATCAAGGCCGATTGCAAAGGCTTTCCGATGGGCCGCCAGGGCTTCCTCGCTTTTGCCCTCGGCTGTCAAACCGAGCGGCTGTGCCGCACCAGCTTGTTTGAGGGCTGAGAGGAGGGCGGCATCGAAGCTCATCAGCGCGACCGGGCCGTCATAGCCGGAGAGCGCGGCAAGCGTGGCCTCGGCGAAGGCCTGCGGATCGGCGCGGCTTGCCTTCAACTCGATGACCAGCGGCACCCGACCGCCGCAGACATCGAAAAGATCGGTAAGCGTCGGGATCGTCGCCCCCGTTCCCCCGACAGCGATGGTCTTCGCTTCGGCGGCCGTGAGGTCTTCGATCGCGCCGTCGCGGCCACAGAGCCGTTGCAGCTCGTCATCGTGAAACACCAGCGGCACGCCGTCGGCGGAAAGGTGGATATCGCATTCGATCGCGAAACCGGCATCGATCGCGCGCTGGAAGGCAGGCAGGGTATTCTCCCAGATCGCGCGGTTCATGTCGTGATAGCCGCGATGGGCGATGGGATTGGCAGTCAGCCAGGTGCGCATCAGGCGACTTCCAGAATGGCGTCGATCTCGACGGCCGCACCCAGCGGCAAGGCTGCCATGCCGACGGCCGCGCGGCTGTGTTTGCCTGCCTCCCCGAAGACCTCGGCCAGAAGGCCGGACGCGCCGTTGATGACGAGGTGCTGCTCGGTGAAATCCGGCGTCGAGGCGACGAAGCCGTTGATGCGCAGGATACGGGTCACCCGGCCGAGATCGCCGCCAAGCGCCGCTTTCGCCTGGGCGATGATGTTGATGGCGCAGGCGCGCGCCGCCTTCTGGCCATCCTCCAGCGATACATTCGCGCCGAGATGACCGGTTGCGACCATCCGGCCGGCCTCGGTCGGCAACTGCCCGGATATATAAAGCAGGTTCCCGGAAATGACGTAAGGGACGTAATTGGCGGCGGGTGCGGCGGCCTCCGGCAACTTGATCGACAGCGCCTTGAGCCTGTCTTCGATGGCGTCGGACATTTTCTGCTCCAGATAGGGTGGGATGATGATTGGCAGAGCGGGGACTTTTCTATACCATCGGTGTTCAAAGCCAAGGGGAATGTCGATGCGGACACTGGCCGTTACAGGAATTTTCTGCTCCACCTTCGCAATGACGGCTGCGGCCGGCATGCCGCCGCAACCCGGGGTGACGCTCGAGCCCCACCGCGCGGTCTATGACCTGACGCTCGCCTGGGCGTCCGGCCAGTCCGGCATCGAGGGGCTGCATGGCCGTTTCGTCTATTCCTTCACCGGCGCGCCCTGCGAGGGTTATGTCACCGAAATGCGGATGGTGACGGATATCGCCCGCGAGCACGGCGCGATGGTCACCGACCAGACATCCTCATCCTTCGAGGATCTGGAAAAGGGCGCCTTCAGCTTTTCCAGCAAGATGTTTTCCGATTACAGCCTGCAATCGGAGACCGCGGGCGAGGCCAACCGCGCCGCCGATCACATGATCGCGGTAAAGCTTGGCGACCAGAACCCGTTCGATATCGGCAAGGCGCAGTTCCCGACGGAATATCTCGCTAATGTTCTGGATGCGGCCGCCGCCGGCAAACACGTTTACGAGGCAGCCTCCTTCGATGGCTCTGGCGAGGAGGTGATGCGCGCGGTCACGCTGATCGGCGATCGCGAGAAGGGCGTCGGCAGCGGGCCCGACCAGTGGCCGGTCACCACCGCCTATTTTCCGATCGCATCGCAGGACGGTGACCAGACGCCGGATTATACCGTCTCCATGACGCTGGCGGCAAACGGCGTCAGCCGTGACCTGCTGATGGATTTCGGCAACTTCAAGATGGCCGGTCACCTCGACAAGCTCGAAATGCTTGACCCCGCCGCTTGTGAAGGCCTGCCGACGACGGCCGCCTCGCAGCGCTGAGCGCGCCCGGCAGGGGCTCCCAGGCGCGCTTGTCGTCACGGCGTAAATCGCCGCGGCACTTGCAATCCGTCTCAAAACAGGCTATCGCGCCCGCATTCCACACGCAGGCCATGGGGTGTTCCGGGAGAAATCCGGTGCGCTCCGCCGGTGCCGGACGGGTTTCCGTCCGTTCTCAGGTCTGCGGAGGTTCAACCGGAAAAGGAGACAAGGCAATGGCATTGCCCGACTTTACCATGCGCCAGCTGCTTGAGGCAGGCGTCCATTTTGGTCACCAGACCCACCGCTGGAACCCGAAGATGAAGCCCTACATCTTTGGCGACCGCAACAACATCCACATCATCGACCTCGCACAGACCGTGCCGATGCTGCAGCGCGCCCTTCAGGTCGTGTCCGACACCGTCGCCCGCAACGGCCGCGTGCTGATGGTCGGCACCAAGCGTCAGGCTTCGGAAATCGTTGCCGACAGCGCCCAGCGTTCGGCGCAGTACTACGTCAACGCCCGCTGGCTCGGCGGCATGCTGACCAACTGGCGCACGATTTCGAACTCGATCCAGCGCCTGCGCAAGCTCGACGAAATCCTCGCCAACGAAGCGCAGGGTTTCACCAAGAAAGAGCGCCTGAACCTCGACCGCGAGCGTGAAAAGCTCGACCGCGCCCTTGGCGGTATTCGCGACATGGGCGGCGTGCCGGACCTGATCGTGATCATCGACACCAACAAGGAAAAGATCGCGATCGAGGAAGCCAAGCGTCTCGGCATTCCGGTTGTGGCGATCGTCGATTCGAACTGCGATCCGGACGAAGTCGATTATCCGATCCCCGGCAACGACGATGCGTCGCGTGCCATCGCGCTTTACTGCGACCTGATCTCGCGCGCCGCCATCGACGGCATTGCCCGTCAGCAGGGCGCTTCGGGCATGGATCTCGGCGCTGCCGCCGAAGCACCGGTCGAGCCGGCGCTTGAAGAGGCGCCCGCCGAGGAAGCCGTCGTCGACGAATCGGCTGCTGAAAAGCCCGCCGAGTAAGGCGAACGGCATCAGGCCCGCGTGCCTGACGCGACGGGACCTTTCTATGGCGGCGTTAACGGCGCCGCCATTGGGTTTCAGGAATGAGGACGGCCTTCAAAAAGGGCCGTCCGATGCATATTTTCATCGCGCCAGCCGCGAAAACGGCATGGCCGTCAGGGGATGAGCTTCATCACCCTGTCACAGACACGGGTACACTCCCGACCGGCGCGCCCGACAGCGCCGCCCAGCGAATGGACGAGAGGCAAGTTATGAGCACGATTACGGCAGCAATGGTGAAGGAACTGCGCGAAAAGAGCGGCGCAGGCATGATGGATTGCAAGAAGGCGCTCGCCGAGACCGGCGGCGACATGGAAGCAGCCATCGACTGGCTGCGCGCCAAAGGGATCTCCAAGGCTGACAAGAAGTCCGGCCGCACGGCCGCCGAAGGTCTGATCGGCATTGCCGCCGGCGACGCGGAAGCCGTCGTCGTCGAGGTCAACTCCGAGACCGACTTCGTTGCCCGCAACGACGCCTTCCAGCAACTCGTTTCCGGCATTGCCGAAGTGGCGCTTGGCACCGACGGCTCCGTCGACGCCATCGCCGCGGCGACCTATCCGAAGTCGGGCAAGTCGGTTGCCGACACCATCAAGGACGCGATCGGCACGATCGGCGAAAACATGACGCTGCGTCGCGCGACCAAGCTTTCGGTCGGCTCGGGCGTTGTCGCGACCTACATGCACAATGCCGTCGGCGATGGTCTCGGCAAGCTCGGCGTTCTGGTTGCGCTCGAATCGACTGGCGACAAGGACGCGCTGAACGCGATCGGCCGCCAGGTCGCCATGCATGTCGCCGCCACCAACCCGCTCGCCGTGCGCCCGGAAGAAGTTGACGCCGAAATCGCCGATCGCGAGCGTTCGGTGTTCCTGGAGCAGGCCAAGGAATCCGGCAAACCCGCCGCCATCGCCGAAAAGATGGTGGAAGGCCGCATGCGCAAGTTCTTCCAGGAAGTGGCGCTGCTTTCCCAGCAGTTCGTCATCAACCCTGACCTGACCGTCGAACAGGCTGTCAAGGAAGCGGAAAAGGACGCCGGCGCGCCGATCAAGGTTGTCGCCATCGCCCGTCTGGCGCTTGGCGAAGGCGTCGAGAAGGAAGAATCCGACTTTGCGGCGGAAGTCGCCGCCACGGCCAAGGGCTGAGCCCTTCCGTCCGTCTGGTTCATTTCAGGATCAGCCGTTGAAATCCCCGGGGCGCCGCGTGACATTGCGGCGCCCTTCGTGTATCGGGATGGCATTGCTTTGTAAGGGAGTTTGCGGCGTTGACGAAACCGATTTTCAACCGTGTTTTGCTGAAGGTTTCCGGTGAGGCGCTGATGGGCGACCAGGGCTTCGGCATCGATGTCAACGTCGCGGACCGCATCGCTTCCGATATTGCCCAGGTTCGCTCCATGGGCGTGGAAATCGGCATCGTCGTCGGCGGCGGCAATATTTTCCGGGGCGTGGCCGTGGCCTCCAAGGGCGGCGAGCGCGTTACCGGCGACCACATGGGCATGCTGGGCACCGTCATCAACGCGCTGGCGCTCGCCACCTCGCTGCGCAAGATGCAGGTCGACACCGTGGTTCTTTCGGCGATCGCGATGCCGGAGATCTGTCAGTCGTTTTCCCAGCGCGCGACCCGCAGCCATATGGAAGCGGGCAGGGTGGTGATCTTTGCCGGAGGCACCGGCAACCCGTTCTTCACCACCGATTCCGCGGCAGCGCTCCGTGCAGCCGAAATCGGCGCGGAGGCGATCTTCAAGGGCACGCAGGTCGACGGCATCTATTCCGCCGACCCGAAAAAGGATCCGGACGCCACCCGTTTCGACGCCCTGACCCATCGGCAGGTGCTTGAACGCGGGCTGCAGGTGATGGATGTTGCCGCTGTGGCGGTCGCCCGTGAAAACAGCATACCGATTATCGTTTTTTCCATTCACGAACGCGGCGGTTTCGGCCAGATCATGGCCGGCGGCGGCCGCAAGACAATCGTAACTGAAGAATGATCACGTCTTGCCCGCTTCGGGCACATGCGTGACGGGAGACAGATGATGAGCGATCCAACCGACCTGAACGATCTGAAGCGCCGCATGGAAGGCGCGATCAACGCCTATATCGGCGATATCACCTCGCTGCGCACCGGGCGGGCGTCCGCCAATATTCTCGATCCGGTGCAGGTTGACGCTTATGGCTCGAAAGTGCCGCTCAATCAGGTCGCCAACATCACCGTGCCGGAATCGCGGATGCTTTCGGTGAATATCTGGGACAAGTCGATGGTCAACGCCGTCGATCGCGCGATCCGCGAATCGCATCTTGGCCTCAACCCGATCATGGACGGGCAGACGCTGCGCATTCCGCTTCCGGAACTGAATGAGGAACGTCGCCGTTCTCTGGTCAAGGTTGCCCATGAATATGCTGAAAAGGCGAGGGTGGCGATCCGTCACGTGCGTCGCGACGGCATGGACGGATTGAAGAAGGCGGAAAAGGATGGCGACATCAGTCAGGACGACAGCCGGTCGCTTTCCGAGGACGTACAAAAATTGACCGACGAGTCCATTTCTCGCATTGATGACTTGCTCGCCGACAAAGAAAAAGAAATCATGCAGGTTTAGTTACCACTCTGTTCTTTTGAAAAAGACTCGGTCGCCCTTATGAACAAAATTATAGACCCAGCCATTCCGCGCCATGTCGCAATCATCATGGATGGCAATGGACGCTGGGCTCTCGGGCGCGGGCTCGGGCGGTTGTTCGGTCATCGCAAGGGCGTCGAGGCCGTTCGCCGCACGGTCGATGCGGCGCGCGAGAGCGGGATCAGCTATCTGACGCTGTTTGCCTTCTCTTCCGAAAACTGGAAGCGGCCTGCCGATGAGGTCGATGGCATCATGGAGCTCATTGCGACCTTCATCCATCGCGAACTCGACAATTACCATCGTCAGAACATGCGCTTCCAGATGATCGGCGAGCGCAGCGGCCTGTCGGCTAAAATCCTGAGGGCCCTCGAGGTCGCCGAGGAGCGGACCCGCAATAATACCGGTCTTCACGTGGTCGTCGCCGTCAATTACGGTTCGCGCGCGGAGATTGCCGGTGCGGCGCGCGCGCTTGCGAAAAAAGTGGCGGAGGGCCGGCTCAACCCGGATGATATCGATGAGGCCGCCATCGGCGAGCATCTCGATACCGCCGGTCTGCCCGATCCCGACCTGGTCATCCGCACCAGCGGGGAACAGCGGCTTTCCAACTTCCTGCTCTGGCAGACGGCCTATTCGGAACTGGTGTTCCTGCCGTGCAACTGGCCGGATTTCAGCCGGGAGATGTTTTTCGAAGCGCTTTCGGAATATGCCCGGAGAAACAGACGCTTCGGCGCGCTTTCCGCGCCGCAGGCGGCGTTGACGGATACCTGATGACCCAGGAACTGAGGCTGCGCATCGTTTCGGGAGCCGTGCTGGCGGCGGTGGTTCTGCTGATCACCTGGGCCGGCGGCGGTCTCTTCAATCTGCTTGCGGTCGCGATCGGGTTTCTGGTTTTCCATGAATGGCTGGAGATGAGCCGGGCGCGCGATGCTCGGGATCGGCCTTCGATCGGCCGGTGGAGCACGCCGGTGCTTGGCGGCATCGCGGTCATGATCGCCGTGGCCATTCTGGTGTTTCTCGAACTTTTCGGATTGGCGCTGGCGCTCGCCTGTTTCGGCGCGGCGGCGTTCTGGTTCCTGGGGCGCCGCGCGGCCATGCCGTTCTGGTTTGCGGGTTCGGTGATCTATGCCGCGGGCAGCATGATCGCGCTTGCGGCGCTCAGGAATGGCGGGGAGGCGGGGCTTTTCGCAATCCTGTTTCTGTTCGCCGTGGTCTGGAGCACCGATATCATGGCCTATTTCGTGGGCCGCGCCCTCGGCGGCCCCAAGCTTGCGCCATCGATATCGCCGGGCAAAACGTGGTCGGGCGCAATTGGCGGGGCGGTCTTCGCCGTTGCCGCGGCCTTTGCGCTGTGCTGGTCCTATGGCGGCTCTCCGACGATCGCGATCGGCCTTCTCGCGCTTTTCCTGTCCGTTTGCAGCCAGGTCGGCGACCTGTTCGAATCGGCCCTGAAGCGGCGCTGCGGGGCCAAGGATTCCAGCCATCTCATTCCTGGTCATGGCGGCGTGATGGATCGCGTGGACGGGCTCGTCGCCGCGGCATTTGCGATGTATGTTGTCGTCGTTCTGGTGGCGCTTGCCGGCCATGAGGGTTTTGCGGGCGACATGCTGATGAACTGGAGCGGTCTTGCCGCTCCGATGAATGGAGCCTGACCTTGCAGTTCGCCTTTACCAATGCCCCGGGAATGATCGTCGCCTTTATCGTGGCGATCTCCTTTCTCGTGTTCTTTCACGAACTCGGGCACTACCTGGTCGGGCGCTGGTGCGGCATCCGCATTCTGGCGTTCTCCCTCGGCTTCGGGCCGGAGATCGTCGGTCGCACCGATCGCCACGGCACGCGCTGGAAGCTGTGCGCCATTCCGCTTGGCGGCTATGTCCGGTTTTACGGCGATGAGGATGTCGCAAGCCGTTCGGATTTCAAGGGCCTGGAAACGCTGCCGGAAGAGGAGCGCGCCCGCACGCTGAACGGCGCGGCGCTGTGGAAGCGCGCCGCCACCGTGGCGGCCGGGCCGATCGCAAACTTCCTGCTGGCGATCGCGATCTTCGCCGTGATCTTCATGGTCTATGGCCGTGCGGTTTCCGATCCGGTGGTGGGCGAGGTGACACCCGACAGCCCCGCCGCGGCGGCCGGCGTTCAGCCCGGCGACGTCATGGCGGCGCTCGACGGCCAGCCCATCGACACCTTCGATGCGGTGGTGCGCTATATCAGCGTGCGACCGGGCGTGCCGGTGGTGTTGACTGTGGAGCGGAACGGCGCACCTGTCGAACTGACGGTGGTGCCGGAGCGGGTGGAGACCGAGGATCGATTCGGCAATGAGATGGAGCTCGGTCGCATCGGCGTCGTCGGTACGCGTGATTCGGGTAATTTCCGCGTCGAGCGCTACGGCCCGGTTGCCGCCATCGGCCAGGGTGCGCTGCAGAGCTGGCATATCGTGGTCAGCACCTATGATTATATCGTCAATGTCTTCGCCGGCCGGATGAAGGCCGACCAGATCGGCGGGCCGGTGCGGGTGGCGACGATGGCGGGCCAGATGGCCTCGCTTGGTATTGTCGCATTTGCTAATTTTGCAGCAATTCTTTCGGTTTCGGTCGGCTTGTTCAATCTGCTGCCGGTTCCCATGCTCGATGGCGGGCATTTGATGTTCTACGCGATCGAGGCCGTGCGGGGGCGGCCGCTTTCGGCACGCGTGCAGGAATTCGCCTTCCGGATCGGTCTTTTCCTGGTGCTGGCGCTGATGGTGTTCGCCACCTGGAACGACACGATCGGGCGGATGGGGTAGGGTGAATTTAACCCCTTGACACTATTTGGTTAACCGTGCGCGCGCTCTCATCTTGCCGCAAACGGTTTCTTGTGCAAATGTGGCCTTGCCTTTGGCGTCGGAGATGATAGGAAACCCCCGAGGGAGCATCTCCGTCGTGCTGTTTACGTATTCCGTAGCGTTCGGTTTACCATAAACGCAAAAGAACGTGGCGATTTGGTCACGCTCGGGGCGGAAGTTGCGTCTGAGGGGCGGCTTTCTATTGCGTGGGGACGCGAAGTCTTTAGAACTTTAGACCACGTTGCCGAAAACCGCTTATACCGAGCGATTATAAAGGGTAGATAGTAGCATGGCCGGTTCAAGATTTTTGAACACAGTTTCAGGTGCGGCGCTTTCGTTTGCGGTCGCCGTTTCCGGGGGGGTCGTTGCCGCCGTTGCTGTGCCTGCAGACGCATATGCCGCCGTCGTCAGGAACATCACCGTCAACGGAACCGGTCAGGCCGGCTCCGACGCGATAAAGTCAAAACTGACGATCAAGCCCGGCCAGAGCTTCACCGATGCCGACATCAATCAGTCGATCCGCAATCTCTACAGCTCCGGCTATTTCTCCGACGTCAAGATTTCGGTTTCTGGCTCGACGCTGGTCGTGAACGTCACCGAGAACCAGCTCATCAACCAGGTCGTCTTCAACGGCAATCGCAAGGTTTCCGACAAGAAGCTCGAAGGCGTTGTGCAGCTTCATTCGCTCGGTCCGTATAACCAGGCCCAGGCGCAGGTTGACATCCAGAACATCAAGGACGCCTACGCCTCCATCGGTCGTTCCGATGTCGAGGTCACGATCCAGACGGCGACCGTTCAGGACAACCGCATCAACGTCGCCTTCGTCATCGATGAGGGCGGACGCACCAAGACCCGGAAGATCAATTTCGAAGGCAACAACACCTTCGGCGATGCGCGGCTCGCCTCGGTCATCCTGACCAAGCGCTCGACGCCGCTGTCGTTCCTGACGCGCAAGGATATCTACAATCCCGACAAGCTGCGCCAGGATGAAAAGCTGCTGCGCGATTTCTACAACAATCACGGCTTCCCGGACTATCGTCTTCTGTCGACCGACGTCGACTATGACGAAACCGACAATTCCTATTCGATCACCTTCAATATTTCGGAGGGCGATCGCTACAAATTCGGGGATATCGGCGTCGAGACCACGGTCGAGGGCGTCGACATCTCGAACCTGAAGGGCGATATCAAGACCAGGACCGGCAAGATCTATGACGCCGACGACATCCAGAAGACGTCGGAATCGATTGCCGCCTCGGTATCCTCCCAGGGCTATCCATTCGCGCAGGTCAATCCGCGCGGCGACCGCAGCTTCACCAATGATACCTATTCGGTGAACTACGAGATCGATCAGGGCATGAAGGCCTATATCGAGCGGATCGATATCGTCGGCAACACCCGTACCCGCGACTACGTCATTCGCCGCGAGTTCGATCTGGCCGAAGGCGATGCCTATAACCGCGAGATGATCGCGCGCACCAAGCGCCGGCTCGAGGCGCTGGGCTATTTCAGCTCGGTCGAGATCAAGACGCTGCCGGGCAGCGCGCCCGATCGCGTGGTTCTCGAGGTCGATGTCGTGGATGAGCCCACCGGCTCGTTCTCGATCGGCGCCGGTTATGACGCCGAAGGCGATTCGTTGGTTCTGGAACTCTCGGTCGAGGAGCGCAACTTCCTCGGTCGCGGCCAGTATATCCGCGCCTCCGCCGGTCTCGGCGATGACGACTCGCAGATCTACAACTTCAGCTTTACCGAACCCTTCTTCCTCGGCTATCGACTGGCTGCCGGTTTCGATATCTATCGCGCATCGTCCTCGACCCAGGAATACTATAACTATGCCGAAACGGCGGGCGCTATCCGCCTGACCGCGCCGCTGACCGACAATCTCTATTCGACGGTCAGGTATTCCTACCAGCAGTTCGAATATGACGGTCGCGGCGACTGGCAGAACCTGAACAATGTTTCGCAGGTCTATCAGGACCTGATCAACGGCAGCCCGTGGGTGGTGTCGTCGCTGCAGCAGTCCTTCAACTTCTCGACTGTCGATAACCGGCAGATGCCGCGCGAAGGCGTGCTGGCCACGCTGAACAACACATTTGCCGGTCTTGGCGGCGATTCGCATTACTACAAGCTGGACGGCAAGGCGCGCTGGTATCAGATGATCTCCGATCAGGCCGATATCATCGGCTCGCTGACGGCGCGCGGCGGTTTCGTCACGCCGTTCGACGACAATCTGAATGTCTTCGACCAGTTCACGATCGGTGGCCAGCAGATCCGCGGCTTCAAGCAGAACGGTATCGGTCCGCGTACCGTGGGCACCAATGATGCGCTTGGTTCACAGTACTACGCCACGCTTTCGGCGGAGACCAACTTCCCGTTGCCGGGTATTCCGGAAGACATCAATCTTCGCGGCGCGGCCTATGTTGACGCCGGGTCGGCTTGGGGTAACGCCGTGGAAGTCACCGGGACTCAGATCGAGGGCACCGATTTCTCGATCCGCGCTTCGGCGGGTGTAGGTCTGATCTGGAATTCGCCCTTTGGTGATCTCCGGTTCGATTACGCGGTTCCGTTCGCCAAGGAAGATTTCGACGAAACCCAGCGTTTCCGTTTCGGCATCGCCAACACGTTCTGATATCTGTTTCCAGAACTCAAAGCTTAACTGTTCTGGAGAACGGATATGGATCAGAACCAGTTTTTCGGCGCACGGCAGGCGATCCCTCTGGGTGAGCTTGCCGGCCGAATCGGCGCTTTACTGTCGCAAGCCACGGCGAGTGATCGTCTGGTGGAATCAGTCGCGCCGATCTCCCGCGCCGGGCCCAAAGACATCTGTTATATACAATCAAGGAGTTCGGCGGATTATCTGAAGACCTGCCGGGCGGCCGCGATCATCTGCCCCGAGGCGTTGGTTTCGCTTCTGCCGGACGGGCTGACGGCGCTTGTGTCCAACAATCCGCAGCTTGCTTTTGCCCGCGCTTCGGCGCTGTTGTATCCTGCCGCGATGCGGCCGCAGTCGCTTGTGGGCGATGGCGAGGTTTCGCCGCAGGCTTCGGTGGATTCGACGGCCGCGCTTGAAGCGGGGGTCGAGGTATCCCCATTCGCCGTGATCGGCGCGCGCGCGGAAATCGGCGCGGGGACCCGAATCCTGAGCGGCGCCGTCATCGGTGCGGATGTGAAGATCGGGCGCAATGCGACGATCGGCGCCCATGTCAGCATCACCAACGCGCTCATCGGCAACAATGTCATCATCCATACCGGCGCGAGGATCGGCCAGGATGGCTTCGGCTATGCCGGAAGCCCGACGGGCATGGTCAAGCTGCCGCAGGTCGGACGCGTGATCATTCAGGACGATGTCGAGATCGGCGCCAATACCACGATCGACCGCGGCGCGATGGACGATACCGTGATCGGCGAGGGGACCAAGATCGATAATCTGGTTCAGATCGGCCATAATGTGCAGATCGGTCGTCATTGCGGTATTGTCAGCCAGGTGGGTATCGCCGGCAGCGTGAAGATCGGCGATGGCGTGATGATCGGCGGACAGGCAGGGGTCAATGGTCATCTCGAGATCGGCAGCGGCGTGCAGATTGCCGCGAGAAGTGGCGTTCTCTCGTCGATCGAGCCTGGATCGCGCGTCGGCGGCATTCCGGCGCGTCCGATGAAACTCTATCTGCGCGAACTTGCGGAACTGAGCAGACGGGCTCAGACAGGGGGGGACGAGCAAGGTGAATGAGGCTGTGACTAAGACTTTGGAGCACATGGAACTTCTGGAGATTATGAAGTTCCTGCCGCATCGCTATCCGTTTCTGCTGGTCGACAGGATTATCGAGATCGAAGGCGACGACAGCGCGGTCGGCGTCAAAAACGTAACGGCGAATGAACCCCATTTCACGGGACATTTCCCGTCCATGCCGATCATGCCCGGCGTGCTTATTGTCGAGGGCATGGCCCAGACGGCGGGCGCGATCTGTGCGCGCAAGGCCAACGAGGTCGACAATCTGGTCTACTTCATGACCATCGACAATGCGCGCTTTCGCAAGCCGGTGGTGCCGGGCGACCAGTTGCGCTACAAGGTCGTCAAGCACAAGCAGCGCCGTCGGGTGTGGAAATTTCACTGCGAGGCGACGGTCGACGGACAACTCGTCGCGGAAGCTGACATCGGCGCCATGATGGTGCGCAAGGATGAAGAATGACCAGAATTGCCAGCTCCGCCCGGATCGACCCGAAAGCGGTCGTGGAGGACGGGGCCGTTATCGGTGAGAACGCCATCATAGGACCGTTGTCCTATGTCGGTGCGGATGTTGTGCTGGGCGACGGCGTCCAACTGATGCATCACGCCACCGTGGAGGGCGCGACCCGGCTTGGGCCGGGCTGCCAGGTGTTTCCCATGGCGGTAATCGGCGGCGCGCCGCAGAGCGTGCGCCACGATGCCAGCCAGACCCGGCTCGAGGTCGGCCGGAATTGCATCTTCCGCGAGGGCGTCACGATCAACACCGGTTCGTCGCATGGCGGCGGCATCACGGTCGTTGGCGACGACAACCTGTTTCTGGCCAATTCCCATGTCGGTCATGATTGCCGGATCGGCAATGGCGTCATTCTGTCCAACAATGTCATGATCGGCGGCCACGTTGTCGTGCATGACAAGGTGATCCTCAGCGGCGGCGCCGCGATCCACCAGTTCGTCCAGATTGGGCGACAGGCCTTCGTGGGCGGGCTGGCCGGCGTGGTCAACGATGTCATCCCCTATGCGATGATCGTCGATAATCCGGCGATGATGGGCGGGCTGAATGTCGTCGGCATGCAGCGCGCCGGCATCGAGCGTGAGGAGATTCATCTCGTCCGCAAGGCTTACAAGACGATTTTCTCTTCGGGCCTGATTCTGGAAAACGCCGAACTGGCGCGCGCTGAATTCGGCGGAAAGAGCCATGCCGTGGACGAGATGCTGCGTTTCATACTCGAACGCGAGGCCGAACGCTCGCTAACGACGCCGGGATCCAGGCGGCGCAAGGGCGCGGCGTGAATTCCGCGGCGGTCTCCGAAAAGGAGCCGATCGCGATCATCGCGGGCAACGGGCTTTTGCCCTTTTATGTGGCGAAGGCGGCGCGCGATGCCGGCCACCGGCCCTTCATCGTACAACTGCGCGGCGAGGGCGGAAACGACTGGTCGGGCTTCGAGCAGATGGAAGCCGATATCGGCGGCTTCCGGCCGGTGGTGATGGCGCTGCGCAAACGCCGCATAGAGAAGATCGTTTTGTCGGGCGGCGTGAACAGCCGGCCTGAACTCTTGAGCCTGCGCCCCACGCTTTCGGTGCTCGCCTCCATTCCCGCGATTCTCGCCAAGCTGCGCAGCGGCGGGGATGACAAGGTCCTGCGCATGGTGATTGCGCTGTTCGAAAAGCACGGCTTCGAGGTGGTGGCCGCGCAGTCGATCGCGGGCGATCTGCTGGCGGAGGCCGGCGCGCTTGGCCGGCACGCGCCGGATCGAGAGGCCGAGGGCGATATCGAAGCCGCCGCGAATGCCGCGCGCACGATCGGCGCGATGGATATCGGACAGGGTGCCGTCAGCGTCGGCGGTCGGGTGGTGGCGCTCGAGAGCGCGGAAGGCACCGACCAGATGCTGCAGCGCGTGGCGGCGCTGCGCAAGTCCGGCCGCATCAGCGCCCGGCGTCGCGGCGTGCTGGTGAAGGTGTGCAAGCCGCAGCAGGATCTGCGCGCCGATCTGCCATCGATCGGCGCCAATACGGTGCGATTGGCGGCGGCAGCGGGGCTCTCCGGCATTGCGGTGGAGGCCGGGCGGTCGCTTGTGCTCGGGCGCGAAGAGACGCTGCGGGCGGCCGACACAGCCGGTCTGTTCGTCTACGGGCTGGAGCCTGACCTTCGATCATAAGGGAGCGGGATGTGGCTTTGAAAATCGGGATTGTGGCCGGCGAGGTTTCGGGCGACCTTCTGGGCGCGAACCTCGTCGCCGCGCTCAAGATGGCGCATGGCGGGTCGGTGGAACTTGTCGGCGTTGGCGGCGACGGCCTTGCCGGGGAGGGGCTGAACTCGCTGTTCGACTACAGCGAGTTGTCGATCATGGGGTTTACCCAGGTGATCGCCCGCCTGCCGCAATTGCTGCGCCGCATCCGCCAGACAGCTGACGCGCTGATCGCGGCGAAACCGGATATCATCGTCATCATCGACAGCCCGGATTTCACACACCGCGTGGCGAGGCGCGTGCGCGCCGCAGCACCCGATATCCCGATCGTCGATTATGTCTGCCCCAGCGTGTGGGCGTGGAAGGAATATCGCGCCCGCGACATGCTGGCCTATGTCGACCACGTGCTGGCGGTGCTGCCCTTCGAGCCGGCGGCGATGGAGCGGCTCGGCGGGCCGCCGACCACCTTTGTCGGCCACCGGCTGACCGAGGAGCCGGGCGTGCTTGCGGCCCGCCGCCAGAACCGGCTTGAACGGTCGCAGACGAAGCCGACCATCATGCTGCTGCCGGGTTCGCGCAAATCCGAGATCAACGCGCTCGCGCCGGTGTTCCGCGATGTCGCGGCGACGTTCGCGGCGCGCAATGACGGGTGCCGCATTATCCTGCCGACGGTGACGCGCAGGGAGCAGCAGGTGCGCGCGGCAATTGCAGACTGGCCGGTGCAGCCGGAGCTTTTCGTCGGCGAGGAGGCCAAGTGGAAGGCCTTCGCCATGGCCGATGCCGCGGTCGCCGCCTCTGGCACGGTTGTGCTGGAGTTGGCGCTTTCGGGCATTCCCGCCGTCTCCGCCTACAAGGCGGATTTTATCGGTCGCTTCATGCTGAACAAGATCACAGTCTGGTCGGCATCGCTGCCGAACCTGATCGCCGATGCGCCGCTGGTGCCGGAATACTTCAACGACACGATTCGCGCCGGCGCGCTGGCGCGCTGGATGGAGCTTCTGACAAAGGACAGTTTCCAGCGACGCGGCATGATCGAAGGCTTCGAGCGCGTTATCGCGCTGATGCAAACCGACATCCCGCCCGGCGAGCGCGCCGCGGCCATCGTTCTCGATGTGCTGGCGGAAAAGGGCGCTGTGAAGTAGGCCGCCCGCCTGCGGTTGTTCCCCACAAGACACAAAAAAGGCCGGTCGCTGGACCGGCCTTTATCATCTCGCCAAGCGTCTATCAGCGCTTGGAAATTTCCACGAAATCGCGTTCGGGAGCGCCGGTGTAGAGCTGGCGCGGACGACCGATGCGCTGTTCCGGATCCTCGATCATTTCCGCCCACTGCGCGATCCAGCCGACGGTGCGCGCGAGCGCGAACAGCACGGTGAACATGGTGGTGGGGAAGCCCAGCGCCTTCAGCGTGATACCGGAATAGAAGTCGATATTCGGGTAGAGCTTCTTCTCGATGAAGTACTCGTCCGTAAGCGCGATCTTTTCCAGTTCCATCGCAACGTCCAGCAGCGGATCGTCCTTGATGCCGAGTTCCTTGAGAACTTCATGGCAGGTGGTCTGCATGATCTTGGCGCGCGGATCGTAGTTCTTGTAGACGCGGTGACCGAAGCCCATCAGGCGGAAGGGATCATCGCGGTCCTTGGCGCGGTTGATATATTCCGGGATGCGCTCGACCGAGCCGATTTCCTGCAGCATGTTGAGCGCAGCCTCGTTGGCGCCGCCATGAGCCGGACCCCACAGGCAGGCGATGCCGGCCGCGATGCAGGCGAACGGATTGGCGCCCGAGGAACCGGCAAGCCGCACGGTCGAGGTCGAGGCGTTCTGCTCGTGATCGGCATGAAGGATGAAGATGCGGTCGAGCGCGCGCGAAAGAATCGGATTGACCTTGTATTCCTCGCACGGCGTGGCGAAGCACATGTGCAGGAAGTTGGCGGCATAGCCGAGGTCGTTGCGCGGATACACGAAGGGCTCGCCGACGTGGTATTTGTAGGCCATGGCCGCGATCGTCGGGATCTTGGCGATCATGCGGATGCTGGCGATCTCGCGCTTGTAGGGATCGGAGATGTCGATCGAGTCGTGGTAGAAGGCAGACATGGCTCCAACGGCGCCGCAGATGATGGCCATGGGATGGGCATCACGGCGGAAACCGGTAAAGAGCCTCGTGAGTTGATCGTGAATCATCGTGTGATGGGTCACGCGGAAATCGAAATCCTTCTTCTGCGTGGCCGTCGGCAGTTCGCCGAACAGCAGCAGATAGCAAACCTCCAGGAAGTCGGCGTTTTCGGCGAGCTGGTCGATCGGATAGCCGCGGTGCAGCAGAATGCCGTTGTCGCCGTCGATATAGGTGATCTTGGATTTGCACGAGGCCGTCGAGGTGAAACCCGGGTCGTAGGTGAACATGCCCGACTGCTTGTAGAGCGACGCGATGTCGATGACCTTGGGGCCGAACGTGCCTTCTTCCACCGACAGTTCGAATTCCTGACCGTCGAGTTTTAGTTTTCCAGTTTCCGTCATCCTATCCTCCAAATTTCCGGCGCGAATACGCTGTCGAAGCCAATCGGGATTTTCATTAGCTATAGGATTGGCAGGGTGTTGCCAAGCCGACGAAGCCGCGCGGCGGGTGATGAGTAATATCTGCGTTTAGCAAGTTTTACGGGGTTTAGAAAAGGAAAATTTTGCTTCTGCCGCCAGCGCTTGCATTGCAATCGATTAGCATTGGCCACAACATGTAAAAGTTGTGGGGCGGTGATTGCGGATGCGCGGGAGCGGGGCAGGCACGAGCGAGATAGACGGTGCGGAGAGCCGACGCGCGGTGCCCGCCCGGTTTCGGGCGGCCTTCAGAAAGCGCCAACCGAAAGGCGAGCGCGAGGCCGATTTTTATCAGCGTGACGCGGGCCGGGCCGGGCGGTTCGATATAGCCGCACTGTGGCGCGAGGAGCAGGCATTCGGTCGTCCGTTCCTCATGGTGCCGGTGGCGCTGGCAGCGGGAATAGGCTGGTGGTTTTCGCTCGCCGAGAGCCCGTCTTCGCTGGGCCTTGGAATCTATGGCGGTCTGGCGGTGTTCGCGGCCGTCTTGCTGCGCAACGGCAGAGGCTTGCTGCCCGTTGCCAGCGCCTGCATCGCGCTGTTCCTCTGCGGCGCGCTGCTTGCGGAGCTGGAGACGGCGCGGCGCGCAACTGTGATGCTCGATTCGGCCGTGACCACCCATATCACCGGCGTCGTTGAGAGCCGCGAGCCGACGGAAACCGGCTGGCGCTACTTGGTGCAGGTGACGGCGACGGACGACCCCGTGATCCATCGCCCGCCCGAACGCGTCACGCTTGTCGCCCGCGGCAATTTGCCGCCTGTTGGCATCGGGCACGCCATTCAGGGGCTTGGCCGGTTGCTGCCGCCTTCCGCGCCGGTCATGCCCGGCCTGGTTGATTTCGGGTTCCTGTCCTATTTCGACGGCATTGGCGCGGTGGGTTTCTTCTATGGGCCGCCGGCGGATATCGGCGTCGCGCCCGCGCCGGGCCTCAATGCGCGGGCGGGTTTTGCGATCGAGCGGATACGCGACGGCATTGCCGGGCGCACTCGTGCGGTGCTTGCGGGCGACACCGGCGCCTTTGCCAATGCGATCATCACCGGCGAGCGCCGGGCGCTGAGCGACGACATGCTCGATGCGCTGCGCAACGCCGGCCTTGCCCACATCATTGCCATTTCCGGCCTGCATATGGCGCTGGCCGCCGGCATTTTCTTCTCCAGCCTCAGGCTGTTGCTGGCGCTGTCGCCGCGCGCCGCCGAGGCGGTTTCGACGAAGAAGATCGCAGCGGCGGCGGCGATCGCGGCGGCGCTGTTCTATCTGCTGATCTCGGGCATGCAGGTGTCCGCCGAACGGGCCTTCATCATGCTGGCCGTCATGCTGGCGGCGGCGATCTTCGACCGGCCGGCGATCAGCCTGCGCAATGTGGCGCTTGCCGCGCTCGTGATCCTGATCGTGACGCCCGCCGAAGTGGTGGGGCCGGGCATGCAGATGTCCTTTGCCGCCACGCTCGCGCTGATCGCGGGCTATGGCGCATGGCAGCGCCGGCCCGCTGAAGGCTTTCGCCAAAGCCGGGGACCGCTCCGCTGGCTCTGGATCGCGGCCTCCGGCATCGTCCTCACCGCGCTGATCGGCGGATTGTCGACGACGCCCTTCGCTATCCATCACTTTTCGCGTATTGCCGGCTACGGGCTCCTCGGCAATCTGCTCGCCATGCCGGTCGTCACCTTCATCGTCATGCCGGCGGGCTTGTTGTCGCTCATCGCCATGCCGCTCAACCTTCACGCGCCGTTTCTGTTCGTCATGGGCTGGGGGCTTGATTGGGTGATGCGGGCGGCGACATGGGTCGACGGCCTCGGCGGCGCGTTTACCACTGGTCGCGCTCCGGAGGGATTTCTGCTGTTGTTCCTGGCCGGCTTCCTGCCGCTCGTGCTGTTGCGCACGCGGCTGCGGCTTCTCGGCGTGATCCCAATGGCGGTTTCCGTTGCACTGATTTCATGGCCGCGCGAGCCTTCGCCGTCGCAAATCCTGGTGGCGGATGATGGCAACCTCGTCGCATTCGTCACCGGCGATGTCGCGGCGCTCACAACGAAGCGGCCACCATCCTTCGTGTTCGAGCAATGGGAAACGGCGCTTGCGCTCGCAGAGACGCTGCCGCCTGTGGAAGAAAGCGCGCTGGTGCTGGATGAGGAGGATCGCTTCGCGCGGCTGGAAGCAGCGGATATGGCGAGCGCCGCGCGGGCGCTCCGCGATACGATCACCGAAGCAGGTCGAACGCCCGGCATCTTCCACTGCAAGAAGGATGCATGGTGCTACGGGCTCTTCATGGAACTCAGGCTCATGACGGTCGACCGGCCGGCCTTTGCCGGCCTTGCCTGCGACAATGCCGATATCGTCGTTAGCCGCTACCGCCCCGGTTTCCAGATCTGCCGCTCCGGCGCATACCTCGTCACGCCGGCGATGCGCCGCCAGCACGGCGCCTTCCAATTCACGCTGCCGCCGACTGCCAGTCGAACTAGGGACGATGGCGACATACGGCGCTCGGTTGCGGAGCCGGACAGGGGTGAGGCAATCGTTCAGCAAGCAAGCAATGCCAATCCGCTGAGAGTAGGCAAAGCGGACGCCGCAGCTCCGCCGTCCACGCCATCACAATCGCCCTGCGGCCCCATGACACTCTCAATCAGCACGTCGGTCAGAGCGCTCACGCGCCCGTGGAACAGGCACCGGCTCTATGACTGGCGCTCCGGCGAATACCTGCCGGTCATCGCGGTTCCTGAGACCCTGACCTTCAGTGGTAACGGCGGATCAGGCCGACCAGCTTGCCCTGCACCTTGACCTGGTTGGCGGCGAAAATGCGGGTCTCGTAAGCGGGGTTGGCCGCTTCCAGCGCGATCGACGCGCCCTTGCGGCGGAACCGCTTCAGCGTCGCCTCCTCGTCATTGACGAGCGCCACGACGATATCGCCGGGCGAGGCGGTGGAGATATTGCGGATGATCACGGTGTCGCCGTCGAAAATCCCGGCCTCGATCATCGAATCGCCTTGCACCTCCAGCGCGTAATGTTCGCCCGCGCCCAGCATTTCCGCCGGCACGATGATCTGATGGGTGTTTTCCTGGATCGCCGAAATCGGCACGCCGGCGGCAATCCGACCCATGACCGGAATACCGGTCGAGCCGCCGTCATTGGCGCTGGCCGGCGCCTTTGGCTCTTCCTGTTTCTTGCCGAGCGAGCCCTCGATCACGCTTGGCGAAAAGCCCCGGCGCGGCTGCTGGCCGATGACGCTGTCCGGCATGCGCAGGATTTCAAGCGCCCGCGCGCGGTTGGGGAGCCGGCGGATGAAGCCGCGTTCCTCCAGCGCGGTGATCAACCGGTGAATGCCGGATTTCGACGCGAGGTCCAGCGCTTCCTTCATTTCGTCGAAGGATGGCGGAATACCGGTCTCTTTCATCCGTTCGTGAATGAAATACAGCAATTCCTGTTGTTTGCGTGTCAGCATTTCCTGCCCCTGGCCCTTCGAAACAAATCCAGAACGAATATACATGTTCTCACTGTGTTCCG
The DNA here is from genome assembly GCF_002043005.1 of Martelella mediterranea DSM 17316. NCBI lineage: Bacteria > Pseudomonadati > Pseudomonadota > Alphaproteobacteria > Hyphomicrobiales > Aurantimonadaceae > Martelella > Martelella mediterranea. The sequence goes on along the minus strand of NZ_CP020330.1, from coordinate 3,405,864 downwards.
CAAGTCCGCCCCCAGGCCCGGCAATCAAGGGGTTTCGCACCGCCGATGCGGGTCGGGCGCCGAATCGACAAACCGGCAGGCCAGTCTCGTCTCAAAAGCCATTCCATGCCGAAAGCCGTCCAGTTGGCAGCCTGAGCGCGTGCCGGGCGGCTTGCCAATTCATGTGTCGTGGGCGATAAACCGGCGAGCGTGACCGGGCCACTGGATCGATCTGGAGTGAAACATGAAAATCGCGGTTGCCGGTATCGGCTATGTCGGGCTTTCGAACGCGGTCCTGCTGGCGCAGAACCACGAGGTGGTGGCGATCGATATCGATCCGGGGCGGGTGGATGGGCTGAATGCCGGCAGGAGTCCGATCGTTGACAGTGAGATCGAACGCTATCTGGCGGAAAAGCCGCTGCGGCTGAAGGCGACGACCGAAGCGGCGGCCGCCTATCGCGATGCCGATTTCGTGATCGTCGCCACGCCGACCAATTACGATCCCGAGACCAATCACTTCGACACCTCGTCGGTGACCAGGGTTATAAGTGATGTGCTGGCCTCGGGCAGCGCCGCGACGATCATCATCAAATCCACCGTGCCGGTGGGCTTTACCGACCGCACGCGGCTTGCCTTTCAAAGCGACCGCATCATCTTCTCCCCGGAATTCCTGCGCGAGGGGCGGGCGCTTTTCGACAACCTCAATCCTTCGCGCATCGTCATCGGCGAGCGTTCCGCCCGGGCGGAGACCTTTGTCGGCCTTCTGGTCGAGGGCGCGCTGAAGAAGGATGTTCCGGTGCTCTACACCGGGGAGTCGGAGGCCGAGGCGATCAAGCTGTTCGCCAACACCTATCTCGCCATGCGCGTCGCCTATTTCAACGAACTCGACAGCTATGCCGTCACCCACGGCATGGATTCGCGGCAGATCATCGAGGGCATCGGCCTCGATCCGCGCATCGGCGACCATTACAACAACCCATCCTTCGGCTATGGCGGCTACTGCCTTCCCAAGGACACAAGGCAGCTTCTGGCCAATTATTCGGAGGTGCCGCAGAACCTGATTCGCGCCATCGTCGACGCCAATACCACCCGCAAGGACTTCATCGCCGAACGCATCATCGCGCTGAAGCCGAAGTCGGTCGGCATCTACCGGCTGGTGATGAAGGCGGGTTCCGACAATTTCCGCCAATCCTCCGTTCAGGGCATCATGAAGCGGATCAAGGCCAAGGGCATACCGGTCACCGTCTACGAACCGGCGCTGAAGGACGCTTCCTTCTTCAATTCGCCTGTGAGCAGGGATCTGGACGCTTTCAAGAACAATGCCGACCTGATCGTTGCGAACAGAATGACCGATGAAATCCGCGATGTCGCCGAAAAGGTCTTCACCCGCGACCTTTTCGGCGCCGACTGATCGGCCGCAACCGCGTCACGAGAAACCCGAACCGGCGACCATCAATCTGCGGCTCTCCGGCGCCGACGTAACATCGCCGCCGGCGTTTTCCTGTCCGGTTTCGCTCGCAAGAGCATCCACATGTCTACCGCTTCCGCGCTATCAATTTTTGTCAGTCTGCCGTGTTGACGCGTTTATTACTAACTGGTAGGTAATGAGCAAGTTCAGGGAGGAATTCTATGGCTGATACCAATCGTATCGGGATCATCATGCACGGCGTCACCGGCCGCATGGGAATGAACCAGCATCTTATCCGCTCGGTGCTCGCGATCCGTGATCAGGGCGGTCTGCGTTTGAGTGACGGCTCGCTTGTGATGCCGGACCCGATCATCGTCGGCCGCAATGCCGCCAAGATCGAGGAACTGGCGAAGCGCCACGGCGTTGAGCGCGTCACCACCGATCTCGATGCGGCGCTTGCCGACCCTTACAATGTCATCTTCTTCGATGCCGCCTCCACCAAGCTGCGCCCGACGTTGCTGAAAAAGGCGATCGATGCCGGCAAGCATGTCTATTCCGAAAAGCCGGTCTCCGAGGGTCTGGAAGAGGCCGTCGAGATCGCGCGCTATGCCAAGGAAAAGGGCGTCAAGAACGGCATCGTTCACGACAAGCTCGATCTGCCGGGCCTCGTCAAGCTGAAGCGCCTGCGCGACAATGGCTTCTTCGGCAAGATCCTGTCGGTGAAGGGCGAATTCGGCTACTGGGTGTTTACCGGCGAGGACCAGCCGGCGCAGCGTCCGAGCTGGAACTACCGCGCCGAGGATGGCGGCGGCATGGTTTCCGACATGCTCTGCCATTGGCGCTACGTGCTGGATAATGTCGTCGCCCCGGTCAAGTCGGTCTCCTGCACCACCGCGACCCATATCCCGGCCCGCATTGATGAACAGGGCAGGGAATACAAGGCAACCGCCGATGACGCTGCCTATGCGACCTTCATGCTGGAAGGCGATATCGTCGCGCATATCAATTCAAGCTGGTGCACCCGCGTTCGCCGCGACGATCTCGTAACCTTCCAGATCGACGGCACCCACGGCTCCGCCGTTGCCGGGTTGCACAAGTGCTACAGTCAGCACCGCGCCAATACGCCGAAGCCGGTGTGGAACCCCGACGAACCGCAGAAGATGAACTTCTTCGAGGACTGGCAGGACGTGCCGGACAACACCGTCTTCGACAACGGCTTCAAGGTGCAGTGGGAGCAGTTCCTGCGCCATGTCCTGGAAGACGGTCCCTGGGCCTATACGCTGACCGAGGGCGCCAAGGGCGTGCAGCTTGCGGAGGCCGGATATAAAAGCGCCCGCGAACGCCGTTGGGTCGACCTCGAAGATCTGGGAATCTGATCATGAGCGCTATCAAGCTTCCGACCGCTTCCGGCGGCATCGAGACCTTCTCCTTTTCCGGCGCCGGCGTGACGCCGGACAGGGGCCCGTGGAACCGCAAGGTGTTCGCCGCCGCCCATGTCGTGGTCGATCCGCTCGCCGACAACAATCCGTGGTCGGACTGCAATGTCGACTGGGACAAGACGATGGCATTTCGCCGCCATCTCTGGTCGCTCGGCTTTGGCGTGGCGGAAGCCATGGACACCGCCCAGCGCGGCATGGGCATGGACTGGCCGACCTCTCTGGAGCTGATCCAGCGTTCCGTGAAGGAAGCGAAAGCCGGCGGTCATTCGATTGCTTGCGGCGCGGGCACCGACCACCTTGATCCGGCGGATGCCAAGACCATCGACGACGTGATCGCGGCTTACGAAATGCAGTGCGAGGCGGTGGAGGCCACCGGCGGTCAGGTGATCCTGATGGCGTCGCGCGCGCTCTGCAAGGTCGCGAACAGCGCTGACGATTACGCCCGCGTCTATGGCCGCATCCTTTCCGGCCTGAAGCAGCCGGCCGTGCTGCACTGGCTCGGCGAGATGTTCGACCCGGCGCTTCAAGGCTACTGGGCGAGCGCCGACCACATGGCGGCGATGGATACCTGCCTCAAGATCATCGAGGACAATGCCGACAAGGTCGACGGCATCAAGATTTCGCTGCTTTCGGCCGAAAAGGAAATCGCCATGCGCCGCCGCCTGCCGGATGGTGTGAAAATGTATACCGGCGACGACTTCAACTATCCGGAGCTGATCGCCGGCGACGATCACGGCTATAGCCATGCTTTGCTTGGCATCTTCGATCCGATCGCGCCGGTTGCCGCGACCGGGCTTGCGGCGTTGGCGAAAGGTGACATGCAGCGCTGGGGCGCGGTGATGGAGCCGACCGTGCCGCTGTCGCGCCACATCTTCAAGGCGCCGACGCGCTACTACAAGACCGGCGTCGTCTTCCTCGCCTATCTGATGGGCCATCAGGACCATTTCACCATGCTCGGCGGCCAGCAGAGCGCCCGCTCGGCGCAGCACCTGGCCGAGATCGTGCGCCTTGCCGATGCGGCGGGGTTGATCGCGGATACCGAGATGGCCGCAGCCCGCACCGCGCGGGTGATGGCCACCCACGGCATCGGGGTCTGACGGCATGGCGGTGATCACCCCCGAAAGGCTTTCGCTGAACACAGCGACCACGCGGGCGCAATGGAAGCTCGATCAGGCGATCGAAGGCTGCGCCCGCCACGGGTTCGGCGGCCTGTCGCCATGGCGCGATCAGCTGCAGGCGCTCGGTGCGGAGAAGGCCGCCCGCCAGATCCGCGATGCCGGGCTTGCCGTTTCCGGCCTTTGCCGCGGCGGATGGTATACGGCCGAAGGCGCGCTGACGGACGCCGTTCTGGAGGACAATCGCCTTGCCGTGGACGAGGCCGCCACCATCGGCGCCGAATGCCTCGTCATGGTGGTCGGAGGTCTGCCCAAGGGAAGCCGCGATCTCGACGGCGCCCGCGCCATGATCGAGGAAGGGCTGGCCAAAACGCTCGACTATGCCCGCACTGTCGGGGTGAAGATCGCCATCGAGCCGCTGCATCCGATGTATGCGGCCGACCGGGCAGCGGTGAACACCATGGCGCAGGCGCTCGACATCTGTGACCGGCTCGGTGACGGCATCGGCGTTGCCGCCGACGTCTACCACATCTGGTGGGACCCCGAGGTGAAAGCCCAGATCGCCCGCGCGGGGAAGGCGCGGCTGATGGCGTTTCACCTTTGCGACTGGCTGGTGCCGACCACCGACATGCTGAACGACCGCGGCATGATGGGCGATGGCGTCATCGATATCCCGGACCTTCGCGCAGCCGTGGAGGCCGAGGGCTTTTCCGGATTGAACGAGGTTGAGATTTTTTCAGCGGAGAACTGGTGGAAGCGCGATCCGGACGCGGTGATGCAGGTCATCATCGAACGCGCAGCCGGCTGCTGCTGAGTTTGAATTACCTGCTTGCGCAGGCAGGCGGCCGGTAGGCCAGGGAAGAGCGAGAGGAGCGCTTCCCTGGCGGATCGGCCGGAAACTGCGGAGCCCGGTCACTTGACATGAGGTCAGGTGCCCGTAACCTACTATCCAGTAGTCAAGGGAGGAGACTATCATGTCCATGCTTTCGAAACTGGCTGTTTCCGCAGCCGCAATCGCCATGTTCGCCGCCGGCGCGGCCACCGCCCAAACCTGGCAGCCCGACCGGCCGATCAACATCATCGTGCCGTGGTCGGCGGGCGGTTCGACCGACCAAGTCACCCGCGTCGTTGCTCCGATCCTTGCCGAAGCGCTCGGCACGGAAGTCGTTGTGGTCAACCAGCCGGGCGCATCCGGATCGATCGGCACCAAGGCGGCGATGGACGCCCCGCGTGACGGTTATACCTGGACCGCGAACGCGATCGCCAACAACGCCACCTATGCCGTTTCCGGCCTGCTCGAAGAGTCCAACATCGACGATTACCGGATCTACCTCCACGTCGCCAATGCGCCGCTGATCTCGGTGAACGCCGATGCGCCCTACAAGGATTTCGCCGAACTGATGGAGGCGATGAAAACCGGCGATGTGACCGTCGGGACCGCCGGCGTCACCTCGTCCGGCGGTACGGCCTTTGCCACGCTACAGGATGCGATGGGCGGCAACTTGTCTGCCCGCATGGTCGCCTATGACGGCGGCAATCCGGCCGTTATCGCCGCGGCTTCCGGCGAGGTCGACATGACGACCCAGCTTGCCGTGGAGCAGACCGAAATGATCAAGGCCGGCCGCCTGCGCCCGCTCGCCGTGCTCTCCGACACGCCGCTCGAAATCGAAGGCATCGACCCGGTTCCGCCGGTCACCGAATGGCTCGATATCGATGTCGCCCCGGACTATTTCGGCGTCTTCATCCCGAAGGGCGCGCCGCAGGAGGTCTATGACACGGTCGACCAGGTCTGGGCCGACAAGGTAATGAACTCCGAGGCGTTGAAGAAATATGCCAATGAGCGCGGCGCGAGCTTTGCGCCGAGCTATGGCGACGAGGCCCGCGCCCGCGCCATTCCGGTTGCGACCAACGAGGCCTGTGCCTTGAAGGCCCGCGGCGAGGCGGTCAAGGACCCGTCCGAAGTCGGCCTGACCTGCCCGGAATAAGGGTGGCTTAGGAGCAATACCCGATCTTCCCCTTGAGGGGGAGAGCAATCGCAGATGGCCTTCGGTCTCGCTCCCAATATTCTCTCCCGCTTGCGGGAGAGATGCCCCGAAAGGGGCAGCGAGGGTGATGCAGCATTTCCGTTCGTGAGGGCGTCCGTAAGGATAAGTTCCCCCCTCACTGTCGCTTTCGCGACATCTCTCCCCTCCGGGGCGAGAAGATTGGGGGGCTGTGCGGAGGGAGCAATCCGGCCTCGCGAAACGTCAAAACAAACCGGGGCGGCGGTGCCGCCGCCTCATCCCGTTTCCTCGGAGGCTTCATGCTGAAAATCCGCTCCGTCGACATTGCCGTCTCGACCATCCTGCTCGCCGTCGGGATCGCCCAGCTTATTGGTGGCTACACCATGGACCGGCTGGAAGTCCGGCACATTCCGCCGGCAAGCTTCCCGGGCCTGTTGCCGATCGTGCTTGGCATCGCCATGACCATCGTGGCCGGTCTTCAGCTCATCGGCCTCCTGCGCAGCCGGGATGGCGACGACGAACGCCGGGCGAGCGGCATGGTGACCCGCGAGGAACTGGTGCGGCTTTCCGGGCTCATTGCCCTTTGCGCGATTTACGCGATCGTGCTGGTGGGGCGCGTGCATTTCTGGGTGGCGAGCAGCCTGTTCGTCGCCACCTTCATGCTCGTCTTCGAGCTCTCGCCCGGCATGCCGCGGCGCGCCATGATCATCACCATCCTTCGCGCGCTGGTGATTGCGATCCTTTTCGGCGGCGCTGTGTCATACCTTTTTGAAGATCTTTTCCTGGTGCGCCTGCCATGACCCCTGTCATCGACGCGCTCTCAAGCGCCTTTGCCGAACTCACAACGCCGATGATGCTGTTCAATGTCGCTTGGGCGACGCTGCTCGGCATCTTCGTCGGCGCGCTGCCCGGCCTGACGGCGACCATGGGCGTGGCGCTCCTGACGACGCTCACCTATTCGCTCGACCGCAACACCGCGATCATGGTGCTGATCTGCATGTATGTCGGCGCGATCTACGGCGGCTCGCGCAGCGCCATCCTGCTCAATATTCCGGGAACGCCGGCGAGCGCCGCCACCGCGCTCGACGGCTTTCCGCTGGTGCGCAAGGGCAAGGGCTCGCTCGCCATGGCAATCGCCACGCTCGGCTCAATGCTCGGCACGCTGGTCGGCATCGCCATGCTGGTGCTGATCGCGCCGCCGCTGGCGGAAGCCGCCTTCGGCTTCGGCTCCTATGAGTTCTTCTGGCTGGCGCTGTTCGGCATCATCATCTCCGGCCAGCTCACCCATTCCGGCGAACCGCTGAAGGGCTATATGGCCGGTCTGATCGGGCTCTCGGTCGCGATGATCGGCTCGGAAGGAATTCATTCCTATGTCCGCTTCAATTTCGGCGTCCAGCAGATGAATGGCGGGATCGAACTGATTCCGGCCATGGTCGGCGCGTTCGGGTTTGCCGAAGTGCTGTTCGCGATGACGCTGCCCGCGGCCGAACTCGCCCGCAGCAAATCCGTGCCCGCGCCGCTGAAGGAGCTGTTCTCCAGCGTCTGGCGCTACAAGCGCACGGTGCTGGAATCCGGCATCATCGGCACGTTGGTCGGCATCATTCCGGGTGTGGGCGAGGATATCGGCGCCTGGGGCTCCTATGCCGCGGCCAAGCGCCATTCGAAGGAGCGCGACGAATTCGGCAAGGGCAGCCAGGAAGGGCTGATCGCGGCTGAAACCGGCAATTCCGCGGTGGTGCCCGGCTCGTTGATCCCGACACTGACGCTCGGCGTGCCGGGTTCGGCATCGGCCGCCGTGCTGATCGCGGCGCTGTTCCTGCATGGCGTGCGCCCCGGCCCGATGATCATGTTTGACCAGCCCGACATGATCTACACCATCGCCGTGATGCTGATCTTCGCCACCATCGCCATGGGCGTGTTCGGCATGGCGCTGACGCCGCTCTTCGTCAGGGTGCTTCAGATCCCCCGCACGATCCTGATGCCGATGGTGTTCACGCTCTGCGTCATCGGCCCCTATGCGCTGTCCCAGCGGATTTTCGATATCTGGGTGATGTTCGCCTTCGGCGTCGGCGGCTATATCCTGCGCCGCCTGAACTACCCGATGGCGCCGCTGGTGCTCGGCATCATCCTCGGCGCCCTGCTGGACAAGAGCTTGCGACGCGGGCTGATCCTGTCCAATGGCGATATCACAGCCTTCTTCACGCGGCCTGTGTCGGCCGGTTTCGCGGTGCTGATCGCGCTGACCATCCTGTTCTCGATACCCGCCGTCCGCCGGCTTGCAAGCTTCAAACGCTGGCGCGGCGATGCTAACGGGGAAGACGCGAACACGAAATAAGGAGAAACGGGCGTGGCGAGGCGGACAGCGGTAAAGACGAAACGGGGAACGCGCGATGCGGAGGCTTCGCGCGCGGCAATCCTCCAGGCGGCGCTCGATGAATTCTCGTCGGTCGGCTATGACGGCGCCCGCGTCGACCGCATCGCCGCCGAGGCCGGCCTCTCCAAGCCGCTGCTCTACGACTATTTCGGCGACAAGGACGAACTCTACAAGGCGGCGCTGCGCGAGGCCTATGTGCAGATCCGCGCGGGCGAGGAGAAGCTGGCGCTCGAGGCGCTCTCGCCGGAGGATGCGGTCGCGGCGCTGGTGATGTTCACCATGACCCATTTCCGCACCCGGCCCTGGTTCATCACCATGCTGAACACCGAGAACCTGCGGCAGGGTTCCTCCGTCGGCAAGATCGGCGACCGGCGCGAGATCCAGTCGAAGCTTCTGATCAAGCTTGAGGAAGTGCTCAAAAGGGGTTGGAAAGACGGCGTTTTCCTGCGGAAGGCCGAGCCGGTGGAAGTCTATCTGATGATCGCCTCGCTCTGCTATTTTCCTGTCTCCAACCGCTTCACGCTGGCCGAGGTCTTCGGCTTCGACGCGAGCGAAGAGGGCCTCAACGCCCATGCCCGCCGCGCCACGGAGGCGGTCGTCGGCTGGCTCAAACAGAAAGGCGAAAGCTGATGCCCCGCCTTGTCTGCTGCAACGAACTGCTGAGCCGGGAAGGTCTCGATTTTCGGGCGCAGTGCCGGTTCGCGAAGGCCGTCGGCTTTGACGCGCTGGAGCTTGCGATCGAGAGCTTTCCCGCTGACCCTCTCCGCCTTTCGGAGAGTGAGGTGAGGGCGATGCGGCAGACGGCGGCCGATGAAGGCATGGAAATTGCCGGCCTGCACTGGCTGCTGTCCTCCGCCCCGGCGCTCTCGATTACCAACCCCGCGGTGGCTGGAGAGACGACGGACTATCTGCTGAGGCTCGTTGACATCTGCGCCGCGCTCGGCGGCCATGTGCTCATCCACGGCTCGCCCCAGCAGCGCCGCCCGCTTGCCGGCATCGCGGATGCGGCGACCTATGACCATGCGGCGAAACTGTTCGCGCCCGTTGCCCGCGCCTGTCATGACGCTGGTCTCACCTATTGCATCGAGCCGCTTTCGCGCGACCAGACGCCGTTCATCAACACGCTGGCGGACGCCCGCCGGCTTGTCGAGATGGTCGGGTCGCCGGTGTTCAAGACCATGCTCGACTGTTCCTCGGCGGCCCTTACCGAAGAGGAAAGCGTGCCGGCGCTGATCGAAAAATGGATGCCGAGCGGGCTGATTGCCCATGTGCATCTCAACGACAGCAATCGCGGCGCGCCGGGCACCGGAGCCGACGATTTTTCGGCCATCATCGCCGCGCTGATCGCGAGCGGATATGGCGGGGACCTTTCGGTCGAACCGTTCACCACCTGCGTCAGCGCGGAAGTGACGCTTGCCATCGCGTCGGCCACCACACGGGCCCATCTGCAAACCCATGGGAGGGCGATGTCATGAGCGCCGCACGGATTTCGCTCAAGGCGATCGCGTTTCGCACCCGGCCGGTCCGGTTCCGCCTGCCGTTCCATTTCGGCAATACCGTTGTCACGGAAACCGATCAGGGCTTCGTTTCGGTGACTGTCGAAGTCGATGGACAGATAGCGGAGGGCCACGCGGCCCAGCTCATGGTGCCGCGCTGGTTCGACAAGCGTGCGAGCCGGACGAATGAGGACACCGTCGCCGATCTGAAGCGCTCGCTGGAGTTTGCCTGTCGATCGGCCGAGGACATCGCGTCCGAAACCATCGCCGCCGCCACGACCCGCATGCGCCACGCGGTCGAGGCCGCCATGCCGGAGGGCACGCCAAGGCTCGCCGCCCATTTCGGCCCGGCGCTCGTCGAAATGGCGTTGATCGACGCGGTCTGTCGCGCGCATGGCCTCAATTTTCCGCAGGCCGCAAAGGCCGACCTGTTCGGCGTCAGTACGCTTGCCGCGCCCGATATTTCTTCTGCCGCCATCACCGGCGCGCTTGCCGGGATCACGCCGCTGCCGGCGATCTCGCCGCGCCAGACCGTCGGTTTCGACGCGCCGATATTTTCGGGCGAGGCGGACAGGGCCGATGACGGGCTGCCGGTAAGCCTCGAAGCGATCATCCGCGCCACCGGTATCCGCGCCTTCAAGATCAAGCTCAAGGGCGAGCCGGATGCCGATATCGACCGGCTGGCGCATATTGCCACGCTGGTCGACCAGACGGACAATTACCGCGTCACGCTCGACGCAAACGAGCAGTATCTGCCCGACCGTTTCGCCGCCTTTCTCGACCGCCTGCAGGGCGATCCAAGGCTCTCGCGATTGCGCAATTCGATCGCCTTCATCGAACAGCCCTTCGCCCGCGAGACGGCGCTGACGCTTGAGATCACGCCGGCGCTTTCCGCCTTCCCGCTGATCATCGACGAGAGCGACGACCATGACGACGCCTTCGCCACCGCGATTGCCTATGGCTGGTCCGGCACCTCGATCAAGAGCTGCAAGGGCGTGCTGCGCGCGCTCCTGAACTATGCCCGGAAGGTCGATGGCCGGGCCCACGGAAAACGCCTGTTCATCTCGGCGGAAGACCTGACCTGCCAGCCCGGCCTTTGCTGGCAGCAGGATACGCTGGTGGCGGCAACGCTCGGCTGCCGCGATGTGGAGCGCAACGGCCACCATTTCGGCGGCGGTCTGCAGGGTTATGACGATCTCGAAAAGGCGCGGCTGCTTGCCGCCCATCCCGATCTCTACCGCAGGAATGACGGCCGTATCGACCTGCGCATCGAGGATGGCACGGTCGCCATCGGCTCGCTGTTCGGCCCGGGATTCGGACGTTAACCGCCCGACGCTGATGCTCTAATAGCCGAGCGCGATGCCATCCTTGCGGTGGTCCGACGCGCCCCACAATATGCCGCGCTTGTGGTCGATCATGATCGCCTGGCAGCCGCCGAGCGGCTCTTCGGCGATCCGGGTCAGGTGGCCGCGCCGCTCTAGATCGCGCCTTGTCTCGTCGGAAATGGTCGGTTCCAGAGTGATCACGCCTTCGGTGAAGAAGCTGCGCGGCTGATCGGAGGCCATCTGGATATCGAAGCCGCGATCGATGACTTGCGAGATGAAATGGGCGTGGCCGTTCGCCTGATACTGCCCGCCCATGACTCCGAAAGAGAGATAGGGCTTGTCGCCGTCAAACATCATGGCCGGAATGATCGTGTGGAAGGGGCGTTTGGAGGGGCCGATGCAATTGGCATGGCCGTCGGCCAGGGAAAAGCCGCTGCCTCTGTTCTGCAGCAGCACGCCGGACCCTTCGGCATAGATGCCGCTGCCGAATGAGGCGAAGATCGAGTTGATCAGCGACACGGCATTGCCGTTGCGATCGACGACGCTGACATAGACCGTGTCCTTGTGGATCGGTATGTCGAGCGCCTCGGCAGGCGAGGCGCGGTCGAGGGCGATGGCGGAGCGAATGGCCGCGATCCGGTTCTCGTCCAGAAGCGCTTCCACCGACACGGCCATGTGGGCCGGATCGGCGATATGGAGGTCGCGCTGGCGGTAGGCCGATTTCGCGGCCTCCGCCAGAAGATGAATGCGGTCCGCCGCCGAGACCTTGCCCTCGCCAAGGTCGAACCCGTCCAGAATGCGCGCCATCAGCAGCGCGGCGAGGCCCTGGCCGTTGGGCGGGCATTCCAGCAGCCGGTAACCTCGGTAGTCCGCTTCGATGGGTTCGGTGACATCCGGTCGATTGCGATCGAAATCGGCGAGCGTGTGAAGCCCGCCGAGCGCATTGAGGGTGGCAACGATATCCTCGGCCACCGCGCCTTCGTAGAAGCCCTTGCGCCCCTCGCGCGCGATCTTTTCGAGCGTGTCGGCAAGCGCGGGATTGTAGAGCCGGTCCCCTGTCACAGGGGCCTTGCCGCCCGGCAAGAACTGGCGCGCGGCGGGTTCGTGCCGGCGCAGCCTCTCGGCATAGCGCGCCCAGTCGTGCGCGACGCGCGGCGTAATTGTGAAGCCGTCGCGCGCGGCCCTGATCGCCGGCTGAAGGATCGCGTCGAGCCCGATCCGCCCGAATGTTTCGCTCAGATAGTCCCACGCCCCGACGGCGCCCGGCACGGTGACCGAATGCACCGAGAGATCGGAGATCGCGGTTATCCCCTGTTCCCGGAAAAATTCCAGATGGGCCGCTGCGGGGGCGCGGCCGGAACCGTTGAGCGCGACCGGCCTGCCGCCGGCGGGCGTGAACAGGGCGAAGCAATCGCCGCCGATGCCGGTCATGTGCGGATCGACCACGCCCTGCAGGGCGACCGCCGCGATCGCTGCATCGACCGCATTGCCGCCGGCGCGCAGGATATCGAGCGCCGCCAGCGTCGCCTGCGGATGCGATGTCGCTGCCATCGCGTTTTCGGCAAGCGCGACGGACTTCCCCGGCGCCATGAAGTCTCGCATGACCATGATATTCCAATCCCCCCAACGGTTCAGCTTTTCCGAGAATGCGGAACCGCGTGATCTTATTGTGGGGCTGCGGTTTCACGCTCATCAGAAATGTTGAACTGATGCAGCCGGCCTGCGCAACGCATTACACCAATCGGCGCCGCAACGGAATGCCGCGGAGCGCTGGCGGACCGGCATATCACCCCATGCCACGCCGCTATTCTTTCCTGCAAAAAGCGCCGTGGAGCGCGTTGATCACGGTCAACACCTCCGGCCGGGTGATGGCGTAGTATACCGTGGTGCCCTCCCGCCTGGACTCGACAAGTCCGTCGGCCCTCAGGCGCATGAGTTGCTGCGACATCGGCACCTGTTCGATGCCGAGTTCCCGGCGCAATTCGGCGACCGATTTCTCGCCATCGACAAGCGCGCAAAGCACCAGCAGCCTTTGCGGATGGGAAAGACTGCTCATCAGTTCGGCGGCCGCTTCGGCGGCGGGGATCATCTCTGTGACATTCATGTTCTTGAATTTAATATTTTTGAATGTTATATGCAAGCCATGCGATTACGTTGTCGTGCGAACGGCGTTGAGCCGGGAGGTTCCAACCGCGCCGTCCTTTGCGCAACGTATTGATCCAACAGAAGGAATGGTCAAATGACGCTCGATCGTGCCGTGATGATGTTCGCGGGTTTCATGGTTCTTATCTCCTTGGCGCTCGGCTTTTATGTCTCGCCGTGGTGGTTCCTGCTCAATGCCTTTGTCGGTCTCAACCTGATCCAGGCATCGGTGACAGGTTTCTGTCCTGCTGCAATTGTGTTCCGGAAGCTCGGAGTCAAGTCGGGTTCGGCGTTCGAATAACCGCGCCAGCCTCGTTATCACACATTTATCCCGGGCGCGGAGGTTAAACTCTGCCGCCGGGAGGAGCTTTGGTCCCATGCTGAAAGCCGTTTTCCGATTGACCGCCGCCCTTGCCGTGACGACGCTTGTCGCCTCGGCTGCGGCTGCCGCCGAATTTACCGTCGAACCCGTGACCGTGACCGAGATGAAGGCCGTTTTCGGCCGGGTGGAAAGCCGGATCGTGGTGCCGGCGCGCGCCCGGATCGGCGGCGTTGTCGAGGACGTTCGGGTCGGCGAGGGCGATAATGTCGCCAAGGGCGACACCATCGCGGTGATCGTCGACGACAAGATCGCGCTCGAACTCAAGGCTGCCGATGCGAGGCTCGAGGCTTTGAATTCGCAGCTCGCGAACGCACGCACCGAACTCGATCGCGCCCAGCAGTTGCGCACCTCCGGCTCCGGCACCCAGGCCCGTCTCGATCAGGCCACGATGCAGTTCGACGTCGCCACCAATCAGGTTGCTGCCGCCATTGCCGAAAAGGCGGTCGTGGAGCAGCGCGCCAAGGAGGGCGAGGTTCTGGCGCCGGCAACGGGCAGGGTGCTGACCGTGCCGGTAACGCTGGGCTCGGTCGTGATGGCGGGCGAGAATGTCGCCCGCATCGCGCCGGGGCCGTACTATCTGCGCCTGTCGCTGCCGGAGCGGCATGCGGCCGAAATCGTCGAGGGCGCCGAGGTGCAGGTCGGCGAGCGTGATCTTGTGCGCGGGGCAGGCGAGCTGCCGGCCGTCAGCACCGGGCGCATCAGCAAGGTATATCCGGAAATCGCCGATGGCCGCGTGATCGCCGATGTCGAGATCGAGAGCGTCGGCGATTATTTCGTCAACGAGCGCACGCTGGTGTCGATCCCGGTCGGCAAGCGGGCAGCCCTCGTCGTGCCCCCGGAAGCCGTCAAGACCGTGCACGGCGTCGACTATGTGCGGATCGCGACAGCGGACGGCGAGATGGATGTCGTGGTCGTTCTCGGCGAGATCGTGCGCGACAATGACGCGGAACGGATCGAGGTCCTGTCCGGCCTGCGCGCCGGTGATCGGGTTGTGCTGCCATGAAGCTCGGTATCGCAGGCGGGCTCACCCGCACCTTCATCACGTCGCCACTCACGCCGCTGCTGCTGCTGGCCGCGATTGCGCTTGGCCTGATCGCGCTCGTCTCGCTGCCGCGCGAGGAGGAGCCGCAGATTTCGGTGCCGATGGTCGACATTCATGTCAACGCCAACGGGCTGAAGGCCGAGGACGCCGTCAAGCTCGTCACCGAGCCGCTGGAAACCATCGTTAAGAGCATTGACGGCGTCGAGCATGTCTATTCGCAGACGGATGACGACGGCGCGCTCGTCACCGCCCGTTTCGAGGTCGGCACCAACGCCGATACCGCGATATTACGGGTGCATGAGAAAATCCGCGCCAATATGGACCGTATTCCGGTCGGCGTCCCGGAGCCGCTGATCGTCGGTCGCGGCATCGACGACGTGGCCGCGGTCGTCGTTACGCTCAGGCCGACGCCTGAGGCCGCCGGGCGCTGGACGGAAAACGACCTGACCCGGCTTGCCCGCGAACTGCAGGTGGAAGTCTCCAAACTGCCGGATATCGGGCTCACCTATATTGTCGGCGAACAGCCCGAACAGTTCCGCGTGGAGCCGGATCCCGAGCGCCTGTCGCTGTTCGGCATCACGCTGCAGCAGCTCGCCGCCAAGGTGCAGGGCGCCAATCGGTCCTTCCGGGTCGGCACCATCCGCGAGGATGGCGGCCAGCTTCCCGTCGTCGCCGGCCAGACGCTGCAGTCCTTGCCCGAGATCGGCAATCTGCTGCTGACGGCGCGCGACGGCCGCCCGGTCTATGTTCGCGACGTCGCCGATGTGGTACTGGCGACATCGCCGGCCGAACACCGCGTCACCGATATCCGCCGCACCGATGACGGGCTGGATCGCGCTGCCGCCGTCTCATTGGCGATTGCCAAGCGTCCCGGCACCAATGCGGTGGTGATCGCCGAGGAGATCGTGCACCGGCTGGAGCAGGTGCGCGGCCAGATTTTCCCCGCCGATGTGGAAATGACGGTCACGCGCAATTACGGCGAGACCGCCAACGAGAAGGCCAACGAGCTGCTGTTCCATCTGGCGCTTGCGACCGTTTCGATCGTCGTGCTCGTGGGCATCGCCATCGGCTGGCGCGAGGCGCTGGTGGTCGCGGTCGTCATTCCGACGACCATTCTTCTGACCTTCTTCGCCTCGTGGATCATGGGTTACACGATCAACCGCGTCTCGCTGTTTGCGCTGATCTTTTCCATCGGCATCCTGGTCGATGACGCCATCGTGGTGATCGAAAACATTGCCCGCCACTGGGCGATGCAGGATGACCGCTCGCGCGTTCAGTCGGCGATCGATGCCGTTGCCGAGGTGGGCAATCCCACCATCGTCGCCACGCTGACGGTGATCGCGGCCCTGCTGCCGATGATGTTCGTCTCGGGCATGATGGGCCCCTATATGAGCCCGATCCCCGCCAATGCCTCGGCGGCCATGCTGTTCTCGTTCTTCGTCGCCGTCATTCTGACGCCGTGGCTGATGATCAAGCTCGGCGGCAAGGCGGTAGCTCATGGCGATGGCGCTGCCCACGGTGCTGCCGGCGGCGGCCGTCTCGGCCGGTTCTATGTCGCGGTCGCGCGGCCTGTCCTGAAAAGCCGGGCGCGGGCGTGGACCTTCATCATCCTGGTGGCGCTGGCGACGTTTGCCTCGCTTGCGCTGTTCTACACCAAGGATGTCACGGTCAAGCTGCTGCCCTTCGACAACAAGTCCGACCTCCAGGTCGTGCTCGACCTGCCGAAAGGCGCTTCCGTCGAGGACACCGACCGGGCGCTGCAATCGGTTGTCGACAGGCTTGCGGAGATGCCAGAAATCGTCTCCTTCCAGACCTATGCCGGCACCGCCGCGCCCTTCGATTTCAACGGGCTGGTACGCCATTATTACCTGAGGGCCAATCCCGAGCAGGGGCAGGTCGCCGTCAACCTGTTGCCAAAGGGCGATCGCGACCGGGCGAGCCACGCCATCGCGCTCGACATGCGCGAACGGCTCGACGGCCTCGACCTGCCGCAGGGCACGGTGGTGAAGGTGGTGGAGCCGCCGCCCGGCCCGCCGGTCATGGGGACGCTGCTTGCCGAGATCTACGGCCCGGACCCCGAGACACGGCGCGCTGTGGCGGACAAGGTGCGCGAGGCTTTCGAAAGCGTGCCCTTCATCGTCGATCTTGACGACAGCTATCACAACCGGCCGGAACGGATGCGGGTTGCCATCGATCAGGACAATCTCGAATATTACCGGGTCGAACAATCGGATGTCTACGACACGCTCAGCTATCTCTATGGCGGGGCAACGGTCGGCTATTCGCATCGCGGCGACGGGCGTCAGCCGATCCCGATCCGGCTTGCGCTGCCGAAGGAGCACGACACGCTCGATGAACGCGCGCTCTCGACCCCGGTGCCGGCCAATGCGCTGCCGGGCGGGCGCGGCGTGGTCGAACTTGGCGATGTCGTCAGCGTCACGCAGGAACCCGCATCCTATCCGGTGTTCCGCCACAATGGCCGCGCCGCCGAAATGGTGATGGCCGAGCTCGCCGGTGCGTATGAGGCGCCGATCTACGGCATGCTGGCGGTGCAGGATGCGATCGATGCCATGGACTGGGGCGATCTGCCGAAGCCGGACATCGTCCTCCACGGCCAGCCCGACGACGAGACCCATCCGACGCTGCTCTGGGACGGCGAATGGGAGGTGACCTGGGTGACCTTCCGCGACATGGGCGCCGCCTTCATGGTGGCGATCATCGGGATTTATATCCTTGTCGTCGCCCAGTTCGGCTCGTTCAAGCTGCCGCTCGTGATCCTGACGCCGATCCCGCTGACCTTCATCGGTATTCTCGGCGGTCACTGGCTGTTCGGCGCGCCGTTCACCGCGACCTCGATGATCGGCTTCATCGCGCTTGCGGGCATCATCGTGCGCAACTCGATCCTGCTGGTCGATTTCATCCGCCATGCGCGCACGCCTGGCAGACCGCTGATCGACGTGCTTCTCGAAGCCGGCGCGATCCGCTTCAAGCCGATCCTGCTCACCGCGCTTGCCGCGATGATCGGGGCCGCCGTGATCCTGACCGACCCGATCTTCCAGGGGCTGGCGATCTCGCTGCTGTTCGGCCTTGCCTCCTCCACGGCGCTGACCGTGCTGATCATTCCGGCGATCTACGTCGTGCTGCGGGGAGACGGGCGGGAGAGTGCCGCTGCGAGCCCTGAAGGCTCAGCATCGGCATAGGCGTTAATCCGGGCCGGCGCTACATCGCCGGTCCGGAATGTCCGCCAAAGATATCGATGAGCTTCGCCCGCATCGTGTCCATCCCCGTTTCCGGCGCGTCCGGGGCCGGGATCATGCCGGGGGTGAAGCCATCCGCCTCGAAGTGTTCGATGAGGGGGGCATCCCGGCTGATGACATGCACCGGAACCGCCCGCGATGCCTCGGGTCCCGTGACGACCGGCGCCGGCTGATGGTCGCCGAGAACGATGAAGACGGCGTCGTCGCCGAAGCGGGCGATGTAATCGCCGACCGTCTGCAGCGAATAGTCGATGGTTCGGATATAGTGATCGCGGATATCGTCTCGGTTCGACCACACTTCCTGCGGTGATTTTCCGCTTTCCGCCTGACTGTCGAACACCGTGCCGTCGCCGACATCGTTCCAGTCGATCAGGCTCGGCACCGGCGTCCATGGCGCATGGCTTGAGATCAGCGCGATTTCCGCCATCAGCGGTTTGCCCTCGGCACGGGCGGGCTGGCGCACCAAGCGATCAAACGCCGATAGCGTGTATTGATCCGGCATGGTGATCCAGTTGAAGGGCTTGCCGAGATAGCCGAGATCGCCCGACGCGAAAACCTCGTCATAGCCGTAATAGGCGGCTTCCGGCCAGTCCATGGTGATTGCCGGCATGACCGCAGCCGTGCGCCATCCGGCCTGGCGGAACAGGTTGTTCAGGCTTTGCCGGTCGCTGATCATCAGCCGGTCGTAGCGGGCCTGGCTGTCGGTCCACAGGCCGGAGAGAAACGTGCCATGGGCAAGCCAGCTCAAGCCGCCCATGGTGGGCGAGACCAGCCAGTCGGACGCAGAGGAGAAGCCCGCTTCGGTGAGTTCGGCTTCGACATTGTCGAGCCTCGGCACCGTCACCGGACTGTAGAGCGGATCTTCCACGGCGCTGCGCCCGTAGGATTCGATGAAGACGAGAATGACGTCGCGGCCCCTGATCGCGCCAAACAGATCGTTTCTGGAACCGATCTCGTCAGCGGCGGCCAGATCGCGCTCGAACCGCTGCATATCCGCGACCGATTTCTGCACCAGCGCCAGCCGGTTGCCGAGATAGGCGACGGCCTTCATCTCCGCCCGCACAGGGGTCTCGACGAACTGGAGCGCGGTCCCGATGGCTAGCAGGGTGAGCGCAACGATCACCGGTCCGCGCTTTTGCGCCTTGCTCAGTCTTATCAGCCGCCGTTCCGCCCCGAAGTAAAGCGCGAGAAGGCCGATAAAGCCCGTAAGGACCGCCCCGATCGCGACGCCTGCCTTCCAAGCGCCCAGCGTTCCGGAAAAAACATTCCAGCCATCGGCCAGCATCTTCATGTCGAGATAGGGGTTGAACCGCCGCTGGAAGGCAGATTGCACGCCGATATCGGCGATCTTCAGGAACAGCAGCGTGAAGATGGCCAACGCAAACAGGACGGCCAGCACGGTCGCGATCCGTCGCGGCAGCACCAGCAGCGCCAGCACCATGATGGGAACTTCCAGCTGAAACCGCAGGAAAGCGGCGCCGTAGAACGCGCCCGGGTGATCCGGCAGGATCAGCGCGGCAAAGCTGAGGATGACGAAAAATACGAACGCGATCCAGCCCGCGCGGGATGAGACGGTTCGCCCCTTGTCAGGCCTGTCGCTTGTTGTCATCAAACCATCACCGCGCACCATACGTTACATTGAGATGCGGCGCGCGCAATTTCTGCCCGCATGTTGCGAAGGACCAGAGCTTGAACAAACTTGCCGCCGTTTCGGTTATCGCCTGTCTGGCGCTGCTTGCCGGGCTCATCGCTCTGACCGGCCCGGAACGTCTGGTGGCGGCCTTGCGCGATGTGCCGCCCGCCCTCGTTATTCTGTCGCTCGCATTGGTGCAGGTGCAGATCATAGCGTCGGCCTACCGCTGGCGGTTCACGGCCAAAAGGCTCGGACAGGAGATCGGTCTCGGCCTTGCCATTCGCGAATACTACATCAGCAGCGCGCTTAATCTGGTCCTGCCGGGCGGCATGGCGGGCGATGCCGTGCGGGCCTATCGCAGCCGGATGGAGGGCGTTGGCGGCTGGAAGCGGCCGGCGGCGGCGGTGTTTCTGGAAAGACTGTCCGGCCAGATCGCCTTTTTCGCCCTGAGTTGCATCGGTCTTCTGGCCTGGCCCCTGTTCCTGAGCGAACGCCTGCCGGATCAGGCCGATGCGCTGATATGGGGCGTCAGCGCGGTTGTCATCGTCGGCATTGTGATTGCCGCCGTGTTCTGGGCGGAATGGCTGCCGCAGCGCTTCCGCGCCGTGGGGGCGGATATTGCCGCCGTGTTCTGGAAAGACCGGGCGTTTGTGGTGCAGGGCGGCCTCAGCGTGTTGATCGTCTGCGGCTATATCGCGGTATTCCTGATCGCGTCGCGCGCGGTCGGCGCGCCCTTGCCGGCGATCGCGGCCGTCACAGCCATTCCGCTTTGTCTGATGACCATGCTTATTCCCGCCGGCATCGGCGGCTGGGGCACGCGCGAGGCCGCCGCCGCCGCACTCTGGCCGCTCTTCGGCTTCACCAGCGCCGAGGGCGTGGCCGCAAGCCTGCTTTATGGGGTGATATCGCTGGCGGGCGCTGCCGTGCCCGGCGGCATATCGTTTGCCGTTTCGCTCTACCGGGGCAGGATCGCCAAATCCTGAGACGGGCGACCTCATGACCGGCTCTTGCGCAGCAGATAGAGGATGTCGGCCGCGAATGAATAGGCCAGCAGAGCCAGCGCGATGAGCGCCGCCGCCGTCGAGACCGGCGGGACGATCGTCGGCACGAGGATGACACACAGCGTTGCCACCTGAACCACGCAGATCAGCTTCCGGCGAAATGACGGGGGCAGGGGCTCACCCAGCGCCGGCATGAAATATTGCGCGCCGACGAAGAGATAGCGCATCAGCCCGATCAAAAGCACCCACCAACCGGCCTTGCCCAGCAGCAGCGCCGCCTCCGACAGGACCAGTATGAGCAGCGCATCGACCTCCATGTCGAAACGGGCGCCAAGGGCGGATTCCTGGCCGAAGCGTCGGGCGAGATAGCCATCGAAGCCATCGAGGACGAAGGCCGCCACCACGAGCGCGATCAGGATCCAGACCGCCGAATGCTCGTCCATGTCTGCGGCGAAAAACACGAAGGCCGTCACCAGGCTGACGATCGCCGTCCGGATCGCGGTGATCGCGTTGGCCGCGCCGAAAGACCTGTGCGGGTGATAGGGCAGGGCGCTGAGAACGACGGTGAAGATCGCAAACAGCAGCAACGCCGCGAACATCACCGCCCAGCGTCCGAGCATCAGGTGCGGGCCCAGCATCTGATAGAAAACCAGCGCGGCGACGAACACGACGCCCAGCACCAGAAACGCGCTGGCTTTGAGGTGCGGCGGCGGTGCGGGGCTCGGCTTGTCGGTCATGCGGCTCTCGGGGTTATTTCGTTGCCGCGAGCATTTCGGGGTCGAATATGTGATCGGCCTTCGACGCCTTTGTGCGCAGGTAATTCAGGTTCTCCGCGGTGATCTTGCCATGAGTCGGCATCCGCCCCACCACCTTTATGCCCGCGGCATTGATCGCCGCGATCTTGGTCGGGTTGTTGGTGTGCAGAACGACGCTTGAGATGCCCAGCAGCCGCAGGATCGCGATCGCCGCCTCGTAGCGGCGATGGTCGGGCTCGAGACCGAGCTCGGCGTCGGCATCGATCGTGTCGAGGCCCTGGTGCTGATAGCCATAGGCCCGCATCTTGGAGCCGATGCCGGTGCCGCGACCTTCCTGATCGAGATAGATCAGCACGCCGCCGCCTGCCGCCCTCAGATTGGCGAGGCCGTTGCGCAACTGGTCGCCGCAATCGCACTTCAGCGAGCCGCACAGGTCGCCGGTGAGGCATGAGGAGTGAATGCGCACGGACACCGGACGGCTGAAATCCGGATCTCCGACGATGATTGCGATCTGATCCTTCTGCGCAAGCCCGCCGCGAAACACCGCAAACTGCGCATCGCCGAGGTCTTTGAGCGGAACCCGCGTGCGCACGACCTCGGTGAAGTCCTGGCGGGCGTGCCTGGTATCGGAAAGGTGGGCGCAGTCGAGCCTGTGGCAGGCTTCGAAACGATCCTCGATACCCTTGATTTCCGTGCATACCATGGCCGGCAGCAGCAGCGCCATGCGCGCCAGCTCCGCGGCGGCCGACATGGCCGGATCGGCCTCACGCCATTCTCCCGGGGCTTTGGCATCCAGGGCATAGGAAAGCCTCGCCGCGGCATCGAACGACATCCCTTCGGCGGGCACGGCGATGCCGAGGCTCGATGAAATGCCCAGGCAATGGGCCCGCTGCGCCGTGACGAACAGCGCGTGACGATCCTCACTTGCGGCCGCGAAGGCATCATAGGTCTCCGGCGCGGCGCAATCGAGCGCCAGCACGGCATGCTTTTCCTTGCCACTCTCCAGAATGACCGGGCGCCCGAAGCGCAGTTCGGCGACGGCCCGTTCGATCTCCATTGCCGGGGTGCAAACTCGAAAACTGAACCTATCCATCTGTTCCTGCGTTGATCTGCTATGTTGCACGCGTATGATTCCGCCGCCTGGCGGCATCATCGTTTTGTCACAAAACCATCGACTCGTCCCGGTTCACAAACGGGCAGAGCGTCGAAGTCATTGGAACCTAATACGTAATTAGCGCGTAAGTGGATTGGTTCCAGTCGCACGCTGCGACTGGACTTTAACAAAAAAGTGTTCGCCGGAAGGAGCGTCGAAAATTGAAGGGAAGTTTTGGCGATGATGACCGCGCGGGCCACACGGCGCGGGCGCTCTGGTTTCCGGCGTCGCGGACCTGCGCGTTGCAAGTGGAACAACTCGGCGCGGTCAACGAGGGTTCGGTAATGCTCAGGACGCTTTTCAGCGGCATCAGCCGGGGCACGGAATCACTGGTTTTCAACGGTCTGGTTCCTGAAAGCGAGCGCGATCGCATGCGCGGACCGCACATGGCGGGCGTTTTCCCGTTTCCGGTGAAATATGGCTATGCGCTGGTGGGTCGCGTGGAGACCGGGCCGGAACATCTGGCCGGCCGCAACGTCTTTTGCCTGCACCCGCATCAAAGCGCGGCCATCGTGGCCGAAGCCATGGTCACGCCGCTACCAGGATCGCTGCCGCCCGAACGCGCCATCCTGGCAGCCAATATGGAGACGGCGCTCAACATTGTCTGGGATGCCGGAATCATGCCCGGCGACCGGGTGGCGGTGTTCGGCGCGGGCGTTGTCGGCGCGCTGAGTGCCTTCCTCGCCACCGCGATCATCGGCACGGACGTCGTGCTGGTCGACCGCAATCCGGCGCGGCCGACGCTTGCCGAGAGGCTCGGCGTGACCTTTGCCGAGAGCGGTGCGCTTGACGGCGAATTCGATGTGCTGATCAACGCCTCGGCCTCCGGCGAAGCGCTCGCGGAGGCGCTGGATCACGCGGGCTTCGAGGCCCGGATTGTCGAGGCGAGCTGGTACGGCGACAGAAAATTGACGCTGCCGCTCGGCGGGGCCTTCCATTCGCAGCGGCTGTCGATCGTCGGTTCGCAGGTCGGCGCGCTGCCGCCCGCTCGACGCGCCCGCTGGACCTTTGCCCGTCGTCTGGCCAAGGCGATTGCCCTGCTTGAAGACGACCGCCTCGATGCGCTGATCTCCGGCGAGACCGCGTTTGAGGACATCGCGGCGGCCTATCCCGACATCATCGATGATCCGGAAACGCTCTGCCACCGTATCCGATACTAAAAAGAGAGAAGCCATGTTTGCAGTCGAAGTTCGCGATCACATCATGATCGCCCACAGCCTCCCCCGACCCGTATTCGGTCCTGCCCAGGGCATGCACGGTGCCACATTCGTGGTCGATGCCGCCTTCTTCACCGAGGATGTCGATGATGACGGCCTTGCCGTCGATATCGGTGCGGCGACCGAAACGCTTGCCGAAGTGCTGAAGCCGCTCAACTATCAGAATCTGGACGAAGTCGAAGCCTTCAACGGCAAGATTTCGACCACCGAGGTGATCGCGAAACATATCTTCGACCGGCTCGCTGCGGCCGTCGGCGAGAAAAAGCTCGGGCCGGGCAGCCACCGCATTGCGAAAATCCGGGTGACGCTCCATGAATCCCATGCCGCCCGCGGCTGGTATGAGGGCGCGCTTTGACGGCCAAGCTTGTCTTTGCCTATCCCGGCGATCTCTCAACCAGAACCGGCGGCTATGGTTATGACCGACGGATGATTGCGGGTCTGGAGACGCTTGGCTGGGACGTGGAATTGCTGGCGCTTGGCGATGGCTTTCCGCATCCCGCTTCGGCGGTGAAGCAGAACGCCGAACGTCTGCTCTCGGCTCTGCCGGACGGGGCGCTGGTGATGATAGACGGGCTCGCCTTCGGCATTCTGGACGGCTGGGCGGCCCGCGAGTCCGCCCGTTTGAGAATTGTCGCTCTGGTCCACCATCCGCTGGCGCTTGAAACCGGGCTCGACGCCGACCTGCAGGCGGTTCTGCAAGAGAGCGAGCACAAGGCGCTTTCCCTTGCCCGCCATATCGTCGTGACATCGCCCGAGACCGGGCGGGAGGTTGAAAGCCGGTTCGCGATACCGCCGGACGACATCACCGTCGCGCTTCCCGGCACGGACCCCGCGCCGGTATCAGCCTGCGATGGCGATCCGCCGCATATTGTCTCCGTCGGCTCGCTGATCCCGCGCAAGGCGCATGATGTGCTGGTCGACGCCCTGAAGCTGATCGAAGACCTTCCCTGGAGAGCGACCATTGCCGGCAGCCGGGATATGGACGCGCCGACCGCGCGGGCGCTCGAACGGCAGATCGCCGCGCTTGGGCTCCACGACAGAATTCTGCTGGCCGGCGACTGCGACGACACCCGCGCGCTGCTTGCCAGCGCCGATATATTCGCGCTTGCCAGCCGCTACGAGGGATATGGCATGGTGTTCGCCGAGGCGCTGTCGCAGGGCGTGCCCGTGATTGCCTGCCGCGCCGGCGCCATTCCCGACGTGGTGCCGCCGGACGCCGGCATTCTGGTGCCCGTCGATGACAGCGCGGGTTTTGCCGAAGCCCTTGAAAAGATGATCACAGACAAGGCGTTTCACGCCGAAATGGCGGCAGCGGCCCGGCGCGCGGGCGAGAGATTGCCGGGATGGGATGATACGGCGCGCACCATTTCCGAGTCTCTGGAGGCGATCGCATGAGCGGCTTTGAAACCGAATGGCTGACGCTGCGCGAACCGGCGGACAAAGCCGCCCGCGCCCAGGCTCTGATCGACAAGCTGTCGCGCTATCTGCAGGCCATGCCAGCGCCGGCGATTGTCGATATCGGCTGCGGCACGGGCTCGACATGGCGCTGTCTGAAAGGCCATGTGCCGGAAGGCACAAGCTGGCTGCTGCTTGACCATGACCCGCTTCTGCTCGAGCAGGCGGAGAACACTATCGGTGGCGAGGCGGCGGTCGCCTTCAGTCAGTTCGACCTCAACCACCTTGAGCAATTGCCGCTGGAAGGCGTTTCGGTGGTGACGGCCTCGGCCCTGTTCGATCTGGTTTCGGAAGACTTCTGTGTAGCTTTCAGTGATCGAATCGTAGCTCAAGGCTGCGGTCTTTATGCGGCGCTGAACTATGACGGCATCATACGCTGGACGCATCGTCATCCGCTCGATGACGATATGGTCGAGGCCTTCAACCGCCACCAGAAGACCGACAAGGGCTTCGGCACGGCGCTCGGGCCCGGGGCAAGCCCCTGTCTGCATCTTTTGCTGGAAGACGGAGGATACCAGGTCGATGTGATGAAGAGCCCATGGTTGCTGGACGGAAAGGACGCGGCGCTGCAGAAGGCCTTTCTGTCAGGATTTCGTCGGCCCTTGCTGGAAATGTCGATGCATGGCGAGGCCGAGATCGAGGACTGGCTCGCCTTCCGCATGGCCGCCATAGCCGCGCCGGAAAGCCGCTGCGAGATCGGTCACACCGATCTCATTGCCCTGCCGGTCTGACAAGTGGCTTGAGCGGGCAATCGAACAGGATGTCGCTCCCCAGACTGTAGATCTGTGCCTCTGGCCGGAGCGCGCTCGAAAGGCGCTCGACCGGGGAGAGGGAAATTCCGCTCGGGCCCGATCCGATGATCAGCGGCGAAACGGCGACATGAAGCCGGTCCACCAACCCGGCCTCGATGAAGCGGGCAATCGTGCGCGCCCCGCCCTCGACCAGCACGCGATGCAGGCCAAGTCCGGAAAGCGCCTTCAGCATCTCCTGCGGCGAAAGCCCGTTTTTCTCTGGGCGAAGCGGGATGATTTCGGCATTCCGAAGATCGTTGCGGCGGGCCTCGGCGCTCTGGAAAACGATCACCCGCGCGCCGCCGTCATGGAAAAGGCCCTCAGATCCGCTTAGCCGCGCATGGCAATCAATGACCACGCGCGCCGGGTCCGGCCCGTCGACGAGGCGCACGGAAAGGCGCGGATCGTCGCAACTGACGGTGTTCTCCCCGACAATCACGGCATCAACCAGGGCGCGACATCGATGCAGATGCGCGAGACCCTCCGGTCCCGAAATATCGCGCGCGTCTCCCGAAGGCGTCGCCACCCGCCCGTCCAGCGACTGGCCGACCTGCGCCAGAACGAATCGCCCCGAGGCGGCGGCGATGGGCCCGTAGAGCGTGCCTTCGGGCCCCGGCGGCGGCGCGCTGCCTTCGCGCACTGCAAGGAGCCGCCGCCAGGTTTCGTCGCTCATATTGATCGGGTTTACTGTCACGGCGTCCTGGGTGCTTGTCAGCTTGCAAACAGCGCCTTGATGCCGCGCATCGGCTGCACGCCCTCGCGCATGGCGAACTGGCGCAGCGGCGGCACGGCGGAGAGCACGTAGAGCCCGGCAGAGCGCGCGAGCTGCGCCGGCAGGAAATCCGCCAGCAGCGAGCGGTTCAGAAGGTCCACGCTTGCCGTCCGGCTCCAGACATCGGATTTGCGCAGGAAGTCATAACGCTCGCCGGTGCGTGACGAGATGGTCGAGCCGTCAATGCCGTCCAGCATGCGGGAAAGCCGCATGATGTCGCGCAGGCTGAGGTTCAGCCCCTGCGCGCCGATTGGTGGAAAGGCGTGGGCTGCCTCGCCGACAAGCGTCATCCGGCCCTTGCCGAAACGGTTGGCGACCAGCGAGGAGAGCGGCCACTTCTGCACCGAGCCGTCGATTTTCACCGCGCCCAGCAGGAATTGCATGCGCTCCTCGATCGCCGCGGCGATTTCCTCCGGCGGTCGTTCAACCATAGCCTCCGCATCTGCCGATGCCATGACCCAGACGAGGCTCGAACGGTTGGCCTCCGGCAGCGGCACCTGGGTGAAGGGGCCGCCGCGGGTGTGGAACTCAGTCGAGATATCGCCGTGCGGCAGGCCGTGCTCGAAATTCAGGACGACGGCGGACTGTTTGTAGCTCCATTGGCGGGTGCCGATATCCGCGCTCTCGCGCACCTTGGACTTGCGGCCATCTGCGCCGACGACCAGCGCTGCATTGAGGCTTTCGCCCGAGGCGAGCGTGATCGCGACCGCGTCCTTGCCGATGTCGATATCGCTTGCCGCTTCCTGAAAGTGGGTGATGTTGGCCTCGTTCTCGACGGCTTGCGAAAGCTTTGCCACCAGAACGCTGTTCGGAATATTGTAGCCGAAGGCCTCCAGATCGATCTCGGCGGAGCGGAAGCTGACGGTCGGCGCGCGCAGCAGGCGGCCGGTGCCATCGATGATCCGCATGGTCTTGAGCGGGGCCGCCCCGGGCTTGATATCCTTCCACAGGCCCAGCCGGTTGATGAAGGCGATGGAGTGGTCCATGAGCGCGGTGGTGCGGTGGTCGCCGCTGCTTTGGGCGGGCGCCACCAGCGCGACGTCGCGTCCCGCACGCGCCAGCGCCAGGGCCGTAATCATACCGGCGGGTCCGCCGCCGATCACTGCAATTTCATGCACCGCCATAATCGAGCCTCGTCATTTGTTGTGATACCGATATAATGCGGCAAGGCTGTTTCTGCTGCGAAAAATTCTGGAAAGCCAAGATTTTTTTCGCAGGACGCATCGATCTGGTGCATTCTGGACTGAAATTCGGTAGGCATGCCGGATTGTCCGGCGGAACAGGCCGGCAACGCACGACGCAGCAAACGGATATCGAATGGGATTGTTCAGTCAGCGAAAAGTGCCATACGCGGAAATCCGGGCGTTTTCCGTTCACATACTGACGGCCTCAGGCTCGTTCCTGGCGTTTCTCGGCGTCGTGGCCGCCGCCGAGGGGCGATTCGTCTCGATGTTCTGGTGGCTGGGGCTGGCGCTGCTCGTCGACGGCATTGACGGACCGATCGCCCGGCGGCTGAGGGTTTCCGAAGTGCTGCCGAGCTGGTCCGGCGTCATGCTCGACAACATCATCGACTATGTCACCTATGTCCTACTTCCGGCCTTTGCGCTCTATCAGTCGCATATGATCGGGGAGCCGCTGTCCTTCGTTGCCGCCGCGCTGATCGTGGTTTCCAGCGCGATCTATTACGCCGATAGCGGCATGAAGACCGGCGAGAACTTCTTCTCGGGCTTCCCGGTGGTCTGGAACATGGTGGTGTTCTCGTTTTTCGTCATTCAGCCGTCCTCGCTCGTGGCGATGGCGATCGTGCTTTTGTCGGTGGGGCTCACCTTCGCGCCCGTGCAGTTCCTGCATCCCGTCCGCGTCAAGCGTCTGAGGCCGCTCAATCTGACCGTCTTCGGCATCTGGTGCGCGACCGGGTTCTATGCGCTGCTTGCGTCCTTTGACGCGCCGAAACTGATCGAGGCGCTGTTCGTCGCCAGCGGCATCTATCTCTATGTCATCGGCGCGGTATTGCAGTTCCTGCCCAAGCTCGGCGCGCGAGGTGCGGAAACGCGCGCCGAATTCTGAACGAAGAATCTGTTTGCGGAGCGGCCAAAACCGTTGCGCATCGACCGGGGTTTGTGCTTCATTTATACGCAGGGCAGGGGAAGTCCTAATTTTTAGTCAATCCATGGCGGGCAGGGCGCGCATATCGCGTCCGGGTGCAGTGCCGGCGGCCGGAGGGCGGTTTGGACGAAGTAAAGAAACCGGCGGGTCAACCGCTGTTGGCGGTTTCCGGTCTCACGAAGTATTTCGGCACATTCGCCGCTTGCGACGGGATCGACCTCGAAATCGACAGGGGTGAAATCCACGCTCTGCTTGGGGAAAACGGCGCGGGCAAATCCACTCTGGTGAAAATGCTGTTCGGCGTGCTGGAACCGTCGGCGGGCCAGATCGTCTGGCAGGGCGAGCCGGTGCGCATCGAAGCGCCAGCCCATGCGCGTAGGCTCGGCATCGGCATGGTTTTCCAGCACTTCTCGCTGTTCGAGGCGCTGACGGTGGCGGAAAACATCGCGCTCTCGCTTGATCCCGGCATTTCGCTGGCCGAGATTTCCGACGAATCGCGCCGGCTTTCGGTGGAATACGGCCTGCCGCTCGATCCGCGCGCCCATGTGGCCGATCTGTCGGTCGGCGAGCGCCAGCGCATCGAGATCGTGCGGGCGCTGTTGCAGAACCCGAGCCTCATCATTCTGGACGAGCCGACCTCGGTGCTGACGCCGCAGGAGGCCGACCGGCTGTTCGAGACGCTGAACAAGCTCAGAGCCGAGGGCCGCTCGGTGCTCTATATCTCCCACCGGCTGGAGGAGGTGCAGCGGATCTGCGACAAGGCCACCGTACTGCGCCACGGCAAGGTGACCGGCGCCTGCACGCCGCGCGAGGAAACGGCGGCGTCTCTGGCGCGCATGATGGTTGGCGGCGAGGTCTCCGAGATCAAGCGGCCCGAGGCCATGACCACGGGCCGGGTGCTGCTCGAGGCCAAGGGCCTGAGCGCGCCGTCGCGCACGCCCTTTGCCGCCGCGCTGAAGGATATCTATCTCGAGGTCAAGGCCGGCGAGGTGCTGGCGATCGCGGGCGTTGCCGGCAACGGCCAGTCGGAACTGTTCGACGCGCTCTCGGGCGAATACCCGGTGGCTGACGGACAGAGCGTTCTGATCGACGGCAAGCCGGTCGGCTCCAAGGGCATCAATTTCCGCCGCGCGTTGGGCGCGGCCTTCGTGCCGGAGGAGCGCCACGGCCATGCCGCCGTTACCAGCCTGCCGCTTTCCGAAAATCTCGTGCTCGCCCGCAACGAGGCGGAGGCTGGCACGTTTCTGGCGGGCGGTCCGCTGAAGATGATCCGCCGCGCGGTGGCGCGGGCGCGCACCGGCGATATTTCCAAATTCATGGATGTGCGCAAGAGTGGCGAGGATCCGACAGCCGGCTCGCTTTCCGGCGGTAATCTGCAGAAGTTCATCGTCGGCCGCGAACTGGACCGCAAGCCCAAGGTCATCATCGTCAATCAGCCGACGTGGGGCGTGGATGCCGGTGCCGCCGCCCATATCCGCCAGTCGCTGGTCGATCTTGCCCGCGCCGGCTCGGCCGTGCTGGTGATCTCGCAGGATCTCGACGAGATTTTCGAGATCGCCACCCGGATCGCCGTGATTTCCGAGGGCAGGCTTTCCGACAGCTATCCGTCGGAGACGATGACGCTGGAGAAGATCGGCCTGCTGATGGGCGGCGTCCATGGCGAGGAGACGGTCGATGCGCATTGAACTTGAAAAACGCCCGGGCGCCTCGCGGCTGTTTTCGCTGCTCTCGCCGGTGATCGCCTTCGCGCTGACCGTGGTGTTCGGGGCGATCATGTTTCTGGCGCTCGGCAAGGATCCGCTGGAGGCGCTCTACCAGTTCTTCATCTGGCCGCTGTTCGATGTCTGGTCGCTGCATGAACTGATGATCAAGGCCGCGCCCCTGATCATGATCGCGGTCGGCCTGTCGGTCTGCTACCGCTCCAATATCTGGAATATCGGCGCCGAAGGTCAGTTCACGGTCGGCGCGATCGTCGGCTCGATCGTGCCGGTCTATTTCTATCAGTGGTCCTCGCCGCTGCTGTTGCCGATCATGCTGCTGATGGGCATTGCCGGCGGCGCGCTTTATGCCGGCATCCCCGCGCTTTTGAAGAACTATTTCAACACCAATGAAATCCTGACCTCGCTGATGCTGGTCTATGTCGCCCAGCTTTTCCTCGACTGGCTGGTGCGCGGGCCGTGGCGCAATCCCGAGGGCTATAATTTTCCGCAGACCCGCGACTTCGTCGACGCGGCGATGCTGCCGGAAATGATGGCTTCCGGCCGCGCCCATTACGGCTTTGCGCTGGCCATTCTGGCAGCGCTTGCAGTGTGGTTCATGATGCGCTTCACCCTGAAGGGTTTCGAGGTCAACGTCATCGGCCAGTCGCAGCGCGCGGGGCGGTTCGCGGGCTTTTCCTCGCGGCGCATGGTATGGTTCTGTTTTCTGCTGTCCGGCGGTCTGGCAGGGCTTGCCGGCATTAGCGAGATTTCGGGCGCGCTCGGCTATCTGCAGCCGCAGATTTCGCCGGGCTACGGCTTCACCGCGATCATCGTCGCCTTTCTCGGTCGTCTCAATCCGCTGGGCGCGATCGTCGCGGGTCTCGTTCTGGCACTGACCTATATCGGCGGCGAGGGGGTGCAGTTCACCATGGGCGTCTCCGACAAGGTCACGCGCGTGTTCCAGGGCATGCTGCTGTTCTTCGTGCTCTCCTGCGACACGCTGATCCTTTACAAGGTGCGCGTGATTTTTGCGGGCAAATCGTCCGAAGCGCCGCCTGGCCAGCCTGTTGAGGAGAAAGCGTCATGATTGTCGAAGCCATTCTGCTCACGATCATCACGGCCTCGACGCCGCTGGTTCTGGCGGCCATCGGCGAACTTGTGTGCGAGCGCGCCGGCGTGCTCAATCTCGGCGTTGAAGGCATGATGGTCATGGGCGCGGTCGGCGCGTTCACCGCGGCGCATGCCACCGGCTCGCCCTGGATCGGCATGATGGCCGGGATGATCACGGGTGCCGTGTTCTCGCTGCTCTTCGGCTTCCTGACGCTGACGCTGGTCGCCAACCAGGTGGCGACGGGGCTCGCGCTGACGATCCTGGGGCAGGGGCTTTCGGCGATGATCGGCGAGGGACTGGTCGGCAGACCGGGCGTCAAGATGCCGTCGCTCGATATACCGGTCCTGTCCGACATTCCCGTCATCGGGCCGCTGCTGTTCGACCAGGATATCTTCTTCTATCTCTCGATCGCGATCGTGGCCGGCGTTTCCTGGTTCCTGTTCAAGACCCGTCGCGGTCTGGTGCTGCGCTCGGTCGGCGACAATCATGCATCTGCCCATGCGCTCGGCATCAACGTCATCGGCATCCGCTATCTCGCGGTGATGTTCGGTGGCGCCTGTGCGGGGCTTGCAGGCGCGCAGCTTTCGCTGGTCTACACCCCGCAATGGTCGGAGAACATGGCGGCCGGGCGCGGCTGGATCGCGCTTGCGCTGGTGGTGTTTGCCTCCTGGCGGCCCTTGGGCGTGCTGGTCGGCGGCTATCTGTTCGGCGCGGTCACGATCGGCCAACTTCACGCCCAGGCCTTCGGCATTGCCGTTCCGTCGCAATTCCTCTCGGCGCTGCCCTATGTGGTCACCGTCCTCGTGCTCGTCATCATCTCCCAGAACCGGAGGATGACGCTCATCAATACGCCCGCTTCGCTCGGGAAATCCTTTGTCCCGGATCGCTAGGCGGATTAGACTGAACCCTTCAAACCAAATGAGGTGAACGATGAAAACGCTGAACTTCGCACTGGCCGCCTCGGCGGCGATTATCGCCGGGCTTTATGCAACCGGCGCCAGCGCCCAGGAAGACGTCAAGGCCTGCTTCGTCTATGTCGGCTCGGCAACCGATGGCGGCTGGACCCAGGCCCATGACATCGCGCGGCAGGAGCTTGAGGCCACGCTCGACATCGAAACCGCCTATATCGAAAACGTGCCGGAAGGCCCGGATGCCGAGCGCGCGATCGAGCGCATGGCGCGGTCCGGCTGCACCATCGTCTTCACCACCTCCTTCGGCTTCATGGAGCCGACGCTGAAGGTTGCCGCGAAATATCCGGACGTGAAGTTCGAGCACGCCACCGGCTTCAAGACCGCCGACAATGTCGCGACCTACAATTCGCGCTTCTATGAAGGCCGCTATATCTCCGGCGTGATCGCCGGCTCGATCTCCGAATCGGGCATTGGCGGCTATATCGGCTCGTTCCCGATCCCGGAAGTGGTCATGGGCATCGATGCCTTCCAGCTCGGCGCGCAGTCGGTCAATCCGGATTTCAAGACCAAGGTGGTCTGGGCCAATACCTGGTTCGATCCCGGCCGCGAAGCCGATGCCGCCAAGGCGCTGATCGACCAGGGTGTCGACGTTCTCGCCCAGCACACCGACACCACCGCGCCGATGCAGATCGCCGCCGAACGCGGCATCAAGGCCTTCGGTCAGGCTTCCGACATGATCGAAGCCGGGCCGGAAACCCAGCTTACCGCCATCATCGACACCTGGGCGCCCTACTACATCAAGCGCGTCGAGGCCGTTCAGAATGGCACTTGGGAATCCGAGCAGAGCTGGGATGGTCTGAAGGACGGCATCCTGACGATGGCGCCCTACACCAACATGCCGGACGACGTGAAGAAACTCGCCGAAGAGACTGAAGCGAAAATCATTTCCGGCGAACTCAAGCCCTTCACCGGCCCGGTTACCCTGCAGGACGGCACGCCGTGGCTTGCTGAAGGCGAAGAAGCCGACGACGGCACGCTGCTCGGCCTCAACGTTCTGGTTGAAGGCGTGGAAGGCTCGCTGCCGAAGTCGGAATAAGGGCTCGTTTCCTGAACTGGCTTAGCCTGGGCCCGGCGTCTCTCGACGCCGGGCCCACTTTGTTGACAAACCTGCCTCTTTTACGGGCGTCATCCTTGTCTGTTGACGTCTGCCGTGAACGCGGCAGTCTGATTGGCGGACGGTGTTTCGTGTCATCCTTGGTCGTTATGCGACCGTGCCCGAGCTGGAAACGCCGCCCGCCTTTCGTCAACCACCCCGAACAGTTGCCGGGGCCGGCGTTGGCGCGCCGAGCCCGTAGGACAAGGATGGGATCATGACCTTGCCACAAAACACGATCGGTTGCGATGTCTCCGGTCGGCGTCTCGATGTTTATCTTCACCCGGCTGCTAGGTCGTGCAGCTTTTCCAACGATTCGGCGGGCATCGCCGCCCTGATCGGCCTTGCGCTCGAACACCGGGCGTTCGTGGTGCTGGAAGCCACCGCCCCGTGGGACCAGCCATTGGTGCGGGCGCTTGAGAAGGCGGAGCTTTCCTTCCATCGCGCCAATCCCCGCCGCGCCCGGGACTTTGCCCGCTCCATCGGCATGCTGGCCAAGACCGATGCGGTGGATGCGCGCATGCTGGCGCTTTACGGCGTCAATCTCGACCTGCCGGCCACCGCCCCGGCTTCGCCCGAACGGCTGAAGCTTCAGGGCCTCAACAGCCGCCGCGACCAGTTGGTCGCGATGCGCAAGGCCGAACGTATCCGCCTGAAGGGCGTCGCCGATCCGGTGGTGACGGAAAGCCTGGAGGCCGTGATCGCCCTGCTCGACGTCCAGATCCGCGCGCTTGAGCGACGCATCGTCAGCGCCATCAAGAACGCCTGCGACCTCGCCCAGGACGCGGCGCTGCTGCGTTCGGCCGCAGGCGTAGGGCCGGTTTGCGCCGCCGTCATCCTTGCCAGCCTGCCCGAACTGGGACGTGTCGATCGGCGCGCGATCGCCGCCCTGGCCGGCGTGGCGCCGATCGCGCGCGAATCCGGCCTCATGCGCGGCAAACGCCATGTCCAGGGTGGGCGAAAGCGGGTGCGCAATGCCCTCTACATGGCCGCCCTTGCCGCGATCAGAACCGGGCGGTGGAAACAGCACTACGACCATCTGCGAAGCCGCGGCAAGGCACCCAAAGCCGCGATCGTCGCCATCGCCAGAAAGCTCCTCGTCGCCCTCAACACAGCCATTCGGGAGCAAAGACCGATCCTCAATGCACAAACAACTTGACAGAAAAGCACACAGTTGCTCGGGCTTGACCCGAGGATCCAGGCGACACGGAGAACGCTGCCTGGATCCTCGGTTCAAGCCCGAGGATTGTTTGTCGGATCTGCGCTATTGTTGTGATGCAGCTGCGGGCCGTTGGCTTGCCCGCAGCTGCTGCAACAGCCGACCGTCCGAGTATTGGGTGGAATACCCGCTGTCATCAAGGTCACTGTTGCACCGAGCAACCGCTTGAAGAGTTGATTGGGCCGCTGATTGCCACGCCCGCAAACAATCCCAAGCATGCCTTGAAAGGATAGCATCGCCATGGTCGTTTTGCATCACCCTCCGCACATCTGTCTTGGTTGCGACGTTGCAAAGGACACGATCGCCGTTTCCTGCGGCGGTCCGGCCACCGTCATCGCCAATCGCAGCAGGGATATTCGTCGCTTCCTGCGAAACTGCGAGGCAGATCTGGTCATCTGCGAACCCACCGGCGGGTATGAAACCGTCCTGATCGAAGAGTGCCTGCGGCGCGGCCTTGCCGTTCACCGGGCCGATACGCGCAGGCTCAAGGCCTTCATTCGTTCGCGTGGACGGGTCGGCAAGAGCGATGCGATCGATGCCCGGGAAATGGTCGCCTATGGCATGGAACGCTGGGCAAGCCTGTCCCTGTGGCAGGCTGAAAACCCTGAAGAGGCAAGGCTCAAGGCCCTTGTGCGCCGCCGCGCCGATCTGGTCGCCATCAGGGTCGCCGAGCAAAACCGCGCCATGGCGCCGGGCGGACGTGAACTTGCCGTCACCTTCAAGGCCATGCTCGCTGCCATCAATCGCCAGATCGCGCTGCTCGACAAGGAAATCCGCATGCTCATGCGCAGCGAAGCCTTTGCAGCCAGGGCCAGCATCGCAATGGCGATGACCGGCATCGCGGAGACAACCGCCGCCGCCCTGATCGCCACAATGCCCGAACTCGGGACGCTGGATCGAAAGAAGGCGGCGGCGCTGGCCGGCCTGGCGCCGCACCCAAACGAGAGCGGCAACAAGATCGGTTACCGGAGAATGCGCGGCGGCAGACCCGTCATGCGCACCATCCTGTTCATGCCGGCCATGCAGGCCGCCCGCGGAAGGGGCGAGTTCGCCGCCTTCTACAAGCGCCTTGTCGAAGCCGGCAAAAAGCCAATCGTCGCGATCGCAGCAGTCATGCGAAAAATCGTCGTGACCCTCAATGCAAGGTTCACAGAGAAAGTCATCCAACAGAGTTGATGACGGAGGAGAGTGGGGTGGGCTTTTTAATCAGCCTGGGCCCGGCGTTTTTCGACGCTGGGCTTTTTCTTGTTAAGCCTTGGGCGCGTTCAGCCCGCGTACCGCATCTTGATACCAAAATCACGCGAAGCGCGCTTCCAAATCGAGCCGATGCATCTTAGCCTGCCCTCCTGAATGAAACTGATTTGCGCGGCTCTTGGTCCGTGCGCCAGCATATAGAGCCGGAACCGAATGCAGACTTTCAACTCCCTGATCTCTGAAGACTGGCCGGCCGAGGGCCGCGCCTTTCCGGTGCGCTCGATCGATATCCGGGTGGAGGCGGGCGATTCGGCCAGCATTTCCCGTTTCGACGGGCAGGTGCAGGAAAA
Organism: Martelella mediterranea DSM 17316; assembly: GCF_002043005.1. Classification (NCBI taxonomy): domain Bacteria; kingdom Pseudomonadati; phylum Pseudomonadota; class Alphaproteobacteria; order Hyphomicrobiales; family Aurantimonadaceae; genus Martelella; species Martelella mediterranea. Next base: position 3,369,381 of record NZ_CP020330.1, on the reverse strand, counting down.
CTGGGAGCGCGAGGTCGCGGCCAATCCGCACCTGTTCAACGGCCGGCTGATCACGCTGAACGAGGTGCGCCTTGAAGACGGCGCGGTGACCGCCAACGGCCAGATCGTTCCCTACGCCTATCATCTGTGGTGGCGGCGGCAGGCGCCGCGCCCGCCGACCTTTCATTCCTTCGCCATGCCGGTGATCATCTCGGCCGATGGCGCGATCATCGCGATCCGCATGAGTTCCACCACCGCCAATGCCGGCAAGGTCTATTGCGCGTCCGGTTCGCTCGAGCCCGCAGACGTGGTCGACGGCCGCGTCGATATCGACGCCAATATGGCGCGCGAGGCGGCGGAGGAAACCGGGCTCCGGCTTGATGACCTTGAAGCCCGGCCGGGCTATTACTGTGCGCATTTCCGCCAGGCTGTCATGTTCTACCGGTTTTTCCATGCGACGCTTGACGCCGATGATCTTATGGCCAATGTGCGAGAGCATATGCGCCACGACGACGAGCAGGAGATCGACGCGGTTCTGGCGATCACGCGCGACAATCGCGATGCGTTCGACTACGCCTATTCGATGCTGCCCGTGCTCGAACTGTTTTTCGATGGCGGCCTGAGGAGGTGACGAGACAATGCTGGATTATGTGATCTATGATGTGTTCACGGCCGAGCGCTACAAGGGCAATCCGCTTGCCGTTGTCTTCGGCGCAGACGCGCTGAGCGACGACGAAATGCAGACGATCGCCATCGAGTTCAACCTGTCGGAGACGATCTTCCTCAGCGCGCCGGAGCACGTGTCGCATTCGGCCGCGGTCCGCATTTTCACGCCCGGCGGGGAACTGCCGTTTGCCGGCCACCCGACGGTGGGCGCTTCGATCGCGCTTGCCGAGCGTCAGCACGGCGAGGATGCGGACATCGATATGGTCACGGTTCTGGCGGAAAAGATCGGCCCGGTTCGCTGCGCCGTGAAGCTCAAGCCGGGGGCCGCTAGTTTCGCGGAATTCGACCTGCCGAAGCTGTCGCGCCGGTCCGAGGAGGTCATCGCACGCGAGAAGCTTGCCGATGCGCTTGGCATCTCGCCGTCCGAAATCGGCTTCGAGAATCACGTGCCGACGATCTGGTCGGCCGGCGTTCCCTTCGCCATGATCCCGCTGCGCAATCTTTCGGTGGCGGAAAAGATCGAATTCGACCAGCGCCTATGGCTGTCCTTCGCGCCGCTCGTCGACGGCCTGCCGGTATGGGCCTATCCCTATACCAGGGGCGGGGTGCGCCACGACGCGCAATTCCATGTCCGCATGTTCGCCGCCGAAACGATCGAGGAGGACCCGGCGACCGGCTCGGCGGCCGCGGCCTTTTCGGGCGCGATCCAGCATTTTGACGCGCCGGGCGAGGGGTCGCACACCTTCGTCATCGAGCAGGGCGTGGAAATGGGCCGTCCGTCCTATATCCGGCTCAATCTGGAGACCGGAGCGGCCGGCGAAATCACCGCGGCCCGGATCGGCGGACAGGCGGTCCGTGTCGCGCGCGGCACGCTGCTTTGAGCCGTTCCGACAGGCGCGAGCGACAGTTTTTCGCCGACAAGTCCTTGGTCGCTCATGAAAACCCGAAAATTTCACCTGCGGCGCTGGACAAGCCTCCGAATCCCCGTTATATGCGCCTCCAACGACGCAAACGCGCCGTTCTCGTGGGTGATTAGCTCAGTTGGTAGAGCAGCTGACTCTTAATCAGCGGGTCGTAGGTTCGAGACCTACATCACCCACCATTTTCTCTCAGAAAATCATTATGCTGCAGGAAGTTATGGCTTTTCCTGCGTGCGTTTTTGTGACTTTATTTTCGCAAGATGCCACGCGGCAGCACGAACGCCTTCGCAATCCGGGCGGGCCGGGATCTATGGGAATTTCCGGCAGGCAGACCGCGAGGCGCCCGATGACTGCGCCTATGGAACACGCGATGTGGGTTTCCCGTTTTAAGCTTGTCGGGACGCGGTGAAATGAATATCGGCCTTTGCTCCCATGCCGGACAGCAGAACGGAGAATCATGATCGAGTTCATCGGCGTTTCCCCATCCATCGTGGCACTGGTGCTGCTTGGGCTTCTCTTCGTCGCTTTCACCATCGAAAAATATCCGCCGGATATCACGGCGGTCATCGGCGCCGCGGTGTTCATCGTCCTGGGCCTTGTGCCCACCGATGATGTGATGGCGGTTTTCTCCAGTCCGGCCCCGATCACCATCGGCGCGATGTTCGTGGTGTCCGGCGCTCTGCTCAGGACGGGGGTGCTGGATGCTCTTGCCGGCTTCATCGTGGAGCGCGCCAAATCCCATCCGGTGCTTGCGATTGCGATCTTCATCGTCGTGGCGGCATCGGCATCCGCCTTCATGAACAGTACGCCGGTTGTTCTCGTGCTTATTCCGGTCGTGGTGCGCCTCGCGGCAAGCCTCAGCATGGCGCCAACCCGATTGCTGATACCGCTTTCCTACACGGCCATTCTCGGCGGCACTTGCACCTTGATCGGCACCTCGACCAATCTTCTGGTGGCCGGCGTTGCGCAGCAGAACGGCCTCGAGCCTTTTTCCATTTTTGAGATCGCGCCGGTCGGCGTTATTTCGGCGATCGTCGGCGGCATTTCGGTTTTCGTGCTCGGCAAGTTTCTGCTTCCGCATCGCGACTCAGATCAGAACGTCGAAAACGAGGAGACGCCCTTCCTGTCCGAAATCACCATCCTGTCCGACTATGACGGGATTGGCAAAGCACTCTCCGAGGTCAGCGATTTTCAGCGTACCGGCGTCCGCGTCACTGGCATCCGGCGCGGAACGAGCATCGAAAGAAGCGGATTGCCCGAACATGTCATCCAGCAGGGAGATGCGGTGATACTGATTGCCCCGACCTCCGAGCTCCTGACCTTCGAGGAACAGGCGGGATTGCAGGTCGGCTTGCGGCGATCTGTCGGCGTGGAGCCAGATGCCGAGTTGCGCGTCGCCGAAGTGATCGTATCGCCGTCGCGCAGAAGCTCCGGCGCAAGGATCGCGGACCTGGCGCTCGGCAGGCGCGTGGGCATGCGCGTCCTCGGAGCCTACCGCGCCAGTCACGTGGCGGGGCCGGACTTGTCGAATGTTCAGTTGCGTCCCGCCGACAAGCTGCTTCTCGAGGGCACCTCCGAAGGGTTCAGCGATCTGTCGCGGGTCGGTGACGTCGTTTCCGTGACGGAACCCGGCGGTCGCGCGTTTCGGCGGCGCCAGGCGCCGATCGCCGTCTTGACCCTTGTGGGCATCGTCGCGCTCGCCGCTTTCAACGTGATGCCCATCGGCATTCTGGCGCTGCTGGGCGTCGCGGTCATTCTCGCGCTGCGCTGCATCGACAGCGACGAGGCATGGCAGACGATCGACGGATCCATTCTGGTCCTGATCTTCGCGATGCTGATTGTCGGTTCGGGGCTGGAGAACAGCGGGGCCGTCGAACTGGTCGTGAGCATGCTGAGGCCGTGGCTGGAAAACCTTTCGCCCGTGCTCATGCTGCTCGCCGTCTATTTCGTTGGGTCCATCCTGACGGAGACAGTCACCAACAACGCCGTCGCGGTTGTCTATACGCCGGTCGTCATAGCGCTCGCCAACCAGCTCGGCCTCGATCCGCGTCCCTTCGTCGTCGCCGTGATGTTTTCCGCCAGCGCAAGCTTCGCCACCCCGATCGGCTACCAGACCAACACGCTGGTCTATGGGGCCGGCAATTACCGGTTCAGCGATTTCCTCAAGATGGGCATTCCGATGAACATCATCGTTGGTCTCACCTCCGTTTTCGCCATAGGCCTGTTCTTTCCGATGTGAGTGCCGACATCATGCGGCCGCGCATGCGCTATCTCACGATATCTCGGGTGCATGTCGGCACTGCTGAGGTTCGCGACCATCGTCACCTTTCCCAGCGTTTCTTCCTGCGGGGCGCCAGCGGCTTCAGCGGATGATGGGCATAGGATGTCGGCCTTCCGAGCGCCATGGCGACAACGCGGTAAGCGCGCCGATAATTGAACAGTCCGCCGATAAAGAAAAGGATGCTGCCGACGAGATATTGCCACGCCAAAAAGCCATCCAGCAGGGTTTCGTCGCGCTCGCTGGCAAGCGACCAGAGATAGGGGATCGAGGCGACGGCAAAGAGCGCCGAGCCGACCACGAAGGTAAGGGCCGTCAGGTTCATCATCTGCAGGGTGACGAGATCGTCCGCCTGAACGATCTGGATGACGTTGATCACCGCGCCGATCACGAACAAGAAGCTGCCGACGATGAAGCACCACGCCCCGGCCTTGGGGAGATCGACGGAAGACAGAAAGAAAATGCTGCCGATGACGAACAGCACGGTTCCAAAGACATAGGTCCACGCCGCCCAGGCCTCCAGCCTGTCCCACACCGTTTCCGGATCCTTGCGCTGCTTGGCGTAGACGAAAACCTCGATCAGGTCGTGCCCGGTCACGAGCAGGTAGATCAGCGAGCCGAAGAAGAAGATCCAAGCGCCAAGGTCGGCATAGGCCGAAAGCGCGGGGAAGAAGCAGATGCTGCCGAGGATGAAGATCAGCCCGCCGGCCTGATAGGCGATCGCATTGATCGTCTCCCACCGGAAATTCTTTCGTTCCGCCGGCGTATCGGCAATCACATCGTGAAGACGCGGTCGATTGACGAACATATGCGGCATGCGGTCCCCCGAGATTGATACGCCTGGCGCTCGGCCGCGTTTTAACGAAGCGGGGAAGAAAAATCAAAACCGGTTGAAAAACGAATGTGGTGAGAGCGCAGGGGTTCGAACCCTGGACCTACTGATTAAAAGTCAGTTGCTCTACCGGCTGAGCTACGCTCTCCCAAGCCGGATGCCCGGCTGAAAGTGGGCGGAACATAGAAAGGGTCTTATCCAAGGTCAACCCGGAATCTCGCCGCGAAAGCGATAATACGGCGGTTTTCGGCGCGCGGAAAGGTGATTGGATTTGACAGGCCATCTGGTTTAAGACCCGCGGACGCGTTCCGCGGGCATTTACGCGGTCGCGAGCATGGGTTTCGGGCATTGCCCGCGCCCGCAATTGCAAGGTGTTGGAGCAGGTTTCTTGTCGATCGGCGATATTTCCCTTCTGAGCGCGCTTCTGGCCGGCGCGCTGTCCTTTCTCTCGCCCTGCGTGCTGCCGCTGGTGCCGCCCTATCTCTGCTACATGGCGGGGATTTCGGTCGACCAGTTGAAGGGCGGCGGCGAAGCCAAGCCGGCAAGCCAGTGGGCGGTGCTGCTGCCGGCCTTTTTCTTCACGCTCGGCTTCGCCACGATCTTCGTGGCGCTCGGCGCGGGCGCGTCCACCATCGGGCAGTTGCTGCGCCAGTATATGGATATTCTGAGCAAGGTCGGGGGCGTGATCATCATCCTGATGGGGCTGCATTTTCTCGGCGTGCTCCGGATACCGATTCTTGCGCGCGAGGCGCGGTTTCATGGCGGCGGCAAGCCGGCAAGCGTCACGGGCGCCTATATCATGGGGCTTGCCTTCGCCTTTGGCTGGACGCCCTGCATCGGGCCGGTGCTGGGCGCGATCCTCGCCGTGGCCGCCACCAAGGCGACGGTTTCGAACGGCGCTATCCTGCTGGCGGTTTATTCGCTGGGCCTTGCCGTGCCGTTCTGGATCGCGGCCTATTTCTCCGGCGCCTTCATGCGGTTTCTGACGCGGTTTCGCAAACATCTGGGCGCTGTCGAGAAAATCATGGGCGTGCTGCTGATTCTCACCGGCGTCGCCTTTCTTTTCGGCTTCATTGCCGATATGGCGATCTGGTTTCAGCAGACCTTTCCGGTGCTCTCGCGTATCGGTTAGCTGCCCGCCACCAAGCGACCGGAGCCATGGCCGATATTCTTGCGCTGCTTTTCCCGTTTTTCGGGCTGATCGTCATCGGCTTCGGCGCGGCGAAGATCTTTCGTCATCCCGAAGAAGGCACCGCCTGGCTCAATATCTTCATCATCTATGCCGCCCTTCCGGCGCTGTTCTTCAAGCTGGTGTCACGCACGCCGTTCGAGCAACTGACCCGGCTCGATTTCGTTTCGATCGACGTTGCCGCGACCTACAGCGTCTTTCTTTTGCTGTTCGCCATCGGCTATTTCTGGAAGAAGAACGGCGTGCGGGAAACCACGATCCAGTCCTTTGCCGGCAGCTATGGCAATATCGGCTATATGGGGCCGGGGCTTGCGTTGCTGGCGCTGGGCGAGGAGGCCGCCGTTCCGGTGGCGCTGATCATCTGTTTCGAAAACGCGCTGCATTTCATTGTCGCGCCGACGGTGATGGCGACGGCCGGCGGCGGGGGAGGACGTTCGCTGGTCCGCCATATTCTGCTGCGGGCCTTGCTTCACCCGTTTCTGGTGGCGACGGCCCTGGGCTTTGCTGTTTCCGCATCCGGCTTCGCCGTGCCGCAGGCCTTCAACCGCCTGGTGGACTACCTTGCCCAGGCGGCAGCGCCCTGCGCGCTGTTTGCCATGGGCGTCACGTTGGCGCTGAGGCCCGTCAGGCGGGTGCCGACGGAAATCAACTATATCGTGCCGGCAAAGCTCATCCTGCACCCGCTGGTGGTCTATCTGTTCATGATGGCGCATGGCGGGTTCGACCCGCTCTGGGTCAAGGCGGCGGTGCTGATGGCCGCGCTTCCGACGGCGACCAACGTTTTCGTCATCGCCCGCCAGTACGGCATCTGGTATGAGCGCGCCTCGGCGACGATCCTGATTTCGACGGTCGCTTCGGTGGCGACGCTCGGCGTGTTGCTGGCGTTGATCAGCGCCAACGCCATTCCGTTCTAGGGGAACTCCGGACGAGGCGGATTGTCGAGCAGCCCGCCGAAACGGAAAGAACAAACGGATCGGCAGATCTGAATCAGATTTCTGCCTTTGCCATGCCTCTGCGGCTCATGGGGGCAGGGCATCCCGCCGCCCCGGGCGGCATCAACGCCTGCGATTGCGCCTGTCGAGCGCGGGGAGCGAGGCGTAGTATTCCCGCTTTTCATGATACATTTCCAGGTCGGCGCGCCGGACGGCGGATTCGAGGGTTTCGCCCATCTCGCAGATCGCCACCCCGACCGATACGCTGATGGGAGCATCGGCGTAGAACTGATTGTTGATATCCAGAAGCTTGTCGATCTGTTCCACCATGACCTTGACGTCGTTCTCGCCTGCGCCCGGCATGAGGACGGCAAATTCGTCGCCGCCGATACGGGCGGCGCAATGGGGAGCGCTGACGGCTTCGTTCAAAACCTCGCCAAGCCGGCGCAAAAGGCCGTCGCCGGCATCATGGCCAAGCGAATCATTTGCTTCCTTCAAGCCGTTGAGATCGATGATCAGCACGCCGATCGGCCGGAATTTCTTGCGTTCGAGCCGGTTGATCTCCTCGGTATAGTAGGAGCGGTTGTAGAGCTTGGTCAGCACATCGTGACGGCCGAGATATTCGAGATAGGCCTCGGCCTTCTTGCGCGCGGTGATGTCGGTCAGCGAGACCAGCACCAGCGACCAGTCGTGCTCGTGGCCGGGCAGCACGGAGAAATGCAGCAGCACGTAACGCTCGGAGCCGTCGAGGGCGTAGTTCATCACCTCATGGCTGTGGAACAGCCGGCCTTCCCACAGGTCGATGAGCTGTTCGCGGAAATGCTCCTCGACATCGTCGCGGAATATTGCGTGCTGGTTCTGCAACAGGGTCTGCCTGTCGGCGGCGCGGAACATGTCGAGCGTGGCCTGGTTGACGTCGATCACCTTGATCTCGTTCAGGCATTGGCGCACGAAATCGGGGTGAACGTCCATGAACACCCTGAGGTCGACGATGTGGCGCGAACGCAGGTCCTCCAGCAGGTTGCGGATGCGCGAGAAGTCCTCGACCCACAATGAGACCGGGGAATGCTCGAACAGGCCCTGCGCATAGAGCGCCTGCGCGCGTTCGCGCCGATGGGCCGCCTCGCGCAGGGAAACGTCCTCGGTGGTGAGCAGGATCCGGTCCAGCGTTTCCTCATGGCCGGGCAGAACCTGGCCGCGAAGCTGGATATCGAGCCGCTTGCCGGAAAGCGTGTAGTTGACGGTGTTGCTGGAAAAGGAATGTTGGCCCTGGAATAGCTGGACCAGCTCGTTGATATGGCTTTCCAGCATGTCGTCGCGAAACACCTGATCGATGCTGGAGACCAGTTGCTCCATGTCGCTTGCCTCAAACAGGTCAAGCGTCTTGCGGTTTACCTGCAGCACCCGGATCGCCCGGGAACACGCGGCAACGCGCGAACGGTCGGCCCTGAGAAACGCCTCGATATCCGTTACGCCGGCGGAGCGCCAACGGTCGAAAAGGCATTTGACGCCACTGAAATCCTCGACCCACATGGCAATGGGCGCGAGTTCAAACATCTGTTCAAAAGAGCTGTTTTCCAACTTAATGCTCATCATTCGTGCGTCCCGTCAGCGAAAAGTCAGACGACCGATATGGAACCGGAGGTGCAATGACATGTAAGCGCAACCATCGGTTCACTCTTTTGCCCGTATCGCTGATCGCGACTCAGTATTCTCATTTGCCGACTTGGGACTATAAGGCTATCTGCCGGAATTTACCGCCCGCAATTTTCGGGTTCCGCGTCGTTCCCGGCGCAATGATGTTTGGCCCGGTTCCGAACGCGGCTTGCCTCCCCGACACGCAGGGCGGGCGACAAATGCTATTCTCTTGCTAGATGTATTGGACTTGCAGAAAAACCACAACCCTCAGCACGCTGTTGCCTGCGGGCGTTCCCCCCGCTGGTCTGCGAGGAGGCGTCATTTCAGGCGTTGTGGACATATTCGCCGGCTGTCGCCGGTTTTTCGGCTTGATTTTTATTGCTCATGGGCAAAAATTGCGTAACAAGGGCACGGGCTGGCGCGATGCCGCCGGCCGGACAATCAAAGCGGAGCAAAAGCGATGTCGGCGAAGATTTACCGCCCCGCCAGATCGGCGATGCAGCAGGGCAATGCCAAGACCCATGAATGGGTGCTCGAATTCGACCAGCAGGCGCCTCGCACGATCGATCCGCTGTTCGGCTATACCTCGTCCTCGGACACGCTGCAGCAGGTCAAGCTTCGTTTCGAGACCCAGCAGGACGCCGAGGATTATGCCCGCCGCAAGGGCATTGCCTACCGGGTCATCCCGCCGAAGGAAAAGACGGTGAAGGTGGTCTCGTACTCCGAAAACTTCAGCCCCAACCGCACCCAGCCCTGGACGCACTGATCGCGGTCCGCCGATGCGGTCGACGCGACGCAAGGGCAGGTTCAGTCTTGCCCTTTATGTCCTCATCAGGCATTGATGCGGCCCATACCCGGCCCCTTAGCTCAGCTGGATAGAGCACCGGCCTTCTAAGCCGACGGTCGCAGGTTCGAATCCTGCAGGGGTCGCCAATGATTTCATTGTGCCAATGAAGCATAAGAATGCACGAAATCGCCATTTCTCGTGCACCCCCGAGTCAAGAGATTTCTTGAGATCTTCAGAATTTCTTCGAAACGCCATTAAAATCAGATGCTTGCAACTCATCTGGTCCAGGCTTCAACGAAGATTGGAATTCTGTCATATGAAGACTTGAATCAAAGCTTGGCTCCTAGCCCCATTCTAGTGAAGACGCCGAAGCCAAAAGCGTCCGGGGCAAAGCATCCTGAAAACACGCCCAACCACGTCTATGCGCCGGGAATTCTCTATGTGCGGCATCTGGGAACGGCGGCTTAGCGCCCCCATTGCCGCCGTTCTGAGTACGTTTTGGATGTCCTGAAAGCTGCCGTCAGGCTCTAGAATTCATCCCCGCTTTCCTGAGGTACCCGCCGCACAGCTGTGACCACCTGCTCGCAGAATGCGTTGCCTTCTATCGACTATTGCTCGTCACCGATGCAGCGATCCAGCACGCTAGCGTGACAGATTTCACACTGGCTTGGCTAGGTAGTTGGCGCGTCGATCGCTTGTTCTTTCCTGGCAATTTTTGGAAGTTCCAGTGCAAATCCTTAGATTGGCTGGCGGTCGATTCGACTGTATGGTCTCTGCGCAATTTGACCATCGGGGGAGTCTTAACAGTTCATATTTCCCGCGCCCTCGTCGTAGACGAAGAGACCTATACTGAAGAAGAGCTACTTCAGGTGGGGACGGTATTCGTCGTCTTGGCGGAACCGGGTGCGGGCAAGACCGAGCTGCTTAAGGCGCTTGCCGGGCTCCTCGAGGCAAACCGGACTCGCGCCAGCATCTTCCAGAACAAGCCGGGGCTCGCGGGAGCCGGCACGCTCGTTATCGACGCGATGGACGAGGTCGCGCGGATCGACACCGCCGCGACCGACAAGATCATCGCGATGGCGAGCGAGACACCGGCGGCGACGGTCGTCTTCGCGAGCCGGTCGGCGGAGTGGGACCGCAGCCGCACGGCGTATGTCGAGCAGTGCTTCGGTGCGAAGCCCGTCATCGTGCATCTGCAGCCCTTCAACGATGACGAGCAGCGCCAGCTTTTCGAGAGCAAGTTTCCCAGCGAGGATTTCGAGGCCTTCGCTTCGCAGGTTCATCAGTTTGGGTTGGGCCCGTTGCTTGGCAATCCGCAGTTTCTGATCCTGTTCGGCGAGGCCTACGTCGAGAGCGGGCGCGTCTTCACTTCGAAGGCGAAGATTTTCTCGGATGCTATACGTCGTCTCGCGCAAGAGGCGAACACCGAACGGCCAAAACCGAAGTTGAAGCCACCGCTTGACGCCATCATCGCAGTTGCAGGCGAGGTGTTCGCCAAGCTCCTCTTGTCCGGCGCAACCGGCATCGCCACGGTCGAGAGTTTAAGCGACCGCGATTTTCCCTACATCAACGCCCTGTGCCGCGACGCATCGAATGCACCCTTCCTGATCGATACGCGGTTGCTGAAGCCCTCGGACGATCCGGAAGAGCACGAACCGGTCCACCGGATCGTCGCAGAATATTGTGCGGCGGCGTATCTGGTGGGTCGGATCGAAGATCCGAGGGACCGGCTCTCCTTGGAACGGGTTCTTGCCGTCGTCGCACCGAATGGCGTGACCCGCGACGAATTGCGCGGTACGGTTGGCTGGATGGCGGCGCTGGGACATCAGCCGTTACAATTGCGCCTGATCGAGCTTGATCCCTATGCTGTGCTGGCGAACGGCGATCCAAGCCAGCTGACCACGGCGGCAAAGCGCGCTCTGTTGTCGGCCTTGGACAAGCTCGCGGATTTGGAGCCGCTGTTTCGTCGAAGCGACACGTGGCGACGCTTCAATGTCGGTCAGTTTTTCACGCCGGACATTCTAGGTCCGGTTCGCAAGATCCTGAGGAAACCGGGCCAGCTTCGCACGCTTGTCCTTGAGCTACTGATCGACACGGACGCGTCGGCCAGTCTGTTGCCGGAACTGTCGGTATTGGTCCGCACTACGACGACCGATAGCGAAACCCGGAAGTGGGTCGGCGAGGTCCTGCTGGCCACCGGCACCTTTAATCCTGCGGTCGAGTTCGATGCTTTGGTCGCGGAGGGCTCGGCGACGTCGCTTGAAATCGTGGCACGATGGGTAACCAAGCGAGGCGTTGAATCGGTCGGCGCGGCCAAGGTTGCTGACCTTCTGGACAAGCTCTCGGTGCTGTACGGCACGCCAAACCGCAGGCATCGTGACGGGACGTCGCGCTATTTCATCGACCGCCTAGTGGGGTCTTTCACGCTCGACGAGGTCACGAACTCTCTCGATGCCCTGACGACAGGCTTCGTCTGCACCTGTGCTCCCAAGCACGCCTATGCGTGTACGTGCCGGTACGGAAAAAGCAAAATCCTCGGTCGGCTTCTTGATCGGTATTTCGAGCTTGCGGAAGCGGGGCCGCACGACCCGGCTCGCATCTGGCAGTGGATCAGATCGCTCCATTTCCAGGGCAACGCATCGACCGAGCGGAGCGTGTCGGTCAAGCATCTCGTCGCCAATGACGAGCTTAGGCGCGACCTTCAGCGGCGTGCCGTCGAGGGCTTACGCGGCGAGCAGGCGCAGAACGCGGTTATCGAGCTATATTCGGGCCACGCGCACTCTGGCCTGCATATGCATCTCGGCGACCCGGACGCGCTCAGCCAGTACGCCTTTGAACACAATATGTTGGATGTTTGGGGATCGCTTCTCTCCGGCCATAACTTCTGGAACAAGGAGAAAGGGCCGAATGCGCTTCGCGCGACACAACGGGCGCAAAGCCAGTTCTCGCCCGATTTCATGCGACTGTGGGTGAGACGAGAGCGGGCCCGGCGCGAATACTGGCGCGACGAGCGTCGCGTGACCCACATACGCGGCCGGAAGAGACGGGCGGGCAAGGAATCGGCGGTCGAGGCTAATAGCCGGGCCCATCTTCGCGCCAACCTCGCGGAAATCGAGGCGGGACGCCATGGATGGTGGCTCACGAAATTTACCCGCGCTTTTCTCTATCACCCAGCTGAACTAGAGAGCATGGTCGACAATCCGGAAACGCCGCTGCGCGCGCTCCGAAACTGTTTGCCTTTCGTTGAGCCGCACATCCCCACTGTCGAAGGACTGGGCCAGCGCAAGAGCACCAACATTGCCAAGATTCTGCTCGCGGCTCTGATTGTCCTGTATCGCGACGGTGTCGACCTGACGATTCTCGATCCGCGCATACTGGCGGCGGCGAAGACCGAAGCAACATCGTCCTACCCTGTGTTCAAGGACAGTGAGGCCGACGGCGAAGCGTTCGAGGCGGCGCTCGACGCAGCGCTGTTCAAGGAGCCGGGATCGGCGGAAACGTTCCTACGCGCCTACATCGAGCCTCAGCTGGCCGAGCCCGAGAACGCGCCGCAGCATGTCTATTGGTTAAACAACAAGCCCGCCTTCCACGATTTGCGCGCGACGCTGCCGATGGAATGGTTGGAGCGCTTCCCGCAGATGCCCCAGGAGGCGATGCGGCCGCTGTTCGGCATGGCATCCCATTACGGGCGGCGGGAAGATCTGATTGCGCTCATCGATTGGCGTTGCAGCGATCCTCTGTTCGATAGCGGCAACGAAACAGAGGAAGACAAGCGCGCACGCGGTCGCCGAAAATTCTGGCAGTTGAATGCCGTGCTTTATCGGACGCCCAGTCATGACGCCGCGTGGCAGGAACTCAAGACTGATCCGCAGGCAATCTTCGATTTCGAAGGCCGCCTTGGTCGAATGTACGAGAGGGAAGACGACGACCATCCGCCGATAGCGGCGGAGACCATCTACAAGGTCATGGATGCGTTCGTGCCGGTTTGGCCGAAGGTTCATCTGCCGAGCAGCTGGGGCACAGGCGATCCCGAAGGTCAGACGGCTTATCGTTTCCTGCGGGATTGCATCTGGAGGATCGCGGAGGATGCGCCGGAGCGCAGAATCCAGGTGCTCGACCGCATGCTTCCCGATGCGCGTTTCGCGGACTACCACGAGGCGATGCTGACGATGCGGGCCGAAGCCCAGCGAAAACTAGCACTACAAGATTTCAGGGCGCCGCGTCCGTTGGAGATCAACAAGATGCTCGAAGAAAACGACGTGGCGTCGGTCGAGGACCTTCGGGTTTTGATGGTCGAGCAGCTGGAAGAGCTGCAGCGTTGGCTCAAGGGTTCGGAGACCGATCCGCTTGTTCCCTTCTATAACGGCGACAAGCGCGTCGATGAAAACACCGCGCGCAACAGGATCGTGGATCAACTGCAAGGGCAGATGAAGGCCCTTGGCTTGTCGATCGTGATCGAGCGTCACATGGCGTGTGGCAATCGCTGTGACATAACCACGTCCGCCATACTGGAAGGACGCAATCGCCTTCTCGTTACGGAGGTGAAAGGCCAGTGGAACGACGAGCTATACTCGGCTGCCGCCGCACAATTGGATCGGAGATACGCGATTCACCCCGACGCTTCGCGTCAGGGCGTCTATCTCGCGCTGTGGTTTGGCAACGGCGAAAAGGTCAACGGTTTGGTTGATGCGAGAGTCACATCGGCCGGCGATCTGAAGGCGCGCATTCTCGATAAGATGACGGATGAGCTGAAGGCGCGGATTGACGTGGTTGTGCTCGACCTGTCGCGGCCGACCAAATTGCCGAAACCGCCTAGAAAAACGTCTGCGAAGAAGGCCGCGAACACCTAAGCCAGTCGCTAGCGTGAAACCCAAGCCCTTGTCAGCTAAGAAGATCGGGGCAAGGATGCCCGTCTCATTTGTGGCATCGCGCTCGTCAAGTCACGCGTTGTTTCCTGAAGGTAAGCGGAACAACTATCTCTAGGTCCCTAACCAACGCTTGGTCGCACACTAGCGTACATCCAGCTGTGGTGAGCGGCTGTTATCCCAGCTCCGCGTACAGAAGCTGACCATCCGTAAACGGCCCCGTTGTTGTACGTCCGCAAAGCGCCCCCATTCTGGACATTCGCAGGAATTCGGCGCTATCCATAAAGCTGCCGTTCGTTGTGGGGCGGGCGAAGGCGGGAAGCGGCTATCCTACCTGAAACCGTAGAATGGTTGTCTGTGGGGTAAGCAACCATTTACAACATCTGTCCACTTCTGGTTCAGTCTCCAGAAGCCTACATCTCAGCTTGGCAAAATGATGCGCACGCTTCGGCCAATGAAAATTGCAACTTTTGGGGAACAGGCTCATATTGCGCGGGTATGATCCTCTGGCTGGGGTTGTAAGGCGTCTTTCGCGTTTTGTTACCCAGGTCCAATCCTAACTGCTTCGAAACCGCCTTCCGTTCGAGGCCGACCATACCGAAGACCTTCCTGTGGCAGATCTTCGAGCGCCGCGATTTCGGATTTCACTCTGTAGCCGGGAGAATACGCGTGAGCCTGGCCCTCCGCGTCTACCTCAATCCGAAAGGGACCATCAAAGAGACCCGGTTCGGCCAAGTCGATTGCGTGAAGCTGTTTTGACCACGTCTGCGACGTATGCTTCACGTAACTTTCCCTAAAGTCACGCCAAAGACCCGCCGTCGACGCGCTTGGCCATTCCGGGTCTTTGCTCCGCTCGGCAACGACCTCCGAGGCAAGCCAGATTCGAAGTTCACGTCGATCCAGAAAGGCTGGACCGAGTTCTTCAACGACAGTCTTTGCTGCTACTCGAGAGGGAAGCCCTGAGCGAACCAACATCGCCATCCGAAAGTCAGGCAGTCCTGTATCTAGACATGATGCAGCCATACCTGCATTTGCGACATCACCGCCATCCCATCCGTGTGCGATGCGCCTCGTCCGGATCGCCTCAATGGCCCAGACCAAGCGGTAAACAAATGCATCCTCAATAAGGTCCGTGTTGTCGCCGCCAATTTCCGATATCGGAGCACCAGAAAGCCATTGCAACAGTACCTCTTCCCACCCAACAGGCATGGCGGCGCCGGATTCCTGGAGAAACGGTTTTACGGTCAGAAGTTGCGTTCCCAATTGAGTGAGCGAGGCGTGGAGTTCTGACAAGTCACGTTGGAGTGCAGCCATGTCTGCTTTATCTAGAAGGTTCTCCAGTTCCGTGGAAATTTCGTCAATTTTGCCCCCTGTGTCTAAACCCACGCCCATTGCGAAATAGCCTTTTCGCTGGACTGCGGTTGTGGAAGACCAGATGAGTCTTGCCCTTGTTTTAAGGACAATGAGCTGCATGCGCCGTACACCCGGTTCCAGTCGCCTCATGCGTCGATCCCAGAGTGATCCTTCGAGAGCCTGGTCCAACAGCTCGGGCAAGTTCTCGGCATCCGCGTCGAGGGCTTCAACGAGGCCGAAAATGATTGCGTCCAGTCGCGCGACAAGATCGTCGATAGGAATCCCGTCAGCTTCATCCGGTTCAATCAGCCAGTCTTCGCGAGAGTTGGCGAGGAACTCATATCCATCCTCGTTGCGTGCGATCCCACGTTTTGAAAGGCGCTTTACGACCTGATCAATGATCTGGCTCAGACCACTCTTCAAAGATCGAACCTTTGCGCTTTGGACCAATCTCCGCCACTGAGCCTTCCTAAACGCAAAATTGTCCTCCATCACATGAAGAATCAGGCCTTCGGTGTCGACAAAGGCTCGGCCAGCACGACCAGCAACATTGGCAAATTCTTCCCCAGAAATCAGTGTTCCGGAGCGAACAAGGTACGGTGCCAGCAAGACTGCAGCATTGAGGTTGAGACCCTGTGCCAGTGTTGGTGATGCAGCTGTCACTTGTATTGTACCAGCCGCGAGCAGCTTTTCCACTTCGCGAAGAAACGGGTTTGGTAGCCGACCATGATGGACGGCGACGCCAATTTTCAGGCAAGCGACAGCGGGATGGTTCTCCCCGAGCCATTCCGTACCTATTGTCACCGCATTTTGGATAGCATCAGGATCCGCGGGTAGCGGATTGAGATACCCGCCCTTTACGAGCTTCAAAGCACGGACAGCAAACCCTTCAACCCAACTTGCTTGAGTGACAAAGATCAGCGTTCTTTTTTCCTCCGCTGCAAAACGCCACGCTGCAAAAAGAGTTACTTCACCGAAATTGGTTGGACGGGCTTTGTGATCCTGTCCTTTTGGAGGTTCTTCCGTGAAGAAGTTCGACACAAAAGGACCATCTGCTTCCAGATCATAGCGAAGCGTTGCTCTAGCGCCTTTCCATTCGACAGTGCCAAACCGTTGTTCGGTGGGCCGCCATTCAGAGCGAACCGGGTCACCAGCAACGTCAGATCGAATCCATGACGTCATGTCGTCGAGCTGCTCTCCTTCTGGCAGAATGGCTGAGAGACAAACGATCCGTCGATTATTTGCGTCTGATCGACTTAGAAGTCGCTGAACCAAAGTTTCAAACCGGATCTCTCGCTCGCTAGGACCAATCAAGTGTCCTTCATCAAGCACGATAAGTCCGACATCATCTATAATGTCAGGATTGTTGCGAAGTGCAAAGTCGAGCTTTTCTGGTGTGGAAACAACAATCGTGTCGTTTTCCAGAGCGTTTGCATCTCCGGCCGATAGACCACTGGCCCCATACAGGGACGACACGCTTGCGCCAAGTGGTGCAAATGCATTTCGAAACGAACGTTCCGTCTGCGCCGAAAGGGCTCGCAACGGGGTCACGATCAATACGCGCTTCCCGAGTGAAAGGCATGTCAAAGCCGCAAGTTCCGCAATGCGCGTTTTGCCCGCACTTGTGGGAAGAGCCACGACCAGATCATCTTCGGGGTCTGCCGCGCGCTTGGCGGCTTCAATTTGGCTCGGCCAGAGCTCAATCTGTGCCGTTCTTCCAGACAGCAGAGACGCGATGAACAATTCGCGATTGGATTCAAAGTGCTGTGAGGCACCACCTTTGGGAGCGAGTGGGATAATCTGATGAAGGGATGACGACCAAAGATCATCTATCAAGTCGCGCGCCAACCTCAGAATCCACCAAAGCGATACATGTCCGCTATAGCCTGCCAATCCAAAACCTGCGTTGATTTGCGCGACTGATTGCTCAAAAAATTTGCTGTCGCCAGTCTTCAGTGTGCGGATTCCGAAGTTAACCGGCCGGGTATTCCGATTTGAAGCCGGCCGCCATTCCGGAATGAAGCCGGCCACGATTCCGATTAATAACCGGCCACCTTGAAGGCATGAGACACCCCCTGGGTCAGCAACTTTGGCATGACTGTCCTTTTGAACAAAGGAAGCGTGATGCCGGCAAAGAGAAGGCTGACCATGAGACAATTACGACAAATGCTCCGGCTTGCCGGAGACGGGACCAGCACCCGTGAGATTGCACTGACGCTCGGCGTGGCGCGCAGCACCGTTCAGGATAATCTGAAGCGAGCGGCCGCGGCGGGACTGCGCTGGCCGCTTTGCGGTGACCTTACCGACGATGCGATCGAGGACAGGCTGTTCGCGCGCGCCGGCGTCAAGCCGGGTTTGCGGCGGCGACCGGAACCCGGCTGGGCGGAACTGGCGGTGGAACTGCGCAAGCCTGGCGTGACGCTGCTCATCCTGTGGGAGGAGTACCGCGCCGTTCACCCCGGTGGTTACGGCTACAGCCGTTTCTGTGATCTTTTCCGAAGTTTCGAGAAGCGGTTGTCACCGACAATGCGCCAGGACCATGTTGCCGGCGACAAGGTCTTCGTGGACTATTCGGGCAAGAAGATCGCCATCGCCGACCCGCTGACCGGCGAGATCCGCGAGGCGGAGATCTTCGTCGCCGTTCTGGGCGCCTCCGGTTTCACCTATGCGCAAGCGACCTGGACGCAGACGTTGCCGGACTGGATCGGCGCGCATGTGCGCATGTTCCGCTTCTTCGGCGGCGTCCCGCGCCTGATCGTGCCCGACAATCTGAAGTCCGGCGTCAACCGCGCTTCCTTCTACGATCCGGAGGTCAACCGCAGCTACGCCATGATGGCGTCCCATTATGGCATCGGCGTGCTGCCGGCCCGGCCGAGACGTCCGAAGGACAAGGCAAAGGTCGAGAACGGGGTCCGTTTCGCCCAGACCTGTATCCTCGGCCGGCTGCGGCGGCAGACCTTTTTCTCGCTTGCCGAGGCGAACGCCGCAATCGCCGGGGCGCTCGATCGCATCAACGATCATGTCATGCGCCGCCTTGGCGTCAGCCGCCGCCATCTTTTCGAAACTGTCGAGAAGCCCGCGCTCTCGGGCCTGCCCGGCGAGGACTACGAATTCGCCGAATGGCGGCTTGCCCGTGTGTCGACGGACTATCACGTCGAGTTCGACCGCTTCTTCTATTCCGTGCCGCACAGCCTCATCCGTCAGCAGGTCGACATCCGCGCGACGCAGAGAACGATCGAGATATTCCTCCGCGGCAAGCGCATAGCAATCCATCAGCGCCGCTATGGCGGGCGCCGCTACGGCACGATCCCCGACCATATGCCCAGTTCCCACCGGCGTTATGCCGAATGGACGCCGGACCGCTTCCGGCGGTGGGCAGCTTCCATAGGACCACAGACTGAAGGGCTGATCGTCGCCATCCTGGCAAGCCGGCCGCATCCCGAGCAGGGCTTCAGAACATGTCTGGGGGTGCTCCGGCTTTACCGAGAGCTCCGCCGAGACCATGCCGAAGCGGTATCGGCCCGTGCGGTCGAGATCGGCGGGTTCACCTGCAAGAGCATTTCCGCGCTCATTGCCAACCATAAAGCAGCCCGGCCAACCGCAGGTCCCGGCGCCATCATGGATCACGCCAATCTGCGTGGCCCCGGTTACTTCCATTAAGGAGACAAGAGATCATGTTGACCCACCCCACACTGGACCGGCTGAGCGAGCTTGGCCTTCACGGCATGGCCAAGGCCTTCCGGGACCTCGATGCACAGCCGGAAGCCCGCGCCCTCGAACATGGCGAATGGCTCGCCATCCTTCTTGAGCATGAAGCGACGCTGCGGCGGCAGAAGCGCTTCGAGGCCCGCGCCCGGGCAGCCCGGCTGCGCCATGCCGCGCAGGTCGAGGATACCGATTTCCGTGCCGAACGCGGTCTCGACCGCACGCTGTTCCTCAATCTCGCCACCTGCGACTGGATACGAAAGCGGCACGGGCTCCTCATCACCGGTCCAGCCGGCGTCGGCAAGAGCTGGCTCGCCTGCGCCCTGGGCCAAAAGGCCTGCCGGGAGGACTTCTCCGTCGTCTACCACCGTGCGCCAAGGCTCTTCGCCGCACTTGCCCTGGCGCGCGGCGATGGCCGGTACGCCAGGATGCTGAAGGCGCTGGCGAGAACCGATTTGCTCATCCTTGATGACTGGGGCCCCGAAAAGCTCAATGACGATCAGCGACGCGACCTCCTCGAGATCATCGAGGACCGCTATGAGCGCCGCTCGACCATCGTCACCAGCCAGGTCCCCGTCGACCAATGGTATGAAATCATCGGCAATCCCACCATAGCCGATGCCATCCTCGATCGCCTCGTTCACAATGCCTATCGCATCGAATTGACGGGCGAAAGCATGCGAAAAAATCGTACTATCCCGCCCGCTGATACAACGCGGACTTGACCGGAAGGAAAACCCGAACCAAACATCCACACTGACCCAGGTTCAGCCCCAACGGTGGCCGGCTTCAAATCGGAATCCCGGCCGGAATGAAATTGGAATGGGTGGCCGCCTTCGTTTCGGAAAACATGGCCGGCTTCATCGGAATTCGCACTTCAGTGCGAATTCATAAAGCGCCAAGCCCCGCATCATGCCTGACGTTATCGCTACCGCGTACACATCAGATTGGGTGGCAATGCCCTCCTGCATCTGATCAGCCATCGTCAGATCTGAGTTGTCCGGGTTCAGTAACCATCTGCGGGAAATGCCCAGGAGACTGTCAAAATCTCTGAGAATGAGACTGATCAGACATGCTTCTGCCGGACTGACATTCAGACCTGGTAGCTCTGATCTTGGGAAGAGCGAGAATGCCACCGCAGCGTAGCTGCCAAGGTGATAGGAGGCCCCAGCTACCGTTCGAAGAAAGCCTCGATCTGTGCGCTCTGGATCGCCATTTCTGACAAGCGCCTCCATAATTTTCGCGGCAGTTTGGAATGCGGGTCTTACAAGTGCATGAGATCTATCCAGAGACCGCAGCTCCAGAGCAGCATCCAGTATCGCGAACCCGTGATCCCCAAGGTCGGCCTCGATTGTTGCTGAGAATTGCGGTGCATCGGCGGGAAGCACCCCATTCCGTCGAATTATGGCGCGCGCTTCACCACGTGCGACAAGTCTTCCTCGGGCCGAGCCATCCAGTGCCTCTTCGAGCAGCGCCTCGATTTCTTCAATCGAGCGCAAGGTTTACCACCGCGTCATAGACTTCTGCCACGAACTCTCCATGATCAGGAATGCGAATGTGAACAATGAATTGATCTCGGTCGCCATCAGCAGCCGCGAAGTCATCATCAATCATGTCGCCAGCCGCGTTGCCAGTCACTGTAAAAAGGCAGTGAGACACCCGTGTCTTTGGCACTGCGCGACTTGAGGCCTCACGCAAAAGCTCTTTCGCAAGCGCCTCCTGCTCGCCACCAATGTCTAACAGTTTCCGAGCGAGATAAATCAGGGCATGGCTCGTCGGCCGACCAGAGTTGGCCTCAAGCCCTTCCCGCGCAGCAGTTACAGTATCGGTCGATAGGGACTGCGCACTTTTTGCTTCGGCTTTGAGCAGGCAAAGCCGATTATCATCATCGTGCCGGATGCCGATGACGTCTTCACCACGCATGGCTTGTTCTCGATGGTCCTTGTATCGAAGCTTGCGAATTGGAACGCTGAAAGCGCACCACTCTTCTATAAGTTCGGCACAGAGAATTTCACCGAGATCCCCGGATCGCCCTGTCGAACCCTCTGGATAGTTCTCACGCACAATACCTGCCGCTTCCGGGTAATCCAGCACCTCCAAGAAGGTGGCGATCTCCCCGTCACTAACATAATGGGAACGCGTGCGAACACAGAGTTCAGGTAGCACCGTCTCGCGCTGTTGATCGGTTTCCGTCGCTCGCCACAAGAGTTTGCGGCCCTCTTCCTCCTCTGTCGCATCCAGCCATGTGTCGAATAAATCATCCATAAAGTCTTTATATGCTTCTGAAACCGAAAGAAAAAGAACCTTTGTATAGATGCTTTTCACCCTATGCGTGACCAGCCCTTGGCTTCCTCTTAAGGTCTGATTTCGGAAAATTTCCAAAACCGCCGACTGCCACGCTCAATGACCGCTATGGGCCGAAGACGCCATAGCCACTAGCATCCGTGAACGTCAGCTTCTCTCAATCGACGCTAGGAACCCGACAGTTCGCATACGGCCCCCTTTCAGCCGTTGATAAACAACATGTCCGATGTTCCGTCGTGAAAATACGATTGCGTTATAAGTTTTACGCAAAAGGCTTATAACGCCGCTGATAAAGGCTGCGTCAGGACAGACGAAGATATCTCACACAAGGACTGTGCTCGCGACTTCGCTGAGCTTTAAAGGATTCGGCTGCCGGTATGTTCAGGTTTCAGTAATCCCCCGCATCAAGAGTTCAGCTTCCTGCCCGGCCTCCACCTCCGACGGATAACCAAGCGAAACATTGCGGACAATCGTGTCGCCTTCAATGGTTTCACGCTGCCGGTGCGTATGCCCGAATAGCCAGGCGTCAGGATTGTGCTTCGCGATCAGTGCCCGAAGATCCGAGCCGTAGATCGGATCGAAATCGCTGGGCGTATCTGACAACAATTCCGGATGCGGACAGTGATGCGTGACCACAACCGTCTTGCCAGCAAACGGCTTTGTCAGCTGGTCTTCCAGCCAGCGCCGATGATCACGGTGAACAAGCACCGTGTCTGATGGCTGGATCTTGCCGTACCTAGGTGTTTTACGGATATAGCGGCAATCATTCATCCGTGTTCTGGCGAACGTCATGGCCATAGCAGGCGCCCCATGAAGCGCGAAGTCGGTCCAGAGCGTGCAGCACAGAAACCTTGTATTGCCGACCGCGATTTCTGCCTTCTGCGCAAAATTGGCTCCCGCCTGAGCTGTCAATTCGGCAAGACGATCATCGCCATCAATGACGTGGTGATAATAGTCGTGGTTTCCGGGGAACACGTGAATGCGTGCCGGGTCGATATGACGCCCGAGATGCCTGAGCAATCTTGGCCATCTGATCTTCGGCTTGTCCGCCAGATCTCCTGCGATGATCAGTGCATCCAATGTGGCGAAGGTTTCAGGGGGCAGCGCGGCGAAGGGATCACGTCCTTCTTCAAGCCATTGGTCGAGATGCAGGTCGGCGGTGATCAGAACGGGCATGATGTTCACATTTGCAGGGCGAGAAACGAGACGGAGCGGATAGGCAGGCAGATTATTTCAACTGCATGTCACACCGAAACCAATGGCGGTCAACGTCCCGTTAACCACGGTTTACGGAACCTCGTTTGAGCGACCTCCGCCGCGGGCTTCAAACGGTCGCTGACGATGCGAATGGCATTCTGGTTTTCGCACTGCTTCTCAGTATTGCGGCGACGGTGTCGCCCGGCCGGTCGGCCAACCAGACGAAATGCGAAAACCTCAGATGGCCGCTCTTTCAGGACGTGCGTCTGACCACGCGATGAGAAATTCCGAATCCGTTTCGAATATTCGCGCGGCTGTTTCACATGCACGCTGCCCGGGTCTTTGACTGCCAACAAGATGGAGTTTCCTTTTTCGCATTAATTCAATTTATTCAATTATTTATGTGGATAAATCAGGACTTTCAAAGCGATCGATATCGGTGCTATCTCCGCCTCCTGTTTGAAGGCGGCCACACCATGGCCCCCGAATACCCGCCCTCTACTCAATACTCTTCCACGCCTATCACCGTCAGCTTGAGTACCCATGACCCGCATACCCTTTGTCGAAGCACGGTTCTTCGAGCCCCTCAATACCATCGAGGTCACACGCCGCTTCGAAGAGCACCTTCGAAAGCTCCGGGAGGCAAAGCTCTCGCCGGAAGAACAGGCAAAGGAGGACTGGCAGAGAGCCGCTGAGACAGTCACCCGTGAGGATGATGCGCGCATCAGGCGCCGGGTCAATCGACTTGAACAGAACCGCCACCGAGCTTCCGGATTTTCGCATCTCAAGACCGATGACCGACAGCAGATCGAGATGCTTTCGGGTGGTGTTGAATTGCGCCGCATCGAAACCGAAACACAGGCCGACGAGATAGCATCCGCACTGCATACGGAAATGCCCTGGATGGCCCCTGCTACAGAGCACGTCTGGCACGCAATGCGAACGCAAGTCCGCCGGGGTGATCCTGGTTTCCGGCTTCCCCCGATGTTGCTGGTTGGTCCACCTGGGATCGGCAAAAGTACCTGGGCGCGCAGGGTCAGTGCCGCGCTCGATGTGCCGCTGCGCACGATCGATGCCACCGTGGAGCAGTCCTCGTTTTCAGTCGGCGGCGTACAGCGTGGTTGGAGTTCCGCTCATGCAGGAAAGCCGGCTGCGACAATCATAAGGCACTTGGTCGCCAACCCAATCGTTGTGCTCGATGAGATTGAGAAGGCAACTTCGGTGATTTCCAGCAGAGGAGAACGCCACAGCCTTGCTGACAGTCTGCTGCCCTTGTTGGAGCCGGAGACATCGCGACGATGGGAGTGTCCTTTCTATCAACTCCGCTTCGATATGCGCTGGATTGGCTGGATCCTGACGGCAAACAGCCTCGACGGGGTGTCGGAGCCGCTGTTAAGCCGGCTCGTTACCATCAACCTGACTGAGCTCGACACGCCAGCTCTCACCGCCTTCGCCAGACAGGAAGGGCGACGCCGTGGACTTTCGGAGAATTCGATCGAGATCATCACCGAAGTCATCGAGAGGGTTGCCGGCAGACAACCGGCGCTGAGCCTCAGGTCAGTCATCCGAATGCTTGAGCGAGCGGATAGGCTTGAAAATCAACCGATGCTGCATTGATAGCGTGCGACGGCAAAGGGGCCGACTGCTGACTGGCAGGTTTGGTCTCACCAATTAGCGAAGCGGACGTTCGTGCTTGATGACCTGAGACCCGACTTCGCTCCATTTTTCCGGAGAGTCTTGGGTTTTAATCTGGCCTCAAGCGGCCTGTTTTTCCAGTGCCATTTTCATTGCGAACTCGTTGGGCGTGATATTGCCCAGCGATGAGTGCGGTCTGTTTGCGTTGTAGTCCTCCTTCCATGAGGAGATGGCTGCGCGCGCTTGCGCGGGCGATGAGAATAGCGTCTCGTTGAGGCACTCGTCGCGGAAGCTGCCATTGAAGCTTTCGATAAAGCCGTTCTGCATCGGCTTGCCGGGAGCGATGTAGTGCCATTCGACATGGGTCTCCTGGCACCATTTGAGGATCGCCATACTGGTCATCTCCGTGCCGTTATCGGAGACAATCGTCCTTGGCTTGCCTCGCCTGTCGATGAGGGTGTCCAGCTCCCGGGCAAGGCGAACGCCAGACAGCGATGTGTCCGCGACGAGACACAAGCATTCGCGGGTGAAGTCATCCACGACAGCCAGCACCCGGAAGCGGCGGCCATCTGTGAAGGCATCACTGATGAAATCCAGGCTCCAGCGCTCGTTGGGGCGTGAGGGCAAGGCCAATGGTCGCCTCGTTCCCAAAGCCCTCTTGCGGCCGCCGCGCTTGCGCACGGTCAGCTTCTCTTCCCGGTAAAGCCGCCGGAGTTTCTTCAGGTTCATGACGATCCCCTGCCGACCCAGCATGACATGGATCCGGCGGTAGCCGAAGCGCCGGCGCTCGGAGGCCACCTTCTTCATCGCCTCACGAATGGAGGCATCGTCGGGGCGAACACTGCGATAGCGCACGCTCGACCGATCCACCGAAAGAACTTCGCACGCCCGACGCTGGCTCACCCCATGCTGCGCACAGACGTGAGCCACCGCATCCCGCTTCACATCGGGCGTCACCATTTTTTTGAAGCGACATCCTTCAGGATCGCGTTGTCCAGCATCGCCTCCGCGAGCAGCTTCTTCAGCCGGGCATTCTCGTCCTCAAGCGCCTTGAGTTTGCGGGCATCGGACACATCCATGCCGCCATACTTCGCCTTGTATTTGTAGAAGGTCGCATCCGAAATGCCGTGCTTGCGGCAAACATCCGCCGTCTTCGCACCCGCTTCCTGCTCCTTCAAGATCCCGATGATCTGCTCTTCCGTGAACCGTGAACGCTTCATTCCGTCCGTCTCCGTGTCTGCTCTGCGCCCTGAAAACTGGATCGTTTGCTGTTGGAGTATTCCGCGGTATTTTCCTGGCTGGGAGAAGGAGTGGAAGAGATGAAGGCATCGAAGTTTTCGGACGCCCAGAAGGTGTTTATTCTGAAGCAGGGGGATGACGGTGTGCCTGTGGCGGAGATTTGCCGCAAGGCCGGGATCAGCCAGGCGACCTACTTCAACTGGAAGAAAAAATACGCAGGTCTTCTGCCTGACGAGATGCGCCGGCTGAAAGCTTTGGAAGATGAGAATGCGAAACTGAAGCGGATCGTGGCGGACCTGACGCTGGACCGCGAGATGCTTCAGGATGTCATCCGCCGAAAGCTCTGAGGCCTGCCCGAACGCGCAAGCTTGTGGATGGGATGCTGGTGGACTGGGGGGTGTCGATCAGGCGAGCCTGCAAGGTTCTGACGTTCGACACCTCGACCTACCATTACAAATCCCGCCGCATCGGTCAGGCCGCTCTTGAAAGACGGATCAAGGAGATATGCGAGACACGCGTCCGGTTTGGCTATCGGCGTGTTCACGTACTCCTTCGACGAGAAGGCTGGATGGTCAATATCAAGAAGACCCGCAGGATTTACAAGGCGTTAGGGCTGCAGCTCAGGAACAAGCACCCGAAACGCCGGGTGAAGGTAAAGCTGCGCGAGGATCGCCAGGAGGCCGTAGGGCCGAACGATATCTGGGCGATGGACTTTGTTCATGATCAGCTCGCGGCAGGCAAGAAGCTGCGAATCCTGACCATTGTGGATATCCATTCCCGCTTCAGCCCGGCCACCGACCCGCGCTTTACCTATCGCGGTGAGGATGTGGTGCAAACGCTGGAACGGATTTGCAGGAAAGGCGGTTATCCGAAGACGATACGGGTCGACAATGGCAGCGAATTTATCTCCCGTGACCTCGATCTGTGGGCCTATGTGAACAAGGTCACGCTGGACTTCTCGCGGCCTGGCAAACCGACCGACAACGGCTTCATCGAAGCTTTCAACAGCAAGCTGCGTGCAGAATGTCTGAACGCAAACTGGTTCATGACCCTTGCGGATGCGCGCGAAAAGTTGGAGGATTGGCGTAAGCACTATAATGAGGATCGTCCTCATTCGGCGATCGGATACAACGTCCCGATCGCGTTGCACAATCCCGGTGGCGCTGCCAGCCCGCCATCGTGATCAGAGCCGGAAAAATCTAACAGCCGGCGGTCCAATAAATGGGCGCAGAGCATGTCGTGACAGACTCTACCAGAATCTGGAGGAAGTTCAGGGGCTCAGGTCAAGTCTTCTGCTTTCGGGGCGCGGGTCATCCGCACTCCAGGCTCCGGCGTCCACCAGGAAGATGTTCAGCAAATGCTGACTAGTTCCTGTTTCCTTTGCTGCTGTTGTCAGGGAATGGAAGCGTCTGCGTTCAACAGGCTCTCCCAGGATAACTTCGTCGGCGTCGATGGGCCAATGCTCTAGTATGCAGTCTCGAAGCATTGTTCGAAACAGAGCGAACGCTGGGTCATCTAGAAGATCAGTGGAGAGTTTACGGTGAAGCGCGCCGAACGCCTTTTTGGGCTCTACGCCAACGCCATCTGCCTTTGCGGCAAGCTCGTTCAGTTCACTTCGGATATCGTCTTCTCCGCGCCTGACGACATCAAAGCCGGCCGAGAGCGCTGTATGCCTGGATTCCCAGTTTTCATTTACGTCAGATGTTGAAAGCGAACGAAGCTGCATCCCCAGCAGGCGGCAGAAGGTTGCTACGGCATAGACAGTCTGGCTGGACAGCCATGTTTCGTCCTCGCCATTCTCAAGACGCCTATCCAGCCAGATATCATAGGGCGTCGGATCGCACTGTTGCGAAGTCAACTCGCCCGCGTTCAGGGAAGTCGCGATTGCCGGCAGATGCTGGCTGAAATCATACCGGTCTATGGGCGCTTGGATTGTCCATAGCGGGACAAGCTGACGATGATGCTTCACGCATATCAGCGCTTCTCGAAATTGCCAGTGTCCGCGCATGACAAGAACTTCGAGCGGGTCGTCGTGGTCATTATCAAGATCTTCACGGAGGCAATCGGGGCAACCGCGAATGGTCGGGTTCCTGAGCGAGCGTGATACATAGAGTTCCCCACGAAATTTGAGCCTTACGTTGCCAGCGCGGCAGCCAGTCCATGTTTTCAGTTCGTCGAGTTGCTCGGGCGAGAGCTTTCCCCAATGGGCCATTCTTTCAAGGGCTTCGTCGTCCTGATTGACAACGCGTTTCAGCGAAGCACCCATATCGGAAGCATACTCTCTTGCGCCGACGCCTTTGGACGCGGCCAGCCGCGAAAGGTAGGAAATCGTTGTCTCGCGCGATTTGGGCGACGGAGGCGCGGGCAAGACGCTAGACATCAGAGCAAAATCCTCAAGCTTTGTGGAATCGCAGGCTATCAATAGCGGAGTGCCATCTCAAAAGGCTTGGCGCAATACTGCGAAGACGAAGTTGCGCGAGCGCCATTATCCCCTCATGTCCTCTGAGAGCCGGATTTAAAAGTTATTGAGTGATATCAGAAGGATGTGATTCAACCACCTCTGCCAAGAACGTGGAGGATTGCATGCCCTGGACTGATATCACCCGCCTGCAGCATAACCGTGATCGCCTTCGCTATCCAACCGATTTGACGGATCGTGAGTGGGCTGTAATTGCTCCACTGATACCGCCGGCCAAGCCCGGTGGGCGACCACGGAAAACGAACATGAGGGAGGTGGTGAACGCGATCCTTTATATTGCGGGCAGCGGCAGCCAATGGCGGGCCCTGCCGAAGGATTTTCCTCCGGTCTCCACGGTGCGAGGCTATTTCTATGGATGGCGCGATATCGGCCTTTGGCAGACCATCAACCATCTGCTTGTCTGCGCTACGCGCGAACTGGAGGGGCGCGAGGCCTCGCCCACGGCCGGTGTCATCGACAGCCAGAGTGTCAAGACCACTGAAAGTGGCGGGGTTTCGGGCTGCGACGCCGGCAAGAAGATCAAGGGCCGCAAGCGCCACATTATCACCGATACGCTCGGGCTGATGCTGTTCGCGCATGTCCATGCAGCCGATATCCAGGACCGTGACGGTGCGCCCAGCGTCCTGAAAGCCATCCGCTACCGTTTCCCCTGGTTGCGCCATGTCTTCGCAGACGGTGGTTATGCCGGGCAGAAGTTGCGAAAAGCGCTGCGCGGATGCGGCCAATGGAACCTTGAGATCATCAAGCGCTCCGACACAGCGAAAGGCTTTGAGGTTCTGCCCCGCCGATGGGTGGTTGAGCGCACCTTCGGCTGGTTCGGTCGATGCCGTCGACTGGCCAAAGATTGGGAGAAGTCCATCGCAAGCGCCACAGCATGGGTCAACATCGCAAGCATCAGGGTGATGACAAGGCGGCTCGCACGATATTGTTTCCCGTCATGAACTTTTGAATCCGGCTCTGACCGCATGCGACTATTGCAAACTGTAACCGCGCTAAATCAATCGAATGTAAAGAAAATTCTGCTGCGGTGAGTGTCATGCGTTTCGGGCATCTGGAGTGTCCATTGTATCAAGGGTTTTAGTTTGTCTGACTCCGATGAGCGCGAATTGGAGCGCAGGCATCGACAAATCCTGCGGTTGAGATTGCCCGATGAGCCGGTTGATCAACGGTTCCAGAGCGAACGGGATTGTGTTTTTCGGCTATCCGATGTGCGATGGCCTGACGGGCCTGTCTGTGGCAAATGCGGTGATGGGCGCCCCAGTTGGGTGGAAAGCCGCCGACTGTTCCAATGCAGACGGTGTCGATACCAATATTCAGTTACAGCTGGGACAAACCTGCACAGAACCAGGATTGATTTGCGTCTTTGGTTTCACACCGCAGAGGTGGCGATCCGAAGCTGGTCGTCCCCAATTTCCGTTCGTGCTGTCGCCATCGATCTAGGGGTGCCAGTGGCCACGGCGCACCGAATGCGAAAAATCGTTCTCAAAGATATTTCCCGCGATGGCCGAGGTCTACTCAGCGAGGCGGTCTGCTTGCCTATCGGTCATCTTCCAGACGGTATCGTTGCGGGGAGCCCAGAGCATTTGGAACGGCTTAAGCTCCAGCGAGCAAGACATATCGAGGATATGGAAGAGAATTTTCACTGAATTCGTATGATCGCCAGCTGAGTTAAGTAGAACATTTTTCTGTCGTCCGTTTTCATACCCGGCGGGTATTTTTGTAGGTGTCGATATGAGCTCTGGGGCAGGGCACAGTCTAAGGGAATGCGAAAAATGGATTCGCGTTTCCTTTCATAAGGTATTGAAATTAATGCCTTATTGACTGTCATATGTAAGTGTTGGTACACGGTCTTCACTTCCGTGAACCCGCTCGTCTATATCTGGCCCAGCCGGCGATACGGCAAAAAAAACGCACCGGGAAAACCGGTGCGCATAGAAGTTGGGGCGAGATCGCCCGTCGTATGTTGCCATTATAGAGCTTCAAAAGGAGCCGGGCAAGCGTCGATCTCCCCCGTGATATCAACCGCAATCTGTGCAGCCTGCTGTACGGAATAGGAGGCGCTATGCCTGATTACATTATTGAGCATGATCACTGGAATACCGGACTGGCGAAACTGCCGCCGGCCTCAAATATCAAACTCGGCCCAATCCACGGGGTTCTTCCTTTCGACGGTGTCCGTAACCCGTCAGGACGGAGTGCCTGGTCGCACAAAATTCACCTTCCTTATCGTACGCGCGCCAATAACTGGCGGCCGAAAGTGGGCATCGCGGAAAGTGCTGCCGAGGCGGCCTGCGCCCATCAAGCTCTGGTTTGCCCGGAGCTTTATGACCTCAAGTTCCAGCCGTTCACTGTGAGATACCGCGACGAAGATGGAAAGTCTCGTCATCACACCCTCGACCTTCTGCTGACCTTCTCTAACGGCTACCGGCGGGCTCTTTATGTTCGTCACGAGCATAGCCTCAGCAAGCCTGCGACCGCTCGCCAAATCGACGCCATTGTTGCTGCGACGAGCAAGAGGAAAGCCGATGACGTGTGTGTCGTAAACGCTAGCAACTTCACTCGGCAGCGGCGCGAGAATTTGTTCAGGATGCATCACTTCGTTTTCGACCCGGATCCCGAGGCTGATGAAATCGTACTTGATGTGGCCCGTGATCTGACGACGCTGTGGCTCATGTCGGATCTATTCCCTCATGTGCCTCTCGAAAGGGACCGCGTCTTCCGTTCCTGCTATCGTCTTGTCGCAAAACGGAAACTGTCTGCCAACCTCGATAACGTATTCTGGGAGAATTCGCGTCTGGAGGTCGTAACATGACGCTCACGCCTCAATACACGATGCCCGCCGGAACTGAAATGACCTTACATGGGCGCACGCATCAACTCAGCGCGCGGTCCGTCGGCGGCTATGATGTCGTCGATGTTGAAAGCGGGGAACGGCAGCTAATTCCATTTTCCACTTTCGTCGCAGCATTGAAAGCCCGCGGCACCAAGTTGGTTCCCGGCGTACACCCTTCATCTGCGGATGTACGAGCACGACTTGAGGGGTTTGAAACTGTTGAATCGCTTTCTCAGCGGCAAAGGAAAGTCGCTCAGTTTCATCATGCTCTGTGCAAGGGCATGGAGCATCTACGTGACAGCCTGCAAAAGAAGCACGGGAAACCAGGGTTGGACCTGTCCATCAGGATGTTGGATAAGCCCGCATATCGACGGCAGATCCGAGAAGTCGCCCAATTCTATTTCGACGAGAAAATCCGTCTCCATGTGCCGCGTGGCGGGTGTGGTGCTCATTGGATCATGTACAATGGGCGAACACTTCAGAAGTATTTGAAAATCTACCAGAATCTTCCGCCCGACGTCGACCCGCTGGCAGCACTGGTGTGCCGTGACGACCGTAAGGGCAATCGAGAACTGCGCCTAAATCATGAAGTCTGCGAACTCATAACGCAGGCGTGGGAAAAGGTCGGCCTCGATCTCAAAAAGACCTCTCTGGCCAATGTTCGTGATGACCTGGAAACTCTCATTTCAGAGAAGAACACGCTGAGGCAGAGCAATGAGTTACCGCCGCTGGTGACACCGGCGGCAGCCACCGTGAAAGCGCATTGCGAAAGGCTGGTCAGCCCGACGGCATACGAGGTGGCCACGATGGGCGAGCGCCATGCACGCAATAAGAGAGGGCGCGGCAGCACCGATATTCGAGCACTTATGATCGGCGAATATGTGGAAATCGATGAATGCAAGATTTCGCTCGTCACCACTGCGAAGAAGATCGGTCTTTGGGCGACGCTGTCGTCGGATCACCGTGCTGTTCTCAGAGAAACAGACGAAGAGATCAAAAAGCGATGGCAGCTTCTATATGCGATCGATGTAGCTTCGCGCATGCCATTGGCGTGGGTGATTGCAGAAAACCAGGGTGCCGACGCGACGATGGCACTCCTGCGGATGGCCACGCGTGACAAGAAGAAGGAGGCCCAGCGCTACGGATGCACTGGGGAACCGATGCCGGCCATTGGTCTCGGCAATCTGAAATCCGACAACGGTACCGGACTGAGGAATCAGGAAGTCATCAAGTCACTTGTCGGAGTGGGCGCGACAAGTACGATCGGTCGCACTTACGCATCGACGGATAAGCCGCATGTGGAGCGAATGTTCGGCACGCTGGAATCCACTGTGATGAAGACACTTCATGGGTACACCGGCCGTAAGGCCGGAGAGCTGCCTGGATATGATGCGACGAGTTATGGCGTGCTGAACGTGGAACAGCTCTACGGGATTTTGACGCGATATTTCATCGACGAGTATCCGTCTACCCGGCACTACGGCACAGGCATATGGGGCAGGCGACCGATTGATGTTTTCCATCAGATCAATCGAGATCGTGGTTGTTTCGCGCCAATCGATCCCAACCGCCGGCGTATCCAACTGGGATGGGAAGTAAAGGTCACGCCAACGGATGAAGGTGTGAGGACGTTCTCCGGCATCTGGTTCAGTTCTGATGAGCTTCAGCGTCTCAGGGATGAGCATCGAATCCGTGGAAAAGTGTCAGTGTTCGTCGATCCGGACGATATGAACACCGCGACAGTTGTACTGCCAAAGATCGGAACAGTTGTTGAAGTTTACCTTCAAATCACAGCGTTAGCTGATCTGACGCTGGTTCAAATCCTTGATGTGATGGCCCAATTGCGAAAAGAAAATCAGCAGGCAACTGAAGTTCATGAAGACCGGATCATGCAGGTGCGCAGAGCACGTCATGACCTCATGCAAACGATCGCTGTCGAAAAGGCACTTCCGCGAAGCTATGTGACGATGGAAGAAGCCAACGCAAAGGCGAAAGCGGTAATCGCCGGAGCGAAAATCATCCCGAGCACATCGCGTGACAGGCTTGATCTCGGCGTGGTGCCCGATGCCATCACGGACATCAGCACTGGCAGTTCGGCCAATACCTACAAAATCGAGGGTGCTGACCAGGTCGTTGACGAGACGGCCATCCCAGATGTTTCGACGGCGAAATCGAAAGCTTCGAAATCTGACCACGTCGATACGCCGGAGGAAGCGCAGGTCCCGGTATCAGAACCCGATACGCAGCGGAAGAAGAGATCGGAAAAGCGGAATGGCGGGCTGCTCGGCCGCCCCGATCAAATCAAAGACCTAGAGTGAGATCATGAACACATTCATCGATATGGAAACGGTCAGTATCGCCAATCGGCTGAAAGAGGCACATTATCCGTTTCCGCGAGCGCAGGAACTGCGGACGCAATTCAACAGTTGTCTCGAGGACTATTATGCGAAAGCAATGTCCAGCAAACCATTTGAAGCTAGGGGGCTTCTCGTCACCGGAAAATCGCGAATGGGAAAGTCGCATGAAATCGATCACCTGATCAGGGCGTTCAATGACAGCGCCACACCGATGCCAGACGGTCGTCCGGCTCGGTTTATCCAGCTCCGGCTGTGGGCGCGGAACTCGTTGACGGATCTGGGCAGTTCGACATTGGAAGCGCTCGACTATCCTGCCGCTGGAAAGGATAAGCAAGCTCGTCAGATATGGGAAATGGTCTTCGAACAGGCCAAACGAAACGGCGTCATCGGTATCCATTACGACGAGGCACAGCATGCTTTCACCGATACCGGCGGTGCCAAGAACCGTACCATGCTCGATAACTTCAAGGCATTGATGAAGGAACCTCGCTGGCCAATGATCCTGATCCTGTCCGGGGTAGACGGCCTATCCGAGCATGTTGAAAGGGTTGGGCCAGAAGAGCGCCGGCAACTGAGACATCTGTTGCGGCCAGTCCGTTTTCAACCGATTGATCCCAAGGCTGACCTCAACGAGCTGAATGGACTTGCCTACGCATACGCGAAGAAAGCTGAAATTGACTTTGATCCGCTCTCGAACGCCGATTTCTTTGATCGCCTCTGCCATGCATGTGGTAAGCGTTGGGGACTCGTTATCGAGTTGATCATCGATGCCTTCATCCGATGCAAACGGGCTGGTGAGGCCCAGATTTCACTGGATCACTTTATTGACGCGTTCGCTGAAATGCATGGGACGCCGAGAGATTTTTCGCCGTTTACTGCTCCGGACTACCAGGAACTGTTTGAGCCGGACCGATTGCTTGAGATCCTCAACCAGGAAGACTGACCCAGACAGTCTACTAATATTGAATGCGAGAAGGTCCGCTCTTGGCGGGCCTTTTTTCATGGGGATAATCTGGTGGGCTTTTCAAGGGTGTGCACGTTTATGCTTCATATCTGCATGTTTATGCCCGGGGCTTCATGGATGCTACATAAGTGAATGATATCATATATTAATTTCGGCTGAAATTCCGGAAATTGATTCGGTGTGCATTCTTATGCTTCATTGGCATACAGCCCGAAGACATAGGTAACAGGTTGTACCTAAGACATGGGTGGCAACCTTGTGCCGAACGGGTTGTTGATGGTCTGTAATGTTCCATCGCTCATTCCAAGTGGCACGAAGACCGCGCAGGGGTGGCGATTGAACGGGACGGCTATCGTATCGCTAATCCGAAAACTGCTCCGCCAGGATCCGTTCCGACCATGAGCGGTTCGGGTCGGAGAGCACCTTGGCGCGGGCTTCGGGGTCCTGTTCGATGCGGACATGGAGCACGTGTTTGACCTCGGTGTGATCGGCGAAGGCGTTGACGATCCGCTTTTCCGGCTCCAGCACCGCGATATCGACGACGGCGGTGTTGGGCAGAAGCGCGCCGCGCCAGCGCCGGGGGC
The DNA here is from genome assembly GCF_002043005.1 of Martelella mediterranea DSM 17316. Classification (NCBI taxonomy): domain Bacteria; kingdom Pseudomonadati; phylum Pseudomonadota; class Alphaproteobacteria; order Hyphomicrobiales; family Aurantimonadaceae; genus Martelella; species Martelella mediterranea. The sequence goes on along the minus strand of NZ_CP020330.1, from coordinate 3,334,645 downwards.
GGAAGGCGCTGACTGGGGTGATCGCCAGAAGCGGCGCTTCCAGCGGAATGATCGGTCCGTGGACGGAGAGGTTGTAGGCGGTGGAGCCTGCGGGCGTTGCGACCAATATGCCGTCGCAGGCAAGTTCCGGCAGGCGCACCCTGCCATCGACGCTGACCTGCAGCTTGGCCGCCTGGTGGGACTGGCGAAGCATCGAGACCTCGTTGATCGCCAGCGCGATCGAAGAGGTTCCGTCCGCATTGCGCGTGGTCATGCGCAGCGGCCGCAACTCGTTCATGTCTGCGATCGCCAGACGGCCAAGCAGATCGACGGTCGAATACTCGTTCATCAGAAAGCCCACCGATCCGCGGTTCATGCCGTAGACCGGGGTTTCGGAGTTCATGTATTCGTGCAGCGTCTGCAGCATGAAGCCGTCGCCGCCGAGCGCCACGATGTAATCCGCTTCTTCCGGCGTAACATTGCCATAAAGCTGTGTCAGTTTGGCTAAAGCCACCTCGGCATCTTCGGTTCCGGAGGAGAGAAAGCACAGGGCGGGTGTGGTCTTGGGCATATCGCTTTTCCGTTCGGGTTTGGCGCGGGGGCCAGATCACCCGAGCGGGCCGTGATTTGCAAGCCCCTTGCGCCGCCGATCTTTCCGGCTGCGCCAAAATAGCGATGAAATAGATGATTTTTTCGTTTTACAGCAGGGCCAAATCTGATAGTTGGCATGCCCAATGCCCTTGTAGCTCAGTTGGTAGAGCATCTGATTTGTAATCAGAGGGTCGCGGGTTCGAATCCTGCCGGGGGCACCAAGCCGCTTTCAGGGTGACCGCTAGGGCGTCGAAAACGACACGTCCGGCAGGGAGTCGCCCTGGCGCCATTTTGCCCAAGCCCGGAAAAGCTTGTCAAAATGCCGAGGATATTGCAAGAAGTCGCGCCCGGCCATGACGCCGCGTTTGCGCATGTAACCCAACGGCTTTCAAGCCGATATGAAATGAAGGTATGGATATGCAGGTAACCGAAACGCTCGCCGAAGGGCTGAAGCGCGAAATCAAGATCACAGTTCCTGCGGATGATCTGAAGGCGCGCATGAACGAACGCCTGGCGGATGCCAAGGACAAGGTTCGCATCAACGGCTTCCGTCCGGGCAAGGTGCCGATGTCGCACCTCAAGAAGCTTTACGGCAAGTCGATCATGGCTGAAATCGTCAACGAGACGCTGCAGGAAAAGCCCCAGGCCGTGATCGCCGAACGCGGCGAACGCGCCGCCGGCCAGCCGAAGATCGACATGACCGAGGATGAGGGCGAAGCGAACAAGGTCCTGAACGGCGAGCTCGATTTCGAATTCACCGTATCCTACGAAATTCTGCCGAAGTTCGAACTGCAGCCGACCGACGGCCTGAAGGTCGAGCGCCCGGTCGTCGACATCTCCGATGAGGAAGTCGAGGAGCAGGTCAAGGCGGTTGCCGAGAACGCCCGCGAATACGAAACCAAGAAGGGCAAGGCCGCCGACGGCGACCGCGTCACCATCGACTATGTCGGCAAGATCGACGGCGAAGCCTTTGAAGGCGGCGCCGACACCGATTCGCAGCTCGTGCTCGGCTCCAACCGTTTCATCCCCGGTTTCGAAGAACAGCTCGTCGGCGTCAAGGCTGACGACGAGAAGCAGGTCAAGGTCACCTTCCCGGAAGACTATCCGGCAGCCCATCTCGCCGGCAAGGAAGCCGTGTTCGACGTCACCGTGAAGGAAGTCGCCTCCGCCGGCGAGCTGGAGATCAACGACGCGCTGGCCGAAAAGCTGGGTCTGGAATCCGCCGATCGCCTGCGTGAACTCGTGCGCGAGCAGATCGTCGGCCAGTACAACCAGTTCACCCGCCAGAAGGTCAAGCGTCAGATCCTCGATCAGCTCGATGAACAGTACGCCTTCGAAGCGCCGCAGTCGCTGGTTGAAGCCGAGTTCGAGAACATCTGGCGTCAGGTTCAGGCCGATCTGGAGCGTTCGGGCAAGACCTTCGAGGATGAGGACACCACGGAAGAGGAAGCGCGCGGCGAATACCGCAAGCTTGCCGAACGTCGCGTTCGCCTCGGCCTCGTGCTTTCCGAAATCGGCGAGAAGGCCGGCGTTCAGGTTTCCGATGAGGAAATGCAGCGCGCGCTTTATGACCAGATGCGTCAGTATCCCGGCCAGGAGCAGGAAATCCTGAAGTTCTTCCGCGAAACCCCCGGCGCCCAGGCTTCGCTGCGCGCGCCGATCTTCGAGGAAAAGGTGGTCGACCACCTGCTCGAAGGCATCGACGTCAAGGATGTCACGGTCTCCAAGGAAGAGCTGATGGCGGACGACGACGACGAGGTTGCTGCAGCGACCAAGAAGTCTGACGAGAAGCCTGCCGCCAAGAAGAAGGCCGCCCCGAAGAAGGCCGCAGCCAAGTCCGAAGATGATGCTGCTTCCGAAGAGGCTGAAAAGCCTGCCGCCAAGAAGGCGTCGGCCAAGAAGGCCGCTCCGAAGAAGGCTGCTGCCAAGGCTGATGCCGACGGCGACGAGAAGCCCGCGCCGAAGAAAAAGGCTCCGGCCAAGAAGGCTGCACCGAAGAAGGCCGAGGACAGCGCCGAATAAGCCTGCGGCTTCGTGAATTTAAAACCCGCCCGGTTCGCCCGGGCGGGTTTTTTTGTTAGCGGTGCCCGCCCCATTCTCCCTCGTCATCCTTGTCTGTTGACGTCTGCCGTGAACGCGGCAGTCTGATTGGCGGACGGTGTTTCGTGTCATCCTTGGTCGTTATGCGACCGTGCCCGAGCTGGAAACGCCGCCCGCCTTTCGTCAACCACCCCGAACAGTTGCCGGGGCCGGCGTTGGCGCGCCGAGCCCGTAGGACAAGGATGGGATCATGACCTTGCCACAAAACACGATCGGTTGCGATGTCTCCGGTCGGCGTCTCGATGTTTATCTTCACCCGGCTGCCAGGTCGTGCAGCTTTTCCAACGATTCGGCGGGCATCGCCGCCCTGATCGGCCTTGCGCTCGAACACCGGGCGTTCGTGGTGCTGGAAGCCACCGCCCCGTGGGACCAGCCATTGGTGCGGGCGCTTGAGAAGGCGGAGCTTTCCTTCCATCGCGCCAATCCCCGCCGCGCCCGGGACTTTGCCCGCTCCATCGGCATGCTGGCCAAGACCGATGCGGTGGATGCGCGCATGCTGGCGCTTTACGGCGTCAATCTCGACCTGCCGGCCACCGCCCCGGCTTCGCCCGAACGGCTGAAGCTTCAGGGCCTCAACAGCCGCCGCGACCAGTTGGTCGCGATGCGCAAGGCCGAACGTATCCGCCTGAAGGGCGTCGCCGATCCGGTGGTGACGGAAAGCCTGGAGGCCGTGATCGCCCTGCTCGACGTCCAGATCCGCGCGCTTGAGCGACGCATCGCCAGCGCCATCAAGAACGCCTGCGACCTCGCCCAGGACGCGGCGCTGCTGCGTTCGGCCGCAGGCGTAGGGCCGGTTTGCGCCGCCGTCATCCTTGCCAGCCTGCCCGAACTGGGACGTGTCGATCGGCGCGCGATCGCCGCCCTGGCCGGCGTGGCGCCGATCGCGCGCGAATCCGGCCTCATGCGCGGCAAACGCCATGTCCAGGGTGGGCGAAAGCGGGTGCGCGATGCCCTCTACATGGCCGCCCTTGCCGCGATCAGAACCGGGCGGTGGAAACAGCACTACGACCATCTGCGAAGTCGCGGCAAGGCACCCAAAGCCGCGATCGTCGCCATCGCCAGAAAGCTCCTCGTCGCCCTCAACACAGCCATTCGGGAGCAAAGACCGATCCTCAATGCACAAACAACTTGACAGAAAAGCACACAGTTGCTCGGGCTTGACCCACCGCGGTGTCCGGTTTAGCCACTTGCGTCCACATTTCCCTGGGATTTCGGTTCCTTGATGGTCGTCTCTCCACCCACTGCGTCATCCTCGGGCTTGACCCGAGGATCTAAGCACGTATCAGCACGACCAGCGTTTCGGGCGAAAATCTATTTAAATACACCCTATTCCCAAACGCCAACTCCGCTCGTGTGGAAAGGTGGTTAGATCCTCGGCACAGGGCCGAGGATGACGTCCGTAAAGGGGATAGGCTTGTCCGCAGTCTGCTACGTCGGTTCGTCCGCGCGGTTTTGCGGCTGACGATTTTCAAATTTCGCGACTTTCAGCCTTTCGCAAGCCGTTTGAGCGCGAGCCTTCCGACGGTCAGCGGAATGTCGGCCCGGGCATCATCATCCCGCAGAAACCATATGGCGGAGAGGCCGCACCAGGCAATAATCCAGCGGAGCAGGCGTGTCCGGTCGAGATCGGCGGCCGCTGCGACAATGTCCAGACGGCGGTCGAAGCGGCTCTCATCGCGCGCGATGACGGCGTCCGGGACATCGATATCCGGATTGCAGAAGATATTGGCGAAGTCGAAGGCGCGCTCGCCGTAAAGCCCCTTGGGATCGATTGCGAGAAAGCCGCGTTCGCCGAAATCCAGAATATTGCCTTGGTGCAGGTCGCCGTGAAGCGGGCGAAGATCTTGCGGGTCTTTCAGCAGGCGGCGCGCCTCGTCCGACGCCCGGGCGAGGAATGGGTGTTTGCCGGGCGTCGCCTCCAGCAGCGCCCGGAAATAGCGGTCGAGCGGTGTCAGCGCGGGCAAAGGGGCAGGGCGGTCGGCATGCAGCCGCGCGGCGGTGACGCAGATCTGGCGGCAGGCGCGATCATCCTCGCCGCCAAGCGACAGGGCGGTGAGCGCGACCGCTCCCGTCGCCCGTTCCATCAATATCGCATCGTCGGCTTCGGCGAGGACGCGGGCTGCGCCATCGCCGTTCCACCATTTGAGCAGGGCGGCACCGATGGCTTCCTCCGGATCTGTGAACCGCTTCAGCATCGCCGGCCGGCCGTCGCGAAGAACCGGCAGCAATGCGCCGGTCGCCGTCATGATCGGCGCGCCGTCCGGCGTCAGCCGCCATTCGGCCAGCAGCGCGTCGAACACGACCTAATCCTGCTGCTCGGCGGCCTCCAGCATCGCGATCCTGTTCGAGGCATCGAGGCCGGCGATCTTGTAGGCTTCGGCAAGGGTCGGATAGTTGAAGGTGTTCTCGACGAAATATTCGACCGTGCCTTTGAGGTTCAGCACCGCCTGGCCGATATGGATCAGTTCGGTCGCGCCTTCGCCGACGATATGGACGCCGAGCAGACGGTGGGTCTTCAGCGAGAAGATCATCTTCAGAAGGCCGTTCTGGATGCCCATGATATGGCCGCGCGAGGTTTCGCGGAAGAAGGCGAGGCCGCATTCATAGGCGATGCCGCGTTCCTGGATCTCCTCCTCGGTCATGCCGCAGGTCGACATTTCCGGCACGGCATAGATGCCGTAGGGGAAGAATTGCGGCGGCTCCTCGGCCTCCGCGCCCACGGCGTGGCGGGCGGCGATCCGGCCCTGTTCCATCGAGGTCGAGGCCAGCGCCGGAAACCCGATCACATCGCCGGCGGCGTAGATATGCGGCACATCGGTCTGGAAGGTGATCGGATCGACCTTGATGCGGCCGCGACGATCGGCCTCCAGCCCCACGGACTGCAGGTTCAGCGTGTCGGTCGCGCCCTGGCGGCCGGCGGCAAACAGCACCGATTCGGCCATCAGCACCCGGCCGTTGGAGAGTGTGACGCGCGCCTTGCCGTCGGCGATCTTCTCCACCTTGTCCGCGCCCGCGCCAAACAGGAGCTTGACGTTGCGGTCGCGCAGTTGCGCCGCGAAATTGTCGCGGATCTCGCGGTCGATGAAATCCAGCATGCTGTCGCGCGGCTCGACCACGATCACCTGGGTATCGAGCGCGGAAAAGATCGTCGCATATTCGATGCCGATCACGCCGGCGCCGACGACGATCATCGAACGCGGGATCGCCTTGATGTTGAGCAGCTCGTCGCTGTCCATCACCGTCTGGCCGTCGAAGGGCACGTTCGGCGGGCGATAGGGCCGCGTGCCGACCGAGATCAGCACGGCCTCGGCATGAACCCGCTGGATTTCGCCGCTGTCCTTCTCGATCTCGATCGTATGGGCATCGACGAAATGAGCAAAGCCGCGCACCTGCTCGACGCGGTTGCGCTCGAACTGCCATTCCAGAACGTCGATCTCGTAATCCAGCGTCTTGATCAGGCGGGCCCGCAGGTCGTCGGCGGTGATCTTCTGCTTGACCCGGTAAGAGCGGCCGTAGAAGCCGCGCTCGCGCCAGCCGGTGAGGTTCAGCACGGTTTCGCGCATCGTCTTGGAGGGAATGGTGCCGGTGTGGACCGAGACGCCGCCCACCTGGGAGCCTTTGTCGATGACGAGCGCCGTCTTGCCGAGCTTGGCGGCCTGCACCGCGGCGCGCCGGCCGGCCGGACCGCTGCCGATGACGACCAGATCGTAAGAATTCATGAAATCACCCCGATTTGGTTATTCAAATTCAAAGATATGTGCCGGGAGGCACAATCAACTTGTTCTGCCGCATGTCCGCCGTCGCCGGATGATTCCGCCTGACATGCGAAATGCTTTACGTGAAATGGTCCCCGCGCCGCAACAGCGCGGAGTTTGCGGCGCAATATGGTCCCGCTTCGTGATGTTTTCATTACATACAGCCACAAGCTGCATGCCGAGTCCATGGCCTCAGATGAGCTTTAAGCCCTTGAAGCTGACATAGCCATCCTTGCCGATGATGATGTGGTCATGCACCGTGATGCCGAGCGGCTTGGCGCTGTTGATGATCATATGGGTCATGTCGATATCCGCGCGCGAAGGGGTCGGATCGCCGGAGGGGTGGTTGTGGACCAGTATGATCGCCGTCGCCGACAGTTCCAATGCCCGCTTGATCACCTCCCGCGGATAGACCGGCGTATGGTCGATCGTGCCGATGCCCTGGATTTCGTCAGCGATTAGCTTGTTGCGCTTGTCGAGGAACAGGATGCGGAATTGTTCGCGGGTTTCATGCGCCATGGCCGCGTTGCAATAGTCGATCACCGACGACCACGAACCGAGGATCGGACGGTCTTTCAGCGAGCTTTTGATGCTGCGCTGGGCTAGCGCTGACATCAATTTAAGGTCGAAGGCGACGGTCTCACCGATGCCCGGGACCTCCTGCAGCAGTTCCGCCGGCGCGCCGAACACGCCGCCAAGCGAGCCGAACCGTTCGATCAGCGCCTTGGCGATCGGCTTGGTATCGCGGCGCGGGATCAGCCGGAACAGCAGCAGTTCGAGGATTTCATAATCGGCGAGCGCATTCGCTCCGCTCTCCCGGAAACGGGCGCGCAGCCGGTCGCGATGGCCGAGGACATGGCTTGGCGTCTTGTCACGGATATCGCCGCCCCGGAACGGACGTTCGGGCGGCTGATCGGCGAAGAACGTCCGCTCGTCGGGGCCGTCTTCTTCAAGGCCGGCTGGGTTGCCTTTGGCGGGCGGTTTCTTCATGCGGCTCCTGGAGCGATAGCAGGAAACATCGATTCCAATCCTGACACGGCCTAAAGCGCCGGCGTCAGACCCGGTCGGTCGTAGCCGCCGGGCGACAGCGTGAATACCTCGCAGCCATCGCTGGTGACGCCGACGGTATGCTCGTACTGGGCCGAAAGCGAGCGGTCGCGGGTCACCGCGGTCCAGCCGTCATTCAGCACCTTCACATGGGGCTTGCCGAGGTTGAGCATGGGCTCGATGGTGAAGATCATGCCTTCCTTCAGCTCCGGTCCCTCGTTCTTGCGGCCGTAATGCAGAATATTCGGCGCGTCGTGGAACAGCCGGCCGACGCCGTGGCCGCAGAAATCGCGGACCACCGAGCAGCGCTCGCTTTCGGCATAGGTCTGGATCGCCTCGCCGATGGCACCGGTGCGCGCGCCGGGCTTCACCGCTGCAATGCCGCGCAGCAACGATTCGTAGGTCACTTCCAGCAGCCGTTCGGCCGCCCGCTTCAACTGACCGACCGGATACATCCGGCTCGAATCGCCGTGCCAGCCGTCGAGGATATAGGTGACGTCGACATTGATGATGTCGCCCTCGCGCAGCGGCTTGGCATTGGGCATGCCGTGGCAGACGACATGGTTGATCGAGGTGCAGCTTGAATATTTGTAGCCGCGATAGCCGAGCGTTGCCGGCACCACGCCGTGGTCGAGGCCGTACTGCAGCACGTGGCGGTCGATCTCCTCGGTGGTGACGCCCGGCTTGATCAGGTCGGCGAGGCTATCGAGGCAGCCGGCGGTGATACGGCAGACCTGGCGCATCTTTTCGAAGCCTGCTTCATCATAAAGGCGGATCGTGCCGTCATTCTTCAGCGGCGCTGTTGCCGCATCAGCGTAATTTACCATGGTCATCCTCCGCACCGCCCTGGCGTGTGCGCTTACATGTTATCAACCAATACTGTACCATCTGGCGTGATGCTGTCACGGGATACATTGCATTTTATCGCAAAGGCCTCGACGCCGGCGCGACGCGCGCATTTGAAAGCCTCGGCATAGACCGGGTCAAGATCGGCGGCGATGGCGAAGCGTTCGCAATCGTCGCGCTGGATCAGGTAGACCATCGCCGCCCGTTTTCCAGCCGCGACCATATCCGCAAGCTCGGCCAGATGCCGGGTTCCGCGCGCCGTCGGCGTATCGGGAAATTCCGCGAGACCGGGCGTGCGGATGAAGTGGACATTCTTGACCTCGATGTAAAGGTCGGGCCGGTCATCGGCCGACAGCAGCAGGTCGATCCGGCTCTGGCGGCCATATTTCTGCTCGCGCCGGATCAGGGGATAATCGGCAAAATCATCCACCATCCCTAGGCCGATCGCTTCTTCGGCAAGCCGGTTCGGCAGCCCGGTATTGACGCCGACCACGGTGCCATCGGCCTCGATCAGCTCGAAACGGTGGGGATATTTGCGCTTGCCGTCATCATTGCGCGACAGCCAGATGCGCGAGCCGGGCGTATTGAGCCCGAGCATCGAGCCGGTATTGGGGCAGGAGCCGGTGATCGCCTCGCCGGTTTCCTCCAGAACGGCATCGAACAGGAAGCGCTTGTAGCGCCGGATCAGCGTTGCCGCTATCAAGGGAGGATCGAACTGCATGGGAATGCGTTTTAGCCTTTCAAGTGCCACTTGCAAGGGGTGGGCGCCAACGAGGAGACGAGATCATGGAATGGATAACGGGCGGATGCCTTTGCGGCAGGGTGCGGATAGCGGTCTCGGGAGGGCCCTATCGGGTCGGCGTGTGCCATTGCCTCGATTGCCGCAAGCATCACGGCGCGCCGTTCCAGGCGGCCGCGATCTTCCCCGAGACCGCCGTCAGCATTGCGGGCGAGGCGAGCTGCTTCGAAGACCGGTATTTCTGCCCGACCTGCGGTTCGCCGGTCTATGCCGTGAGCGGCGACGAAATCGAGATCAATCTCGGCACATTCGATCAGCCTGACCGCTTCAAGCCGACCTATGAACTTTGGACAATCCGACGCGAATCCTGGCTTCCGCCGCTGCCGGTCGCCCATCGCTACGAGCATGACCGGGAAGGCGAGGGGCGGACGGAAGACTGACCTGCTTGCACCCGGCCGCCAAACCGGGCAGATTTGCCGACGACTGATTTGCGCCGCCGCGGCGCCGGGAGAGATGCGATGAAATTCGGCCGGATGATCTTGAGTGTAACCCTTGTGGCGGCGGCCTCGCTTCTTGCCGCCTGCTCCACCACCTGCGGCGAGCCGGACGTCTGCGATACCGGCACGGCGGCCTATCCGCAGTTTACTGATGAAGAGGTCGCGACCATGACGACCAAGCTCGACGGACTGGCCGGCATTCCCGCCCCACAATAATCCTCCAAAGCCTCCGTTCTGGCCCCTTGCTGTGGCAAGGATGAAACAGAGTATTAGGATTTCTGCCGCAAAATCGACGCAAGTGCAGTTGATTGTTGCGTAAGGGCGGTTTTTCCTGCTCTCGTTTCGATGATCCTTCGAAAGGCAAGGATCGTTCAACCCAGTGTTCCAAGAGGAAGAAGATGGAAGAGTTCCACAAGGTCAGGCGACTGCCGCCATACGTTTTCGAACAGGTCAACCGTTTGAAAGCGAGCGCGCGAGCGGCGGGCGCCGATATCATCGACCTTGGCATGGGCAATCCCGATCTTCCGACCCCGCAATCCGTGGTCGACAAGCTGTGCGAGGTCGTGCGCGATCCGCGCACCCACCGCTATTCGTCGTCCAAGGGCATTCCCGGCCTGCGCCGCGCCCAGGCCGGCTATTATGCCCGTCGTTTCGGCGTCAAGCTGAATCCGGAGACCGAAATCGTCGCCACGCTCGGCTCCAAGGAAGGCTTTGCCAATATGGCGCAGGCGATCACCGCGCCCGGCGATATGATTCTTTGCCCGAACCCGACCTATCCGATCCACGCCTTCGGCTTCCTGATGGCCGGCGGCGTGATCCGTTCGATCCCGGTGGAGCCGGATGACAGCTTTTTCGGGCCGGTCGAACGGGCGGTGAAACACTCGATTCCCAAGCCAATCGCACTGGTGCTCAACTACCCGTCGAACCCGACCGCGCAGGTGGCGAGCCTGGATTTCTATCGCGAAGTCGTGGCCTTCGCGAAGAAGCACGAGCTTATCGTGCTCTCCGATCTCGCCTATTCGGAAATCTATTTCGATGGCGCGCCGCCGCCCTCCGTGCTCCAGGTGCCGGGCGCCAAGGATGTGGCGGTCGAGTTCACATCGATGTCCAAGACCTATTCCATGCCCGGCTGGCGCATGGGCTTCGCCGTCGGCAATGAGCGGCTGATCTCGGCGCTGGCGCGGGTGAAATCCTATCTCGATTACGGCGCGTTCACGCCGATCCAAGTGGCTGCGACCCATGCGCTGAACGGCGATGGCTCGGATATCGCGGAGGTCCGCTCGATCTATCACAAGCGCCGCGACGTCATGGTCGAAAGCTTCGCCAAGGCCGGCTGGCAGGTGACCCCGCCGGCGGCGACCATGTTCGCCTGGGCCAAGATCCCGGAGCCATTTGCCGAAATGGGCTCGCTCGAATTCTCCAAGCTGCTGGTGGAAAAGGCCGATGTTGCCGTTGCCCCCGGCATCGGCTTCGGCGAGCAGGGCGACGATCATGTGCGCATCGCGTTGGTCGAAAACGAGCACCGCATCCGCCAGGCCGCGCGCAACCTCAAGCGCTTCTTCGCCACCACTGAGGTCGCGCCCGACAACATCGTGTCGCTGAAGGCGCATCGATAGTGTAGCGGAAAGGCGTGCCCTTTCTCGCAGTTCGATCAGGAAGGCGAAGGCTTTCCTGATCGCCCAATGTTCATGCCAGGTTCATAACCTATACCGCATTCTTCTGACGAGATTTAGTTTATCGTTGGGGAAGAATCCTCTTTTAAATCAGGAGTGATAGCGCTATCATGAATAACAAGAGAAACCTTGCGGGAATGGTCCACGTTGGGAATTTGCCTGGCTGGCAGGCGAAACCGGCGCTCGCGGCAGGGCTTCGAGCGGAGGAACTGCGGATGAGTGAAACCTTTGGCCGGGTAAAGAAAACGATCATCGCCGTCATCGGCTCGGCCGAGCGCGACGTCGTCGAACTGGCGACGCTGGACGATCTGGGCATCAACTCGATCGATATCCTCGAGTTGGGCCTGGCTCTCGAGGACGAGTTCGCTGTGGTGATTATGGATGAAGATCTTTTCTCCAGTGCCACCGTTGGCGATCTGGTCAAGACTATACACAAATCGCAGGTCCACTATTCGCAAGTCGCGGACCCGGCGGAAGTATTCGTTCACAGCGAAGGTGAAGCAGGCGCGTGAATGTCTCCGCGCGAGACCGTCCTACGCTGGTCCTTCCAAATTTCTCCGCTCGGAATGTTCCATTTGCCGGCGACACCCATGGCAGACGCCCTGAAAATCGGCGTCGCCGGTCGGTTTCGAGGGCATCACTGCCCGGCCGCGTGAGCGGAGCAGATGTAATAAGACAGCTGATATGTGCGGAACCAGGGAAGTTCAATTCAGAATTGACTGAGGCTCGCTACCTTGGCAACAAACAATACGCGGTTCGAGCATCCGGACTTTGCCAGGATCGATTTGATTTGAGAGCGCGCGGTGTGGATTGAGACGCCACGGATGTCGGCGATGTCCGATGCAGAATACCCCGAGCATATCAGTTGACCAATTTCGATTTCCGCAGAGGTCAATCCGACCATTTTCGCAAATGGCTTGACTTTGAATTTGGGCTTGCGATCGCTATCAACGATCCGAATAAGGGCTCCCCGAAAATTCTTTTCCAGGTCATTGCCAGCATGCCCAAACGGCGAGATTTCTATCCAATAGGGTGATCGGAGGGAGCGCTTGGTGATGACCATTGCATTGCGTGGCAAGTTTGCTTGGCCGATCGCCGTCAGTGCGGTTTGGGTGATACGCCGCCTCAGTTCCCCGTTGGAAGCTTGCGGGTACGCAACGATTTTACCGTCTTTTTTTGAAATGCCATCTTGATCCGCGAAAACCGCGCTTGCCTTCCTATTCTCGATAATGACATCACCATTCTGGCTGACGATGCACACGCCGATATCCATGCTGTCAAGCAGCTCAAGCATCACTGCGTATTGCTTGCGCAGAACATTGTTCATCTGCTCTAGCGCAAGGGCGGAGGCCAAGTGAGGAGCAATGAGGCTTGCCGCACGCAGGCTTTCGGGGGAGATGTCGGTTTTACGATGATCGACATGCATGACAAACCCCGAATTCCAATCGCTCGCTCCAGACATGTTGACTGCAAAACGTCTTCCGACACCGAAGATTTTGCTTGTCTCGACGAACATCTCTGTTTCAAGGAGTCCGGGCTCATCAGGCCACATTTCGGCATCGGTCATGGGAATGTACTGTTGTTGCCGTAGCAGGCGCCTAAGCGCCCTCAATTCGAACGCGCCATACTTGGCTGACAACCCGGAGAAGGTATCGGTCTCCTTGCGATAGATTCTGCTCGACTCCTGGAGCTGATACTGATGTTGCCTGCCGTTGTATTTCAAGATGGTCATGCCTGAAACGCCTGAGAACCGGGCTATCTCATCGCTTATCATTGAATTTTCATCGAATTGAGAAGTCGATGGAGAATACAGACCCTGCAATATCCTGCTAAATAGCTCGATATCCATATCAGTGTTCTCCAATTAATACTTATATGTTCAGGTAGAAAGGCGTCGGAAGATCGGTGTCAAAGCCCCTGCAAGTAAAGGTAGGCAGGCTAAAATTTGTTCTATGTGGCCTCCGGCACCTCTGTATTTAATGAAGGCCAAATTAAAACAGAGATGTTGACGATCTGTTTGAAATTTATATGGAGCATTCTTACAAAAGGACGTCAGTTTAAGATATTGAAATATCTTTTTTCCATGCAGCTTCTTGAGGAAAATTTCGGGTACTTTCTTTTCATGCAAACCTGATACCATTTTCACTGCTTTTCAGACGTTGGAGCTGGCTGAGTTGTTCGTCTACATCTCTAGGTGTATACCGACATGTAGTTGCAATCAATAAGTCCGACTTGTCCATTCTTGGTTCTGTGTCGCTGCGCATACCCCAATTGGGTTATGACGCTGAGCCCATAGCGGGTCGACACTCGGTTCTTCGCAACATGGTTCCAGAAAAGATAACGAGGATCGGCGAATGAGTGACACCTTCAGTCGTGTGATGAAGACAATCGTAGCCGTTATTGGATCTGCCGAAGACGAGGTGAACACAGACGCTACTTTGAACGGTCTCGGCATCAATTCACTCGATATTCTCGAACTGGGGATGGCCCTTGAGGAGGAATTTGACGTGATGATCATGGATGAATATCTGCTCTCGAGCAAAACCGTTGGCGATCTGGTCGAGACCGTTAATAACTCGCGCGCTCAGCAAACGTGTTCGTCTGCCGCAACGGTGGAGCAGGAGCGTGCGCCCACTCGGGCAAGATCGTCCCTGTGCTGGCCCTTCCAAATTTCCCGCCTCAGAATGTTCCATTTGCTGGCGAAACGATCTAAATGAAGCGCGGACGCTTGCGTCCGAACGTGAAATTCGGGTCAGTAGGAATACCCCATGGCAGATGCCCTGAAAATCGGCGTCGCCGGTCTTGGAACCGTCGGCGCCTCGCTTGTGCGCATCATCAGCGAGCGACATGAAAACCTCGCCACGGCCTGCGGCCGCGCCATTACGGTGACGGCAGTATCGGCGCGCGACCGCACCAAGGATCGCGGCATCGATGTCACCTCGGCCACATGGTACGACGATCCGGCGGCGATGGCGCGCGAGGGCGACATCGACGTGCTGGTCGAGCTCATCGGCGGCGCGAGCGGGGCCGCGAAGGATGCGGTGAACGCGGCGCTGGAGCGGGGCATCCATGTCGTGACCGCCAACAAGGCGCTGCTCGCCGAAGACGGCGTGGCGCTGGCGGCACTCGCCGAAGAAAAGGGCGTGCTGCTGAATTTCGAAGCGGCCGTCGCCGGCGGCATTCCGGTGATCAAGGCCGTGCGCGAATCGCTCACCGGCAACACCATGACCCGCGTCTACGGCATCATGAACGGCACCTGCAATTACATCCTGACGCGGATGGAAAAGGAGGGGCTGTCCTTCGAGGATTGCCTCAAGGAGGCCCAGCGGCTCGGCTATGCCGAGGCCGATCCGTCCTTCGACATCAATGGCAACGACACCGCCCACAAGCTTGCGATCCTGACCTCGCTTGCCTTTGGCTGCGAGATCTCCTGCGACGATATTTATCTCGAGGGCATTTCCAACATTACCCAGGACGATATCCGCGCGGCGGCCGAACTCGGCTATCGCATCAAGCTCCTGGGCGTTGCCCAGCGCACCGGCGGCGGCATCGAGCAGCGCGTGCACCCCACCATGGTGCCGCATGACACCGTGATCGCCCAGGTCGATGGGGTCACCAATGCGGTGGCGATCGAATCCGATATTCTCGGCGATCTGCTGATGGTCGGCCCGGGTGCGGGCGGCGATGCCACCGCCTCCGCCGTGCTCGGTGATATCGCCGACATCGCCAAGTCGCGCCCCGGCGCGCAGACCGTGCCGGCGCTCGGCCGGCCGGCGAAATCGCTGGAGCCCTACAAGCGGGCGCGCATGCGCAGCCATGAGGGCGGCTATTTCATCCGCATGCGCGTGGCCGACAGGATCGGCGTGATCGCGGCGATTGCCCGGCGGATGGCCGACAACCAGATCTCGCTCGAATCGATCGTGCAGCATTCGGCCAATGGCGAACGCGACGCGCCGACCAAGACCATCATCATGGTCACCCACGCCACCACGGAGCTTTCGATCCGAAACGCCGTCAAGGCGATGGAGAGCGATGGCTATATCGTCGGCAAGCCGCAGGTCATTCGCATCGAAAAGCCCTGAAACGCGGTTCATGCTCCGGATTCGCGCTTCGGCTGCCATGCGTCGTCTCGATCAGCCGATGACATCGGGGCGCATCAGGCGCTATGAAGGGCAGAATGTCAAAGCGGAGCCGAGGCCTGATGACTGATACTGCCGCCCAGCGCAAGGCGAACCCCCGGGCATTTCTGGGCGTGGAGCGTTCCGCGCGCGATCTGCGCTGGGTGCCGCGTCTGGGCCCGGCAGGTGAAAATCGGGCGCTGGCCATGGCGCAGAACCACGGCCTGTCCGAGCTGATTGCCCGGGTTTTGGCCGGCCGCGATGTGCCGGTGGACGAGGCGCCCGCCTTTCTGGATCCGACCCTGCGCTCGCTGATGCCGGACCCTTTCAGCCTGACCGATTGCGAGGCAGCGGTCGCGCGCCTGATCGAAGCCGTCAAACGCGGCGAAAAGGTCGCGATCTTCGGCGACTACGACGTCGACGGGGCCTGTTCGTCGGCGCTGATGTACCGCTTCCTCACCATGCTTGGCCTCGAGGTCGAGATCTATATCCCCGACCGCATCTTCGAGGGCTACGGGCCCAACCCGCAGGCGATCGAAAGCCTGATCAGGGACGGCGCGAAACTGATCGTGACCGTGGATTGCGGCTCCACCAGCCACGAATCGCTTGCGGCGGCGAAGGCGCTCGGCGTCGATGTCGTGGTGATCGACCATCATCAGGTCGGCGTCGACCTGCCGGAATGCGCGGCCCTGGTGAACCCCAACCGCGAGGACGATCTTTCGGGGCAGGGACATCTCTGCGCCGCCGGCGTGGTATTCCTCGTTCTGGTCGCCGCGCACCGCGCGCTGCGCCAGGCCGGCGACATGCGGGCCGGGCGGATCGATCTCCTGTCCTGGCTCGATCTGGTGGCGCTGGCGACGGTGTGCGACGTGGTGCCGCTCAGGGGGCTCAACCGCGCCTATGTGGTCAAGGGGCTGATCGTGGCGCGCTCGCTTTCCAATCCCGGTCTCGCGGCGCTGTTCAAGCGCGCCGGCCTTGCGGGGCCGGTGACGCCCTATCACCTCGGCTTTCTTATCGGCCCGCGCATCAATGCCGGCGGGCGGATCGGCGATGCGGCGCTCGGCAGCAGGCTTCTGACGGTCGATGATACGGAAGAGGCAGAGGCGCTCGCCGAACGCCTCGACCAGCTCAACCGCGAGCGCCAGGCAATCGAGACGGCGATGCTGCAGGAGGCGGAGACAGACGCGATTGCCGAATTTGGCGATGGCAGCGGCGCGGGCGTGATCGTGACCGCCCGCCAGGGCTGGCATCCCGGCATTGTCGGCCTGCTGGCCTCGCGCCTGAAGGACAGGTTCGGGCGGCCCGCCTTCGCCATCGCCGTCGATGCCAACGGCCGGGGCACCGGTTCCGGCCGGTCGATCTCGGGTTTCGATCTCGGTCGGATGGTGCGCATGGCTGTGGAGCAGGGGCTGCTGGTCAAGGGCGGAGGCCATGCGATGGCCGCCGGCCTGACGGTGACGCGCGAGAAGCTCTCGGCGCTTCGGGCCTTCTTTGAGGACCACGCCCGCGATGCCGTCGAGGCGCTCGCCGCCGACGCGGTGCTGAAGATCGACGGCGCGCTCAGCGCTTCTGGCGCCACGCTTGACCTGATCGACCGGCTGGAGGCGGCGGGTCCCTACGGCTCCGGCCATCCGCAGCCGATCTTCGCGCTGCCGCAGCATCGGGTGCGCGACGCGCGCGTGATCGGCGCAGGCGGCCATGTGAAGGTGCGGCTTGAAAGCGCGGAGGGGACGGCGCTGGATGGCATCGCCTTCCGCGCCGCCGACAAGCCTCTGGGCGAGCTTCTGCTTGGCAGCCGCGGGCGCAGCCTGCATGTCGCGGGAACGCTTTCCGGCGACCATTGGCAGGGCCAGCGCCGCGTTCAGCTGCGAATCATTGATGCGGCCAATCCGTCATAATGTCGGGGAGGTAAGGTTCGGCGCGTCGGCTGAACGAGAGGTTTGAAATGGCACGCCCTAGGGGAATCGAACCCCTCTTTCCAGAATGAAAATCTGGCGTCCTAACCGATAGACGAAGGGCGCACATTTTAAAAACGGCGGTCACCGCAAAGCCGGAACCGCCGCCGCAGCAAACATCATTCTCGGAGATTTATCTCCGAATTCATCCCGCAAAAGGTCAATGACCTCTCGCAAAGGATGGCACGCCCTAGGGGAATCGAACCCCTCTTTCCAGAATGAAAATCTGGCGTCCTAACCGATAGACGAAGGGCGCATGCGTTCGCTGGGCGCCCTTATAATCAGGCAGATGAATTGCCGCAAGCGCAAATCAGCGAATTCTTCAAAAAAAAGACACAAGAGAGGCGCCGGTTGCAGCGCCTCAATAAGTATTTGTTTTTTCCGCCTAAAATCCGTGCGTGCACGGTCGACGGAAAAGCGGACTTACCAGCTTCCGGTGTTCTGCATCGAAGCCCACGGCTCCTGCGGGGGAAGCGCCTCGCCATCCTGCAGGATTTCAACCGAAATGCCGTCGGGCGAACGCACGAACGCCATATGGCCGTCGCGCGGCGGGCGGTTGATGGTGACGCCGGCATCCGCCATCTTCTGGCAGAAATCATAGATATTCTCGACCCGGTAGGCGAGGTGGCCGAAATTGCGGCCGCCGGAATATTCCTCCGGATCCCAGTTATAGGTCAGCTCCAGCTTCGGCACGTGGTCGTTGTCGCCCTTTTCGAGATCGGCGGGTGCGGCGAGGAAAATCAGGGTGAACCGGCCCTTTTCGTTCTCGATCCGGCGGACTTCCTTCAGCCCCATCAACTCGCAGTAGAAGCGCAGCGAGGCGTCGATATCCGTTATGCGGACCATGGTGTGGAGATAATGCATAGGTCACTTTCCTGTGGGCTAAACTGAAAATTTCTGCGGCGTTGACCCGCAATTCCCGATTTCATGCGTTTGGGTATTGCAGGAATCAGATGGATGAATGTTATTCTTCTGTGAAGAATCAGTTAATTCGCGGCCTGGGTTTTTCAAGGAGCGGGGGCAACATGGCCGAGAGGTCTCAAGCGGGAAGATATTCTGCCGCAGAGGATGCGGGCCTTGAAGCCGGGGAACTGCTCGAGGTTACCGGCTTCGTGAAGTGGTTCGACGTCGGCAAGGGGTTTGGTTTCGTCGTGCCGGACAACGGCATGGACGATATTCTCCTCCACGTCACCTGCCTGCGCAAGGACGGCTACCAGACCATACTGGAAGGCACGCGCGTCGTGGCGCTGGTGCAGAAGCGCGAGCGCGGCTATCAGGCGTTCCGCATCCTGTCCATGGACCAGTCCACCGCCGTCCATCCCTCGCAGATGCCGCCGGTGAAGACCCATGTCCATGTCGAGGCGACGAGCGGTCTGGAGCGGGTGATCGTCAAATGGTTCAACCGCGAAAAGGGCTTCGGCTTTCTGACGCGCGGCGAGGGCACCGAGGACATTTTCATCCACATGGAGACGCTGCGCCGCTACGGTCTGACTGAACTGGTCCAGGGCCAGAGCGTGCTGGTGCGATTCGGCGACGGCCCCAAGGGCCTGATGGCCGCCGAGGTTCATCCCGACATTCCGAACCCGATGCACCGCACCAACTGAGGCGCCGCGCGCACTTGGCGGCGTCCGGGCGGACGTTTCGATACCTCCACAGCCACCGGCCTGCCGGCTTGGCCCTGAGGGCGGTGCATTCACGTTGAGTTTTGCACCGACCCCGCTTAAGGTCGACCACGGCGGCGAG
Organism: Martelella mediterranea DSM 17316; assembly: GCF_002043005.1. Classification (NCBI taxonomy): domain Bacteria; kingdom Pseudomonadati; phylum Pseudomonadota; class Alphaproteobacteria; order Hyphomicrobiales; family Aurantimonadaceae; genus Martelella; species Martelella mediterranea. The sequence goes on along the minus strand of NZ_CP020330.1, from coordinate 3,315,602 downwards.
ACCGCCAGGCTTCGAGGCGAGGACCCCCATGAAACGCACATTCGGCAACTGGAAAATGCTGGCGGCTGCCTTTCTGCTGCTGTTTGGCGGGCTTGCCGTGGCCCAGACCGAGATCACCTTTGAAACCTCGCGGTTGACGCTGCATACCGCAACCGGCGACCACGAGATCGTCGTCGAGCTCGCCGAGACCGAACAGCAGCGCCAGCGCGGTCTGATGTACCGCACCGAGCTTGCTCCCGATCACGGGATGATCTTCGACCTCGGCCAGCCGCGCACCGCCTCGATGTGGATGGCGAACACGCTGATCCCGCTCGACATGGTGTTCATTCGCACGGACGGCTCGGTGGCCGGCTACTACGAACAGGCCGAGCCCGGCTCCAAGCGCGTGATCGCCTCGCGCGAGCCGGTGAAATACGTGCTCGAGTTGGCGGGCGGCCAGGCGCAGGCCTACGGGTTGAAGCCCGGCGACACCGTCACCGGTCCCGCGCTCAAGCAATAACGCCCGCCTGCCGCTTTAAGTATTGCGATCGGCCCGCGAACCGTGTATCCGACCCGCATCGGCGGAGTGTAGCGCAGCCTGGTAGCGCATCTGGTTTGGGACCAGAGGGTCGGGAGTTCGAATCTCTCCACTCCGACCATTAAAACGCCCTGAAATCGCTAGAGATACTGATTTCATTGGGGTTTCGGCCAACTTTCTGTTACAAAACACGTAACAAAATGGAAGTTGGAATGTCTTCAAAGAATCTTCGGCCTTTCCTCGAAAGCAAATAGAAACTTCGCGAACCGCTAGGCCTTGCCCGGCGCACTGCTATTGCGCGGCTTGCCACGATTGTCTCGAAATGGCAGGGTCGCGTCGCTGTTGCGTAGCGCAAATCTTCAATGATCGAGCGATACTTTTTGGATATAATCGGCCTGCTGGGTTTTCCTAGCGGGCTCTATCTATACATGCGTTTGCGCTCTTGAAGGGAGATTTCGAATGAGAATCCAGATTGGGAAACGACTTCTGAATGCTCTAACGCTATTGGAGGACATGGCATCTGATGATTTCGACAAGAATTTTAACTTCACCAAAAAAATATCCGATTTTGTCGGTTTTATAATTAGATTTTCTGCTTTAATTTTTATTATTAAATATTCAATTGACTACATTCCGGTATACGAACTGAAATTAGTTAAATATTTTTCTATATTCTTTTTATCTATTGTTGCTATAATTTTCTGGTTATCAATTTTTTATATGAATCAGAACTTAATAAATTTGATAATATCAAGGTTAATGTTAAGGGATTATAGGGTTGATATTATTTCAAGCGTGAAGTCGATTTATAAATATCGTGATCCAATAATTTTATCTATTAATTTACTCGCCTTGATTTTTTCTATTTTTATAACTTTCTTGGTAGTTTCTATGGTCGACTTTATATTCACTTATTACCCTTCACATTGAATTTTTGGGAAAAAAATTCACAGGTCCTCGGTGATCATTTATTGGTAGCATATCGTGACAAAGTTACTAGGTTTGGAGAATATCCTTTTATAAAAAGGGTCCACTTCTCTAACTATTCACTACCTTTCAAAACGCGATCGGTTCCTGCACCAGTTCCACGCCGAACCGCTCCCGCACCTTGTCGCGGGTATGGTTGGCGAGCGCGGCGATATCCGTGCTTGTGGCGCCGCCGTGGTTGACGAGGACGAGGGCGTGGCGGGCGTAGGTGCCGGCGGGGCCGAGGCGGAAGCCCTTGAGGCCGCATTGCTCGATCAGCCAGCCGGCGGAGAGTTTCACCGTGCCGTCGGGCTGGGGATAGCGCGGCGCGCCCGCGATTTCGGCGGCCTTTTCGGCGCTGACCACCGGATTGTGGAAGAATGAGCCGGCATTGCCGAGCGTCCGCCAGTCGGGAAGCTTCGAGGCCCTGAGAGCGACGACATGATCGAGTACCTCTTGCGCCGAGGCCTGCTCGGGCAACAGGTCGAGACCGGCGTAATCGCGTTTCGCCCGCCATACGGTTGGCAGGGCGAGCGTGACCGACAGGATGACATGGCGACCGGGCTCGGCCTTGAAATGGCTCTGGCGATAGGCAAAGCGGCAGGCCGCAGCATCGAAGGTGCGGACGACGCCGTCCTTCAGATCGAAGGCCTCGAGCGACAGGAAGAAATCGGAGAGTTGCGCGCCATAGGCGCCGATATTCTGGATCGGAGCGGCGCCGACCGTGCCGGGAATGCCGGCGAGGTTTTCCAGTCCCGGAACGCCCTCCGCGACGGTCCAGGACACGAAATCGTGCCAGTTTTCGCCGGCCCCGGCGGTAACGATGGTTTCGCTCTCAGTCCGGCGCACGACCTGCCGACCGCCGATCCGCATCAGCGCGACGATGGCCTCGAGCCGCTCATTGAGCACCACATTGCTGCCGCCGCCGAGAATGCGCAGCGGCAGGCCGGAGGCGGCGCTTTCGTGGGCAAGTGCCGGCAGCATTTCCGGATCATCGACGATCACGGCCCGGCGTGCTGAAGATTTCAGGCCAAACGTGTTGCTGCCGGTCAGGTCGAAATCGGAAATCATGTCCATCGGAGGGCGGTTCCACCTGTTGGGCGTCCGGCCGAGCCGGGCGGGCGCTGATGGTCGGTCAAATAGCCGAGAGCGCCGGCACGGCGCAAGGCCGGCCGACGCTGATGGGGCAATGCTCTTTTTCGCCCGGCGCTCCGGCGTCAGGTCCGGCCGTAGATCAGGTCGCGGGCGATATCGGTCGGCTGATCGAGGCGGGCCTTGTAGATCTCGTAGTTTTCCATGATCCGCTGAACATAGTTGCGGGTTTCCGGATAGGGAATCGATTCGATCCAGTCGATCACGAAATCGAGGTTCTTGCCGCGCGGATCGCCAAAGCGCTCGATCCACTGCGGCACCCGCGCCGGTCCTGCATTATAGGCGACGAAGGTGAGGATATAGGAGCCGCCGAACCGGTCGATCTGCTCGCCGAGATAATGCGCGCCGAGCGTGGCGTTATAGGCCGGATCGCCGGTCAGCCGGCTTGCCGAATAGGAAAGCCCGTGACGGCTGGCGACGCGCTGGGCGGTGGTCGGCAGAAGCTGCAGCAGCCCGCGGGCATCGGCCGGCGAGACCGCGCCGGGATTGAAGGCGCTCTCCTGCCGCGCGATCGCATAGGCGAGCGCCATGCCGGAGCCGGAAATATTGGCGTTGGTCGGGATCACGCCGATCGGGAAGGCGAGCGCGGCGACATCGAGCCCGCGGCCATAGGCGATCTTGCCGACCTGAAGCGACAGGCTGTGGCTGCGGTCCTTTTCCGCCTGATAGGCGAGAAGGGCGAGTTCGCCGGGGCTCGTAAGCTGTTCGGCGAGCGCGCGATAGAGCGAATCGGCGCGCCAGCCATGGCCGACGGCCTCGAGCCGGGCGATCGCCTGCACCGCGGGATTACGCTGGTAATTCGTGCGGTCGGCGGCAGTCGGGCTCGGATAGGGCACGCTCAAACGCGTCTGTCCGAGTTTCTGCAGCGCAAGCTGACCGTAGAAGGTGGTCTCGTAGGAGCCGGCCTTGCGGTAAAAGTCGCGCGCATTGCCCGGTCCGCCGGCTTCAGCGGCCCGGCCCTGCCAGTAATAGGAGCGCGATGCCGAGATCGGGGTCGAGGAGATCGCGACGATATCGGCGAAATGCTTCGATGCGGTCCGGCCATCGTTCAGGCCGCGCAACGCGATCCAGCCAGCGTGGAACGCGGCATCCAGCCGGTCGAGACGACCCTCCGGCATCGCGGCGGCGACCACTTGATAGGCCTGTCGCGCTTTTCCGTCTTCATAATACTGACGCCCGATGATGCGGCTTTCATCCCACCACTGGTCGGGGTTGACGAGGGCTGCCTGATTGCGCGGCATCTTTTTCAGAAGCGCTGCCGCGGTGTCATACTGGTTGTTCTGACGGGCATTGCGGATCTGGATATAGAGGAAGGCCGGATCGCTGCGCCAGGACGAGTGCACGGCATTGATCAGGCTGCCGGCATTGTCCTGTCGGCGAATGACGGCGGCCCAGGCGTTGTAGAAGGACTGGGCATTGCCCATTTCGGAGAACCGCTTGGCCTGGGTCGCGCGGTCGCGATACATCAGGTAGATCATCCGGTTCTTGTGATCGGTCTGGCTGAGGATCGAACCGAACTCTTTGAGAATCTGGTTCTCCGAACTGGTGTCGAGCGCCCATCCGGTCCAGGCGCGGTTGATGATATCGTGCGCCTTCTGCTTCTGCCCGGTCGCCAGATAGGCGCGCGCGAGCAGGATCGTGCCCTGCGAGGTCTCCGGCAGCGTGTTGCCGAAGGCGGCGAGCACGGTGTTGGGCGAGGGGTTTTCGCGCGCGAAGGCCCGTTCGGAATTGGCGCGCAGCGAGGAAAGCCCCGGCCAGCCGCGAAGCTCCTGCTGGGCTTCCGCGATTTCGGAGGAAGGGACGCCAGGTTCGCCGGAAACGGCGATCGCCCAACTCAGAATCTGATGGTCCAGGCTGTTGTCGGGCAGGCGCGCCCGCGCCTGCATCGCGCCAGGGACATTGCTGTCCTTGAGCGCGTCGAGACCCTGTTTCAGCACCGTGCTCGACGCCGGATTGGCGATCGGCTGGCTGATCGCGCCCGTCACCTCAAGCGAGGGCGGCAGCACGGAACGGTCCGGCCGGGCGTAGGGAATCGGCGCCATCGAGGGGAAATCCTGCGCGGCGAGGGGAGTCATCTCCGCTGCCGTCATCACGGCGGCGAGCGAAATCATGGAAAGTGTTTTCTTCATTCGATCATCCAGGGGTCGAATTCAGTCGGGCTCCGTCAATCTCGTTTATCGCGGTTAATATCGCCTTAAGCTATCACACAATCGAGCGGTTTGCTGCTTCGAATGCTAATGCTTGCAGTACCTGATGTCCGGCATTATGGTGCGCGCGATTTGACAACAAGAATGCGGCTTTAAAACGAGGGCCGTCAGGAGAATCTGCATGTTCAAGGGGTCCATACCCGCCCTTGTTACGCCCTTTACAGCCGACGGCGCGGTCGACGAGCAGGCATTCGCCGCGCATGTCGACTGGCAGATCGGCGAGGGCAGTCACGGCGTGTCGCCCGTCGGCACCACCGGCGAAAGCCCGACGCTGAGCCACGCCGAGCACAAACGGGTGGTGGACCTTTGCGTGGAAGTGGTCGCGGGCCGGGTTCCGGTGATCGCCGGGGCCGGTTCCAATAACACGCGCGAGGCCATTGAACTGGCGCTTCATGCGGAAAAGGCCGGCGCCGATGCGCTGCTGGTGGTCACGCCCTATTACAACAAGCCGACCCAGAAGGGCCTGTTCGCGCATTTCTCGGCGATCGCCGAGGCCACCAAGCTGCCGATCTTCATCTACAACATCCCCCCGCGCTCGGTGATCGACCTTCTGCCGGAGACGATGGGCGCGCTGGTGAAGTCGCATTCCAACATCGTCGGCGTCAAGGATGCCACGGCCAAGCTCGACCGCGTGTCAGAGCAACGTATTACCTGCGGCAAGGATTTCATCCAGCTTTCGGGCGAGGATGCCACGGCGCTCGGCTTTGCCGCGCAGGGTGGGGTGGGCGCGATCTCCGTCACCGCCAATGTCGCGCCGAAGCTTTGCGCCGAATTCCAGAACGCTTTGCTTGGCGGTGATTTCGTCAGGGCGCTGGAATATCAGGACCGGCTGATGCCGCTCCACCGGGCGCTGTTTCTTGAACCGGGCGTTTGCGGCACTAAATACGCGCTTAACAGGATTGGCCGTATGGACGGTGCGGTCCGTCTGCCGCTGACGCCGGTGGATGACAGAACCGCCGCCGAAATCGACGCGGCGCTGAAACATGCCGGATTGCTGAACTGATCGCGTCCGGCCGATAGCAGACTGGAAGACTTTCATGGTTCCGAAGGGCAGCAAGGGTGGTCGGCTCAATATTGTCGCCGAAAACCGCAAGGCACGGTTCAATTATGAAATCCTCGACACGCTTGAGGCCGGCCTAGTGCTGACCGGAACCGAGGTCAAGTCGCTCCGCGAGGGCAAGGCCAATATCGCCGAATCCTACGCCTCCGATGAGGATGGCGAAATGTGGCTGATCAATTCCTATCTTCCGGAATATCTGCAGGGCAACCGCTTCAATCACGAACCGCGTCGTCGCCGCAAGCTGCTCCTGGGCAAGCGCGAAATTCATCGCCTGCGCTCCGCTGTCAATCGCGACGGCATGACGTTGATCCCGCTGAAGCTCTATTTCAACGATCGCGGCCGGGCCAAGCTCGAGCTTGCGCTCGGCAAGGGCAAGAAGCTGCACGACAAGCGCGAAACGGCCAAGAAACGCGACTGGAACCGCGAAAAGAGCAGGCTTCTCAAGAGCCTCGGCTGACCCGAGCGGCGTCTGCCGCTTGTGACCAGTCCGCCGCTTCAGTCGTCGAAATCTGAACTCACCACTTCCGGCACGCGCTGGGGCCGTTCCGACGGTTCGCGTCCGATATCCTGCTTCAGCGAAACCAGATCGATGAAATGGTCGGCCTGCCGGCGCAGATCGTCGGCGATCATCGGCGGCTGGGTTGCCATGGTCGAGACCACCGAAACCTTGCGGCCCTTGCGTTGCAACGCTTCCACCAGCGTGGTGAAATCGCCGTCGCCGGAAAAGATCACGAGATGATCGACCGTCGACGCTTGCTCCATCGCGTCGATCGCCAGCTCGATATCCATATTGCCCTTGATCTTCCGCCGACCCATGGAATCGGTGAATTCCTTGGCGGGCTTGGTCACGACCTTGTAGCCGTTGTAATCCAGCCAGTCGATCAGCGGACGGATCGAGGAATATTCCTGGTCTTCGATCAGCGCCGTGTAATAATAGGCGCGCAGAAGGTAGGCCTTGCCCTGAAACACCCTCAGCAGTCTGCGATAATCAATGTCGAAACCGAGGCCCTTGGAGGCGGCGTAAAGGTTCGCGCCATCGATGAAGAGCGCAATTTTCTCGCGCGGATCAAACATAAAACATGTCCTCAAATATAATTTATATTACCGACGGCTGATATATGATCGCATCGGCGATATACGGGTAAACGACAAGAGATCAAAATTGTGCCACAAAGTTTACAATTCGCCTGAGATTTAAGCATCTGCTCAGAGGAATTCAACACCAAGTTTCAGCCTGGGCGGGTAAAACACGTAAGGCGGCAGCGGCGAGGCTTCCGAAGGGATGAATTGCGCCCTTGAATTCCGGGCTCGGCTCCTTTATGAGGTGCAATTCCACAGAAATCTCCTAAAAGGACAGTCAATGGCTCGAGTCACAGTTGAAGACTGTATCGACAAAGTCGACAACCGGTTCGATCTCGTTCTGCTCGCAGGACATCGTGCGCGTCTCATCTCCCAGGGCGCCCAGATCACCGTCGACCGCGACAATGATAAGAACCCGGTCGTGGCCCTTCGCGAGATCGCCGACGAAACCCTTTCGCCTGACGATCTGAAGGAAGACCTGATCCATTCGCTTCAGCGCCATGTCGAAGTCGACGAACCAGAGGCCGACAGCTCGGCCAGCGCTTCGGCCGACGAGGACGCCGCCGAGCCCGCGGATCGTCCGGACATGCCGGACGCCATCCCCTTCGACCAGATGTCGGAAGAAGAGCTTCGCTCCGGTATCGAAGGCCTGGTTCCGCCGGAAAAAGGCGACGACTACTGATATTGCCGGCTGCGGGCGCACCCCGCGGCCGCTTTCCATTTCAGCGGACCTGAGGGTCCGCAATGCGCCCATGATGGGCCCGGTCACTGAGCCATGATGCGGCAATACGAACTCGTTGAGCGGGTACAGAAATATAAGCCTGACGCCGATATCGCGCTGCTCAACAAGGCCTATGTCTACGCCATGCAGAAGCATGGGCGTCAGAAGCGCGCCAGCGGTGACCCCTATATCTCCCACCCGCTCGAAGTCGCGGCGATCCTGACCGACCTGCACATGGACGAATCGACGATCGCGGTCGCGCTGCTGCATGACACGATCGAGGATACCTCTGCGACGCGTGACGAGATCGACCAGTTCTTTGGCGACGAGATCGGCGCGCTGGTGGAGGGACTCACCAAGATCAAGCGTCTCGATCTGGTCTCCCGCAAGGCGCAGCAGGCCGAAAACCTGCGCAAGCTGTTTCTCGCCGTGGCCGATGACGTGCGCGTGCTTCTGGTCAAGCTTGCCGACCGGCTGCACAACATGCGCACGCTCTATTACATGCGCGCCGACAAGCGCCGGCGGATTTCCGAGGAGACGATGGAAATCTACGCGCCGCTCGCCGGCCGCATGGGCATGCAGGACATGCGCGAGGAACTGGAGGATCTGTCCTTCCAGTACATTAATCCGGAAGCCTATCAGACCATCCGCGACAAGCTGCAGGACCTCGCCGGTCAGAACCAGGCCATGGTTAAGAGCATCGAGGACGAACTCAAGGCGCTCTTGACCGAGCACGGTCTCGTCGACGTCAAGGTCAAGGGCCGGCTGAAGAAGCCGTTCTCGATCTTCAACAAGATGCAGTCGAAATCGCTGTCCTTCGAGCAGATGTCGGACTTGTACGGATTCCGGATCATCGTCGATGAGCTTGAGAGCTGCTACCGGGCGCTCGGGCTTGTGCATACCCGTTGGCGCATGGTGCCGGAACGCTTCAAGGATTACATCTCAAATCCGAAGCAGAATGGCTACCAGTCGCTGCACACCACCATTGTCGGGCCGCTGAGGCAGCGCATCGAACTGCAGATCCGCACCCGCGCGATGCACGACATCGCCGAATACGGCATTGCCGCCCATTCCCTCTACAAGGAGGGCAGGGTGGCCGGCGCTGCCAATGACGAGACCAATGTATTCTCCTGGTTCCGCAAGACCATCGAGGCGCTGGCCGAAGGCGACAGTCCCGAGGAATTTCTCGAGCATACCAAGCTGGAACTGTTTCAGGACCAGGTGTTCTGCTTCACGCCCAAGGGCCAGCTCATAGCGTTGCCGAAGGACGCGACGCCGATCGATTTCGCCTATGCGGTTCACACCAATATCGGCGATACCTGTGTCGGCGCCAAGGTCAACGGGCGGATGATGCCGCTGGTGACACGGCTCAACAATGGCGACGAGGTGGAGATCATCCGCTCGGGCGTGCAGGTGCCGCCGCCGGCCTGGGAAGGCATCGTCGTCACAGGCAAGGCGCGCGCGGCAATCCGCAGGGCGACGCGGGCGGCGATCCGCAAGCAGTATAGCGGCCTCGGTTACCGGATCCTGGAGCGCACCTTCGCCCGCTCCGGCAAGACCTTCTCGCGCGAGGTGCTGGCCTCGGTCCTGCACCGTCTCGGCCAGAGCGATGTCGAGGACGTGATCGCCGCCGTCGGCCGCAACGAGCTTTCTTCCGTCGATGTGCTGAAGGCCGTGTTCCCGGATCACAAGGACGAGCGCGTCACCATCAAGCCCAGCGTCGAGGATGGCTGGGTGAGCCTGCCGAAGGGCGAGGGCATGGCGTTTCGCCTGCCGGATGCCGATAGCGAGGCGGGCGTGCCGCTGCGCGGCCTCAACGGCGCGGCGATCGTGCGCTTTTCGCCGTCGGGCGCAGTCCCCGGCGACCGCATCGTCGGTATCACCGAGGATGACGGCAGCATCACGGTCTATCCGATCCAGTCGCCTGGCCTTCAGCAATATGAGGATCAGCCGGACCGCTGGGTCGACATCCGCTGGGATATCGATTCCACCAATGACAAGCGGTTCCGCGCGCGCATCGGCATCAACGTGCTGAACGAGCCCGGCACGCTCGCCCGCATCACCTCGACCATCGCCACGCTCGACGTCAATATCCGCTCGATCCGGATGGACGTGATCGCCGAGGATTTTGCCGAAGTCGGCATGGACATGGAGGTCTGGGATCTCCGGCAGCTCACGCAGACGATCAACCAGCTCAAGGCGCTCGATTGCGTGGCGACCGTGAAGCGGGAATTCGTCTGAAAGGTTGTCAGCTCTGTCGCCCGATGACACGCGATGGCCACGGCCGCTATGGAACATTATGGTTCAAGTTTGCGTCTAACAGTCATCAACCGACGAAAGGCAGGAACGCCATGTGGGATGGTTTGCGCGACTTCTTCAAACGCTTCACGCACCCCAAGGTCAGCGAAAGCGAGGCCGAGGGCGTGAAGCACGTATTCGACAATATCGACCAGAATTTCGATCCCGGACGCCCGAAACCCGAAGATTTGCGGGAGAGCGACGATGACGAGGTGCGCCGCCGCGTGAAGCCGGACTGAGTTTGCCAAAACGCGCTTGCATTCATCCTCCCAGCTGTCAAAACTAGGTCATGCTTTTCAAGAGACGTTCTCCGGCAAGTTTTTGGCAGCGATTGCGCGGCGCGGTCTGGCCCAGAAAGGGTTTCTGGCGCGTGCCGGTCTATATCTATCACCGCACCGTGCGGCTGCGGGCCACGCCGCATGCGATCGCCATGGGCATCGCCGCGGGGGTGTTCGTTTCATGGACGCCGTTCATCGGCCTGCATTTTGTCTCCGCCTTTGCGATCGCCTTCGTTCTTGGCGGCAACCTATTCGCTTCCGCTCTTGGCACCGCCTTCGGCAACCCGCTGACCTTTCCGTTCATCTGGCTGTCCACATGGAAGTTCGGCAGCTACGTGCTGGGGCGCAGCGCTGAAGGGCGCCAGCATATCGACCTTGTCGAACTGGTCAAAAAGTTCGAGCTTTCCGATCTCTGGAAGCCGTTGCTCGAACCGATGATCGTCGGTTCGATTGTCCCCGCGCTCGTGTGCGGCGGTCTGTTCTACATCGCCACCTATTATGCGGTGCAGTCCTTCCAGACCCGCCGCCAGGCGATGATCGCGGCGCGTCAGGCAGAGCTTCAGAACGGCGCCATGAACGGTTCGAAGAATTGAAACCACCGGGAGGAATGCCATGATCGTCGGCCTCGGCAGCGACCTGATCGATATCAGGCGCGTGGAAAAGACCATCGAGCGCTTCGGCGAGCGGTTCACGGCGCGCTGCTTCACCGATATCGAACGGGCAAAGTCCGACCGGCGGCGAAACCGCGCCGCGTCCTATGCCAAGCGCTTCGCCGCCAAGGAGGCCTGCTCAAAGGCGCTTGGTACCGGCATCGCGCAGGGCGTTTTCTGGAAGGACATGGGCGTGGTCAACCTGCCCGGCGGCAAGCCCACCATGAAGCTCACCGGCGGCGCCGGGGTAGCGCTCGCGCGCCTGATTCCCGCAGGCCACGAGGCGTGGATCCACATCACCATCACCGATGATTACCCGCTCGCGCAGGCCTTCGTCATCATCGAGGCGGTGGAGGAGAGCGCGAAACCTTCTTAAAAACATTGCCCGTTTTTGGCTAAGGGGCTAAAGCTCATGGCGAAACCGGTGAGCAAAAGGAAGCACTGCGTGTCTGAAAAAGAAGAAAAACAGGAAAGCTCGCTGTGGAGCAATGTGAAGGTCATCGTCCAGGCGCTTCTTCTGGCGGTGGTCATCAAGACCTTCCTGTTTCAGCCGTTCACGATTCCCTCCGGGTCGATGATGCCGACGCTTCTGGTTGGCGACTATCTGTTCGTGAACAAGTTCTCCTACGGTTATTCGCGCTATTCCCTTCCGTTCTCGCCGAACCTGTTTTCTGGCCGCATTTTCGGTAGCGATCCCGACCGCGGCGATGTCGTCGTGTTCCGCTATCCGCCCAATCCCGATATCGATTACATCAAGCGCGTGATCGGCCTTCCCGGTGACCGGGTGCAGGTCAGGAACGGTATTCTCTACCTGAACGACGAGCCGGTGCCACGCACCGCCGATGGCACCTTCACCTCCGATTATCGCCGCGATCCGGGCCGCGATATCCCGGTCTTCCGCGAAACGCTGCCCGATGGCGTCAGCTACGACACGCTCGACGAACTGCGCAACGGCCCTGGTGACAATACCCGCGAGTTCATCGTGCCCGAGGACCATTATTTCATGATGGGCGACAATCGCGACAATTCGCTCGACAGCCGTTTCGATGTCGGTTTCGTGCCGGCCGAAAACCTCATCGGCCGCGCCAGCCTGATCTTCTTCTCGCTCGGCAACGACACCTCCTTCGCGCAGATATGGAAGTGGCCGTTCAACATGCGCTGGGACCGCATGTTCAAGGTTATCGGTGGCTGAATGACGGAAAGGCACGGCGCTGATGTCGACGCATTTGCCAAGCTGATCGGCTTCGATTTCGCCGATCGCAAGCGCCTCGCGCTGGCGCTGACGCACGCAAGCGCGCGAAGCGGCAAGGACGACAATTACGAGCGGCTTGAATTTCTCGGCGACCGGGTGCTGGGGCTGGTGATCGCCGAAAACCTGTTCCGGCTGTTTCCGGGTGCGAGCGAGGGCGAGCTTTCGGTGCGGCTGAACCAGCTTGTCAGCGCCGAAGCCTGCGCGCGGGTTGCCGACGATCTCGGCCTGCACCGGTTCATCAAGACCGGGCAGGACGTCAAGAAGCTCACCGGCAAGCGCGTGCTCTCGATCCGGGCCGATGTCGTCGAAAGCGTGATCGCGGCGATCTATCTGGAAGGCGGCCTGAAGCCTGCGCGCGAATTCATCGAGACCTGGTGGAAGCCGCTGTTTGCCGATGGCGTGACGCTGCGCCGCGACGCCAAGACCGAATTGCAGGAATGGGCGCATGCCCGCTTCGGCCAGACCCCGGTCTACAAGGTCGAGGACCGTTCGGGCCCCGATCACGAGCCGCGCTTCACGGTGACGGTCACCGTCAGCGGCGTAGCGCCGGAAACCGGTATCGATCGCTCCAAGCGCGCCGCCGAACAGGTGGCGGCCACCCGGCTTCTGGAGCGCGAGGGCGTCTGGACGGCCGAAAGCTGAGCCTGTCATTCTTGAACCTGTTATAATGCGGCCGCCGTGACGCGGAAAACCGCAGGAGTTGCCATGACCGAGACTGAAACCATGCCGGTGGGCGCCGACACCCGATCCGGCTTTGTCGCCCTGATCGGCCCGACCAATGCCGGCAAATCCACGCTGGTGAACCGCCTTGTCGGCGCCAAGGTGACGATCGTCAGCCACAAGGTGCAGACCACCCGCGCCACGCTGCGCGGCATTGCCATCCACGACAAGACGCAGATCGTGTTCATGGACACGCCCGGCATCTTCAAGCCGCGCCGCAGGCTGGACCGCGCCATGGTGATGGCCGCCTGGAGCGGCGCGCGCGATGCCGACGTGATCATGCTGCTGGTCGACAGCGAGCGCGGCCTCAAGGGCGATGCGGAGGCCATTCTCGAAGGCCTGAAAGAGGTGCGTCATCCCAAGATCCTTGTGCTGAACAAGATCGACCGTGTGCGCCCCGAAGACCTGTTGAAGCTCGCCTCGGCCGCCAATGAGGCGATCGATTTCGAGGAGACCTTCATGATCTCCGCCACGAACGGTTCAGGCTGCGACGACCTGATGGACTATCTGGCGAAACGGCTTCCCGAGGGCCCCTGGTATTATCCCGAGGACCAGATTTCCGATCTGCCGATGCGTCAGCTCGCCGCCGAAATCACCCGCGAGAAGCTGTTCCTGCGGCTGCATCAGGAACTGCCCTATTCCTCCCATGTCGAGACCGAGAAATGGGAAGAGCGTAAGGATGGCTCGGTGCGCATCGAGCAGGTGATCTACGTCGAGCGTGACAGCCAGAAGAAGATCGCGCTCGGCAAGAACGGCGAGGCGATCAAGGCGATTTCCATGAGCGCGCGCAAGGAGTTATCGGAGATTCTTGGTCAGCCGGTTCATCTTTTCCTGTTCGTGAAAGTGCGGGAGAACTGGGGCGACGATCCGGCCCGCTACCGCGAGATCGGGCTCGATTACTCGGATTGATCCGTCGGGAGACGCAGCACCTTGGAATGGCAGGATGAGGGCATTGTTCTGGGAAGCCGCCGCCATGGCGAGACCAGCGTGATCGCCGAGGTGATGACGGTCGATCACGGCCGCCATCTCGGCATGGTGCGCGGCGGCCGGTCGCGGACCATGCGGCCGGTGCTGCAGCCGGGCAACCGGGTCTCGCTCCACTGGCGCGCGCGGCTTTCCGAGCATCTCGGCGAATTCCGGGTCGAGCCGATCGAGCAGCGGGCGGCGCTCCTGATGCTCTCCGCGCCGGCGCTGCACGGCGTCCAGGCGATGGCTTCACTGCTGCGGCTGCTGCCGGAACGTGATCCGCACCGTCATCTCTGCGCGGCGATGGAGGTGATCATCGCCCATCTCGATGATGCCAGCGCCGCCGGTGAACTGTTCGTGCGCTTCGAGCTGGCGCTGCTCAACGAACTCGGATTCGGCCTCGATCTCGCCCAATGCGCGGCGAGCGGGGTGAGGACGGACCTTGCCTATGTGTCGCCCAAGTCCGGACGGGCGGTCTCCAACGCAGCCGGAACGCCCTATGCCGACCGCATGCTGGCGCTGCCGGTGTTTCTGCGACCGGACATGAACGAGGCTGCCGACCGGGCCGATCTGGAAGCCGGCTTCCGGCTGACCGGATTTTTCCTGAACCGTCACGTCTATGAGCCGCGCGGCCTGAAGCCGGACACGGCGCGCGAAAGCTTCATCCAGGCCACGCTGAAGGCTCTGGACGCTGCCTCTACCGAACATCAGATTCGCTAAAGATTTCGGGCAAGCTCGCAGAATTCCGCGATGCTGAGCGTCTCGGCGCGGCGCGTCGGATCGATGCCGGCCTTGGCGAGCAGCGCTTCGCCGCCGAGGCTCTTGAGGCTCTGGCGCAGCATCTTGCGGCGCTGGCCGAAGGCGGCCTGCGTGACTCGCTCCAGCGCCGAGGCTGCCACCGGAAGCGGTTCGGCGCGGGGCGTGAGGTGCACCACGCTGGAGGTCACCTTGGGCGGCGGGGTGAAGGCCTGCGGCGGCACGTCGAAGGCGATGCGCGCCTGTGTGCGCCATCCGGCGAGCACGCCCAGCCTGCCATAGTGATTGTCGCCGGCTTCCGCGACGATGCGCTGGGCGACCTCCTTCTGGAACATCAGCGTCAGCGATTGCCAGTAGGGCGGCCATGCGCGCGGCAACAGCCAGTTCACCAGAAGCTGGGTGCCGACATTATAGGGCAGGTTGGAGATGATCCTGACCGGGCGATCGCCGGCAAGCGCCGCGAAATCCGTTTTCAGCGCGTCGCCGCCGATGATCTCCAGCCGACCCGGATAATGAGAGGCGATTTCCTCAAGCGCCGGCAGGCAGCGCTCGTCGCGTTCGATGACGGTGAGCTTCTCCGCGCCGAGCGAGAGGATGGCGCGCGTCAGCCCGCCGGGGCCGGGGCCGACCTCGATGACATGGGCGCCTTCAAGATCGCCGGCGGTGCGGGCAATCTTCTGGGTGAGGTTGAGATCGAGCAGAAAATTCTGGCCGAGCGCCTTCTTCGCGTCGAGATCATGGGCGGCAAGAACTTCGCGCAGCGGCGGCAGGTCGTCGATCTGGCTCATGCGGCGTTTTCCGAAAGCTGCGCCGCAAGCTTGAGCGCCTCTTCCAGGCTGGTCGGATCGGCAACCCCCTTGTCGGCGATATCGAAGGCCGTGCCGTGGTCTGGCGAGGTGCGCACGAAGGGTAGGCCGAGCGTCACGTTGACGCCGGCCTCGAAGCCGAGCGTCTTCACCGGTATCAGCGCCTGGTCGTGATACATGCAGATCGCCGCATCGTAGCGGGCGCGGGCGGCGGCGTGGAACATGGTATCGGCGGGCAGGGGGCCGACGACGTCCATGCCATCGGCGCGCAGGCGCTCAAGCGCGGGGCGCACGATTTCCTCGTCCTCGCGGCCGATCGTGCCCTGCTCCCCGGCATGGGGATTGAGGCCGGCGACGGCGAGGCGCGGCGCGGCAAGGCCGAAGCGGGATTTCAGCTCTTGCGCGGTGATGCGGATCGTATCGACGATCAGCGCCTCATCAAGCGCGGCCGGCACGTCCTTCAGCGGAATATGGATCGTGACCGGCACGACCCGCAAGGCCGGGCAGGCGAGCATCATCACCGGGCGTAGCTGCTTTCCGGTCTCGCGCCCGGCAAGGGCGGCCAGGAACTCGGTATGGCCGGGATATTTGAAGCCGGCGCTGTAGAGCACCGATTTGGCGATCGGATTGGTGACCACGGCGCTCGTCTTGCCGCGCAGGGTGAGCTTCACCGCGGTTTCGATCGCCGCGATGGTGCCTTCTCCGGTCGCGGGATCGGGTTTGCCGGGGGCGGTGGTGAGCGCGGTGTCGATCGCGAACACCGGCAGGGTCTCGTCGAAGCGCTCAAGCGCTGCCTCCGGCGCGGTGATCTCGATCGGAATATCAAGGCCGAGCATTTCCGCGCGCGCGGCGAGAATGCGCGGATCGCCGAGAAAGATGAAGGGCGGCAGGCCGCTCTCGCCGCGTCTGTGCCATGCCTTCAGGGCGATCTCGGGGCCGATGCCGGCGGGATCACCCTGGGTAAGCGCCAGCGGTTTCCTGGTGAGATCTGCCAAGGATTACGACTTGCCCGGGGTGACGATCTGCGCCTTGTCCCGCAATTCCTCGAGATACTTCTCGCTCTCGGCGTCGGTATCCACCTCGGCGGAATCTTCCTTGGCGCTCAGCACCAGGCGGGCGGCATAGTCGTCATTGGCGGTCTTGCGCTCGCACACGGCCAGGAACTCGGCGCCCACCGGCGTGGTGATGACGGAGGTGGTGTCGCCGCTCGACTTGATGACCGCGTCCTTCCACTGGGCCGGCAGTTGCGGTTCAAGGAAGCGGCCGAGATCGATGACGGTGACGTCGTTCATGGTCGCGGCGAAGGAAATCGCCTGATCGCAACCCGGAAACTTCTTGCGCGCGGCCTCGGCCTCGTTCTTGCGCTTGCCAAGCAGCGAGCCGCGCTCTTTTTCCGGCACCACGAAGACGATCCGCTTCAGCAGGTACTCGGTGGTTTCGGGCTTCTTGCCTTCTTTTTCGGCCGCTTCGAGCTGGGGGATGAACTCGTCGTCGGGAAGCAGCGTGTTGGCGCCATAGCGGGCGCGCAGAAGCTGGCCCCAGCTCATGCTGACGGCGATGAAGAACTTGAAGTGCTCGACCCCGACGCCCGCCTGGTTGAGAATGCTGCTCATTTGGGCGACGGACATGTTGTTGCCATTGGCGAAGTTCTGGAAGGCGTCATCGACTTCCGTCTGGGTGACGGATGCGCCGCGGAACGCGATCTCCGACTGCTTCAGCGCCTGGTCGATCATCGCCTCGCGCGCCTTGGCGTCGGTCGCGCCCTTGGTGCCCATCAGCCGCAGCAGGGCCTTGCGCTTTGCGATATCGTCGTTGGTGATCGGCACATTGTTGACGATCACCTCGATATCGACGGTCCTGGCGAAAGCCGTCTGGGCAGGCACGCCGAAGATCGATGCGGTCGCGATCACAGCAGCGGCAAAGGCATTCACGGTAAATCTGGCGGCGTTCATGTCTTATTCCTTTCCCCGGCCGGGGCGAAAACGCCAACCGGCCGCATCGGTATCTTGTGTCAGCGGGGCGTCACGGCCTCCCAGGAAGCGATCGAATACACCCGCTCGCTTCAAGCCCCGCATGGCTTCAGGAGACATGTAACACCGGGCAACGGGCCGCATGTCGATCCTGAACCTGTGAGGGAAATGTTTTGTCCATTTCGGCGGCAAAAGCAAGGCATGGCCGCGATTCGTTGTTTGAGGAAATGCTAGAAACTGCCGCCGAAACTGTCGGAGCCGATCGCGATATCGCCGAGCGTGCGCAGCGTCAGACGTGCCCCGATCGTCCAGTCGACACCCTTGGCATCGTTGGTATCCCAGCTTTCCTGATAGGTGATCGAAAACAGGGTGCAGATGTCCTCATAGGTCAAACCCACCCAGCGGCGCGTCAGGACATTGTTGCTGAGGTCGTAGGTCAACGAACCCGAGACGCCCCAGTTGTCGTTGAACCGGAAGGTGCTGGTGGATTTAATCTCGCTGTTGCGCTCGTCATAGGCATAGCCGGGCTGGGCCATGACATTGGTGTAGTCGAGCGCGGTGTCGAAGCGGGCGGAGGTGTAGGTGATGCCGGCATCCGTGCGCTGCAGCGAGAAATCGGTCTCGTCGAAACGGGCCGAGCCATTGAGGCCGATGCCGAAGGGGAACGAAATCTGGGCCGCGCCGACATAATCGGAGCGTTCGGTTTCAAGCCCGGATTCCATACCGACGCCGACGAGGTCGGGCGAGGCGAACGAGTTCGCGCCGGCAAGCTGGAAGGACTGGCCGAAAAGGCCGTCGACCATGATTCCGTTGTCGTAGACGCCGCGATAGCGCAGCCCGATATTGGCGCGGGTGCCGCCCTCGACGCGATCATAGCCGGAGAACTTGTCGCGATCGAACAGCGTGGTGGCATCGAACACGAAGCTCTGGCTGTCCTCGTTCGGCAGGCCGCCGGCATATCGCTCATCGGGACGGACGAAAATCTGGCCGATCGGCTCGACGATATGCGAGCTGAATCCATTGGTGATCAGCATCGGATATTTGACTTCGAGGCCGGCCGTCAGCATCGCGCGGGCGGCGGCGTCCTGATCAACGAAATTGCCGGCATAGTTGTAGGTGCCCGGCGCGATCTGGTTCGGATTGTCGACGTTCAGCAGGTAACCGTCGGCGCGCGCGGCCAGGATCGGTGTAAGCTGCAGGCCCTGCGGCGTGGTAAAGGTCTTCTTCCACTCGACCTCGCTGGTCAGCCTTGTGCTGTTGCCCTGAAGGCCCAGGAACCGATCGTTGACGGCAGTGGGCACCACATCGTTCTTCTGCCGGACTATGTTTGTGAGATTGTTGGTCACGGAAAGTTCGCCGCCGGCGAACGGGCGCGGGGCGATATAATCGTAATCGATCACCGGCAGAACGATCGCCTGCTCGTCTTCGCTGGCGTTCTGGCTGTTGGCGTCCTGAACGTCGAAATAATTGCCCTTGATGGACAGCGAACTGCGCTTGCCGAGGCCTTCCAGGTAAACCTGGTTGTTGAAAATCCGGTCGTCATGGCCGTCGATCGAATAGGTCCGCGCGAAATTGGTGTCGCTCTGCACCATGACATCCCAGCCGAACACCCAGCGCGGGTTGATCTGGAATTCGCCGGTGGAGGCGACCATGCCGCGCAGGTCATTGTCGGCATCGCTGGTGCCGGCGGGGAAGCGGCTGCTGCCCAACTGGTCGATGCCGGCCATGCGCAGCGTGTGCTGGCCATTGCGGTAGCGCTTGCGATATTCCGCCTCCAGCAGAAAGCCCTGCTGGGTGTAGCCTGTCCCGGTGAAAGTGACGTCCGCGCTCGGGCCAAGCGGAATGTAGTAAGGCACGGAAATGCCGAAACCGAGGTTTTCCTCGACGGTCGCCGAGGGGAACAGAAAACCGCGCTTGCGCTTCACGCTGGCGTCGGGAACCGTCACGGTCGGCAGGATCGCGATGGTGTGGCCCAGAAGCTGGAACCGGGGATGCTCCAGCCGCACCGTCTTCTCGACGCCGTTCTGGATGACGCGCTGGGCCCTGATCTGCCAGAAGGGCGGCTTTTCCGGATTTTCCGCGCAGGGAATGCAGGCGGTGTAGACGCCGTTTTCCAGCACCATGACGTCGTTGTCGATTCGCTCGGCGCGCTCGCCGGCGATCGCGATATCTTCCGGGGTGCGAACGCTGATGGCGTCGAGAAAGCCGTTGGCGAAGTCGTCGGTGACGTCGAGTTTTTCGGCGCGCAGCCGATTGCCGTCGGCGTCGATAACCTCGATGCCGCCGAAGGCCATCAGCTTGCCGGCCTTCTGGTCGTATTCGACCTTGTTGGCGACCATGCGGTAGCCGGCGTAATAAATCTGGACGCCGCCGAGCGCGTAGACCTGCTGGGTGTCGTGGTTGTAGACCAGTTCATTGGCGCTGAGCAGCATCGGTCCCTGGTCGTCGGCGGGCGGCTCGGGCAGCACGCCTTCTTGCGCTACGGCCGAGTAATGCAGCCCCGCTCCGGGCGGGGTCAATGCGGTGGCAAGGACCAGGAGCCCGGCAAGGCGATATGCGCTTAATTTACGCCGAGCCACTAACCATCCTCCTGATGCAGCAATATCGTCAAACCCAATGCCATCGCTACGACAACCGGAATCCAGGCTGCCAGAAGCGGGGACAGGATTCCGCTGCTGCCGAACGCCTTTACAAGAACACTCGTCACATAAAGCAGAAACCCGGACAGGATGCCACCCAAAATAACAGTGGGCGACTGCGCGAAGCGCGAAAACTTCAGGCAGACCGTCGCGGCGATCAAAGTCATCGCGACCAGCAATAATGGCAGGGAAAGCAGATAGTTGTACTGGGTTTCCAAGGCGCTTGTCGAAGTTCCGAACTGGCGCGCCAGGGTAATCTGTCGCGGCAAGGCGAAGAAGCTTACGAGATCGGGCTGGACGAGGTGCTGCTGGACGAAATCCTCCTCCAGATTGGTCTTCACCTGAACCTCGTCCATATGTGTGGATAATTCGCCCGCCTCGGTCTGTGTCACATCGTGCAGCGTCCACGAGCCATCGCTCAACACGGCGCGCGTTGCATCCTGACGCTTGGCGATTCCCCCTTGGTCGTCGAAATAGATGACGACCGCATCGAGCAGTTCGGTCCCGTTTTCTGCAATGCCGCGGCCGCCGATGATCGTGTCCTGACCGTCGGTGATCTGTCTGAGCCACGGCACAACCTGATCCTGCTTGCCGCCGACGGCCTCGAGCCCGAGGGCCCGTTTCTGGCTCCATGAGGCAAGCGGATTGAGCGCCAGCACGCTTGCCGCGCCGAGCAGGGCCGCGCCGACTACGAACGGCATGATGAACTGCCACACCGAGATTCCCGCAGCGCGGGCGACCACGAGTTCGTGGCGGCGGTTGAGCGCGATCAGCGCCACCATCGCCGAAAACAGCGCGATGAAGGGTATGGTCTGCTGCAGGATATAGGGCAGGCGCAGCGCGGTGATCAGCAGGGCGTCGACCAGGTTCTGTCCGGCTTCCTCGGAAATATTGCCGACCACCTCGCTGAAATCGATCAGGTAGATGATCGACACCACGCCGAACAGGAACCACAAGACGGTGATCACGTAGCGGACGAAGAAGTAGCGGCCGAGCACGGAGAAAATCATGCCGCACCTCCGCCATCGGCCCTGCGCGGCAGACGGAACAGCGCGGCCATCATCCGGCCGAGCGGCCCGGTCTTTCGCCGCGCCCGGCGCGGCCGCAGCAGGAGATAGAGCCCGATAGCCAGCGACACAAAGATGATCGCATAGCAGACATAGACGAAGAACGGATCGTTTTCGGCCTGATTGGAGCTGAAGTGGGAGAGCAGCCTGAGCAGCAGCGTCAGCCCGAACGCGCTTGCCATCGGCGGCACGCGCCGCTCGCGGTGGGAGCGGGCATCGCCGACGATCACGATGGTGAACACGGCGTAGATGAAGGGCAGGGTCCAGTCGGTTAGCCGGCGGGTGAGTTCGGCGCGATAGGAGCCGGGATTGCCGAGGTAATCGGGGTCGTCCTGCGGCGGGTTCAGCAGATAGGCGAGGCCCCGGTCGGTCGCGCGCCTGCGGGTCTGGCTCTTGTCGCTGGTGAGTTCGGAAAGGTCGAAACTGTAGGAGTCGAACTGAACGATGGAAACGTCGCCGTCCTGATTTTCGCGCTGCACTTGGCCGTCGCGCATAATCAGCTGGCTGCCGCTTTCATCAACCGCGCCTTCCTTAGCGTAATAGATGTATGAGTTGTTCGGCTCGCGGTAATCGGCGACGAAAAGCCCCTTCAGCACCCGGCCGGACAGGCGCTCGGAAATCTGGATGTAAAGCCCGTCCTCGACCTCGCGGAAGGTCTTTTCCTCGATCACGGAGGAGAGAAGATCGGCGTAGACGGAGGCGATCAGGCTGCGGGCCTCGGCGCGCGAGCGCGGCTCGATATAATTGTCGAGCACGAAGGAGAACGCGCAGAGCACCACGGCGAACGCTAGAATTGGCCGGTAGATGATGGAGCGTCCGGCGCCTGCGCCGTCGATCACCGCGAGCTCCGAATCATTGTTCATCGACGTCAACGTCTGTGCCGTGCCGAGCACGATGCCGAAGGGCAGGACGGTCGGAATCACGGTCGGGAGAATCAGCGTCGCCAGCGTCAGGAACGAAACGATCGACTGGCCGCTGTCGGTCACCAGATTGATGCGCCCGAGCACCTGCGTCAGCCACAGCACCGCCAGCACCGGCAACAATGTCGCCAGGAACATGCGCACAACCCGCGCCAATATGTAGCGTTCCAGTATCTTCATGCCGTTAGGTGTCGTGCGTTGCGGAACGCGGACCGACCTCAGGTCGTTTCGCGAAGCGGGCTGACGTGCTCCTTTCTGGTGAAAATGTAAAGACATCCGGTGAAAATCACCAGCGATGCAAGCCATCCGAGTATGATATCCGAAAGATAATGGCCGCCATAGGCCAGCCGCATCGCCGGCGAGGCCAGCGAAAGTGCGATCAGCGGCGGCATCAGCAGGATCCGGAAGCGCTCCGGCACCAGGAAGATGGCATAGCAGAACAGCCAGCCGGCGCCCGCGGCCTCGCCGGAAACGAAGGAGCAGTTCGACTGGCATGCGCCGGAAAAATCGCCGGCCGGAACGAAGGTCAGATCGCCGCCGAAAAGATCGGTGTTGCGCGGCCTCGGCCGGTGGGAAATCTCCTTCAGCACGCTGTTGACCAGCAGGCCCGGGCCGATGATCAGCGCGACGAGCCCGGCCAGGAGCCTGCTGGCGAGCGCCTTGTTATAAGTCGCGCCGTGATGGGACCAGACGATGATCAGGCGATAGATCAGGGTAAGACCGAGAATGATCGGCAGGTAGAAGATCGCTTCGCGCAGCAGGCCGAGCACGGCATCGCCGGAAATCGGAAAGCTGCCGCAGATGCTGCCGGCGGGCGCGTCCGCAGAGCAGGCGGCCTGATGAAAGAAAGCCCTGGAGGCCGCGAGATCGATGCCGGGAAAGAGGTAGAAAACCACGAGCAGGAAACACCACAGCGCCAAAAGCAGAATGAACGCGGCTTTCAGTGGTCGCATCGTGCCAAAGCGCCCCGGCAGTTTCTCAAGCCATTGGTGGTGTTGCTGCAATGCGGCGTTTTCCGGTTTCGTTGGCGGCGCGGCGCACACACCGTTTCCATTTTCGTCGTTTTAAGTGTTATGAGAACCGGGTCAACCATTCTTGGCCGGTTGCGTTAACAAGGGGTGGATTTCTTTCTCACCCCATCCTGTCAATTCCGTGACACCAGAACCCGGAGCATGAAATGAAGTTCTCGATTTCCTTTGTCGACAAGGCCGAAAGCGCCGGAAACACCGCGATTGTCCTGGCGAGCGCCGGTCATGTTCCGGCGGGCCTTCAGGCGGTCGGGATGGGCGAGACGCTTTATGAGAAGGCCTCGGCCACCGCCGGCTTCAAGGCGAAATTGTGTTCGACGCTCGATCTGCTCGCGCCTGCCGAAAGCGCTGCGGCGCGGATCGTGCTGATCGGGCTCGGCGAGCGCGACGCGCTTTCGGCCAATGCCTGGCTCAGGGCCGGCGGCAAGGCCGCCGCTGTTGCCGGCAAGGCCAAGAAACTGGTGGTCTATCCGGACAGCGCCGCAACCGCGTCCGAGCTTGCGGACTTCGCGCTCGGCATGATTCTCGGCGGCTATTCCTTCGATCGGTTCAAGACCACGGGCAAGGACGATGAGGCGGATGAGAGCGGACGCGAGATCCCGGTCGAGATCGTCACCGGCGATGTCACCGCCGCCAATACTGCTTTCGCGGATCGACAGGCGGTGGGCGAGGGCGTGGTGCTGGCGCGCGAACTGGTGAACCTGCCCGCCAATATTCTCGGCCCGCGCGAATTCGCCGACAAGGCCGAGGCGCTTTCGGCGCTCGGTGCCAAGGTCGAGATTCTCGATCGCGACAAGATGGAAGAGCTCGGCATGGGCGCGCTGCTCGGCGTCGCCCAGGGTTCCGTCCGTCCGCCCTATCTCGCCGTCATCCAGTGGAACGGCGGCGGCAATGACGAGCGCCCGATCGCCTTTGTCGGCAAGGGCGTGGTGTTCGACACTGGCGGCATCTCGATCAAGCCTGCGGCCTCGATGGAGGACATGAAGGGCGATATGGGTGGTGCTGCCGCCGTGATCGGCGTGATGCACACGCTTGCCGCGCGCAAGGCCAAGGTCAATGTCGTCGGCATTCTCGGCCTTGTCGAGAACATGCCGGACGGCAATGCCCAGCGTCCGGGCGATATCGTGACGTCGATGTCCGGCCAGACGATCGAGGTGATCAACACCGACGCCGAGGGCCGGCTGGTTCTCGCCGATGCGCTCTGGTATTGCAAGGAGCGCTTCAAGCCGCGCTTCATGATCGATCTTGCAACGCTGACCGGGGCGGTCATGGTGGCACTCGGCGCGCACCGCGCCGGCCTGTTTTCAAATGATGACGGCCTCTCAAAGGAGCTTTCCGACGCCGCCGAACGCACCCAGGAAAACCTGTGGCGCCTGCCGCTCGGCGACGAGTATGACAAGATGATCGACAGCCGCTTTGCCGATATGCGCAATACCGGCGGCTCGCGCTATGCCGGCTCGATCACTGCCGCGCAGTTCCTGAAGCGTTTCGTGGGCGAGACGCCCTGGGCGCATCTCGATATCGCGGGCACTGCCATGGGCGCGCCGAAGAGCGAGATCAATGGCGGCTGGGCCTCCGGGTTCGGCGTCAGGCTTCTGGACGAACTGGTGCGCGCCCATTACGAGGCACGTGACTGAGGGCAGCGACGTTCATGGCGGAGATCCTGTTCTATCATCTGACGGAATCGCTGCGCGACGCGGCCCTGCCGCCGCTTGTCGAAAAAAGCCTGGAGCGCGGCTGGCGGGTCGCGATACAGGCAACGAGCGAGGCGGAGCGCGACCGGCTGGACGAGGTGCTGTGGACCTTCCGCGCCGACAGTTTCATCCCCCACGGACGGGATGACGAGCCGGATACGGAGCGCCAGCCCGTGCTCCTGACGATCGCGGAAACCAATCCCGGCAAGGCCGATATCCGCTTCTTCATCGAGGGCGCGCCGGTCTCGGGCGTCGAGGACTATCAGCGCGTCGTAGTGATGTTCGATGGTCACGATGTCGACGAACTGACCGCGGCGCGTGCGGAGTGGAAGCGGCTGAGGCAAAGTGAGCATAGCCTCACCTACTGGCAGCAGGGCGAGGGCGGTCGCTGGCAGAAAAAGGCGTGAGGGCCGCTTCCTTCGTTGCGGCGGGCGTCAGCTCGCCTCCACCGCCTCAGGCTTCGCGATCAGGCTCTCATCCTCGTTTTCCTTCAGGAATTCAGCAAAATAGCGCTTCAGCTTCGGGATCTTGATGAGCTCGTCGAATGAGTATTTATGCGCGTCGCGCACCAGCGTGGACGGATTGAAATAGGCCTCGGCGTTTTCCGGCGTCAGCACGAAGGGCGGCTTGCCCTCGCGGCCGAGAATATAGCTCATGATCAGCGCGCCGGTGCGATGATTGCCTTCGATATAAAGCTGGGGGCGGCTGAGCACGCGGACATAGACGCCGGCCGCGCGCTTGCGTACCGGTTTGCCTCTGTGGCGCTCGTACCAGTCCACGAGCCCGCCGATGTCGCCCAGTTCACGGTCATAGAAATGGGCTTCGGTGCGCTCGATGTGATTGCGGAACTCCGCGCGCCGCTCCCTTTCGGAACCGCAAAGCACGAGATGGTTGAGTTCCAGCAGGTGGTGAAACTGCCCGATCCTCAGGATATCCGTGTTGTCGCGCAGCAACTGGTCGACATAGCTGTAGCCCTCCATCATGTGCTCGACGATACTGTCGGACATGCCGTCGCGCTGCATCGTCAGGCGCGCATTGATAAGGGCGAACTGCCGCTGGGTCTCGCGCAGCCTTTCTTCGATCTTTTCAAGGTCGAGTACGTGTTTGAACATCTTGGTTTCCGCTCAACCCTAGATTGGGTTCGAGTTTGACAGCGTAGCGAAGCGTGTGTTGAAATCAACGGCTTCGTTGCGGATATCAAAAGGGCGGCTTCCCGAAAGAGCCGCCCGAAATGCGTCGATTGCGACCTTGTCGTGGATCAGCTGAACTCGCCGGAGAGATATTCCTTGGTCAGCTGCTGCTTCGGGTTTTCGAAGATCTGCTTGGTCGCGCCGACCTCGACCAGGAAGCCGGTGCGGCCGCCCTGCGACATGTCGACCGAGAAGAAGGCGGTCTTGTCGGCAACGCGGATCGCCTGCTGCATGTTGTGGGTCACGATCGCGACCGTGTAGTCGTTCTTGAGCTCCAGCATCAGTTCTTCGATCTGGCGCGTGGCGATCGGGTCCAGCGCGGAGCAGGGCTCGTCCATCAAAAGCACGGTCGGCTCGGTGGCGATCGCGCGGGCGATGCACAGGCGCTGCTGCTGGCCGCCCGAAAGCGACAACCCGTTCTGCTTCAGCTTGTCCTTGACCTCGTTCCAGAGAGCCGCGCGGCGCAGCGCCTTTTCGACGCGACCGTTGATATCGCCCTTGAAGCCGTTGAGGCGCAGGCCGAATGCAACGTTTTCGAAAATGCTCATCGAGAACGGGTTGGGCTGCTGGAATACCATGCCGATATGGCGGCGCACGACGACCGGATCGACATTCTTGCCGTAGACATCCTGCCCGAGGAAGTGGACGTGACCTTCAAGGCTGAAGGAGGGGATCAGGTCGTTCATGCGGTTCAGCGAGCGCAACACTGTCGATTTGCCGCAGCCCGACGGGCCGATGAAGCCGGTGATCTTGCCCTTTTCGATGTCGACATCGGAATCGCGCACGGCGAGGAAATCGCCGTAGAAAATCTTCTCGATCCGCGCGCCGATCGCGACTTCGGGGCTGACATCGGCGGTTTGGGCGGTATTCATTTCCAGTGTGGCGGACATAGTTTTAAGACCTTTTTCCTAAACGCGGCGCGTGCCGAAGGAGCGGCTGAGGATGTTGAAGACAAGCACGATGAGCACAAGCACAAGCGATGCGGTCCATGCGAGTTCAATCTGGTTTTCATAAGGCATTGCCGAGAAATTGTAGATCAAGATCGACAATGACGCTGTGGGCTCCGTGAAGCTTCCGATCCAATAATTCGAAAACAGCGCTGTAAACAGCAGCGGGGCCGATTCTCCGGACGCGCCCGCAACCGCCAGCATGACACCGGTCATAACACCGGGAAGCGCCGTCGGCAAAACAATTCTGGTGGCGACCTGTGTGGCATTACAGCCCATGCCATAGGCCGCGTCCTTCATGCGCTGCGGCACCATCCGGAAGGCCTGCTCGGAGGTCAACAGGATGGTCGGCAGCATCAGGATCGCCAGCGAAAGCCCGCCGGCGACCGCCGAATAGGTCTTCATGACGATGACGAGCCAAGCGTAGACGAAAACCCCGGAGAGGATCGACGGAAACCCGGTCAGCACCTTCCCCACGAACCGGACGGTCGCCGAGAAGCGGCTGTTCGGGTTGATCAGGCCGGTATAGACGCCGCCGAGAACGCCGATCGGAATCGAGATCACCGATGCAATCGCAACCATGACAAGCGTGCCGACGATCGCGTTGCCGATGCCGCCGCCCTGTTCGAAGGGAGCCGGCGGCAGTTCGGTGAGGATGGACATGCTGATGCGCGCGCCGCCGCGGCTGATCAGCATGTAGAGCACCGAGATCAGCGGGATCGCCGCGATGCCGGCAAGGATCCAGAGGATAAGGGTCTGGATGAAGTTCATCATCGTGCGCCGTTCGGCGAAGGAGAAGCTCAGATTGGGATCGCCGAGGGCAATCACCTCGGGATTCATCGTTGTCTGATCGGTCGTCGTGGTCATGTTCGGTTTCCCAATGGCCTTACGTTACAGTCTGGCGCGAGGTGTAGCTCATGATGATCGTGCCGATGATGTTGACGGCCATGGTGATCACCAGCAGGGCGACGGCGGCATACATCAGCGGGCCGATCTGGTTGGCGCCGGCTTCGGGGAAGGTGGAGGCCAGGAGCGATGCCAGGGTCGTCGCCGGCGAAAACAGCGAGAGCGAAACTTGCTGCGAGTTGCCGATCAGCATGGCGAGCGCCATGGTCTCGCCGAGCGCGCGGCCGAAACCGAGAACGAGCGAGGCGAAAATGCCGCCGGAGGCCGTGGGGATGATGACCTTGCGGATCGCTTCCCACTTGGTGGTGCCCATGCCGTAGGCCGCTTCCTGGATCTTCATAGGGATCGCCTTGAAGGCGTCCTGGGAGATCGCCGCGACGGTCGGCAGGATCATGATCGACAGCACGATCATGGCCGGGAACATGCCGGGGCCGGCCAGATTGGTGGAAAAGAAAGGAATGAAGGGCAGGGTGTCGTGCAGCCAGCTCGCCATCGGGCGGATCGCCGGGATCAGCACATAGATGCCCCAGAGGCCGAAAACGACCGAGGGGATCGCGGCCAGCATTTCGACGATGAGGCGGAACACCCATGCCAGACGGGCATTGAGGAAGCCCTGCGTCAGAAAGATCGCGACCGCTATGCCGAGGCCGCCGCCGAAGATCAATGCCAGAAACGAGGAATAGAGCGTACCCCAGATCTCAGCCAGAATGCCGAACTCGTTGGTATTGGGGTTCCATTCCACGGTCGTCAGGAAGCTCAGGCCGTATTGGCGCATGGCAGGTGCTGCCTGCCCGCCGATCTTCCAGAAAATATAGGCCAGCAGGACAACGATCAGGAGACCGGCGAAGAATGTCAGGAAGCGGAAGGATTTGTCGTAACCGTACTCGAAAGCGGTCGGCGGGCGCGACACGCTGCCATTGCTTGGCGGGACGGGTTTCGATGTTTTGGCCATCAAGGCGCTCCTGCTAGCGGCGATCTGGAGGTGGCCGCGATCTGACGGATAACGAGCATCAAGGTTTTAAGCTGTGCTGAAATTTGACAAAGCCGGGGCGCAACACGTTACGCCCCGGCGAACAATCGAAAAGTGCCGAAATCAGCCGCCGATTTCTTCGAGCGACTTCTTGTTGATTTCGATGATGTTTTCCGGCAGCGGGATGTAGCCCAGCTTGTCGGCCATGGTCTGGCCGGTGGTCAGGCCGTAATTGACCATTTCCTTCAGAGCCGCAACCGTGTCGGCGTCCTGGCCGGACTTGTAGAACAGCATCCAGGTGAAGGTGGCGATCGGGTAGGCCTGCTCGCCCTTCGGGTCGGTGATGAAAGCAACGTTGTTTGCGTCGAGCTCGGCCGAAGCGAGAGCGGCGGAACCAGCTTCCGGACCAGCCTTCACGAAGTTGCCGGCCTGGTTTTCCAGCATGGCGTAAGGCGTGTTGGTCTGCTGGGCGTAACCATATTCGATGTAGCCGATCGCGCCGGGGGTCTGCTTGACCGTGGCGGTGATGCCCTGGTTGCCCGGAGCGGCAACGAAGTTCGAAGCCTTCGGCCACGGAACGGTCTTGCCACCGCCAACAGTGCTGTTGAACTCTTCGGAGATGGCAGCAAGGTGGTTGGTGAAGTTGAAGTTGGTGCCCGACGAGTCAGAGCGAACGACAACGGTGATGTTTTCGTCGGGGAGTTCGACGCCTTCATTGGCGGCGGCGATCGCTTCGTCGTTCCACTTGGTGATTTCGCCGAGGAAGATCTTCGGATAGACGTCGCGCGGCAGCTTCAGTTCGGAAACGCCGTCGAGATTGTAAGCGAGAACGACTTCACCGGCCGTCATCGGCAGCAGAACGACGCCGCCGTCGATCTTGGCGATTTCTTCGTCGTTCATGGCGGCGTCGGAGGCTGCGAAGTCGACAACGCGGTTGGTGAAGTCTTCGATACCGCCACCGGAACCCTTGGCCTGGTAGTTGACTTCAATGCCGGTCTTCTGGCCAAAATCCTTAAACCAGGCCGAATAGAGCGGGAAGGGGAAGGAGGCGCCCGAGCCGGTCAGCGACGTGTCGGCGGCGTGAGCGAAAGTGCCGGAGACGGCCATGGCGACGGCAACGGCAGCAACCTTAGCGCCCTTGGAAAAATTTCCGATTTTCATCAGATAGCCCTTTTGAGGTTTGGTTGAAAACGGGAGTGCTATAACAACGAAAGTCATGTAAGCATATATTGTTGTAAAAATTTCATAATTCCCGAAATTTACCGGTGCGTTGTTATTTAATATTCAAATAACTGTCATAAAACTGTCATAAAAGGTCGATTTTCGAGTTTGTTCTGCGGTCGGCTTCCTCTGGACTGCGCTTGGCGCCTGGAGACATGCCGGGCTTGGGCAAAGCCCGGCAAGGCCGCAGCGGCCCCACGCGCGGTCAATCAGTTCGCCGTCGCTTTAGTTATGACGGTTTCACACGCAACATCATCTGTCGAAACTGTGGGTTGATCATCGGTTGAGTGTGTAGCAGGATTACCTTCGCTATCGGCGCTGCGCAGGATCGGTACGCTGCCCTGCAAATATCCCCTAAATTCAATCATTTGATTAAATTCTCGGCGCGCATGCCGTTGATTGCCACCAGGGATGGTTTTGGGCTTTTGCTGCACAACCCTGTGATTGCAATCTGTTGCAGCTTCGCTACTCCCAGCCTCTTTCCCCTCTTTAAATGTTAGCGACTGCTATCGAACTTGCTTGTATTTCTGTTCGCTTAATGTCATCTCGCTAAATCAGGAATCAGCTTATTAGCTTTAGTGGGGGACTACATGACATTGTTTGAAGCGAAGGTGCGCGGCGGGCGCATGACGAAGGTCGCGGGTAACGCAGCGAGCTACGCTCCGCGCGCAACCGCATCGGTGCTCGCGCTCAGCATGCTCGCACTGTCGTCCGGAGCCGCCTATTTCGGTACGGGCGTTTCCTCGGCATTTGCGGCGAACGAGTGCGGGGTGGCGAGTGGTCCCAACGCGGTGATCAATTGTACCGACAACGAACCATACGGCATCACCTATAATAACCTGCAGGGTGCGACCGTTACTCTTGATTCTCCTAGCATGAGAATCGGCAATGGCTTCTTGAATACAAGAGGGGTTAGGCTCACTTCGAGCGGCGGTAATGCACTGACCCTCAACGCCGACAGCTACGACAGGATTTACTGGCCGGTTGTGCTTCAAGGCGATGGTGCGGTAGCCGCAAACTTTTCCGGCGGCGAGGTGCGGGGTGGGGTCCTCGCGACAGCCAATATTGTCGTCACGCTTGCGGCAGGTGGCACGGCCGATCATATCGGCACGGTCAACCTCGACGGCACGACGGTAAGCATCGGCTCGGCCCTGACGTCCGGGACCAGCGCCGTGATCGTGAACGGCAATGCCGATGGCTCTGAGATGGCGGCGACGATCACCGGTGGTTCATCCATCAGCATCGGTGGCAACAATGCCTTTGGCGTGCGCCTGACGGGCAGCGGCGTCGGCAATACCGGCTCTGTCGTGGTCGATGGCGCAAGTCAGATCAGTGCATCCAACAGCGTTAACATCGACATCAGCGATCCGGGTCTTCACAAGGCAACCGCGATCAGCGTCGAAACATCCGGTGCCTCCAGCTCTGGTTATGTGTCCCTTTCGGGCGATGCCGATGTCAGCGCATCGGCCACCAATGCCCTTACACTGGCCGTTGCCACCGGCATTTCCAACACTGCCGGCGACGGCGGCGTCGAAACCATTGTCGACAACGCATCGCTTTCGTCGACCGCGACTTCGCTCCTGACTTCAAACGCTATCGGCATTGACAACCAGAGCACCGGTGGCATGGCAAAGGCCACGGTCAAGGGTGGCGGATCAATCTGGGCCGATGCTGACAGCCTTGTTACCATCGGCAGCGGAATTCAGTCCTGGGCGACTGCGATCCGTAACGTCTCGGATTCCCAGGCTGCGATTGTTTACGTAGGCGAAAGCGCAACGCTTGAAGCCGAAGCCGATAACCTTCTCGGCAACGCGACTGCCTCGGGTATTATCAACGAGGGTGGTCTTGCCGGAATTGTTATTCTGGAAGACGGTACGATTACCGCAACAGGAAGCGCCACCGGCCGCACCGAAGCAACGGGCATCGCCAACACCGCTGCTGATGGGGTTGCCGGCGTCGGCGGCAGTGCCAGCACGCTGACGGTTGTCGCGACCAGCTCTCTGGGAGAGGCAGTGGCCATCTCGGTCGATAACGTTGCCGTTCTGGGCGATGCCGAAGTCGCTTTCGAGGATGGCAGCCAGGTCAACGCTCTCGCCGATGGCTTGACCAATGCGCAGGCCGTTGCCCTCAATAACGACTCGCAACAAGGCAATGCCTCCGTACGCGTGGATAGCGCAAGCGCCTTGCATGCCGAGGCAATTGGCGGCGTAGAGGCGAGTGCCTCCGGTGTTATCAACAGCGCCGGACTTGAGGCGATCGTGATTCTGGATGAAGGTACGGTCACGGCGACGGGAAGTGCGGCGGGCCGCACTGCGGCCACGGCGGTAATCAACACGGCTGCTGATGGTTTCGCCGGCGTCGGCGGCTCCGCCAGCACGCTGACAGCCTCTGCCACCAGCACCGCTGGTCAGGCACTGGCCACCGCCGCCGACAATGTGTCCGTTATGGGTGATGCCGAGGTCATCTTCCAAGATGCCACTGCGGTCAGCGCCACTGCCAATGGCTCGAGCAATGCCCAGGCCTTTGCCATCACCAACGAGTCGCAGCAGGGCGAAGCTGCTGTGCGCGTGGACACCGCCAGCACGGTGGACGCCGACGCCACCAGCACCAACAGCTACGCCGTGGCTACCGCAATCGAGAACCGGGCCGAGACCGAGGCGCGTATTCGTATTCGCGGCGGCAGCACGATCACGGCCACGGCGACGGGCGCGGCGAGCGCCGGTCTTGGCGGGTTTGCCGCCAAGTCGACCGGGCTGCTCAACGCCTCGACGGCGGGCGATGCCTCCACCGTCATCGACGATATGTCGGGCGTTTCGGCCGAGGCCTACAGCACCACGGACAACACCAGCGCTCTTGCGGTCAACACCTTCACGTCGCTTGGAGAGGCGCGCACCGTTCTCGACAACGGATCGAAGGCTGATGCCCTGGCCCAAAGCCAGCTTGATGCCACGGCCCTCGCGGTACGCAATTTTTCCTACGATGGCGGCAGCCGGGTCGAACTTGACAATGGCAGCAGCATCAGCGCCAGCGCGGACAGCGTTGCCGGCAGTGCCTCGGCGACCGGGATCATGGCCGTCGGGGTTGGTGGCGACGCCATCGTTCGTCTGCTGGGCGCGAGCGATGTTTCCGTCGACGTCAGCGGCAGCGATGTCTACGCCTATGGCGTGATGAACACCCTGAGCGGGGCCGGCATGGCCGGTGTCGCCATCGATGCGGGCAGCGTGGTCGATGTCGGCACGTTCGACCAGGCGGGAACGACCGCATACGTGACCGGCGTCAGCAACAGCGCCAAGGACCCGCTTGGCATGGCCTACGCTGCGATCAAGGGTCTGGTTTCCGGTACGGCGGATGCGCTCGGCGTTGCCGAAGTCTTTGGCGTCGTCAACGCTGCCTCGGGCGGCGAGGCCGTGATCGAACTCTCGGAATCGGCGGAAGTGATCGCGGAAGGCACGAGCGCGAATGACATCGCCACGGCCGTCGCGGTGGACAACACCAATTCCGCCGGTCTGGCGAAGGGCGTTGTGGCGGGAGCGGGCAGGGTCACTGCCTTTGCCGAAGGCGCGCTCGATACCGATGCGACCGGTTTCAACAACGCTTCAGCCAACGGTAATGCCGCGCTTTACCTTGCCGAAACGGGCAGCGTCAGCGCGACCGGGATCAGCGATACGGCTTCGACCGAGGTCAAGGCGCTCAACAACCTTGCCAATGACGGCGACGCCTATGTCGAACTGCTCGATGCCAGCCTTGCTTCGGCCGAGGCCGACGGCCAAACCGCCACGGCGCGCGCCGTGGCCAACGAAGTGCATGGCGCCGGCGAGGCCTTCCTGAACCTTTCGGCGGGCAGCACGCTGCTTGCCAAGGCGACGGCAAGCGATGATGCAAGGGCGGCGGGTGCGACCAACTTTGCCAACGAAGCCGGCGGAATGGCCACGGCCATGGTGGGTGGCCTGATCGCGGTCGGAGCTGACGGCGACGACGAAGTTGAGGCGGGCGGCGTCTGGAACAGCTCCCGCTTTGGCGATGCCAGAATGGGCGTTCTCGGAACGAGCGACATTAAGGTTGATGTCGTCGGTGCTCTCGCTGGCTCGGCCACCGGGCTGCGCAACGTGACGGGTGAGGGCAAGGCCCGGCTCGTCGTTGACGCGGGCGCTTCGATCGGCGTGTCCGCTATCGGAGCAAACTATGCAGAAGCGACCGGCGCGGAAAACATCGCCGCAGGCGACGGCAGCGCCCGTTCCAGCCTGGCCGGCATGGTCTCGACATCGGCGAGCAGTGCCAGCGGTGATGCCGAAGCAATAGGCCTGTATACCGAAACGGATGGTCCTGGCAACGCTGAGGCGGGCGTGGCGTCGACGGCTTCGATTACCGCGACTTCGACGGCAACCAATGGAGTTGCAAGTTCCATCGGCGTTGCCAGCCAGGTCTTTGGCTCCGGCGATGCCTATGCATCGTCCGAATCTGGTTCCTCTATCGAGACTAGCGCGACCGGCAGTTTCGGCACTCTGGCCATCGGCATCGGCGCGCTTGGGGTAAATGGCAACGCGACCGTCGTGACCGGGGGCGATATCGCGCTCGATGCAAGCTCTGCCGGTGATATCTTCGCGGCCGGGGCCATCGCACAGGTCAACAATGGCGGCATGGCCAGCCTGACGATGACCGGCGGGTCGATTACCGCTTCGGCTTCCGGCGCGGCTGCCGGGCTCGGTACCTTCACGCTCGGGACGGGCGCAACCTACGCCATCAACGTGCTTGGCGGTTCCGTTTCTGCCGATATCGGCATCAAAACCGACTCCGAAGCCGGGCAGACCGGCACGGTGATGATCGGCTCCGATGCCGCGATCACGGCTGCCGGCGGCCATGACGGCATGGCGCTTGTCGATCTCGACGGCGCGGTCACCGTGACCTCGACCGGCACGGTCGTCGGCACGGCATGGCTTGGCGCGGGCGATGACACCTTCAATCTGGCCGGCGGTTCCTGGACTGGCGATATCCAGGGCGAAGACGGCAATGATGCCTTCAACTGGACCGGCGGCGCGCTCAACAGCGGTTTCTACGGCGGCGCTGGAAACGACACCGCCTATCTCGGCGGCGGCGCGATCTACGACGGCACCGAGGTGTTTGATGGCGGCGATGGCGTCGATGCGCTGACCTTCGACGGCGTTTCGGCGACGACGGCGGGTTCGCTCATCGCCAACTGGGAAACCTTCAGCCTCGACAACACCATGCTGACGCTGACGGGCGGGGCGATCACCGTCGGTTCGACTTCGGACGCGTCGCAGGGGATCTACCTCAACGGTTCGACGCTTCAGGTCAACCAGAGCACCGTCTTCAACGGCAACATGTTCCTGAACGCCGGCTCGACGCTTTCGTCGGTTGATGGGGCAACGGGTGATGCCATGACGGTGACGGGTAACCTCACCGGCGGCGGTACGCTCGCGATCGATGTCGATCTGGCCAATGCGGTGGGCGACACGCTCACGGTCAACGGCGCCTATCTCGGCGGCGTGACCACGCTTTCGCTGAATGAGCTTTCGACGGGTTACGCCTCGGGCAAGTCGATCGAAATCATCACGCTTGACGGCGGCGAGCAGGGCGCCTTCGTTCTGCCGGGCTACAATGTCTCGGGTGCCTATGCCTACGCTCTGAGCGAGGTCGGCAATCAGTACTTCCTGACGGGCGATTTCTCCAACGCCACGCCGGTCTACGAGGTTCTGCCCGAGCTGATGCTTACGCTGAATCGCCCCGACTCGCTGCAGGATCGCGTCGGCGAGCGCTACTGGAACCTCGGTGATGTTTCCGATCCGGGCTATGTCTGGGCCGATTTCACCGGCGGCCGCGAGCATTATGACGGTAGCGAAGGCACGTTGAACGCCTCCTACAATGCCGATATCTACCGGCTTCGCATGGGCGTTGATGGCCAATTCGGCGAAACCGAGAGCGGCTTTGCGGTCGGCGGCCTGGTGTTCCAGTATGCCAACGCCACGGCTGACGTCAGCTCCCGTGTTGGCGGCGGCGATGTCGTCAGCCAGCTGTTTGGCCTCGGGGCGACGATGACCTGGTATGGCAATAACGGCTTCTACGTCGATGGTCAGGCGTTCGGCAATGTCATCAACAATGACCTCACGATCGCAGGAACGTCGACGCTCAACATGCAGCAGTCCTATGGCTACTCGCTGTCGGCTGAGACGGGTTACCGCTTCGACGTGGCGCCGGGCTGGGCGATGACCCCGCAGGCGCAGCTCACCTGGGGCTCGGTCAACTTCGATGACTTCACCGGCGTCTACAATGAAGACGTATCGCTGGTGAATGGCGACAGCCTCGCGGCGCGCATGGGTCTGCAGACCGATTACCGCACCAGCTGGACCACCGCGACGGGTGAAGCTCGCAGCGCTTCGCTCCACGGTATTGCCAACGTCTATTACGACTTCACCAACGATCCGAGCGAAGTCTGGGTCTCTGGCGTCAACATGTCGACCGACGATGGCGACTGGACCGGCGAGATCGGTATTGGCGGCAGCTATACCTGGCTCAACGGCAAGCTCGGCATCAATGGCGACGTGACGGCATCGACCGGGCTGGAGAACTTCGGCGACAGCTACGGCCTCACCGGCAAGGTCCGCTTCCAGATGCAGTGGTAAGCGGCTGACCTTTTCCAAAACAGAACCCCCGGGACCTTGCAGTTCCGGGGGTTTTTCGTTTGGCTCGTCCAAAAACGATTTGAGCCGGCTCAGTTGTCGTCCATGCAGCCGAACATGTCGAAGCCCATAATGCCGTTGTCGCACTCGGGCGGACCTGGCTTGCAGGACAGCGTCGGACAGGCATTGGTGTCCTTGGTCGGGACCACGCGCTGGACCGCATGGCCCAGTTCCGCGAAGCAGACGGCGGGGCTGTCGACATAGCGGTCATAGAGGATGCGGCCATTGCCGTTTGGCGAGGGATAGCGCAGGATTGCCGCGCCCTGCTGGCGCAGGATAGACTGAACCTGATTGCAGGTCATGTCCTGAATGTCGTATCGATTTATCGGTTCCTGCGCGCCCGCTATCCCGACTGAGGCCAGAAGCATACCGGCCGCGATGAAAGTTTTCATGAACTCCAAACCCGCAAGGGCCTCCCTGATTGTCTTGATAACCCGCATCTAGAGGAATTGTTTCATCATGGTACAACTTAAAATGGACGATTCAATTATTATCGATGTCCTGAAGTCGGTGCGACGCATCGCCCTCGTCGGCGCGTCCCCCAAGCCGGAGCGGCCCAGCCATCGGGTGATGGGTTTTCTGATGTCCAAGGGCTATGAGCTCGTGCCGGTCAATCCGGGTCTTGCCGGCAAGACGATCCACGGCGAGACCGTCTATGGCAGCCTCTCCGATATTCCGGGCACAATCGACATGGTCGATATCTTTCGCGCCTCGGCTTTCGTCGGCGGCGTGGTGGATGAGGCGCTGACACTCTCGCCGCTGCCGCGGGTCGTCTGGATGCAACTCGATATCCGTGACGATGCCGCTGCCGAGCGAGCGCGTGCGCGTGGTCTGACTGTCATCATGGACCGATGTCCGGCAATCGAATATCCGCGCCTGATCGGCGCCTGACGATCAGCCGTCCGCGCGTAGCATCTCCGGGTCCGCACGCATCTCGTTCAGCAAAGCCTCGTTGTCGCAGTAGTCGCGGAAGTTCTCCGCGGCGGTATTGCTTGCGAGATCGGCGCGGCAGCGGTCCTTGTCGCGGCAGCCGGCGCAATTGGCCTCCATGCCGTAATAGAGCCGGCGATACTGGAATTCCGCCTCGACCGGATCGATGTTGAGCGCCTTCATCATTTCGGTCATTTCCGCGGCGTCACGCGGCTCGGCGAAGGCGAATTGCGCCGTGGAGATCGCGGGGAAGATCGTATTTGCGCGATGCCGCCCGTGTGCGCCATTATCGGTTCCCGCAAGGCCTTCAATCAAAAAATCCATTGCTGTTCTCCGCGTTGTCGACAGCGATACTGACACCTGTATAAAAGACAGCATTGATCCCGATCAAAAAGCCGGAGGGGTGCTTTCGGCCGGGGAAGAACACAGGGAAGGAACTGATCATGGAAAACCGGGAACCGGGATTTTCGACGCTCTCGATCCACGCAGGCGCCGCGCCGGACAGCGCAACGAATGCGCGGGCGACGCCGATCTACCAGACGACCTCGTTCGTCTTCAACGATTCCGATCACGCCGCGGCGCTGTTCGGGCTCAGGGAATTCGGCAATATCTATACCCGCATCATGAACCCGACCACGGCCGTGTTGGAAGAGCGCGTCGCAGCGCTTGAAGGCGGTTCGGCGGCGCTCGCGGTTGCCTCCGGCCATGCCGCCCAGCTCCTGACCTTCCACATGCTGATGCAGCCCGGCGACAATTTCGTCGCGGCGCGTCGTCTCTATGGCGGTTCGATCAACCAGTTCGGCCATTCCTTCGAGAATTTCGGCTGGCAGGTGCGCTGGGCCGATTCCGGCGATCTCGACAGCTTCGCCTCCCAGATCGACGATCGCACCAAGGCGATCTTCATCGAGAGCCTTGCCAATCCCGGCGGCACCTTCGTGGATATCGAGGCGATCGCCAAGGTCGCGCATGACCACGGCCTGCCGCTGATCGTCGACAACACCATGGCGACGCCCTATCTGGTGCGCCCGCTTGCCCATGGCGCGGATATCGTCGTGCATTCGCTGACGAAGTTCCTTGGCGGCCACGGCAATTCCATGGGCGGCATCCTGGTCGATGGCGGCACGTTCGACTGGTCGAAGTCCGGCAAGTATCCGATGCTGTCGGAGCCGCGCAGCGAATATGGCGGCCTGGTGATCCACGAAGCCTTCGGCAACCTTGCCTTCGCGCTCGGCGCACGCGTGTTGAGCCTACGCGATCTCGGTCCCGCGATCTCGCCGTTCAACGCGTTCATGATCGCGACCGGCATCGAAACCCTGCCGCTGCGCATGCAGCGCCATTGCGACAATGCGCTCGCCGTCGCCAAATGGCTGAAGCAGTCGGACAAAGTGTCCTGGGTCAGCTATTGCGGGCTGGAGGATGATCCCAATCACGGGCTTCAGCAGCGCTACGCGCCCAAGGGGGCAGGGGCCGTCTTCACCTTCGGTCTCAAGGGCGGCTACGAGGCTGGCAAGACCTTTGTCGGCGGGCTCGAACTGTTCTCGCATCTCGCCAATATCGGCGACACCAAATCACTGGTTATCCACCCTGCATCCACAACCCATGCACAGCTTACGCCAGAACAGCAGGTTGCCGCCGGCGCAGGTCCGGATGTGGTGCGGCTGTCGATCGGCATCGAGGATGTCAATGACATCATCGCCGATCTTGAACAGGCTCTGAGCAAGATCTGAGTCGATTGGGTGATGGGCGGCGCTGAGCGCCGCCCATAGCGAAGCTCGAATGCTACTGGGCTGTCGCCGCTAAACGGCCAGCGCGACCTCACGATCGGCGGATTGTGCGGGTTGCGGCGTGGGGCCGTCATAGAACACGATGCGATTGCGTCCGTCGCCCTTGGCCTGGTAGAGCGCGCGGTCGGCCTCGCTGAGCATGGATTCGATATTGCCGATGCGGCCGCGCATCAGCGTGACGCCGATGCTGACGGTCATCCTCAGCTCGTGACCGTCCTCGTGAAACGTGGTGGCTTCCAGCGTCGATCTGATCCGCTCCGCGATCTGGCCGGCGGTGTTTCGATCGGTCACCCGCGTGAAGATCGCGAACTCCTCCCCACCCGTCCGGCCGAATATGTCCCTTTCACGCAGGCATTGGCGCACCACATGCGTGAAGTTTACCAGGGCCCTGTCGCCCGCATTGTGGCCATGAACGTCGTTGATGCTCTTGAAATCATCGAGATCGAGAGAGAAAAACGCGAACTGGTCCGATTTGGCGGAGCGCTGGGACATCTTCTCGATTTCATCG
This sequence comes from Martelella mediterranea DSM 17316, assembly GCF_002043005.1. Classification (NCBI taxonomy): domain Bacteria; kingdom Pseudomonadati; phylum Pseudomonadota; class Alphaproteobacteria; order Hyphomicrobiales; family Aurantimonadaceae; genus Martelella; species Martelella mediterranea. The sequence continues at coordinate 3,275,704 of NZ_CP020330.1, read as the reverse complement.
ACGACGCCACGCCGGTTCAGGACACCGGTGAGCGGATCGCTGAAGGCGAGGTCGCGCAGGTCGCTTTCCAGCCGCTCGACCGTCAGCCAGACGGCGAGGAAGCCTTTCAGGGAGAACAGCACGAAACCGGTTATCAGTGCAACCGAGGTGGTCGCGCTACCAAGCGAAGGCGGTTCTTGCTGCAGATTGTAGGCGCTGAGCAAGGCAAGGCAGGTAAGGGCCTCAACGACGAAGATCGCCATCAGCGACTGGCGAAATGGCCCTTTGAGCGCGTGCAGGTTCTTCGCCATGAAATAGAAGCCGTAAATCGCGACCGTAAAGGCCGCGATGTAAAAACTGGCGACATTGGCAACGCTATCAAATCCGGCAAGCCTGCTGACGACGACGGCAGCGAACCAGAGCGCGACGATCACCGAGGTGAAGGCGGCGGGCCGGTCTTCGCCGCAAAGGCTGAGAAGCCCCGCGGTCGAAAGCGCGCGGGCGCCGATGAGACCTGTGAACGCTATCATTCCGATCAGACGCAAATCGTCCCGGCCGGCAACCGTAAGGAGCGCGAGGCCGATCCCCTGGGCAAGCAGGGCGAACACCCAGTAAAGCACATACATACGTGTCCGATTCCGCAACCAGAGAGGAAGCAGAAAGGCGGCCAGAAGCAAGCTGTCCGCTGACCAGGCTATGACTGCGGTCAGGTTATAGGGCAAATCGAAATCCCGAATATCTGCAATGCGGGACCTGAGCATAGCGGGGGTGCAACCCATCCTCCAGATATGCCCTGACCCATTTTTGGTGCTAAACGATTTAATGCGATAGTTTGTGAAGTTTTACACAATTGAAACGGGAACAAAAGGACCTTCTCCGCCGAAAACCAGTCGCGCCGGACGCAAACCATCTCTTGAAGTGACAAGGTGTGGCACTCTATGTAGGGGAAGACGAAAAGATTCGAATGAGACCGGCGGCGATCAGCGCCCGAAGGAAAGCCATGACAAATCCCGTAGACACCGCGATGGCCCTCGTACCCATGGTCGTGGAGCAGACCAATCGCGGCGAACGATCCTATGACATCTATTCGCGCCTCCTGAAGGAGCGGATCATCTTCCTGACCGGCCCGGTCGAGGACCATCTGGCGTCGCTCATCTGCGCGCAGCTCCTGTTCCTCGAAGCGGAAAACCCGAAGAAGGAAATCGCGCTCTACATCAACTCGCCGGGCGGCGTGGTGACGGCGGGCATGGCGATCTATGACACCATGCAGTTCATCCGTCCGGCCGTGTCGACGCTTTGCGTCGGCCAGGCCGCGTCCATGGGCTCGCTGCTACTGGCCGCCGGCGAAAAGGGCATGCGCTTTGCCACGCCGAATGCGCGCATCATGGTTCACCAGCCCTCGGGCGGGTTCCAGGGCCAGGCATCCGACATCGAGCGCCACGCCCGCGACATCATCAAGATGAAGCGCAAGCTCAACGAGGTTTATGTCCGGCACTGCGGCAAGACCTACGAGGAAGTTGAAACCACGCTCGATCGTGACCATTTCATGGACGCCGGCGAAGCGCAGGACTGGGGCCTGATCGACAAGGTCATGACCTCGCGCAGCGAAATCGAAGGCGCGAACTGAGCATCGGCTCCATTCGGTCGATATTATCGGTCGGATGGCCGCCTTTGACGGGGCCACGCGATGTCGCAGAGTTGCAATCGCGCTATGCAAATCGCGCCGGTCGACGCTTTTGGGGTTTTATCCGCCGTTGAAGCCGTTAATAGTATGGCAAACCGAAGCTGTTACGACATCGTAATGCGTAACAGGGCCGGCTTGACGGCATGGTCTGGAAGCGGGCATGACCCGTCGTGTTGTTGCCCTTTTGTTTTGCGAGCGTTCTTCAGGGCGGCAGAAAGCGAATATGATAGTGGCCGTTCAAGGCGGGCGGCTTACTGGAAGGAAGTGATAATGAGCAAAGTCGGCGGTAACAATGGCGGTGACTCGAAGAACACGCTCTATTGTTCCTTTTGCGGAAAGAGTCAGCACGAAGTCCGTAAGCTGATCGCTGGCCCGACGGTTTTCATCTGCGATGAATGCGTCGAGCTGTGCATGGACATCATCCGCGAGGAAAACAAGACCTCGATGGTGAAGTCGAGCGACGGCGTGCCCACGCCGCAGGAGATCATGGAGGTTCTGGACGAGTATGTGATCGGACAGAACCACGCCAAGCGAATCCTGTCGGTGGCGGTCCACAACCACTACAAGCGGCTGGCCCATGCCTCCAAGGGCGGCGGCGAGATCGAGCTTTCGAAGTCCAATATCCTGCTGGTCGGCCCGACCGGCTGCGGCAAGACCTATCTTGCCCAGACGCTCGCCCGCATCATCGACGTGCCGTTCACCATGGCGGATGCGACGACGCTGACGGAAGCCGGCTATGTCGGCGAGGATGTCGAGAACATCATCCTGAAACTGCTGCAGTCGGCCGATTACAATGTCGAGCGCGCCCAGCGCGGCATCGTCTATATCGACGAGGTCGACAAGATTTCGCGCAAGTCCGACAACCCTTCGATTACCCGTGACGTTTCGGGCGAAGGCGTTCAGCAGGCGCTCTTGAAGATCATGGAAGGCACCGTTGCCTCCGTGCCGCCGCAGGGCGGGCGCAAGCATCCGCAGCAGGAATTCCTGCAGGTCGACACCACCAACATCCTGTTCCTGTGCGGCGGCGCGTTCGCTGGCCTCGACAAGGTCATCTCGGCGCGCGGCGAGCGCACCTCGATCGGCTTCGGCGCATCGGTCAAGGCCGCCGATGACCGTCGCGTCGGCGATGTGCTGCGCGAACTGGAGCCGGAGGACCTGGTCAAGTTCGGGCTGATCCCCGAATTCATCGGCCGTCTGCCGGTGATCGCGACGCTGGAAGACCTTGATGAAGCGGCGCTGATGCAGATCCTGACCGAGCCGAAGAATGCTCTGGTTAAGCAGTATCAGCGGCTGTTCGAAATGGAGGATGTCGAGCTGACATTCCACGAGGACGCGCTGCTCGCCATTGCGCGCCGCGCGATCGAACGCAAGACCGGCGCGCGCGGCCTGCGCTCGATCATGGAGAAGATCCTGCTCGACACCATGTTCGAACTGCCGGCCATGAAGGGCGTTCGCGAGGTGGTGATCTCGGACGAGGTGGTCGAAGGAACGGCGCAGCCGCTCTACATTTATGAGAATCGCTCGGGCGACAAGGCCAATGCCTCGGCCTGAGGCAGGCATACTCTGACTATATCTGGCGCGGGCAGGGCGGTTTCATCGTCCTGCCCGCGTCGTTTCAGGGCGCATCCGGCACGAAACGGCGCGGATTGCCGGTTTGTTCCGCCGAATTCGCGGTACAGCTTGAAATCGATCTTTCAAAGCGCCACTTGTTCCGCAACAATCGAGAAGAAATCAACGGGTTGCTCCCAACGGCCCGTCAATACTGCCCGGTCTTCCTCCGGGCGGTCGGAAAGGAAAAAGACATGACGCAGAACGCGCCAGCAGCGGAAGCCGCCGCTTATCCCGTGTTGCCCTTGCGTGACATCGTGGTTTTCCCCCACATGATCGTTCCGCTGTTCGTCGGCCGCGAGAAGTCCATCCGCGCGCTGGAAGAAGTGATGAACGCCGATCGCCAGATCATGCTCGTCACCCAGATCAATGCCGGCGATGACGATCCGGAACCCGATGCGCTGTATCGCATTGGCACCATCGCCAACGTCCTGCAATTGCTGAAACTGCCCGACGGAACCGTCAAGGTTCTGGTCGAGGGCAAGGCGCGTGCGCAGATCGACGATGTCCGTCTGGAGAACGACTTCTACGAAGCCAATGCCAGCGTGCTGGCCGAGCCGGAAGAAGACGCGGTCGAAATCGAGGCGCTTTCGCGCTCGGTGGTATCCGAGTTCGAGAATTATGTGAAGCTGAACAAGAAGGTTTCGCCCGAGGTTGTCGGCGCCGCCGGCCAGATCGAGGACTACTCGAAGCTTGCCGACACGGTGGCCTCGCATCTCGCGATCAAGCTGACCGAGAAGCAGGAAATGCTGGAAACCACCAGCGTCAAGAGCCGCCTGGAAAAGGCGCTCGGCTTCATGGAAGGCGAAATCTCCGTCCTTCAGGTCGAAAAGCGCATCCGCACCCGCGTCAAGCGGCAGATGGAGAAGACCCAGCGCGAGTATTATCTGAATGAGCAGATGAAGGCCATTCAGAAGGAACTCGGCGAGGGCGAGGACGGCCGCGACGAAATGGCCGAGCTCGAAGAGCGCATCAAGAACACCAAGCTCTCCAAGGAGGCCCGTGAAAAGGCCGACGCGGAGATGAAGAAGCTGCGCAATATGAGCCCGATGTCGGCCGAATCGACCGTGGTCCGCAATTACCTCGACTGGCTGACCGGTCTGCCCTGGAACTCGAAGTCGAAGATCAAGCGTGATCTGAAGGCGGCCGAGAAGGTGCTGGAGGAAGATCACTTCGGTCTCGAAAAGGTCAAGGAACGCGTGGTCGAGTATCTCGCCGTGCAGGCGCGCGCCAAGAAGCTCAAGGGCCCGATCCTGTGCCTCGTCGGCCCGCCCGGCGTGGGCAAGACCTCGCTCGCCCAGTCGATCGCCAAGGCGACCGGCCGCGAATATGTGCGCATGGCGCTTGGCGGCGTGCGTGACGAGGCCGAAATCCGCGGTCACCGCAGGACCTATATCGGTTCGATGCCCGGCAAGATCATCCAGTCGATGAAGAAGGTCGGCAAGAGCAATCCTCTGTTCCTGCTCGACGAAATCGACAAGATGGGCGCCGATTTCCGCGGCGATCCGTCGTCGGCCCTGCTTGAGGTGCTGGATCCGGAACAGAATGCGACGTTCATGGACCACTATCTCGAGGTCGAATACGATCTGTCGAACGTGATGTTCATCACCACGGCGAACACGCTCGATATTCCGGGCCCGCTGATGGACCGTATGGAGATCATCCGCATCGCCGGCTACACCGAGGACGAGAAGCTGGAGATCGCCCGCCGTCACCTTCTGCCGAAGGCGATCCGCGAGCATGCGCTCAAGCCCGAGGAGTTCTCGGTCGATGACGGTGCGCTGATCCGCACGATCCAGCAGTACACCCGCGAGGCGGGCGTGCGCAGCCTCGAGCGCGAGTTGATGAAGCTCGCCCGCAAGGCCGTGACCGAAATCGTCAAGGGCGACAAGACCGAGGTCCATATCACCGCGGACAATCTGCACGACTATCTCGGCGTCCAGCGCTATCGCCACGGCGAGGCGGAAGGCGACGATCAGGTCGGCATTGTTACCGGCCTGGCGTGGACGGAAGTCGGCGGCGAACTGCTGACGATCGAGGGCGTGATGATGCCGGGCAAGGGTCGCATGACCGTTACCGGCAACCTGCGCGACGTGATGAAGGAATCGATTTCGGCGGCGGCCTCCTATGTCCGCTCGCGCGCCGTCGACTTCGGAATCAAGCCGCCTATGTTCGACAAGTACGACATTCACGTCCACGTTCCGGAAGGCGCCACGCCCAAGGACGGTCCGTCTGCCGGCGTCGCCATGGCCACGGCCATCGTCTCGGTCATGACCGGAATTCCGATCCACAAGAACGTGGCGATGACGGGCGAGATCACGCTGCGCGGTCGGGTTCTGCCGATCGGCGGGCTGAAGGAAAAGCTGCTTGCGGCGCTGCGCGCCGGCATCACCAAGGTGCTGATCCCGGAAGAGAACGCCAAGGACCTGCCGGACATCCCGGACAACGTCAAGAACGGTCTCGAAATCGTGCCGGTATCGCGCATGGGCGAGGTGCTTCAGCACGCCTTGCTGGAGGTTCCGAAGCCCATCGAGTGGGACCCGGAAGCTGATCCGGTCGCGATTTCGAGCGATGAATCGGAAGGCGACTCGGTCAAATCCGTGGCCCATTGAGGTCGAACAATTGCCACTTTTCACGGGCTCCTGTGGAAAAGGGGCGCAGGAGGCCGGTTTTCAACCGGCCTTTTGCGTGCAAAATGCCCCAAACCCCTTGCAATTCCCTGCCACGCAAGGCTTTTGAATTGCAGCGGGCTTTGGTGGAGTGTAACTAAACCCCTGAGACAAGACCTCGTTTCGAACCATTTGAGAAAGGGTGGAAACATGAACAAGAGTGAACTCGTAGCATCCGTAGCTGAAAAGGCTGGCCTGTCGAAGACCGACGCGGCCTCCGCTGTAGACGCTGTATTCGACGCCGTTCAGGGCGAACTGAAGAATGGCGGCGAAGTCCGTCTCGCCGGCTTTGGCGCCTTCACGGTATCCCACAGCGCCGCGCGCAAGGGCCGCAACCCTTCGACGGGCGCGGAAGTTGATATCCCGGCGCGCAACGTTCCGAAGTTCACGGCCGGCAAGGGCCTCAAGGAAGCTTGCAACTCCTGATCTCGCTGTTAGGCGAAAAACCCGGAGCCTCGCGTTCCGGGTTTTTTTATATGTAATTTAGTTAGTATAAACTTACGTATTGCGGCAGCGTTCATCGCCGTTTGGTCCGGTCAGACCTTGCCTGGTTGAAAAATTTGCTTTGCGCTTCATATCATGAAGCGAGGCCGTAGATGTCCGGGCCTGGGTCTGGACGTGTTACGGAGAACGTTTTTCATGCTATGCTAAAATGTCATAGAGTATCTTACCGGTATCAGGACGAGCGCCATTGAATAGCCCCCTGAAGCCAAATGCGGAGGAGAAGCGTCTCGCGGCGCTGCGCAAGCTCGAGGTGATCGACACGCAGCCGGAGGCGGAGTTCGATGCGCTCGCCAGGGCGGCGGCATTGGTTTGCGGCACGCCCGTATCCCTGATTTCGTTGATCGACAGGGATCGGCAGTGGTTCAAGGCGAATGTCGGCCTCGAAGGTCTGGTGGAGACCGAGCGGCGCCTGTCGTTCTGCACTTACGCGATTGAAGGTGACGGTCTTCTTGAGGTTGGCGATGCCCGCAAGGATGAGCGCTTCGCGGCTAACCCCTTCGTTACGGGTGACCCCGGGATCCGCTTTTACGCCGGCGTGCCCCTCAAGCTGTCCGGCGGTGAGAATGTCGGCTCTCTCTGCGTCATCGATATGGAAGCGCGCAGCCTTTCCGACGAGCAGCGGCAGATTCTGTCCCATCTCGCGGAAGCGACGGCTAGGGCGCTGGAAATGCGCCGGGCGTTCCTGCATGAGAACGAACTGCTGGCCGCCGCGGCCGAGACGCAATCGATCCTGCAAAACAGCGAGGATGCGATCGTCACCATGGATATGGGCGGCCGAATCACCCGGTGGAACAGGGCCGCCGAGCGAATGTTCGGCTATGCGGCTGATGAGGCCCTGGGCGCTTCGGCCGGCATCATGGCGGGCGACGATACAGCCGCCTACGACCCGTATTCGCGGCTGAGGGAACTCGGCAATGCCCGCACGATCCGCACGGAACGCAGGCACAGGGACGGGTCGGCCATTCCGGTCTCCGTGTCGATCGGTCCGGTGGTTTCCGAAGACGGCGATATTGTCGGCGCCACCGAAATCATCCGCGATATTTCCGATATCCTGGCGACGCAGAACGAGCTTTCGCAAGCGGAGCAGCGGCTGCGCCGGCTCTATCAGTCCACGCCGGCGATGCTTCACGCGGTCGACCCTGACGGCCGGCTTTTGAGCGTCAGCGACCGCTGGCTGGAGGTGATGGGCTATTGCCGGGAGGACGTGCTCGGTCGGCCTCTCGCGGATTTCATGCCGGGGTCATCAGCGCGGCGTTTCCGCACCGAATTGCTGCCGGCGCTTGCGAGCGAAGGATACTACGAGGATGTCGAGGCGCAGATGACCACCCGTTCCGGCGCGGTGATCGAGGTGCTGCTTTCGGCCGTGATCGAGCGCGGGGCATCAGGAGAAGTGCTGCGGTCAATCGGCATTGTCGAGAACGTCACCTATCGCCGGCAGATCGAAATGGCGCTGCGCGCCGAAAGACGCAGGCTCGGCCAGATCATCGAGGGCACGGGTGCAGGCACCTGGGAGTGGAACGTCATCACCGGCGAAAACCGTGTGAATGACGAATGGGCGGCCATGCTCGGCTATACGCTGAAGGAGCTCGCGCCGGTCACGATCGACGCCTTCCGGGACCGGATTCATCCCGATGACCGGCCGCTGCTTGACGCCCGGATTGACGCGCATTTCAACGGCGAGACCAATGATTTCGAGGCCGAACTGCGCATAAGGCACAAGGACGGTCAGTGGATATGGATCGCCACGCGCGGTCGCGTGCTTGCGCGTCGAAGCGATGGACGGCCGGAATGGATGTTCGGCATCCACGTGGACATTACGGTGCAGAAGCGCAGGGAAGAGGAGCTTCGCCTGAGCAAGGAGCTTCTCGACCGCACGGGCCAGGTGGCAGGCGTCGGCGGCTGGGAGTTGGACCTTGTCGAAGGCCGGTTGCGCTGGTCGAAAGAGACCTGCCGGATTCACGACGTCGAACCGGATTACGAACCTCAGCTCGACACGGCGATCAATTTCTATGCGCCGGATTCGCAAGCGCTCATTATGGCGGCGGTTGAAAAATGCATCGCGACAGGCGAGGGGTGGGATCTGGAACTGCAGCTTATCACCGCGAGAGGAAAGCTGCTCTGGGTCCGCGCCGTTGGCTCGGCGGAATACGCCAATGGTCGGGTGGTCCGAATGGTCGGCACGTTTCAGGATATCAGCGAGGCAGTGGCCCAGCGAAAGGCGTTGGAGGAGGTCAACCGGCTGTTTTCGGTGGCGACGGAAACCGGACGGATCGGCATATGGGACGCCGACCTCGTTACCGGCAAGACGAATTACTCCGATATCTGGTGCGAACTGATCGGCTATACCCGTGAAGAGGTGACCGACAGCGGAACCGCCTGGCAATCCTTTATCCATCCCGACGATATGGACCGGGCGCTGGCGGCGGATGCGGCCCATGTTCGCGGCGAGGCGCCGATCTTCGAGGAACAGTTCCGGATGCGCCACAAGGACGGCCGATGGATATGGATCCTCGACCGCGGGCTGGTCACCGAACGCGATGACGAGGGCCGGCCGCTGCGCATGATCGGCACCCATACCGATATCACCCGGCAGAAGGAACGGGAGGCCGAGCGGCTCTTGAACGCGGAGCGCATGGCGATCGCCGCCGACAATGGCGGCATCGGCATATGGGAGATAAACCTCTCCACCAACGAGGCAAGCTGGGATGCGGGCATGTACCGCCTCTATGGCCTGTCACCGGACACCAGCCCGCCGCTGCTCGAAGTCTGGGAACGCAACACCCATGAAGAGGATGCCGCGCGCGTGTCGGGTGCCGTCAGGCGCGCTATCGAGAACGACGACCTGATGGACGAGGAATACCGGGTCGTCTGGCCGGATGGCTCGGTCCATCATCTGCATGGCTCGGCGCGTCTGGTGCGCGGCGTCGATGGCGGTCCGGACCGGTTCATCGGCGTGACTTGGGATGTCACGGAGGAGCGGCAACTGGCTCTCGACCTCGGGGAGCAGCACGAGTTGATGCGGGTCACGCTGGATTCGATCGGGGACGCCGTTATCACGGCGAATGCCGACGGCACGATCCGCTGGCTGAACCCGATCGCCGAGCACATGACGGGATGGTCCACGGCCGATGCCGAGGGCGAGCCGTCCCACCGCGTTTTCAGCATCATCCACGAAGAAAGTCGCGAACCGGCAATGGATCCGATCCGCACCTGCCTGGAATTGCGCCAGGTGGTCGGGCTGTCGGAGGATACGCTCCTGATTTCGCGCGACGGACGGGCGTTCGCGATCGAGGATTCCTGCGCCCCGATCCGGAACGGGGAGGGCGAGGTCCTTGGCGCCGTCCTGGTGTTTCACGATGTCAGCGAGCAGAGGCGGCTGGCGCGTGAAATGTCCTATCGCGCCAGCCATGATCAGCTCACCGGCCTCATCAACCGGTCGGAATTCGAGCGGCGGATGTACAAGACCCTCGACGCGGCCCGTGCCGGCGGCCCCGATTCGGCCCTGCTGTTCATCGATCTCGACCGGTTCAAGATCGTCAATGACAGTTGCGGCCATGCCGTTGGCGACGAGTTGCTGATCAAGATCAGCCGGCTGATCCAGGGCGTGATCCGGGCGAATGACGCTCTCGCGCGTCTCGGTGGCGATGAGTTCGCCGCGATCATCGAAAACTGTCCCATCGATATCGCCCAGAACATCGCCCAGAAAATCTGCGATGCGGTTGCCGATTTCGTTCTGGTTCATGAGGGCAAGCACTACCGGATCGGCGCCAGTATCGGCCTTGCGAGGATCAATGATGCCGCGGCCAGCGTCGCGACGATCCTTCAGGAGGCGGATGCCGCCTGTTATGCGGCCAAGGAGGAGGGGCGCAACCGGGTCCATGTCTGGAGAGACTATGACGAGGCCGTGAGATCCCTGGTCGGCCAGACAAGCTGGGTCACCCGCATAGAGGAGGCGCTGGAGGAAGACGGCTTTGTGCTTTATGCCCAGAAGATCGTCCCGTTTTCCGGAACGGGCGGCAAGACCCATGTCGAACTTCTGCTGCGCATGATCGACGAGAATGGCGGCGTTATTCCGCCAAGCGCCTTTCTGCCGGCCTCCGAGCGCTTCAATCTCGCAACCCGGATAGATCGCTGGGTGCTTGCCCACGCTCTGGAATGGATGCAGTCTGCCGGCGCCGGGCCACAGAGCGTCGTGTCGGTGAATGTCTCGGGCCAGTCGGTCGGCGACCGCGGGTTCCACCGTTTCGCTTTGGAATTGCTTGATGGGGCAAGCGAGGCGGTGCGCCGCAGCCTGTGCCTGGAAATCACCGAGACATCCGTGATCTCCAACATGGCCGAGGCCATGGAATTCATTCGGGCGCTGCGTGATCGCGGCGTGATGATCGCGCTCGACGATTTCGGCGCGGGCTCCTCGTCCTTCAGCTACCTCAAACGCTTCTCCATCGATTTTCTCAAGATCGACGGCCAGTTTGCCCAGGGGCTGCTGACCCATCCCGTCGACGAGGCGACGATCCGGTGCTTCGTGGAGATGGCGCGGGTCCTGAACATCCAGACGGTCGCCGAATATGTCTCCGATGACAAGATCGCCGCGCGGCTGAGAGACATGGGCGTCGATCTGGCGCAAGGCTATGCCTATCACCTTCCTGAGCCGGCGGCCGGGCTGAAGCTATAGGCGCGCCGGGCTCCGGGATTGCGACGGTGGATGGAGCTCCTCGGCATCATCAGGGTAGACTGCAGGGGGTATCGCATATGGCGTGGCAGCTTGCTCCCAATACTCTCTCCCGCTGGCGGGAGAGATGCCCCGAAAGGGGCAGTGAGGGTGGAAGCAGCGTCCCAGAGCTGTGAGGCCGTCCCCGGGGATAGACTCCCCCCTCACTGTCGCTGTCGCGACATCTCTCCCCTCCGGGGCGAGAAGATTGGGAGGCTATGCGACAAAGTGATAAGCGATAGCCTTGCAGTGGGCAGGCAGCGTTCCGGGTCATCAAAACGCTTGACCGCGGCTGAAATCTGTTGCACTAGGTACCGTACCGTACGTTACCTGGTGCGTCGGGCAGAAAAACGGACTCCGGTTTTTCGTTAACCCGCCGCGCCGAAAGAAAGAAGCTGGAGCATTCGGCGCGGTTGTCCAATCGCCCATGCTCCAGTCGAGAGAGCCTTTTGTTGACCGACGACACCGATATCGAGGCCCATTTTTCGCCCCGCCAGCAGGCGGTGCTCGAGCAGGCGCTGCGGCTTCTGGTTGAGGGCGGCGAGAAATCCGTGACCACGGCGGGGATCGCACGCGCGGCAAGCTGCTCCAAGGAAAGCCTCTACAAATGGTTCGGTGACCGCGACGGTCTGCTCGCGGCCATGGTCGCCTATCAGGCCAGCAAGGTGCGCACGTTCGAAAGCGCCGGCCATCGCCTTGATGGCGACGAACTCAAGCGGCATCTCCAGACATTCGGACAGGATCTGCTGGAAGTGCTCTCCGGCGATGTCTCGCTGGCGCTGAACCGGCTGGCGATCGGCCGGGTGACGCGGGATGGACAAAAGCTCGGCCGCATGCTTCTGGAGCGGGGCAGGGCGCAGATCGACCAGCGCGCCCGCGCGCTGCTGGAAGACGGAAGACGCTCCGGCGTGCTGCTGTTCGACAATGGCGACGAGGCTTACCGCGTGCTCTACGGGCTGATCGTCGGCGACAGCCATGTGCGCCAGCTTCTGGGCGAGGCCGCCGACCGCGGCATGTTCCAGCGGCGCGCCGAGCGTGCGGTTGAACGTTTCTGGCTGCTTTACGCGGCCAAATGAATTGACGCCGTTTTCTTCGAGCGGCGGATCAAAAGGACAGGTTGTCAAGGGAAGGAAAGACAATGCGTGTTTACTACGATCAGGATGCTGATCTCAATCTCGTCAAGGGCCGCAAGGTCGCGATCATCGGCTATGGCTCGCAGGGCCGCGCCCATGCGCTGAACCTGAAGGACAGCGGCGCGGAGAATGTCGTCATCGCGCTGCGCGAAGGCTCCTCCACCGTCAAGAAGGCCGAAGCCGACGGCTTCGAGGTCAAGACCGTGGCTGATGCCGCCGCCTGGGCCGACCTGATGATGATGGCGACGCCCGACGAATTGCAGGCCGGCATCTACAACAGCGAGATCGCGCCCAACATCCGCGACGGCGCGGCGATCGCGTTTGCCCACGGCCTCAACGTTCATTTCGGCCTGATCGAGCCCAAGAAGACCGTTGACGTCATCATGATCGCGCCGAAGGGCCCCGGCCACACCGTGCGCGGCGAATACCAGAAGGGCGGCGGCGTTCCCTGCCTCGTCGCTGTGCACCAGGATGCGTCCGGCAACGCGCTTGACGTTGCGCTGTCCTATGCGTCCGGCGTTGGCGGCGGTCGCTCGGGCATCATCGAGACCACGTTCCAGGAAGAGTGCGAAACCGACCTTTTCGGCGAGCAGGTGGTTCTGTGCGGCGGCCTGGTCGAGCTCATCCGCGCCGGTTTCGAAACCCTGGTCGAGGGCGGCTACGCCCCGGAAATGGCCTATTTCGAGTGCCTGCACGAAGTGAAGCTGATCGTCGACCTGATCTATGAAGGCGGCATCGCCAACATGAACTACTCGATCTCGAACACGGCCGAGTGGGGCGAATATGTCACCGGTCCGCGGATCATCACCGAAGAGACCAAGGCCGAGATGAAGCGCGTGCTGAAGGACATTCAGACCGGCCGCTTCACCAGCGAGTGGATGCAGGAATGGCATTCGGGCGCCGCCCGCTTCAAGGCCACCCGCCGCGTCAACGACCACCACCAGATCGAGGAAGTCGGCGAAAAGCTGCGCGGCATGATGCCCTGGATCAAGAAGGGCGCGCTGGTCGACAAAGAGCGCAACTAAGCGCGTCGCATTTGCGCTGTGACTATGAAGCCGGAGGGTTGCCGCCCTCCGGCTTTTTTTACTGGTGCCCGCTCGGTTTTGTCAGTCTTCCGGAAACCATGAAGCGATCTGGGCATCGGTCAGGTTTCCCCCGCACAATGCTGTGGCCACGCATTTGCCTTTCAGCCGGTCCGCCTGAAGAAGTGCGGCAGCCAAACCGGCAGCGCCTGCAGGTTCCACAAGTCGGTTCCAGCTTTGTCGTGCAAACCGCATGGCGGCCAATATCGCCTCATCATCCACCAGAACCACTTCGTCGATGGTGTCCTGCAGCCATTCGACGGCTTCGGGGACCGGCTCGCGAATCGCGATGCCGTCCGCGATCGTGTCTGCCGAAGCCGTTGAAACCGGCTTTCCAGATTCGAAGGACAACGCCATGCAGGGGGCGTTTTTTGCGGCGACGGCAACCACTCGTGTTTTTGGCGACCGTGCCTTGAACCAGCAGCCGATACCGGCGGCGAGCGCTCCGTTGCCCAAGGGAACGAAAATGGCGTCTATGTCATCGGCCTCCCTCGTCAGTTCCGCTGCGATCGTACCGGCGCCCTCCGCGATGGCGGCGGATGCGCCGTCTTCGACGAAAAGCAGGGCGTTGGCTTTCGCGTAGGCCTTTGCTGCCGCCTTGGCCGCATCGAAATCCTCGCCCTCGAGAATGACCTCCGCGCCGAAACGGCGCATTGCCTCGATCTTGCGCGGATTGGCGTTGATACTGGCGAAGACGGTGAGCGCCCGACCAGTGCGGGCGGCATTGTAGGCGAGCCCCTGGCCGAAATTCCCGGCTGAGGCGGTGACCAGCGGCGGAGCATCTGGCTTTAGGCAAGCAACAAAATTGCTGGTGCCGCGGCCCTTGAAGCTCAGGATGGGATTTGTGGTCTCATCCTTGGCGAGGAGCAAGAAGCCTGGCGTCTGCGTCCGCAACAGCGGCGAGTTGAGGAATATCGGATCGATACGCTTCAAGGCGTCTTCGATGCGGGCGGCTGAAGGTCTTGTTTGCTTTGTCATGCGCAGATGATACCCCTATGACTTACCTTGAAACCGCTTTGTCTGAAGTAATGACGCGGAAAAACCGCGCTAAAGGGGGATAATACGCCATAGATGAGATTGATCGCAGCATTCTTTTTCTGCTTCAGGACAACGCGGACCTGCCTGCCAAGGCGATCGCCGAGGGCGTCAACCTTTCGACTTCGGCTGTTGAGCGTCGGATTGCCCGCCTGAAGCGGCAAGGCGTCATCGACCGCATCGTCGCTGTGGTGAGCCCGAAGGCGGTGGACAGAAATCTTTCCATTCTGGTCGAGCTCGAGATCGAAAATGAGTATCGCCACACCCTGGACCAGTTTCAGAAATGGCTCGACAGCGCGGTCGAGGTTCAATCCTGCTGGTATGTGACCGGCGACGCCGACTATGTGCTGCTGGTGGTGGTGCGGGATCTGGCGGAATACAACGCCTTTATCGACAGGCTGATGCGTGAGCAGCAATCGGTGGTGCGAAAATACAAGAGCATGGTCTCGCTCAAGACCATCAAGCACTCGCTGCGATTGCCGGTTTATGAGTAACTGATTTAGGGTAGCCGGCATAAAATTACGGGGTTCTTGGTTGCAGAGAACGAAAATTACGCCAATGCGTCGTTGCCAGCGCATTTATTGCTGAAAAATAGGTCAGCATTATTGACTTAAATCCCGTGCTGTGTTGATCTTCCCGGCACAAAAAAGACGTTTGAGGAAACCCCCATGCTTGACTGGGAAGCGATTTACGCCACACGCGCCAAACGGATGGGCGCCTCTGAAATCCGCGAACTGCTGAAGCTGCTCGACCAGCCGGACATCATTTCGTTCGCCGGCGGCATTCCTGATCCCGCGCTGTTTCCGGCGGCCGATTTCCAGAAGGCCTATTCCGATATTCTCGGCAGTTCGGAAGCCGGGCAGGCGCTGCAATATTCCGTCAGCGAAGGCTATCCGCGCCTGCGCGAATGGATCGTGCAGCGCATGAACGCCCGCGGCATAAACGCCGATATCGGCAATATCTTCATCACCTCGGGCTCGCAGCAGGCGCTGGATTATCTCGGCAAGCTCCTGCTCTCGCCCGGCGATACCGCGCTGGTGCAGTGGCCGACCTATCTCGGCGCGCTGCAGGCCTTCAATGCCTATGAGCCGCGCTATGACAGGCTAGACCTCTCCCGCAACACCGCGCCGGAAGATTATGCCAACGCCGCAAGCGAAGCCGGAAGCCGGGTGAAATTCGCCTATCTCTCGGCCGACTTCGCCAACCCGACCGGTGAATGCCTGACGCCGATGGAGCGCGAGAAACTGCTCGATATCGCCGATGCGCTGGATATCGCCGTGATCGAGGATGCCGCCTACCGGGCATTGCGCTATGACGGCGAGCGCCAGCAGACGCTGCTTGCGATGGACTGCGCGCGCTCCGGCGGCATCGAGAATACCCGCACGCTCTATTGCGGCAGCTTCTCCAAAACGCTGTCTCCGGGCCTGCGCGTCGGCTGGGTCTGCGCGGCACGGCCGGTCATCCGGCGTCTGGTGCTGGCAAAGCAGGCCGCCGACCTGCACTCGCCGACGATCAACCAGATGGCCGTCGCGCGCGTCGCCGAAGCCGGCTTCGACGCTCAGGCGGAAAAGATCATCGCCGTCTATCGTGAGCGCCGCGACGCCATGCTGGATTCGCTCGCCAGGCATATGCCCGATGGCGTAAGCTGGACCAGGCCGCAGGGCGGGATGTTTGTCTGGGTGACGCTGCCGGAACATATCGACAGCGCCGCGCTGCTCAAGGAATCGCTGAAGGAAGCCAAGGTGGCCTTCGTGCCCGGCAATGCTTTTTTCGCGGATGGCAGCGGCAAGAACCACCTCCGCCTGTCGTTCTCCTGCTCTGCGCCCGCCGCGATCGACGAGGGCATGCGCCGGCTCGGCGCGCTGATCGGCAGCGAACTCGCAGCCGCGGCCTGACAAGGGTAGCCGGAAAAAAACGTTTAGACAGAGGCCCGGCGTTCAGCGTCGGGCCTCTTTTCGTTGACAACCTTGCCTCCCATTCCGGGTCATCCTTGGGCTTGACCCGAGGATCCAGGCCGCCCGGCAAAATCTCGTTATAAATCTTCGCAAATTCAGCGACTTAAGCCGTCTGGATGCTCGGATCAAGTCCGAGCATGACTCAAGAAAGAAGGGCGACAACAAATGATGGTCAAAGCTCGTTGCTTTGTCAGCAACCAGGAGAGGCCCGGCGTTCAACGTCGGGCCTCTTTTCTTTTTCAATTTATTCTCTCGGCAGTTCGATCTCCAATCCAGGGCCCGTATTTCGGGTATTGTCATCAAAATCTCAACCGACGTCACTAGGACTGTTGTCGCAGGAGTTTGCGACCGGCACGGAAGGGATTGTGATGAACGTGGTAGACAAGGAAATGCGGACCGAGGCCGATGGCCACAGCGTCCAGCATTATATCGACGAGCACCCGTATTGGGCGGATGGCACGGCAGCGCCGGCGCCGCAGATGACGGCGATGCAATGGCGAATCTGGAGCCTTTCGGTCGCCGGCAAGTTCTTCGAGGGCCTTGTGGTTTTCATGACCGGCGTCGCCATGCCGCTGATCGCGAAGGAATTCGGCCTCAATGCCGTCCAGCACGGTATGGTCGGCTCGGCCTCGCTGTTCGGCATTCTGATCGGCGCGAGTGCGCTTGGCAGCCTTTCGGATCGTTTCGGTCGCAAGCGGGTGTTCATCTTCGAGATCGGTCTTTTCATAGCCTTTCTGGCTATGATCGTGTTCACGCCGAACTTCTCATGGCTGATCGTCTGCCTGTTAGGCATGGGGCTCGCGCTTGGCTGCGATTACCCAACGGCCCATCTGGTGATTTCGGAAAGCACGCCGTCGCGCACCCGCGGAGGGCTCGTGCTTTCCGCCTTCGGGTTTCAGGCTGTCGGCGCGCTGTTCGGCACGGTGCTCGGCTATATCATCCTCACGCTGGACCCGTCGGTCGGGGCATGGCGCTGGATGTATGGCTGCGCGATCATTCCGGCGCTTGCGGTGTTCGCCGGCCGGTTCTTCATTCCGGAAAGCCCGCACTGGCTGGCCGTCAGCGGCCGGGAGCGCGCCGCGGAAACGGAACTGCAGAAGCTGCTGCGCCGCAATCCGCTCTACCCGAAGACGATCTCCATCAACGGCCGGCGGGAAAAGCATGGTGAGAGGCCGCATGCGACCGGCTATCGCGGCCTGTTTCAGAAGCAGAACCGCAGGGCGCTGATCCTGGCATCCGTGCCATGGTTCCTGCAGGACCTCGGCACCTATGGCATCGGCATCTTCACGCCGACGATCCTTGCAGCCACCGTGGGGCACCAGCGCCAGCATGCCCAGAACATCGCCGATCTCGTGCATAACGACCTGATCGCCGCCAAGGGCACGGCCCTGCTGGACGTGCTTCTCTTGGTCGGCATTGTCGCAGCCGTCCTGCTTGCCGACCGGATCGGGCGGATCAGGTTGCAGGTGTTCGGCTTTGTCGGCTGCGCCGCTGGCCTGTTTATCGCCGCCCAGGCCGGAGCCTATAGCGGGGTGACGCAGACCGCGCTAATCTTTACCGGCTTCATGCTGTTCAATTTCATGACCAATCTCGGCCCCAACGCCCAGACCTATCTGATCGCCGGGGAGGTTTTTCCGACGCGGATAAGGGGAACGGGGGCGGGTTTCGCGGCCTCCTTCGCCAAGATCGGGGCCTGCCTCACGGCCTTTCTGTTTCCGGTTCTTCTCGCCGATATCGGCACAACGGCGCTGCTCTACGCCCTCGTGGCCACCTCGCTTGTCGGCGCATTGGTGACCTTCTTCTTCCGCATCGAGACCAAGGGTATCAGCCTCGACGCTTCCTGAGTTTCACGCATAAAAAAGAGCCCCGGCAGAAAGACCGGGGCTCCTCATTTCAGTCGTTAAGAACGATCAGCCGGCGGCTTCGCGGGCCTTTTCGAGCCAACCGTCAACCATGTCCTGGTTGTTCTTGATCCACTCGGTGGCCTGCGCCTGGACGTCGTCGTCGCCATTGTTCATCTTCGAGTTCTGGGCGAAGATGTCTGCCAGCGGGATCGATACTTCGTTGAGAAGCGCATCGACGGCCGGGTTGTCGGCGATGAAGTCGTCATTGACGACCGGAACGATGTCGTTGGCGACAAAGCCCATGTAGCACGGATCGGCGACGCAGGTGTCGAGACCCTTGGCCGGAGCCGGCAGCTCTACGCCTTCCTTCTGCGGCACTTCGATCCACATCACGTCCTTGCCCGGCGAAAGCTGATCAACGGTCCAGTTCGGGGTCCAGGTGTAGAACAGGATGTGCTCGCCGTTCTGGTAGGCGGCGATCGCATCGGCCATCGAAGCGGAGTAGCCAGCCTTGATCGGGTTGATGTCGTCACCCAGGTCGAACTCTTCCATGTGCTTCGAAATCGTCAGCTCGCAGCCCCAGCCGGGCGGGCAGGCGACGAGATCGGCCTTGCCGTCGCCATTGCGGTCGAAGGCTTCCTTGACTTCCGGGCGCTTGAAGTCGTCAAGCGTCTTGATGTCGAATTCTTCAATCGCCGCCTTGTCGACGAGGTAGCCCTGCAGCGCGCCGCCCTTGGCGACCGCGCCATCAACCTTGGCCTTGCCTTCGAAGGTCGGCTTGTAGGTTTCGTGCAGCGGGAACCAGCCATTGACCCAGAGGTCAACATCGCCCTGCGAGACGGCCTGATAGAAGGCGGACGCGCCGAGCGTCATCGGGCCGGTTACGCTGTAGCCGAGATCCTCGAACATCTGCTTGTAGATTTCGGCCTGGAACCAGCCGGTATCCCAGTCGGCCTGCGCCATCTTGATGGTCTTGCCATCGCCGGGTTCCTGCGCGAAGGCGGCAGTGGCCGGTACGATGCTGGCGGCGCCAAGCATAAGGGCGGCGGTCAGTTTGGTGAGATTGTTGTTCATGAGCGTTTCTCCGTTTCTTCGTGTTGCGGCGCTTGCCCTGTTGCAGGCAACCGCCTTGGCGACGGGATTGGAGATCCCTTTTGGAAAGCGTCCGGATGGACGCCTTCGTTTTATTCGGCGGCCTTTTTCTGACCGCTGAAAAGCGTACCCAACGCCTGACGGAATGTCATCCGGTTGGGATCTGATGGCTCGACAAGGCCCTGGGTGATGCGGTCGAGCACGATCGCAAGGACCACGATGCCGACGCCGCCGGCGGTCGCGCCGCCGACATCGAGCCGGCCAAGGCCCGTGTTGACGACCTGTCCGAGGCCGCCCGCGCCGATAAGCGCTGCGATGACAACCATTGACATGGCCAACATGAGCGTCTGATTCAACCCCGCCATGATGGTTCTCATGGCAAGCGGGAGCTGAACTTCGAACAGCGTCTGCGAATAGGTGGCGCCGAAAGCCTCCGATGCCTCGATCAGATCGGTGCGCACATTGCGGATGCCGAGATTGGTCATGCGGATGATCGGCGGCAGCGCGAAGATGATGGTGGCGATGATGCCCGGCGCCATGCCGACACCGAACAGCATAACGATCGGAACGAGATAAACGAAGCTTGGAACCGTCTGCATCACGTCGAGGATCGGCCTTACGATCTTCCACATCATATCGCTGCGGGCGACGAGAATGCCGACCGGTACGCCGA
Organism: Martelella mediterranea DSM 17316; assembly: GCF_002043005.1. Classification (NCBI taxonomy): domain Bacteria; kingdom Pseudomonadati; phylum Pseudomonadota; class Alphaproteobacteria; order Hyphomicrobiales; family Aurantimonadaceae; genus Martelella; species Martelella mediterranea. The sequence continues at coordinate 3,255,738 of NZ_CP020330.1, read as the reverse complement.
TGACGGTGCAGAAGATCACCGAGGTCAGGATCATGGCAAGCGTCGTCATCGTTTCCGGCCACAGCCCGATGAGATCGACGAACAGGAAGCCGACGATCGTGACGATTGCCATGGTCTTGCCGACGATGCGCCAGGCGAGCAGCGCGAACACCGCCGTCAGCACCAGCATCGGTATAAAGGCCAGGAAGCTGTCCAGCGCCATCAGGACCTGGTTGACCGGCACCTGAAGCGCGCGGAAGAACGGCCGGAAATTCGGCACCAGAAAGCCGCGGACGAAGTCGTTTATCCAGGCGTCGAAGGGAATGGTGAAATACTGTGATGGATCAAACATGGTCTAACTCCCTCTCGACTTATTCGCTGGCCGGCTGGCCGGCCTGCTTCTTGGCTTCTTCCTGGGCGAGTTGGGGAGGGGGCTCCTCCGTCTCGGAGGCGAGCTGTTCGAAGATCGCTTCCTGATCGACGACGCCGACAAGCTTGCCGTCGTCATCGGTCACGGCCATCGGCACGCCGGCCTGGGCCGCGCCATAGACCTCGTTCAGGTAGGATTCCTCAGAGACTGTCGGCGGTTCGGCATACATGACGTCGCGGACGGGGGCCGTGCGCTGGGCCTCCATCGCGTCGGAGCGCATCAGAAGGCCGACCGGCACGCCCCTTTCGACGACATAGGCGAAATCGGATTTGGCTTTGTCCATCACGCCGAGCGCATCGGCCGTGGTCGAATCGACCTTTACCCATGCGGCATCGCGGGAAATGTCGGAGACCTTGAAGACCCGGCTGCGGTCGATGTCGGAGACGAAGGCGCGGACATAGTCGTCGGCGGGCTCGGAGACGATCTCCTGCGCCGTGCCGACCTGCACGAAGGCGCCGTCCTTCATGATCGCGATCCGGTCGCCGAGGATCATCGCCTCGTTGAGATCGTGGGTGATGAAGATGATGGTCTTCTTCAACTCTTTTTGAAGAACGATCAGCTCGTCCTGCATTTCGCGACGGATCAGCGGGTCGAGCGCGCCGAAGGGTTCGTCCATCAGCAGGATTTCAGGATCATTGGCAAGGCCGCGGGCAAGGCCGACGCGCTGCTGCATGCCGCCGGAAAGCTGGCTCGGATAGCTGTTGGCATAGGCCTCGAGCCCGACCTTGGCGAGCGAGGCGCGCGCCAGTTCGTGGCGTTCTTCCTTGCCCATGCCCTTGAGCTTCAGTCCGAAGGCGACATTGTCTATAATCGTCTTGTGAGGAAACAGCGCGAAGTGCTGGAAAACCATGGTGATTTTCTTACGCCTGACTTCGCGTAGCGTTTCCTTGTCGCAGGAGGCGACGTCGACATTGTCGATGATGATCTGGCCGGAGGTCGGCGGGATCAGGCCGTTGAGCGTGCGAACGATCGTCGATTTTCCGGAGCCGGACAGGCCCATGATCACGAAGATTTCACCCTCGTTGACGTCGAAACTGACATTGTCGATCCCGACAGTGACGCCGGTTGCCTTGAAGATATCTTCCTTGCTTTCGCCAGCAGCGAGGCGTCGCGCGCCTTCGCCATCGTCATCATTGAACAGTTTCGACACGTTCTTAGCGGTCAGTTTGACGCTCATACTTGTTCCTTCTCCGGCGGACGTCGGATTGTCCAGCGCTTTGTGCCAGCGCTTGCACGCGTTAAAACGCGGGGTGTGCGTGCGGACGATGATCCCGCATGGGGGCGGGCATGCGAAGCCTCAGGCGGCGTCGCTAAGGCCTCCAAATAAGCAATAAAGGAGGCTTGCCGAAGACGGCGTTCGTCGACGGCACGGCTGATGTGTAGAATTTGGACGCCCGAATGTCAAATTTGCGGCCACAAAGTGCCCTCGGGGGAAAACTGTCCGGATTGATCGCGCGGCGCGTGATCTACGCGCATTTCAACCCTCTTTCACCTTGAACAGCGGGGGCGGGCGCGCTAGTCCATGAGGCGTTGTTTAACGGGATGAAACGGGTGACGGCTTGATCGACCCCTATGAAGTGCTGGGCATAGATCGCGATTGCGATAGCGAGACCGTGCGCGCGGCCTACCGGCGGCTGGCCAAGGAAGCGCATCCCGACAGCGGCGGTGACGGCGAACGGTTCGCCCGTCTTCAGGCGTCCTATGATCTGCTGAAGGACCCGGTGCGGCGCAAGGTCTATGACGACACCGGCTATGACCCGGAGCTTGCCGATGCCAAGGACCTGAAAGGCGTGCTGCTGCTCGAGCCGCTGGTCAACGAGATGATCCTAGATGAGCGCGAGCCGGGCAGTTTCGATCCGGTTGCGGCGATGCGGCGCAAGCTTTCCGACGACATCCTGAAGAGCCGCTTCCATATTCTGGAGCTTGAGCGCCATCGCGCTCGCGTGCGCAAGCACCTTGCGAGGCTCGCCCGGCGCAAGAGCGACAAGGGCAATTCCGACGTGCTTGGCTCCATGCTGCGGGCGCGCAGCGAATCGATCGCGGAGGCGATCCGCAACGCCGAAACCCAGATCGAGGCAATCGAGCAGGCCTATGTGATGCTTGAGGGCTATGCCTATGAACTGGAGCATGACGGCGAAGCGGATAGCCCTGCCGAGAAACATCTGGAAGACAAGACAGCGCAAGGCAAGGCTGCCGAATAGCGGTTTCCGAGCGGCGGGGGATGACGAAATGGCTGAAATGGAATGGTCGCGCCTGCTCGACCTGGAACCTCTCTACCGTCCCGACCGCAAGGCCTCGCCCCGCCGACCGGCCTTTGATCAGGATGCTGACCGGATCACGTTTTCCGCGCCGTTCCGAAGGCTGGCCAACAAGACCCAGGTCCACCCGCTCTACGATCACGACCATATCCATCACCGCCTGATCCACAGCGTGGAGACCGCGAGCGTCGGGCGCTCGCTTGGGCTGGAGGTCGGTTACTGGCTTGAGGAGGAAGGCAAGATTGCCAAAGGCGGACAGGCAATCGTCGCCGGGCTCGTGCATGCGGCCTGTCTTGCCCACGATATCGGCAATCCGCCCTTCGGCCATTCCGGCGAGGCGGCGATCGGCGCGTGGTTTGCCGAACGCTTCGACCGGGGCGAGGGGCTGTTTTGCGACCGCGACGCCTGTTTTGCCGAGGAGTTCGAGGCATTCGAGGGTAATGCGCAGGGCTTCCGCATCCTCACCCGGCTGGAGATGAACCGGCCCGGCGGCATGCGGCTGACGCACGGCACGCTCGGCGCGTTCATCAAATATCCGGTGACGGCGCGGGTGCGAAAGTCGATCGCCGTCCATGATGGCGGGCTGAAGAAGTTCGGCGTGTTCGAAAGCGAGAGGGCCGAGCTTGAGACCGTCGCCGCGCGGACCGGCCTGATCGCGGGCGACGCCACGGCGACCTGGTGGCGGCGTCATCCGCTGGTGCTCCTGGTCGAGGCGGCCGATGATATCTGCTACAATATTCTCGATCTCGAGGATGCCTTCACCACCGGCGATCTCGGCTATGGCGATGTCGCGCCGCTTCTGTCCGAGATTGCTGGCTTTTCGCCGAAGGACGATCGCGGCGACAGTCTGGCCGAAAAGATCGCCGTCTTGCGGGCGGTCGCGATCCACAAGGCCTTCGAGGCATGCAGCGCCGCCTTTGCCGAGAACTATGATGCGATCATGGGCGGCAGGTTTGCCGGCGCGCTTGTCAGCGCCTCGGCCCAGGCGGAACACTTCGCCGCGATCGAAAGTCTGGCGAATGAGCGCATCTTCACCTCGCCGCGCAAGACCGAACTCGAGGTCATGGGCCGCAACCTCGTCCATCGCATTCTCGACGGCATCCTGCCGGTGATCGAGGCGCTTGCCGCTGCCGGCTGGCAGGCCGACGGGCTCGACGGCTATCCCCGGCAATTGCAGCGCGCGCTGGGCATCGACCTGCGCCACGCCCGCGATCCCTACAGCGCGCTTCATGCGCTCGCCGATTACGTCTCCGGCATGACCGACCGCTATGCCGTGAAGATCGCGGAGATGATCTCGCGCTAACGCATTGGCCCGAAAATCGAAATCGATTTTGGGAAAGCACGATGCGTAGTTCAATAAGTGAGAGCGCCGTATTCTTCGTAAGCCAACACCTCAGTGCAAGGCTGGGCTGCGTCGCACCCCATACCGCGCCGACGATAAATCACTATGTTGGTGTCATCAACGCCAAGACGAGGATCTGAAGATGAACACCACCCGCAAGAATGAAGCCAGAAACCAGCACAACCCCTTGGTCCGCTTCATGCGCGGCCTCGGCGATGTCTACAATGATTACAATGAGCTGCGCGCCGAAGCCCGCCGTCGTTTTCCCGACAGCTTCCGCTGATTTGAACTTTGTCGGGCAGGGCGGCTTCGCGTCGATCTGCCCTGTTCTCTTCTGTGCCGGCTTTCGTCCGGACGTCGGCGAGGACACAGGCCCATCTCCGCCCGTATTGTCGGGCAGGGATGGGCCGGTTTGTTTCACCGTGACCTAGGAAGGTCGCGCTTCAGGGACGTTCCACGCATAGCGCGACGCCCATGCCGCCGCCGATGCATAGCGTGGCCAGGCCCTTGCGGCCATCGCGGCGTTTCAGCTCGTGAAGCAGCGTCACCAGAACACGCGCGCCCGATGCGCCGATCGGATGACCAAGCGCGATCGCGCCGCCATTGACGTTGACCTTGTCCGGGTCCCAGCCCATCTGCGCGTTGACGGCGCAGGCCTGGGCCGCGAATGCTTCATTGGCCTCCACCAGATCGAGGTCGGCGGCCGACCAGCCCGCCTTTTCCAGCGCCTTGCGCGAGGCTGAGACGGGCGCAATGCCCATGATCGCCGGATCGACCCCGGCCGTTGCCCAGGACGCGATCCGCGCCAGCGGCGCAAGGCCGCGCCTTGCGGCCTCATCCGCATGCATCAGCACCAGCGCCGCCGCGCCGTCATTGAGACCCGAGGCATTGCCGGCGGTGACGGTGCCATCCTTTTCGAACGCCGGGCGAAGGGCGGCAAGTCCTTCTTCGCTGGCATCGGCGCGGATCTGTTCGTCGGTGTCGATCACCGTTTCGGTCTTGCGGGCGCGAACGGTGACGGGAACGATTTCCTCGGCAAACCGGCCGGCCTGTTGCGCGGCCGCGGCCTTGCGATGGCTTGCGACAGCAAAGGCGTCCTGCGCGGCGCGGTCGATCCCGTATTCTCTGGCGACGTTTTCCGCGGTGATGCCCATTTGCATGCCGCCAAATGCATCGGTCAGCCCATCGGAGACCATGGTGTCGACCAGCGATGCATTGCCCATCTTCACGCCGCCGCGCAGATGCGCGCAATGGGCGGAAAGCGACATCGATTCCTGGCCACCGGCAACAATAACGCGGGCGTCGCCGAGAGCGATCTGCTGCATGCCCAGAGCGACGGCGCGCAGGCCGGAACCGCAGACCTGATTGATGCCGAATGCCGTTGAAGTGTCGGGAATGCCGGCCTTCATGGCCGCCTGCCGGGCCGGGTTCTGCCCGGCGCCCGCGGTGAGCACCTGGCCGAGAATGATCTCATCGACTTCGGCGGGGCTCACGCCGCAGCGCGACAGGGCCTCAGTGATCGCGATGCTGCCCAGCTCGTGCGCGGGCATGGCGGCAAGGCCTTTCATGAAGGCGCCGATGGCCGTGCGGGCCGCCGCTACAATGACGATGTCATGCATGGCTTGCGCCCTCCTTTTCAAGCGCGACGGTGAAGCGGGCTTCCGTCTTGGCGGTGATCTCGTCGAGGGTGACGCCATCGGCCAGTTCCGTCAGAACCATTTTCGGCTCGCCGTGCCGGGTGAGGGTGAAGACCCCGAGATCTGTGATCACCATATCGGCGACGCGCTTGCCGGTCAGGGGCAGGGTACATTCCTTCAGGAGCTTGGGCGTTCCCTTCGCCTCATGTTCCATCACCACCACGACGCGCTTGACGCCGGCGACAAGGTCCATCGCGCCGCCCATGCCCTTGACCATCTTGCCGGGGATCATCCAGTTGGCGAGGTCGCCATTCTCCGCAACCTGCATCGCGCCGAGAATCGACAGATCGATATGGCCGCCGCGGATCATCGAGAAACTCTCCGAACTGGAGAAAAAGCTGGTTTCGGGCAAAGAGGTGATCGTCTGCTTGCCGGCATTGATCAGGTCGGGGTCCTCCTCGCCCTCGAACGGGAAGGGGCCCATGCCCAGCATGCCGTTTTCGCTTTGCAGCCGGATGTCCATGTTTTCCGGAATATAGTTGGCGACGAGCGTGGGGATGCCGATGCCGAGATTGACGTAGAAGCCGTCCTGCAGTTCGCGGGCCGCACGGGCCGCCATCTGTTCGCGTGTCCAGGCCATTATGCTTCCTCCCGCCGGGCTTCGCGCGTTGTGCGCTTTTCGATGTGCTTGACCGGATTCGGGACGTGGACGATGCGCGACACGAAGATGCCGGGCGTGTGAATGTGATCGGGATCGATCTCGCCGGGCTGCACCAGATGCTCCACCTCGGCAAAGGTCATCCGCGCTGCCGTGGCCATGTCCGGATTGAAGTTGCGGGCGGTCTTGCGATAGACCAGATTGCCCTCGGTATCGCCCTTGAAGGCGTGGACCAGGCTGATATCGGCGACAAGCCCGGTCTCCATGACATAGTCCTCGCCGTTGAAGCTGCGGACTTCCTTGCCCTCGGCAATCACGGTTCCGACGCCGGTCTTGGTGTAGAATGCCGCAATGCCAGCGCCGCCGGCGCGGATGCGTTCGGCGAGCGTGCCCTGCGGGTTGAATTCGAGCTCGAGGTCGCCCGCAAGATACTGCTCGGCGAACAGCTTGTTCTCGCCGACATAGGACGAGATCATTTTGCTGATCTGCCGGGTTTCAAGAAGCCGACCAAGGCCGATGCCGTCGACACCGGCATTGTTCGAAATCACCGTCAGATTGCGCGCGCCGGAAAGCTCCACGGCTTCGATCAGCGCTTCGGGAATGCCGCAAAGGCCGAAGCCTCCCGACATGATCACCATATCGTCGCGCAACTGCCCGGCCAGGGCTTCTGTCGCCGACGCGAATACTTTTCTCATCGTCTCCTCCATTCGGATTTCCGTCCGCGAATATGACGATAAATCTTGTCATCTCTCCGGCGTTAGTCGTATTTATACTGCATGGATCGAACTTCGGCGTCGCCCTTGACCTTCACATTGCCGCAACTGCCCGTGCCGCTCGTGTTCGCCACGCATCGGGTCATCCGGGATTGCAACAGCGAGTTCGCGGCGGTCTTCGGCTATGAACGCGAGGCGCTGATCAACCAGAGCTTCGCCCGGCTCTACCCCGCGCTCGAGGATTTCGTGCGCACCGGGAAAATGTGGCGCGATCATCTTCCCGGCGGCGCCGTCTACTATGACGAGCGGATCATGGCCGATACCGGGGGACGGCGTTTCTGGTGCCGCGTCAGGGGGCGCTCCTTCGATGCCGCAGACCCGTTCGCCGCGGCGGTTTACTGCTTCGAGCCGATGAGCCGGCCGACGAGCGCGGCCACGAAAACCCTGACCGGCCGACAGCGCCAGATCCTGGCGCTGGTCGCCCAGGGCAAGACCAACGCCGCGATCGCGGATGAACTCAACCTGTCGCGCAGAACCATAGAGGCGCACCGTCTGCGGCTGGCGCGCGCGATCGGCGTGCGCAACAGTTCCGAACTGATCGCGTGGTTCCTCAACAGCGAGGAAAATCGGCCGTAAGTCGTTTCCGGCGCCGGGACCCGGCACGGCTTTTCGCCCATGCCGTCACATGACAGGGCTACGAGAATATCGTAGCTGTCAGAGCGAGATCAACGCGCAGAGAAGAAATCGCATGAACATCAAGCAGCTCGAAGTTTTCCGCGCGGTGCTGTCGACGGGCTCGACGATGGGGGCGGCCAAGAGCACCGGGCTCAGCCAGTCGGGCGTCAGCCGTCTCGTCCAGCAACTGGAATCCGATCTCGACCTGACGCTGTTCCAGCGCGTCAAGGGAAGGCTGGTGCCGACGCCGGAGGCGCGCACACTGGAGGCCGAGGCGAAGACCGTTTTGCTGAACCTGGCGCGTTTCAGCCAGCTTGCCGATGAAATCCGCACCGGCGCGTCTGAAACCGAGGCGGTGCGCATCGGGCTGCCGAGCAGCATGTGGGAGAATTTCGCGCCCGCGATGCTGAAGGATTATCGCGAAGGTTTTCCCGGCGTCAGGGTCGAGACCTTTTTCGAGACAACCATGACCATCCAGCGGATGATCGATCAGCGGGTGATCGATTTCGGCTTTCTGCGTCACGAGGGCGAGATCAGTCCGGGCATCCGCCTCGAGATCGTCGCCGAGGGGCGAAGCGTCGCCGTCATGCACCGCGACCACCGGCTGGCCGCGCGCGATGTCATCCGGCCGGAGGACCTGCGCGGCGAGCCGCTGATCATGCTCGGCCGGCTGCGCGCCCATCGGGTGATGCTCGACCGGCTGTTGCAGAACGAGGCCGTGCGTGCCGACGTGCGCATCGAAACGCATTCCAATTCCTCCGCCTGTGCCTATGCCGCCGAGGGGCTCGGGATCGCGCTTGCGAGCAGTTTCTACGCCAATCTCTACAAGCATCTCCCCGTTGTGCAACGGCCGTTCGAGCCGAAACTCACGCAGCGCTTCGGGATTGCGACCGCAGAGGGCGTGCCGATGTCGCTTGCCGCCAAGGGCCTGATGGCGGCGCTGAAGCGCCAGATCGAACGCTCCCAGATGGACGATCAGGCTTAACCCGCTGCCGGTTCTCTCTAGCCATCATGTCCTTGGCCGGTAAGCGCGACTGCATATCCCTATGAAAAATATCATAGTGTTGCGGTGTCTTTTCCGCTTCGTCATACTTTCGTCAATAAACAACCTGCCGCCTGAAGTGCGGGGCTCAGAGGGGTTCTGATGCTGAGATTTTTCCTCCATCGCGTCGCGATGGCGATACCGACGGTGATCATCGTATCGATCACGGTGTTCGGCCTGATCCGTCTCATTCCCGGCAATCCGGCCGAACTGTTGCTCGGCGACATGGCCGATGACCGGCAGATCGCCCAATTGGAGACCGAGCTCGGTCTCGACAAGTCGCTGCCGCGGCAATTCCTGATCTGGAGCGAAAACGCGCTCTCGGGCGATCTTGGCCGCTCGATCATCAATGACGAACCGGTGCTGCCGCTGGTCGCCGCGCGCTTTGTCATCAGCGGCGAGATCGTGCTGATCGCGGTGGTGCTGGCCGCCATTCTGGCCGTGCCCGCCGGCATCATAGCGGCATGGCGGCAGAACTCGGTGACGGACCTTGCCCTTGTCGGTACGGCGACGCTGCTTCTTTCGATCCCGACCTTCTGGCTCGGCCTTCTGCTGCTTTTGTTGTTCGGGCTTGAGCTCGGCTGGCTTCCGGTGCTCGGCTACGTGTCGCTGCGCGACAATCTCACCGAGGGGCTGATCTATATCATCCTGCCGGTGGCCACACTCGTCATGCATGAAATGGGCGTGCTGCTGCGCATGTCCCGCGCCTCGACGCTGGAAGTGCTGCGGCTCGATTACATCACCCATGCCCGCGCCAAGGGGCTTTCCGAAATGGCGGTGTTGTGGCGTCACGCCTTCAAGAATGCCTTCGGCCCGACCTGGACGATGATCGGCCTCATCCTCGGCAATCTCTTGGGCGGCATCGCGGTGATCGAGACCGTGTTCTCGATCCCGGGCCTCGGCCGGCTGATGGTCGACAGCATCTTCCAGCGGGATTACCCGGTTATCCAGGGCTGCCTGCTGTTCGTCGCGCTCTCCTATGTCGTCGTCAATCTGATCATCGACCTGTTCTATCCGCTGTTCGATCCCCGGGTGACGGCACAATGAGAAAACTTTCCTATAATGCCGTGATCGGCGGTTTCCTGATCGGTCTCCTGCTCGTTGTCGCCCTGCTCGGCGCGTTCTGGACGCCCTATGATCCGCTGAAGCTCGATTTCGTCGCCCGGCTGAAGCCGCCGAGCCTGGCCCACTGGATGGGGACCGACGAATTCGGCCGCGACGTGTTGAGCCGGATCATGGTCGGCGCCGGCGCGAGTGTGTGGATCGGCACGCTGACGGTAACCTTCACCATTGTCATGGGCACGCTGATCGGCCTTGTCAGCGGCTATACGCGGGGGCTGACAGACGGTCTGATCATGGCCGTCAACAATGCGTTGCTCGCCTTTCCCGGCATCCTGCTGGCGCTTGGCCTGCTCGCCGTTTTTGGCGCCAATCAGTACGGCATCATTTTCGCGCTCGGTATCGCCTATACGCCATCGATGGCGCGTCTGGTGCGCGGCGTGGTGATGACGCTGCGCGAAGCCGAGTTCATCGAAGCCTCGAAGCTGATGGGCAACAGCGAGTTCTACACGGTGTTCCGACATATCCTGCCCAATTGCCTGGCGCCGATGTCGGTGCTGGCGACCACCATGTTCGGCTGGGCGATCCTGTCGGAAAGCGCGCTCTCCTTCCTCGGCCTCGGCGTGCCGCCGCCCGCACCCACCTGGGGCAACATGCTGGCCGCCGGCCGGCCGTTCATCGAGCAGGCCGTATGGCTCGGCGTTTTCCCCGGCCTCTGCATCGCGCTCACGCTGCTCGGCATCAATCTTCTGGGCGACGCTTTGCGCGACCGGCTCGACCCGCGCATGAGGGGGCTGAAATGATGAGGGATATTCTCCTTTCCGTCCGCGACCTGACGCTCTCCCTCGGCAATGGCGTCAAGCTCGTCGATAATGTCTCCTTCGATGTCCGCCCCGGCGAGATCTTCGGCATTGTCGGCGAATCCGGCTCCGGCAAGACGCTGGCGACCCGCGCGCTGATGTCGCTTCTGCCCGCCGGGATCACGCCGACAAGCGGTGAGACCGTGTTCGAGGGGCGCGACACGCTGACCATGAGCCCGCGCGATCTGAGATCGCTGCGCGGCGCGCGGATCGGCATGGTGTTCCAGGAGCCGATGACCTCGCTCAACCCGTCGATGCTCATCGGCCGGCAGTTGGAGGAGGGGCTGAAGCTCCACACCGGGCTTACCCGTGAGAAGCGCCGGGACGCGATCCTCGCCATGCTGGAAAGGGTCGGCATCGTCGATCCGAAGGGGGCGCTGTCGGCCTATCCGCACGAGTTTTCCGGCGGCATGCGCCAGCGCATCATGCTCGCCTCGGTGATGCTGCTGAAGCCGGCGCTGCTCATCGCCGACGAACCGACCACGGCGCTTGACGCAGTGATCCAGCGTGACGTGATGGAGCTGATGGTGGAACTCACCCGCGCCGAAGGCACGGCGGTGCTGCTGATCAGCCACGACCTGCCGATGGTGGCGCGCTATACCAGCCGCATCGCGGTGATGGAAAAGGGCGTCGTTGTCGAAAGCGGCACCACGGACGATATTCTGACAAACCCGCAGCATGTCTATACCCGCAAGCTGTTGTCATCGCTGCCGGGACGCGGCGAAACCCGGACATTCCGTCCGGACGATACGCCGGTGCTGTCCGTCGAAAACGTGATCGTCGACTATCACAAGGCCGGCGCGCTGTTTCGCAAGGGCCAGGCCAAGCGCGCCCTCCATGGCGTTTCGGTGACGATCCGCCAGGGCGAGGTGGTGGCGCTGGTCGGCGGTTCGGGCTCCGGCAAGACCACGCTCGGGCGCACCATTGCCGGGCTGATTCACCAGACGTCGGGCGATATCCTGTTCAACGGCAAGCCGCGGGAAGGGGACTGGGCGCACTATCGGCAGAACTGCCAGATGGTGTTCCAGGACCCGTATTCGTCGCTCGACCCGCGCATGACGATCGTCAAGCTGGTCGAAGAGGCGCTGCGCACGATGCCGGGGCTGAGCGCCGCCGAGCGGCGCAGGCGGGCGCTCGCGACGCTTGCCGAGGTGGGCCTGCCCGGCGCATTCGCCGAACGGCTGCCGCACGAACTTTCCGGCGGCCAGCGCCAGCGCGTGGCAATCGCCCGCGCCGTGGTGCGCGAGCCGAAACTGCTGATCGCCGACGAGCCGGTGTCCGCGCTTGATGTGACGGTCAGGGCGCAGGTACTGGCGCTGTTCGCCGACCTGCAGAAGAAGCACGGCTTTTCCTGCCTGTTCATCAGCCACGACCTTTCCGTGGTCGAGCAGATCGCCGACCGGGTGATCGTGATGCAGCACGGCAGAATCGTCGAGGAAGGTCCGCGCGACGATATCTTCGACCGTCCGCAGCATGCCTATACGCAGCGGCTGCTTTCGGCCATTCCCGCGCTCGACTTCAACGAGACCGGCGGCGTGAAACTCAAATGGCGGCTGGAGGAGTGATATGACTCAACGAACCGAAAAAACGGCATCGACGGCGGCCGAACTCGCGAGGATCTGCGATGCGCAGGACTTCACCGTCCGCTTCAAGGTCAAGAACCTTGTGACCGGCGAAACCATCGAGCGCGGCGCGACCGAGGAAACGCCGTCGGCCTCGACCCGCAAGATCTCGATCATGATGGCGGCGCTGAAGGCGATCGGGGAGGGGCGGCTGAGCTTCGAGGAGAAGATCGTCTACGAGCCGCGCCACGCCGAGCAGGTGGCAAGCGGCGTGTTGCGCCACATGACGCCCGGCATGGTGCTGTCGTTGCGCGACGCGATCGCCGGCATGATCACGCTTTCCGACAATGTCTGCACCCATATGGTGTTCGAGCGGCTGACGCTGGAGGAGGTTCAGGCCTATTGCGCGGCAATCGGCATGACCGGCACCCATCACCGCTTCCTGATCCCGCCGATCGCGCTGCCGCATGACCATCCGCTCGAAGCGGTGACGGTGACGACGGCGGCCGACCAGGTGATGCTGCTCGACACGCTCCTTGCCGCCCAGACGGACGCCGATGCCTCGGCCAAGCTCGGCATTTCGCAGGATCTCTCCGCCTTCGCGCTGACAATGCTGAAATCGCAGGTGCTGCGCTACGGCATTCATTCGCGCCTTCCCTTCGATACCGTGATCGCCAGCAAGGGCGGAAGGGGAAAGCGCGGGCGCATGGATGCGGGCATCGTCTATCGCGACGGTGCGCCGCTTTTCATCCTCGCCGCCTACACGGACGGGGTACCGCTCACCATGCCGGACGGGCTTCCCGGCTACACGGTGGCACTCGAGACGATCGGCCGGCTCGCCCGCGCCTGTTTCACCGGACTTTGAAGGCCTGAAAACAGAACCAAAGAGGGATAAACATGAAGAAACTACTCCTTGCCGGCGTGATGCTGGCGGCGCTCACCCAGACCGCGGCGGCGCGCGATATCGTCGTCGCACTCTCCTCCGACCTGCGCTCCAACGATCCGGGCGTCAACCGCGACGGCAATACCGACGCGATCATGATGCACATTCTCGAAGGTCTCGTCGGCTATACCGAGGACGGCGCGGTCAAGCCGCTTCTCGCCAAATCCGTCGCGATGTCGGATGACGGGCTGACCTACACCTTCACGCTGCGCGATGACGTCACCTTCCACAATGGCGACAAGATGACCGCCGACGACGTGGTCTGGTCCATGAACCGCTACATGGACGCCGACAGCAAGTGGCGCTGCCTGCCGGATTTCGACGGCAGCCGCGTGGTCAAGCTGACCGGCGTCGAGAAAGTCGATGATGCCACCGTCACGATGACGATTGCCGAGCCGTCGGCGGTCTTCCTCGGCCTCATGGCCCGCCCGGAATGCGGCTTCACCGGCATCATCTCGCCGAAATCCGTGGGCGAAGACGGCAGCTTTGCAGCACCGATCGGCACGGGCCCGTTCAAGTGGGACGAGTGGAAGAAGGGCGAATACGTCCATCTCGCCAAGAATGACGCCTATGTCTCGCCGCCGAACGACGGCAAGCCGGATGGCACGGTCGGGGCCAAGGACCCGCTCGTCGACGGCGTCAAGTTCATGGTGGTTCCCGACGCCTCGACGGTGAAGGCCGGCATCCAGTCCGGCGCGCTCGATCTTGCCGAAGTCTCGCCGGACCTGATGCCGGAATTCGAGGACCGCGATGACAGCAAGCTGATCGTCGCCGTCAACAACGGCAAGAACCTGTTCTACATGCAGACCCGCGATCCGGTCCTTTCCAATCCCGGCGTCCGCCGCGCCATGGCCATGGCGCTCGACCTGCCGCAGCTTGTCGCCGCCGCCTCCAACGGAACCGGCACGCCCAACTGCTCGATGATCGCGACCAACTCGATCTATTACAGCGAGACCCAGGAAGAGTGCCTGCCTTACGATATCGAGGCGGCGAAGAAGGAGCTGAAGGACGCCGGCTATAACGGCGAGCCGATCTCCATCATCGCCAACCGCCGCGGCAATGTGCCGAGCTATCCGGCCGCAATTATCGCCCAGGCGATGATGCAGCAGGCCGGCCTCAACGTGCAGATCGAGGTGCTCGACTACGCCACCCAGGTGGAGCGCCGCCGGTCGGGCAATTACCAGGTGATCTCGCAGTCGGTTTCGCCACGTCTCGATCCGGCGCTGATGATGAGCTTCTATGTCGGCGACAAGGACGAGAACACCTCGCTGATGTGGGAAAATCCGGAGGCCATCGAACTGCTCGACGCCGCCTATCGCGAAACCGATCAGGCCAAGCGCCAGCAGATCTTCGATGATTTCCACACGCTGATGCTCGAGGATATGCCGGGCCTGTTCATGTACGACATGGTCGACATCTGGGCCGCGACAGCGAGCCTCGAAGGCGCGCCCGTATGGCAGGGCAATCCCCGCGTATGGGAAGTCTCGGTCGACTGACCGGCTATCGCCGCGCTGCTCCCGCGGCGCGGGGTTTCTCCTCAAGACCCCTTATCCCGCGGCCCGTCGACATGGGCCGCGCGACTTTTCATGACCCCAGACCCGCTGCCACGGCAGCAAACAGGACCTTCCCATGACGCAGCAGGCGATTGATCAACTCGCGAATGAAATCGAGGCATTGAAGCCGGAATTCATCGAACTCTCCGACCGGATATGGGAGCTTGCCGAACTGAAATTCGAGGAATTCGAATCGGCGAAGCTCCAGACGGCGCTGCTAGAGAAATACGGGTTTTCCGTCACGCGCGGCGTTGCCGGTATCGAGACCGCCTTTTGCGGCGAATATAGCATCGGCGGGCCGGTGATCGCGATCCTCGGCGAATTCGACGCGCTGGCCGGCATGAACCAGGTCGCCGGCATTGCCGAGGAGAAGTCCGACAATCCGGGCGCAAGCGGCCATGGCTGCGGCCACAACCTGCTTGGCGCGGGCTCGCTTCTGGCGGCCGTGGGTCTTGCCCGTCATCTGGAAAAGAACGGCATTGCGGCCACCGTGCGCTATTATGGCTGCCCGGCGGAGGAGGGCGGCGGCGCCAAGACGATCATGGTCGAGGCCGGCGTGTTCAATGATGTCGACCTTGCGCTGACCTGGCATCCGGCGCCCTTCAACGGCGTGCGCTCCACCAACAATCTCGCCGTGATCGAATATGATATCCGTTTCAAGGGCGTGGCCGCCCACGCCTCCAATGCCGCCCATCTCGGCCGTTCCGCGCTCGATGCGCTGGAGCTCACCAATATCGGCATCAATTTCCTGCGTGAACACATGCCGTCGGATTGCCGGATCCATTACGCGATCACCGAAACCGGCGGCGTGGCAGCCAATGTCGTGCAGGCGCGCGCGGCCGGCCGCTACATGATCCGGGCTCCGGAAATCGTGGGCGCGCGAGCGCTCGCCGAACGGGTGAAGAAGATCGCCGAAGGCGCTGCGATGATGACGGAAACCAGCGTCGAACTGGAACTCGGCAAGGCGACCAACAGCCTGCTGCCCAACCTCACGCTCGAAACCGCGATGCACGAGCAGATGACGGCGCTCGGCCCCGTGCCCTTCGATGAGGCCGACGAGGCTTTCGCGCGGGATATTCAGGCGACCTTCTCACAGGAGGCGATCGACAGCAGCATCCGGCTCTATCAGGTTCGGGAGGATGCGTTTTCCAACAGCCGGGTCGACGGAAGCCAGCCGCTTCACCGGGGCCTGCGGGTCTTTGAGGGCAAGTCGCATTTCCGCGCCGGCTCGACCGATGTCGGCGATGTCAGCTGGGTTATTCCGACCGCGCAATGCTGGACGCCGGCCTGGGCGATCGGCACCAACCCCCACACCTGGCAGGTGGTCGCCCAGGGCAAGAGCCCGACCGCCCACAAGGCCTTCGTCCACGCTGCCAAGGCGATCGCCGCCACCGGCCTCAAGGCCGCCACCGATCCGGAGCTCATAGAACAGGCGCGCGCCGAGTGGAAAGAAAAAACCGGCAAGCGCTAGCGCATCGGTTCGAAGCGCAGAATCGACTTTCGAAAAGAACGATTCGTAGATTCAATAGGTTAAAGCGTGATCTGGCGACAAGGTCGGCCCAAAACTGACCGCACGCGGCGCTGCGCCAATGAGCTGAGAGCGAATCCGTCGACGCTTCATTCGCCCCGGCGCGCTCCCCGCGAGCGTCGTCGGGGCGCGGCGCTGTGGCTGCTGTATTGATCGCGTAATTGAGCTCTATACCGCGTTGGCCTCTGGCCCTTCTGCCTCTCGGCAGAGGGCGTTTGGGCTTGCACAAGATCGCGTCCGCAAGAACACTCTCACGGCGGTACAGACAATCAAATGGTGAAGTGGCTCCCCGGGTCGGATTCGAACCGACGACCTATCGATTAACAGTCGAGTGCTCTACCGCTGAGCTACCAGGGAACATGTGCGCCGTATGAGGCGCTGCGGTGTGAGCGGGTTAATACAAATGGTGAGGCGATTTGCCAAGCCCTTTTCGACAAAAAAAGCAAAGAAGTTTGTGACCCGCGCGCGATCCGTTTTCCCGCGCCTGGATGCATATCCGATCGGGCTCACAAAAGCGGTTAAGCCTGCGCCTCCACGCCGTCTGTCTTTTTGCGGCCATCGCCACGCTCCGATTGGTGCAGATCGCGCATCAGTCTCTCGATCCGGCGGCGCTGACGTTGGCTGCGCAATTGCGACGCGGCATAGCGGCGCGGGGACACCACCAACTCGTCGCGATCGCCGACAATATCGAAAACCCGTTCGGCCGCGACCGGCCGGTCCTCCGAGGTGTAGGTCGCCACGATGGTGATGTTGATATCTTCAATCGTCTCGAAGCGGTCGAAATCCGGCGGCGACATCTTTTCGATCAATGCGCGGAACGTGCCGAGGTCGAGATGCTCGGCAGCATCCAATGGTCCCTGGAACAGTTTTGCGCGCGGATCGGAGACACTGTCGTCATCGAAGGTGAGGTTGCTGAGCGAATAGCTGAAATGCTCGCGGCCTGTCTCGGTCTTCACGTTGAAATCGAGCAGCACGGCGTCGATGAAGATCGCCTTCGCGCTCATATTGGCCACAAGGCAATGACCATCGAGCGTGGGGCTGCCGCCGCGATTGATCAGGATTTTCGCGCGCCGTCCCTCGCGGAAGCCGCTGAACAGCATCTGGAGGTAGATCGCCCATATCAAAAGCGTGGCGACGCTTGCGACCGCGCTGATCGCCGCCGCATTTTCGTTGACCCAGCCCCACATTTCAACCTCCGCGGCCTATCCGGGCACATCCGCCTTTTCGACGCGCTAGGTCTCGTCGTCCTTCGGCGCCTCGCCGGCGTTCTCTTTTGTCGGAACGTCCGCGATCGGCTTGGGTTCCTTGTAATCGCCCTGGGCGAGATAGACGGTGGAGGTGGGATAGGCAAAACCGGAACCGTGGCGCTCGACGATGTCGCGAATCGAAAGCAGCAATTGCTCCTGCACCTCCAGAAAGACGTTGATGTCGGTAGCCGAGATATTGGCGTAGATATCGATCAGCACGGCCGAATCGCCATATTCCACGAGCCGGACCCGCCTCGGCGATTCGAGTACGCTTTCATGGGATGCGAGCAGCGTCCGGATATCCTCCATGACGTTGTGCAGCGTGTCGGCGCCGGTTTCGTATCTGAGGCCGATCTTGTGCCGGAACAGGAAGACGTCGCGTCGGCTGTAATTGGTGATCTTGCGCTTCACCAGATCGGCATTGGCGACGATGATGAGGGTGCGGTCGAGCGCGCGGATGCGCGTCGAACGGATCCCGATTTCCTCCACCGTGCCGGCGGTATCGTCGAACTGGAAGAAGTCGCCGACCCGCACGATCCGGTCGGCGTAGAGCAGCACGCCGCTGATGAAGTTTTCAAGCGTCGGCTGGGCAGCGAGCGCGATCGCCAGGCCGCCGACGCCGAGACCGGCGACGACGCCGTAGATCGGAATGCCGATCTGGGTTGCGCCATAGCCGAGCACGATGATCGCCACGATGAAGGACATGACCTGGAAGCCGGTGCGCAGCAGGCTGGCATCAAGCGAGGCATTGCTGACGGCGGGATTGCGGATGGTCCACATATAGAGCGTCTGCAGAAGCTGATAGGTGAACCAGGCCGTGGCCGTCCATATCAGGGCGCTCAGGGCGGTGGTGGAGACATAGAGCAGGTCGCCGGTGATGTTGATCTGCTCCTCGATCAGGAAGCGGATGAGGTTTGCCGCGGCCATGATCAGCAAGGGCGTGATAACGCGGCGCAGCTGCCGCCTGGCGGGATCCAGCGGAACCGCCCGCCGTGCATTCCAGCGGCTGAACCAGACCAGCGCGACCACCGACACGACGGCGATGAGCGCCAACCCGATCCATTGCCAATAGGCCTGATTTCCGAACTGGTAGCGCAGCCAGTAGGGTCCATCGAGAATGAACTCATACCAGCGCGGCGCGACCAGATTGCCTGGCGTATAGATGTAATACTGGTAGAGGTCTTCGCCGAGGTCGGCGATCATCGGCAGGGCCTTGACCTCCTCGTAATCGTCGTCAATCTGGTTGATTGTGCCCTGGGTGAAAAGATATTCGCCCTCCCGCGGGCCTTCCCGTTGCCGTTCGATGGTCAGGCTGGTGCCGGGAATGATCCATTTTGCCGGCAGCGCTTGTGCGTCCGAATCCGACAGCGCGAACGCGCCCGCGGCAAGACCCGGTATTTCCTCCACCGGCGGCAGATAGATCCGGTCGAATATTTCCTGAAGCTGCAGCACCGTCTCGATGCTCGCGCGCTGCCGCGAAGCGGCAGGTATCGCAGAGAGATCGAATGTCCGCGCCGCCTTTTCCAGAAGCGACTGCACCAGAACAAGCTGATCGCTCTGGGCTTTTGTCATGAAGAAGGTCTCGCCGTCAAAATAGCTGTCGCGCACCTCAAGCCAGAGTTCGCTGGCCGTCTGCATGATCACAAGGAAACTTTCGAGCGTTGCCCGAGGGCTGCGGGTGTCGGGCGGCGAAATCGGGTTCGTTACCAGCCGTTCATAACGCGCCTTCAGGCCGGCATTTCCCTGGGCATCCTGGAAGATTTCCTGCACCAGCTCGGAGGAGGTTTTTTCGTCGTCAGTTTCTTGGGCGGCGGCCGGCGCAAGCTGAAGACCTGCCGCCGTCAAAAGGGCGAAAACGCACCACGCCGCAAAAAATCTGGCGGAATTGAAGATGGTCGGCATTGGTCCCCTCCATTGCGACGCGCCGGCGTTTCGATCCCGAATCCGGACTTCGTGACACTACCCGATTCGCGCGGCCTTTTAAGCCTGCGGAGCCGTTTTTTGCCGGCGTTGCCAATAACAGGCGTTCGGCGGGGCCGGCGATAATCTGTCCCGCTGCGCCAGCGGACCTCCGGCGCCTGTTCGCGAAATAAAATGAGGCTGCGTCGGGCAGCGCTATTGCAAATCAAAATAAATCATTCTAAATCCGCGCCAACCCTTCGATCGACAATGTTTGGCCTCGTGGCGGAGTGGTTACGCAGAGGACTGCAAATCCTTGCACGCCGGTTCGATTCCGGCCGAGGCCTCCACTCCCTTTTTCGATAAAATTTCAGCGCCGTCCTGACAGCATCGCCAGATGCCTGTGCGATCGTGTTCATGACTTTCATGACCATCGATATCGCCGAGAGCTTGGTATCGCTACCACTCTTTTGTTTGAATGACTTGCTTCCGGCCTGTCGACGAGTTTTTCGGTCCCGAATATCTTCTTTGTTATCGAAGTATGGGAGGTGAAGAGCCTCGGTGTTTTCCACTCAGAATTAATATATCCTGATCTGGTCGCCGAGGAGATTCTTCGCTGCCGAGGAACTTTTTTGTTCAAGGTCCCGTTTAAAAGTTACGCGGATCGAACAGACGAGCCGCAAACATAACGTTGTTTAAACAGGGGGAGTCCTTCCACCAAGAGGGCTCCAGAAGGAGGACGACATGTTTGCCTGTCGCAGTAAATCTACACTTCTGGCGAGTGCTTTTTTCGCAGGGTCGCTCGCCGTTACATTGTATGGTGCCAACCCTGCCAATGCGCAGTCTCTGAATATCGGCGGCGAGAACGGGATAAGCGTCGGCGTCAACACCGACACCGATCCCTCAGGCGGCATCGGCGCGGGCGTTGACGCCAGCGTCGGCGGCTCGGATGGCGTGAATGCCGGCGCGTCCGCCGGTGTTGGCGGCGGTCAGGCCGCAAGCGCCGATGCCGGCGCGAGCGTTGGCGGTTCCGGTGGCGTTGATGCCGGAGCGTCGGCCGATGTCGGCGGCGGGCAGGCCGCGAGCGCCGATGTCGGCGCAAGCGTCGGCGGCTCCAGCGGCGTGAATGCAGATGCGTCCGCCGATGTTGGCGGCAGCAGCGGAATAGGGGCCTCGGCTTCCGCCACGATCGGCGGCGATAGCGGCGCGAATGCTGATGTCGATGTCGGCATTGGCGGTGATGATGGCACCGGCGCGGACGTGGATATCGGCCTCGGCGGCGGCGGCAATAATGGCGGCGGCAATAATGGCGGCGGAAACGGCGGCGGCGGAAATGCCGGTGGCGGCAATAACGGCGGTGGCACTGCCGGCGGCGATGGATCGGGCGGCGGATCGATGCCTGACAATCGCAACGACCAACGCCTCGTGATCGCCTTTGACGATCTGAGCAGCGGCGAGCAGCAGACCGTGCGCAAACAGTGCCAGGCCGTGATGCGTACGCCGAACAATTATGAAGCCGGCCTGCAGCGGCTCTGCATTCTGGTCAACCAATATCGTTGAACATCAAATGCCATTGGGGTCGGCGCTCGCGCCGGCCCCTTCGTCATGTCTCGGGTGAACAGGCGCAGCCTCGTGCGCCTTCTTTTTTGCGGCAATTTCGCGCGAACGGCTCTACCATCTTGCATGGAGGCGGCAGCGCATCTATGAAAACAACTCGTGCGTCGGGACGGCGCTGAACGCTGATTGTTTGCGAGGTTGTTGGCCATGATGAATTTCGAGACGGCGCGCCGGAAGATGGTGGAAAACCAGATCAGGCCGACCGATGTGACAGCCTATCCCGTGCTCGAGGCCTTTCTTGCCGTTCCGCGGGAAGCTTTTCTGCCGCCGCAATCCAGGTCGCTCGCCTATATCGACGAGGACATTCAGGTAAAGCCCGCCAATGAAGCCGGCCCCGCCCGCTACATGATGGAGCCGTCGCCGCTTGCGAAGCTCGTCCAGCTTCTGGAGCTCTCCAAGAAGGATGTTGTGCTGGTGGTCGGCGCGGGCGATGGCTATGCTGCGGCCATTCTTTCGCTGCTCGCCCAGTCGGTCGTCGGCATCGACAGCGATGAGGAACTGGTTGAAAGCGCGAGCGCGAAATTCCTCGAACTCGGCTATGACAACGCGGTCGTGGTCAGCGGCGTCCTGCCGGAAGGGTATCCTTCCGAGGCGCCCTATGACGCGATCTTCCTCAACGGCGCCGTCGAGGTCGTTCCGGAGGCGCTGCTGAACCAGTTGCGCGATGGCGGCCGGCTCGTCTGCGTCGAGGGCACGGGCTATGCCGCCCGAGCAACCATCTATCATCGCGACGGCGATGTGTTTTCGTCGCTCTCCTCCTTCAATGCCGCCGTCAAGCCGCTGCCCGGCTTCGCGCGGGCGAAGGCCTTCGAATTCTAGAGATTTGTAAGTTCTATCGGACGTGTCCCGAAAATTCTGTGTATAGCACTGAAAATATGACGGTTTCGGTCTTCATGCGGCCGGAGCTGGCGTATCGTTGTCGATGATTCGACGCTTGGGACGTTAACGCGCGGGAAGGTTTGTAATGGCGCAGCCGAAATTGCAGCAAGAGCCCTCGATGGAAGAGATTCTCGCTTCGATTCGCCGTATTATCGATAGCGGCGACGATGTCGGGCGTTCTCCACGCGCCGCGCGTGACAACGCTGCCGCGCCCAGGGAAGAGCGCTACCGCGCGCCCGAGGCCTATCGCCAGCGCGATCATGATGCGGGCGACGCGTCTCCTGTCGAACAGGACCCCGAGCCCTTTGGCGACAATTCCTTCGTCTCCCGCCGTCCCGCCTTCACCTTCGATGATGATTCGCAGCCGTCGAACGAGACGGAAGCCGCGCATGGCGCGGAAGCCGAACAGCCGTTCGAAGCGGATCAGGAGCCGGTGACGCAGCAGGCGCCAGAACCGCAGCAACCGGCGGCGGCCCGGCCGCACCCGCTTGAGCGCGATGCGGTCTATCCCGGCACGATCGGCGAGGTTGCGCGCCAGGTGCGGGAGGCGACCGGCGGGGCTCATGAGCCCGCAAGCGCCGCGCGCGTAGACGATGCCGACCGTTCGCCACGCATGGAGGAGGGCCAGGATCACCTGCTCTCATCCGGCTCCGAACAGCGGATCGGCAATGCGCTGCATGCGCTTTCCGACGCGCTGGATCGCGAGGGCGCGCGCAAGATCGAGGAAATCGTGATTTCGGAACTGCGTCCGCTGCTCAGGGACTGGATCGAGGAGCACATGCCTTCGATCGTCGAGGAGATGGTCGGCAAGGAAATCGAGCGCATGCGCAACGCAAAGCGCTGAGAATACGCAGGTTCGACCTATCCAAGCCGTCCCCTCCGGGGCGGCTTTATTGTTGACAGGCCTGAAGCCAAGCGCATAACAACGACAGGCCGCGAAGGGCCGCCGCGAAAGCCGCGGCAACCCGCCGCCGTTTAATCCGGACGCAGGCGCGCTATATGTGTTTCGCCCGGTTTTGGTATCAGCAGGAATTGGCGAAGACATGCTTGAGAAGACGTATGACGCGAAAAGCGTCGAACCCAGGATTGCCACCCGGTGGGAACAGGCCGATGCCTTCCGCGCCGGAGCCAACGCAAAGCCGGGCAGGGAGAGCTTCTCGATCGTGATCCCGCCGCCGAACGTGACCGGCTCGCTGCATATGGGCCACGCGCTCAACAACACGCTGCAGGACATCATGGTCCGCTTCGAGCGGATGCGCGGCAAGGACACGCTCTGGCAGCCCGGCATGGACCATGCCGGCATCGCCACCCAGATGGTGGTCGAACGGCAGCTGATGGAACGCCAGCTTCCCGGTCGCCGCGAGATGGGCCGCGACGCCTTCATTGACAAGGTCTGGGAATGGAAAGAAGAATCCGGCGGCCAGATCATCAATCAGCTCAAGCGCCTCGGCGCCTCCTGCGACTGGTCGCGTGAGCGCTTCACCATGGATGAGGGGCTTTCCGAGGCCGTTCGTGAGGTCTTTGTTTCGCTCTACAAGCACGGCCTGATCTATCGCGGCAAGCGGCTGGTCAACTGGGACCCGGAATTCGAAACCGCGATTTCCGATCTTGAGGTCGAGAACCGCGAAGTCGACGGCCATATGTGGCATTTCAAATATCCGCTGGCCGGCGGCGAGACCTACACCTATGTCGAGAAGGACGCGGACGGCAATGTCGTCCTCGAGGAGGAGCGCGATTACATCTCGATCGCGACCACGCGCCCGGAAACCATGCTCGGCGATGGCGCCGTCGCCGTTCATCCGTCGGATGAGCGGTATGCCCCAATCATCGGAAAATTCTGTGAAATTCCGGTAGGACCGAAAGAGCATCGACGTCTGATCCCGATCATCACCGACGAATATCCGGACAAGAATTTCGGTTCCGGCGCGGTCAAGATCACCGGCGCGCATGATTTCAACGACTATCAGGTCGCCCGCCGCAACCACATTCCGCTCTACCGGCTGATGGACACCAAGGCGGCGCTGCGCGACGACGGCGAGCCCTATGCCGTCTGCGCCGAGCAGGCGATGAAGATCGCGAAATCCGGTGAGCTGCCGGGCGAAAACGAGGTCGACGACATCAACCTCGTGCCCGATGAATATCGCGGCCTTGACCGCTATGCCGCCCGTAAGCGCATTGTCGACGCCATCAATGCCGAGGGGCTTGCGGTGACCGTGAAGGACGAGGAGGGCAATGATATCCCCTTCGTCGAGAACAAGAAGATCATGCAGCCCTTCGGTGACCGCTCGGGCGTCGTCATCGAGCCGATGCTGACCGACCAGTGGTTCGCCGACGCGAAGGAACTTGCCGGGCCGGCAATCGAATCGGTTCGCGAGGGCCGCACCAATTTTGTCCCGAAGAACTGGGAAAAGACCTATTTCGACTGGATGGAAAACATCGAGCCGTGGTGCATTTCGCGCCAGCTCTGGTGGGGCCACCAGATCCCGGCCTGGTACGGGCCGGACGGCCAGGTCTTCGTCGAAAAGACCGAGGAAGAGGCGCTCGACGCCGCGATCCAGCATTACATCGCCCATGAGGGGCCGTGGAAGGCCTGGGTCGAGGAGCAGCTCGAAAACTATGAACCCGGCAATATCCTGACCCGCGACGAGGATGTGCTCGACACCTGGTTCTCCTCCGCGCTGTGGCCGTTCTCGACGCTCGGCTGGCCGGAAGAGACGGAGGAACTCGCCCGCTATTATCCGACCAGCGTGCTCGTCACCGGCTTCGACATCATCTTCTTCTGGGTTGCCCGCATGATGATGGCCGGGCTGCACTTCATGAAGGACGAGGACGGCAATCGTGTCGAACCCTTCCACACCGTCTATGTTCACGCGCTGGTGCGCGACAAGAACGGTCAGAAGATGTCGAAGTCGAAGGGCAACGTCATCGATCCGCTCGACCTGATCGAGGAATACGGCGCGGACGCGCTGCGGTTCACGCTGGCGATCATGGCCGCCCAGGGCCGCGACGTGAAGCTCGACGAAAGCCGTATCGCCGGCTATCGCAATTTCGGCACCAAGCTCTGGAACGCCACGCGCTTTGCCGAGATGAACGGCATGAAGCTCGACGGCTCGTTCCGCCCCTCCGGCGCGACGCAGACCATCAACCGCTGGATCCTGACCGAGCTTTCGAAGACGACCGAGGACGTCACCACGGCGATCGAAAACTTCCGCTTCAACGAGGCGGCCGATTCCCTCTACCGCTTCGTCTGGCACGAGCTCTGCGACTGGTATCTGGAACTCCTGAAGCCGGTGTTCATGGGCGAGGACGAGGCCGCGAAGGCCGAGGCGCAGCATTGCGTCGCCTATGTTCTGGCCGAAACCTACAAGCTTCTGCACCCGTTCATGCCGTTTATGACCGAGGAATTGTGGAACCATATCGGCGGCGAGGGGCTTTGCTGCCACGCCGACTGGCACGAGCCGGGCTTCCGTGATGAAGAGGCGGCTGACGAAATCAACTGGCTTGTCGATCTGATCTCCGGCATTCGCTCGGCGCGCGCGGACGTAAACGTGCCGCCTTCGGCCAAGGCGCCGCTGATCCTCGTCGGCGCCAATGCCACGACCCGCGAGCGCACCGCCCGCCATTATCCGGCGCTGGAGCGGCTGGCGCGCATCGATTCGCTCGATTTCGAGAAGGACGCGCCCAAGGGGTCGGCCCAGGTCATCATCGGCGAGGCGACCGCCTGCATTCCGCTCGGCAGCCTGATCGATGTGACGGCTGAAACGGCGCGGCTGACCAAGGCGATCGGCAAGGTCGACGCCGATATCGACCGCAGCCGGAAAAAGCTCGGCAACGAGAAATTCGTGGCCAATGCCGATCCGGAAGTGGTGGCCACCGAGCGCGAACGCTTCGAGGAACTGAAGCAGCAGCGCGAGCAGCTTTCCGTGGCGCTGTCGCGGGTGGCGGAAGCCGGGTAAATCGAGGTACGGTTGGCGACCGTGATATTCTGAATTTGTAAGGCGGCGGTCAGACGCCGCCTTCTTTGTCAAGGCTGTCGATCTCTCGGCGGTATGTCATGCCGGCCGGCTTCCCTCAGAGCCGTTCCCGAAAAAGCATTGTCTGCAATGCGTCCGCAGAGCTCCTGCCATTCGCAGTCGCGGCAGGCCGCGCGGATATCGCCATCGCGGCAGGCCGCGCGGATATCGCCATCGCGGAAGGCTTGCCGGAGCATGTCCAGCCGGCCCTCGGTGAGGGCCGGCAGCTCACCCGCAGAAATCGAGACCCCGAGCAGTTGCCCGACATCTTGCGAGGCCCGCCGATCGCGGACTTGCACACTTTCCCGGTAGCAATGCGGATCGGGTTCTGACAGCAGCGGTTTGCAGATATCGTCCGGGCCCTCGACGATCTCGACCGGCTCGCCGCCCGCGATCCGCCCCACGACCACCGTCATATTGGCGGTGAAGGCGGGGCTGTAGCCCTTGCCCGCATAGGTGAGCATGCAGAGCAGATGATGCGGGCGCAGCCTTACCGTCATCACCCGGCGCGCTTCGGGCCGCGGGCAAGCGCCTTCAGCGCGGCGGCGGCAAGAGCCGATTTCAGCACGGCGCCGATCAGGAAGGGCAGGACGCCCGCCGTAAACGCGGCGCTGACGCCGATCATCAGCGAAAGCCAGGCAGCGCCAAGCAGCAGGCAGAGCGCATTGCCGGCAAGCATGGCGAGGAAGGCAAGGGCGACCCGATGGCCGTTCCAGCCGCGCTCGGCCAGAAAACCGGCGACCATGCCGGCGATCGGGAAGGCGAACAGATAGCCGCCCGTGGGCCCCATGAAATGGACAAAGCCCGCAGCGCCGCCCGCCAGAACCGGCAGACCCAGAGCGCCCTCAATCAGCCATGCGACAATGGTGATTCCACCGAGCCTCCAGCCGTAAAGCGCGCCGACCAGCGTTACCGCGAAGGTCTGCATCGTGACCGGAACAGGAACCATCGGGACTTCGATATAGGAAGACAGCGCAAGAAACAGGCTTCCCAGAAACACCGCCGCCGCCTTCCAGGCGAGGCTGCGGTTCTGCGGGGCGAGCGGGCTGAACGCCGGTAGAAGGGCGGGGCTGGATAGACGCATGAGATGCTCCTTTTCAAATTATAGATAATTTATGGAATCTATCTCTAAATGAATCCACACAACGCGGCATAAGGCAAGCGCTGCGTCTGGCGGACGAAAAGCTGCTGTGGAAATCGGCGTAAACAGGAAGGTTCAACGCAAGGCCATGGGCCCGCATCGCGAAGCAGGCGCGGTCGACTGGCTTCAGCGGGCGGAACGGCTGACCGGCGTCCTGGCGGGCTTCTGACCGATCCACTGCACGTGGCGGCCAAGCAGAAGGGCTGCGGCTTCTGTATCGCCGCGGCGCAGCGCCAGGAGGATGGTGCGATGGTCGCGGTCGGTCGGCGTGTCCCATTCCGCGCGCCAGCCGGAAAACAGGAAGCGGGCGCTCGCGGTATGAAGATCATCGATGCTGCGCATCAGCCGCGGCATGCCGCAGGGAGCGAGGATCAGCCGGTGGAAGCGGCGGTTCGCCTCCTCCCAGGCTTGGACATCGCGGGCCTGATCGCCGGCGCGGGTTGCCTCCTCGGCTTCATCGAGAATGGCGCTGGTGAGATGAGGCGCAGCATTACGCAGCGCCAGCACTTCGAGCGCCGAGCGCATCTCGGCAATCTCGCGCACCTCCTCCATGCTGAAGCCGGCCACGCGCACGCCCCGGCGCGGCTGGCTTTCCACCAGCCCCTGCGCCTCGAGCCGGCGGAATGCCTCGCGCACCGGCACATGGCTTGCGCCGAACTCCTCGGCGATATGATCTTGCCGCAGCGGCGCGCCGGCGGCGATCTCGCCGGAGACGATCCGTTCGGCTAGCGCCCGGCTGATGCGGGCGGCGATGGGTTCGGGCTTGGTCATGGAATTATAGATAATCCGCGCCGGGCAGAAGGTCGATAGGGCGGTGTGTATGAATTCGGGGCGCGCCCATAAAAAACGCCCCACGGGGCAGAAACGCCCGCTTAAGCCGTCCTTTGTTCTGCGGCGATCGGAAATGGCAGTGCGTGTTCCCACCATAGATAGCCGAAAATCGGTGTCCGATACATTCTCATCGGGTCTCCGTGTCGCATCTCGTCGATATGCGGGATTTGCGAGGAGAGAAACCGAAACGGGGTCGATGAGGATCTGATATCCGCAGGCAGCTCAAGCCAGTGGATGGCCCCATTCCCGGCTGCCAGAGTCTTGTGCCTGTCATACAGGACATAAACGACGTCACCGTAATATCGGGCGTTGCAGGCCGAGGCCAGAAGACCCGCGGAAACGGCGAAGTTCAGGCCGGTCAGCCATAACAGGAGATCGGTCGGGATATGGACAAGTGTCGACAAGGCCGGCAGCACGAAGAGCCCGAACCCAAAGCAGCGCAGGAAAAAGAACGCGACTATTCTCATGCGTCGAAATCCTGTTGGTTTCAGGATCGAGTGTAAGTCCACACGACAGGGTTGCGCAAGGACGGGACCGTCTATGCCTCGCCTGACGCTGTCGCGGCCGCAACTCAAAAAGGCGAGAGGAGGGGGGCGTCGGCATTGCCGCGAAAACGAAAAAAAAGGGCCGCGCGGTGGCGGCCCTTCTGAAAGCGTGATGAAAACGCGGCGCTTAGCGCTTGGAGAACTGGAACGAACGGCGGGCTTTCGCGCGGCCGTACTTCTTGCGCTCGACAACGCGGCTGTCGCGGGTCAGGAAGCCGCCGCGCTTGAGAACCGAACGCAGGCCCGGCTCGAAATAGGTCAGCGCCTTGGAAATGCCGTGGCGAACAGCGCCGGCCTGGCCGGAAAGGCCGCCGCCGGTAACCGTTGCGACGATATCGAACTGGCCGTCACGGGCAGCGGCGACGATCGGCTGCTGGAGGACCATCTGCAGCACCGGACGACCGAAATATTCGGAAAAATCCTTGCCATTGACGGTGATCTTGCCAGTGCCGGCCTTCACCCATACGCGGGCGACAGCGTCCTTGCGCTTGCCGGTGGCATAGGCGCGGCCGAGGTCGTCGACCTTGCGCTCGTGAACCGGAGCGGCGGGGGTTGCTTCAGCGGTCGCGGCGTCGCCAAGCGTCTTCAGATCGGACAGATCGGCCATTATGCGCTCCTCACATTCTTCTTGTTGAGCTTGGCAACGTCGAGAACTTCGGGCTGCTGGGCTTCATGGGGGTGGTTGGTGCCGGCATAGACGCGCAGGTTCTTCATCTGGCGGCGGCCAAGCGGACCGCGCGGAACCATGCGCTCGACAGCCTTTTCGATGACGCGTTCCGGGAAACGGCCCTCGATGATCTGGCGCGCAGTGCGTTCCTTGATGCCGCCGGGATAGCCGGTGTGCCAGTAGTAGACCTTGTCGGTGTACTTCTTGCCGGTCATCGCGACCTTGTCGGCATTGATGACGATGACATTGTCGCCGTCGTCAACATGCGGGGTGTAGGTGGCTTTATGCTTGCCGCGCAGGCGCATGGCGACGAGCGAAGCGAGACGGCCGAGGACGAGACCCTCGGCATCGATCACGATCCACTTCTTTTCCACCTCTGCGGGCTTCTGGGAGAAGGTAACCATTGTGTTGCTCTCGATTTTGATCCAGCCCCGAAGGGTGGACGTTTCTTGTTGCTTTGCTTGGGGTGAAGCCCAAGCCTGATGGCATAGTCGGTCTGGCCGGCTATGCTGGCGGTTGTATAGAGCCAGGGCTGAAAATGGTCAAGAGTGAAAGAGTGGCATCTATGCGATTTACTTCAATAAAAACAAAGACTTAAAAATACGGTATAATGATACCGTATTTTGTTGTGCGTTTATAGCTTTCGATCTCCCATGAGTCATCCTTGTCTGTTGACGTCTGCCGTGAACGCGGCAGTCTGATTGGCGGACGGTGTTTCGTGTCATCCTTGGTCGTTATGCGACCGTGCCCGAGCTGGAAACGCCGCCCGCCTTTCGTCAACCACCTCGAACAGTTGCCGGGGCCGGCGTTGGCGCGCCGAGCCCGTAGGACAAGGATGGGATCATGACCTTGCCACAAAACACGATCGGTTGCGATGTCTCCGGTCGGCGTCTCGATGTTTATCTTCACCCGGCTGCTAGGTCGTGCAGCTTTTCCAACGATTCGGCGGGCATCGCCGCCCTGATCGGCCTTGCGCTCGAACACCGGGCGTTCGTGGTGCTGGAAGCCACCGCCCCGTGGGACCAGCCATTGGTGCGGGCGCTTGAGAAGGCGGAGCTTTCCTTCCATCGCGCCAATCCCCGCCGCGCCCGGGACTTTGCCCGCTCCATCGGCATGCTGGCCAAGACCGATGCGGTGGATGCGCGCATGCTGGCGCTTTACGGCGTCAATCTCGACCTGCCGGCCACCGCCCCGGCTTCGCCCGAACGGCTGAAGCTTCAGGGCCTCAACAGCCGCCGCGACCAGTTGGTCGCGATGCGCAAGGCCGAACGTATCCGCCTGAAGGGCGTCGCCGATCCGGTGGTGACGGAAAGCCTGGAGGCCGTGATCGCCCTGCTCGACGTCCAGATCCGCGCGCTTGAGCGACGCATCGTCAGCGCCATCAAGAACGCCTGCGACCTCGCCCAGGACGCGGCGCTGCTGCGTTCGGCCGCAGGCGTAGGGCCGGTTTGCGCCGCCGTCATCCTTGCCAGCCTGCCCGAACTGGGACGTGTCGATCGGCGCGCGATCGCCGCCCTGGCCGGCGTGGCGCCGATCGCGCGCGAATCCGGCCTCATGCGCGGCAAACGCCATGTCCAGGGTGGGCGAAAGCGGGTGCGCAATGCCCTCTACATGGCCGCCCTTGCCGCGATCAGAACCGGGCGGTGGAAACAGCACTACGACCATCTGCGAAGCCGCGGCAAGGCACCCAAAGCCGCGATCGTCGCCATCGCCAGAAAGCTCCTCGTCGCCCTCAACACAGCCATTCGGGAGCAAAGACCGATCCTCAATGCACCAACAACTTGACAGAAAAGCACACAGTTGCTCGGGCTTGACCCGAGGATCCAGGCGACACGGAGAACGCTGCCTGGATCCTCGGTTCAAGCCCGAGGATGACGCGCGGCGGGCGAGGAGGAGTGCCGACGACAGAATATCGCGGGACAGGCGGCCTGAGTAATGCGTATCAGGACACTTCAATGCGTCACCTCAACACCGAATTAATCCCTTTACATCTGGCGATAAATATAAGAACATATAGAGAACAAAATCGGAGGTAAATCCCATGGCATTCGAACGCAGGATCAGCCTGATCACATTGGGCGTCGAGGATATCGCGGAGGCGACGGCGTTCTATGAGCGTCTGGGCTGGAAGAAATCATCCGCCTCGCAGGAAAGCGTCAGCTTCTTCGGGCTCAACGGTATTGCGCTTGGCCTTTTCGGAAGAAAGGCGCTGGCCGAGGATGCCGGGCTGAAGGGCGTCCCGGACGACAAGCCGGCATTTTCGGGCGTGACGCTTGCCTACAATGTCGGCTCCGAAAGCGAGGTGGATGCAGCGCTTGCCTTCGCCGAAAGCTGCGGCGCGCGGATCGTCAAGCCGGCGGAGAAAGTGTTCTGGGGCGGCTATAGCGGCTATTTCGCGGATCCGGACGGCCATTTGTGGGAGGTCGCCTTCAATCCGTTCTCGCCGCTTGACGAAAACGGACACATGACCCTGCCGGATTAGCGCCCTTCAGCCATGCGCGCGGATGATGGCGAGAAACTCTTCGCCATAGCGCTGCAGCTTGGTCTGGCCGACCCCGGAGACCGAGAGCATTTCATCCGGGGTTTTCGGCCGTTCGGCGGCAAGTGCGATCAGCGTCGTGTCGGGGAAGATGACATAGGGGGGCACGCCGCCTTCCTTGGCGAGCGCGGTGCGGGTTTCGCGCAGCGCCTCGAACAGCGCGCGATCGTGCTCGGGAACGGCGGCGCGTTTGTCGCTGCCCCGTCTGGCCGAACCGGAGGAGCCGCCGCGCGTGGGGCGGTCCTTGCGAAAACGCACGGTCTTTTCCTTGCGAAACACCGCGCGCGCCTCCGGCATCAGCTTCAGCGCGCCATAGGCCTCGTGGTCGACCGTGATCAGCCCGGCGGCGAGCAGTTGGCGGTAGACCGACTGCCAGGTCTTGACCGGCAGGTCGCTGCCCGCGCCGAAGACCGGCATCTGCGCATGGCCGAAGCGTTCGGTGCGCTCGGTCTCCTTACCGGTCAGCACGTCGATCAGGTGACCGGCGCCGAAGCGTTCGCCGGTGCGGTAGATCGCGGCCATCGCCTTGATCGCGGCCTCCGTGCCGTCCCAGGTCTCGACCGGCTTCAGGCAGGTGTCGCAATTGCCGCAGCCGCCGGGATGGGCCTCACCGAAATGGGCGAGAATCGCCTGTCTGCGGCAACCGGACGTTTCGCAGATGCCGAGCAGCGCGTTGAGCTTGGCTCGCTCGACCCGCTTGATCTCCTCGACCGCGTTGCCGTTATCGATCATCCGTCCGCGCTGCACCACATCGGCCATGCCGTAAACCATCCAGGCCTCCGATGGCAGCCCGTCACGGCCCGCGCGCCCGGTCTCCTGATAATAGGCCTCGACCGAACCCGGCAGGTCGAGATGGGCGACATAGCGGACATTCGGCTTGTCGATGCCCATGCCGAAGGCGACGGTGGCGACGAGACAAAGCTCCTCTTCCTTCAGGAAGGCGTCCTGATTGGCGTCGCGGCGTTCGCGGTCCATGCCGGCGTGATAGGGGAGCGCGCGGATGCCCTGGCCATTCAGCCATTCGGCGGTCTCCTCCACCTTGGCGCGCGACAGGCAGTAGACGATGCCGCTGTCGCCCTTGTGGCGGGTGAGGAAATCCAGCAATTGCCGGCGCGGTTGATCACGCTCTATGATCTCATAGGTGATGTTGGGCCGGTCGAAGGAGGTGGTGAAAACCGCCGCGTCCTGAAGAGCCAGCCGCTCGATGATATCCTCGCGGGTATGCGGATCGGCGGTCGCCGTCAGCGCCATGCGCGGCACGCCCGGAAATATGTCTTTCAGCGCATCGAGCGCGCGGTATTCCGGGCGAAAATCATGGCCCCATTGCGAGACGCAATGGGCTTCATCAATCGCGATCAGCGCGATCTTCACATGCGCCATCATCTCGCGAAAGCCGGCGGTCGCCATCCGCTCTGGCGTCACGTAGAGCAGGTCGAGGGTTGCGTCATCGAGCCCGCGGCGGATTGCGCCATATTCCTCGCGCGAAAGCGTCGAATTCAGCGCCGCGGCGCTGACGCCAAGCTGTTTCAACGCCTCCACCTGGTCGCGCATTAGCGCGATCAGCGGCGAGACCACCAGCGCCACGCCCGGCCGGCAGAGCGCGGGCACCTGATAGCAAAGCGATTTGCCGGCGCCCGTTGGAAACAGCACCACGGCATCGCCGCCGGCGACCACCTGTTCGACAACGGCCTGCTGCTTGCCGCGAAAGGCGGCATAGCCATAGACGGATTTGAGGACGGAGAGCGGATCGGCAGGTTTTGACATGTCGAAGCCATAGCGCGACTGGTGGTCATCGCCAAGGTCCGGGCGGAACAGCTGTGGGCATTTGCCGCGTTTTTCTTGCATTCGCCCTGCGCGAGAGCGATAAGCCGAAGGACAGATTAAGGCAGATAGAATATGGCAGGCACGAACAGCGAGCGTCCGCTTCTGGCGGAAGGCCCCGTGATCATTCTGGTCAATCCGCAGCTCGGCGAGAATATCGGCATGGTGGCGCGCGCCATGGCGAATTTCGGTCTCGCCGAACTGCGTCTCGTCGAGCCGCGCGATGGCTGGCCGAGCGACAGCGCGCGCTCCGCCGCCTCCAAGGCCGATCACGTGATCGACGGCGTTCAGGTGTTCGATCGTCTGGAAGACGCTGTCGCCGACCTCAATTTCGTCTACGCCACCACCGCCCGCAGCCGCGACGGCTTCAAGCCGGTGCGCGGGCCGACGGTTGCCGCCGATACGCTGCGCGCGCGCCACCGGGCAGGGGAGCGCTCGGGCATCCTGTTCGGGCGCGAACGCTGGGGGCTGAAGAACGAGGAGGTGGCGCTTGCCGACGAGATCGTGACCTTCCCGGTCAACCCCGCCTTCGCCTCGCTCAACATCGCCCAGGCCGTGCTGCTGATGTCCTATGAGTGGATGAAATCCGGCATGGAGGACGAAAGCGCGACGCCGTTTCAGGCCGTCGAGCAGACGCCGGCGACCAAGGAAAACCTGTTCGGCATGTTCGGCCATCTCGAGGAAGCGCTCGACGCGCGGGGATATTTCCGTCCCGCCGACAAAAAGCCTAAAATGATCGACAATCTGCGCGCAGTCTTTACCCGCAGGGCGATGAGCGCGCAGGAAATTCATGTGGTGCGCGGGGTGATTTCCGCGCTCGATCGCTATACCCGCAAGAACCCGCGCGGCCAGGATGGCGGCGATGAGCGATGACGGCCCGGTTCTGATCTTCGATTCCGGCATTGGCGGGCTGACCGTGCTGCGGGAGGCCCGCATGCTGATGCCGGAGCGCCGATTCGTCTATATCGCCGATAACGCCGCCTTCCCCTATGGCGACTGGCAGGAAGAGGCGCTGCTGGATCATCTGCTTCGTCTTTTCGCGCAGTTGCTGGAGGAAATCCGCCCGGCCTGCGTGATCATCGCCTGCAACACGGCCTTCACGCTTGCCGGCGCGGCCCTGCGCGAACGCTTCCCGGAAACCGATTTCGTGGGCACCGTGCCCGCGATCAAGCCGGCCGCGGAACGCACCGCCTCCGGCCTGATTTCCGTGCTCGCAACGCCCGTGACGGTGAAGCGCGACTACACCAAGGGGCTGATCGAGAGTTTCGCCACGCACTGCCACGCCCGCCTCGTCGGCTCGCGCTATCTGGCGGCGCTGGCGGAAGACTATATCTGCGGCATCGCGGTGGCCGATTCGGCGCTCTGGGCGGAAATCGCGCCCTGTTTCGTCGAGGAGGAGAGCAGGCGCACCGATATCGTGGTGCTGGCCTGCACCCACTATCCGTTCCTCGCCAACCGCTTCCGCAAGCTCGCCCCCTGGCCGGTGGACTGGCTCAATCCCGCCGAGGCGATCGCCATGCAGGCCAAACGCGTGCTGGGCTCATCGACGGCCGCCGCCGATGGCGGCCCGAACCATGACTTCGTGATCTTCACCGGCGAAAACCTGCGCCCGGAAACCGTGCGGCTGATGCAGGGCTTCGGCCTCAAGATCGCCGCGCGCCGGGCGGGGTGAACGACTGCAATCGGGGGCAGGTTGGCTCCTGTGTGGCCCGACGACTCCCGTGTGGCGCGGTGCCTCTGCGATGTGGCCATGATGTCTTGCTGAATCGTTATCTTTCGATGGGTCATGCTCGTGCTTGACGCGAGCATTCAAGCACGCCTGCTGCGCCAGTATCTGCACGCTTTACCTCATGTCGCCCGTAAGCGAGCCACCACAGCCGTCGATTTTGACGCGCGCTGCCTCGATCCTCGGGTCGAGCCCGAGGATGACGTCGAATAGGGGGGGGGGAGAGGGCGGTCGCATCCTCTTGCGTCAATGTATTAGTGAGTTGACCAACTTATATAAGTTAGTTACTCAACTCATAAGTTTGAGCCGTCGCCGATTGGAACACAGTCGGCTTGGCAGGCAGGTTGAGGGCTCATATGAGCCAGAGCGGAAACAACACCGCAGGGTGAGGCTGGAGTAAGTAGGAAAGACTTATGAGCAGGAAGGACATGGGAAAACGCGAACGGCTGGTGGAGGCGGCGGTCAATCTCGCCTACCGGCAGGGCTATACCCGCACGACGATCGCCGACATCGCGCGGGAATCCGGCGTGCCCCTCGGCAATGTCTATTATTACTTCAAGACCAAGGACGACATCGCCACCGCGATCCTCGACCACCATAAGGGCCAGTTCGAAAGCCTCAAGGCGGAACTGGCCGCATTGCCATCGCCCAAGGCCCGGCTCGTCGCTTTCGTCAACAAGACCGTCGGCAATGCCGGGGAGATCGCCTTGAGAGGCTGCCCCGCGGGTTCGTTGAGCGCCGAGCTTCTGAAGGCCGGCGACAAGGCGGCGGTGGAAGCCTTTCCGCTGCTGGCCGCTCCAATGGAATGGATGGCCGAACAGTTTGGAGAGATGGGGCACAGCGATGATGTCGAGGCGCTGGCGCTGCAACTGCAGTCATCGCTGCAAGGGGGTTCGTTGTTGGCGCAGAACGCCCGCAACCCCGAGCTTCTGGCGCGCGAAGGCGCGCGGCTGAAGATGTGGATCAACGGGCTTTAAGGCCTCACCCGGCCGCCAGCCCCGGGATCGGCACGCCGAAGGTCTGGGCGAGCAGGACGAAGTTGAGGCTGAGCACGGCGATCGCGGCGAGGATGGCGAGCGCGCCGACGAGGCGGCCATTGGCATACTCGCCCATGATCTTGCGATTGCGGGTGAAGATCACCAGCGAGATCATCGGCACCGGCAGCGCGATCGAAAGGATGATCTGGCTGACGACCAGCGCCTGGGTTGCGTTGACGCCAAGGGCAACGACCACGAAGGCCGGCAGCATGGTAATCAGACGGCGCAGCCAGATCGGGATCCGGAAGCCGACGAAACCCTGCATGATCATCTGCCCCGCCATGGTGCCGACAACGGAGCTGGAAATGCCCGATGCGATCAGCGAGATCAGGAAGACGGCTGCCGCAGCGCCGCCGAGCAGGGGCGTGAGCATATGGTAGGCGGTCTCGATTTCGGCGACCTCGCTGTGGCCCTTGTGAAACGCCCCCGCGGCCATCATCACCATCGCCATGTTGACGACGCCCGCCACCGCGAGCGCCGCCACCACTTCGATATTGGAAAACCGCAGCACCCGCCGGCGTTCGGTCTCGTTCTTGACCGCAACCCGGTGCTGGGTGAGGCCGGAATGGAGGTAGACTGCATGCGGCATGACGGTGGCGCCGATAATGCCGACGGCAATCGCCAGCGCCGTGGCATCGGGAATGGCTGGGCGAAAAAGGCCCGTCGTCGCCTCGCCCCAGGCCACGGGCGCGATGAAAAGCTCGATGATGTAGCAAAGCCCGATCACCCCGATCATGGAACCGATGATCAGCTCCATCGGCCGGAATCCGCGCCGCTCGAACAGCAGAATGCCGTAGGTGACGACGGCGGTGACGCCCATGCCAGCCATCAGCGGCATGTTGAACAGCAGCGCAAGCCCGATCGCCCCGCCGAGGAATTCGGCCAGATCGGTCGCCATCGCCGCGATCTCGCTGACGATCCAGAGCAGGATAACGACCGGTTTCGAAAATTCATCGCGACAGACTTCGGCTAGATTCCGCCCGGTCACGATGCCGAGCTTGGCCGACAGCGCCTGAAACAGCATGGCGACCAGATTGGCGAACAGCACCACCCAGAGCAGGGTATAGCCATAGCCCGCGCCGGCCTGGATATTGGTCGCGTAATTGCCGGGATCGACATAGGCGATCGCGGCGATCACTGCCGGGCCGACAAAAAGCAGGGCCGATTTCGGCCGCACCCGCCCGGAGGCGAGCGCTTGCTCGATGGCCGTATTGGTCCTGTCCGTGAGCGAGCGGCGCTTGGTTTTCAGATCAGTCATGGGGCGAGACATGTTGGACGAGTTTGGAATTATTAAAAATATAGCCTAGGCTACACTTTTGTCAATCGTCGTTATCATGGCGCGATCAAGGCCATCCGCCAATGGTGATTTGCCTTGTCAGCCGCCACCGGATACAAGAACACGACAACAATTTACCCTCGGCTACAGATTGATCCTGCAATTCAGGGAGCGACCGGTGAGCGACGATCAAAAACCATCCGATTGCGACGCCGCCGACCGGTTCTCCAAGGCGCGGTCCGAGCGCGCCAGCGCGCTTCTGGAAGACTATACCGAGCTGATCGCCGAGCTGATGGCCGAACACGGCGAGGCGCGGATCGCCGATATCGCCCGTTCCATGGGGGTCGCCCACCCGACGGCCACCAAGGCGGTGGCGCGGCTGAAACGCGAGGGGCTTGCGACCTCGCGCCCCTATCGCGGCGTGTTCCTGACGCCGGCGGGCGAGGCGATGGCCGAAAAGGCGCGGCAACGCCACCGGATCGTGCACGATCTGCTGCTGGCCATCGGTGTGCCGGCGGAAGCGGCCGAACTCGATGCCGAGGGCATAGAACACCATGTCTCCGAAGATACGTTGAGGGCCTTTGCGGCCTTTCTGGCCGCAAAGGCCGAGGGCGAGCGGCCGAAAGACTGAGGGTGTCGCGGGCTGCTCAGTCCCAGAATGGCCGGCCGGCTTCCCTGCGGGCCTCCGCCGGCGTGACGCCGATATCCTTCAGGTGGTCGTCCGATAGTTCAAGCAGATCCATCCGCTGGCGCCGCCGCTGCGGCCAGCGAATGAACAGGGTGTGGATCATAAGCCCGGCGGCGCGGCGGATGGCGCTGAAGCGGGCAAGGCTCCGGGCCGGGGCCAGGGCTATCGCATATGAGCGATCATTGAGATTAGGAAGGTATCGTCCCATCCGGCTTTTTTCATTTTGCGCCGGATGGACGCCTTGTCCGGGTGGTGTCGGATGATGTTGAGAGCGAGCTTGCGAAGGATCGAGAGGTTCCGGGGCCCGTGATCCTTTCGGTTTCTGGCGGCGTCTTCGCAGAAGGCGACGTCGAGCACCCAGTGCAGTTGGTTCTCGATCGTCCAGTGCGCTCTGGCGATGTCCAGAAAGGCGGTAGCGCTGACTGACCTGGACAGCAGGAAATGTCGGATGTGACGCGTTTGCCGGCCATCGGGCTCCACCCGGATGCTTTCAAGCCGTGCGATCGCCTTGACGCCGGGAAAATCCATTCCTTCCGCCTTGACGATGACGGCGCGTCGGGTTTCGGTTCTGTCATGGGCCTTGCCATCGGCCTTTTCGGCTCTGTCGGGGTTGCTTTCCTTTTCAAGCAGGGCGATCGCCCGGTTGAGAAGGCCCGGTTGGTTGCCCTTGAGTGCAAGCGCATAGTCGGCGCCGGTCTTGAGAATGGCAGAGGCTGTGTCTGCCCTGCAATGCAGCGCGTCAGCCGTGACGATGCAGCCATCCAGCGACAAGCATGAAAGAGCTTGCAGAACGCCTTTGACTTCACTGCGGCCCGGCGCGAGCTGCTGGCCGATGACCATGCGCTGGTCGGCGGCCCAGATGTTGACCAGATGCAGGGGCGAGGCCTTGTCGCCGCGTTTGTAGGCCCCGCGCACGGCCTTGCCGTCGATGGCGATGACGCCGCTGATGGATTTTGCGAAAGCCTGCGCGAAGCGTGCAAAGACCGTTTCGAAAGCCTCAGGGTCGATATGTCTGAAAACATTCGAGAAAACGTCGTGACTGGGAGTGCCGTAAGGCAGAGGCACGATCTCCTTCAAAAGCTTGTGCTTGGAGACGCCAAAGTCGGCCATGTCCTGACAGGTTTCGGCCCCGCACAGCACCGCGGCCAAGGCAATGAACAAAACGCTGTTCAGCGAATAGCGGACATTGGCCGCCCGAGGGTCCGGAACCGACCCGAAAAGAGACGCAAATCCGTCCATCCAACCCTCCACAACAGAAAGGCTGAAGATGAATCGATTTGCGTCAAATATTCAATAGCTTAAAAGCCATACGCGATTCCCCTGGGGCCGGGGCGGAGTCGGTCATGGGGGTATCCTCTCGTTTTCGGGAAGGTTTATGCCGTCGTCTCGCCCTTTGCTTCGGTCGTCACCGAAACGATCGGCGATGACGACGCGTGTCCCCGGTGCTAGATTGGGCCCATGACGAACACGGTTTCCGCAAACACGCTCGCTTCCATCGCTGCCCTGATCGGCGATGTCGCGCGGGCGAACATTCTGTCCGCGCTGCTCGGCGGCAAGGCGCTGACCGCCGGCGAGCTTGCCGGCGTCGCAGGCGTCACGCCGCAGACCGCGAGCGGCCATCTGGCCCGTCTTGTGGATGGCGCGCTGGTGGCGGTCGAAAAACAGGGCAGGCACCGCTATTTCCGGCTCGCTTCCGCCGATGTGGCCGAGACGCTGGAGCATCTGAGCCTGCTTTCGACGGC
Source organism: Martelella mediterranea DSM 17316 (assembly GCF_002043005.1). NCBI lineage: Bacteria > Pseudomonadati > Pseudomonadota > Alphaproteobacteria > Hyphomicrobiales > Aurantimonadaceae > Martelella > Martelella mediterranea. The sequence continues at coordinate 3,215,831 of NZ_CP020330.1, read as the reverse complement.
CGGTCCGGCGCGCTATCGCCCAACCGGCCCGAAGGACGAGGCGATGCGGGTGGCACGCACCTGCTACGACCACATGGCTGGCGCGATTGCCGTCGGCATTGCCGATTCGCTGGTGAAAACGGGATGCCTGGAATTCGACGGCCCGGCGGGGCTGGTAACCGAAAAGGGCCGGGCTTTCCTCTGCGAGTTCGGGGTGCAGCTTGAAGACGCCCGGAAAAGCCGGCGGGCGCTGTGCCGCACCTGCCTCGACTGGAGCGAGCGCCGCCACCATATCGGCGGCTGGCTGGGCGCCGCCATGCTCGCGCGTTGCCGCGAGCGCCATTGGCTGCGCCCGGCGCGGGATGGCCGGGCGCTGACGTTGACGCGGGAAGGGCAGGCGGGCTTTGCCGCCACCTTCGCGATTGACCCGGCGGTGCTGCGCATCGTCGCATGAGGCGGAAAGCTGTGGGTAACGCCCGCCGCGGCACGACCGCGCCCGCACCGACCTGCTATAGCAGGCTAGGCGGATATCCGCGTCCGCAGGCCTCCGGCAGGCTCTGACAAATCCATCCGAAACGAAGGTGAAGGCGAAGTGCAAGTCGACATCGATATGGGAACGACATCGACCGGTGACGTGGCCAGTCTCGATATCGAGGAATTGCTGGCGACCCGGCTTCTGGTGCAGGGCAATTCCGGCTCCGGAAAGTCTCATCTCCTGCGCCGCCTGCTCGAGCAATCCGCCAAATGGGTGCAGCAGGTGGTGATCGACCCCGAGGGCGATTTCGTCACGCTGTCGGATGCCTTCGGCCATGTCGTGGTCGATGGCGAGCGCTCCGAGGGCGAGCTGATCGGCATCGCCAACCGCATCCGCCAGCACCGCGTCTCCTGCGTTCTGACGCTGGAAGGCCTGGAGATCGAGGACCAGATGCGCACGGCTGCGACCTTCCTCAACGCGCTGTTCGATGCCGATCGTGACCACTGGTATCCGGTGTTGACCGTGGTTGATGAGGCCCAGATGTTTGCACCTACCGGCGGCGGCGAGGTGCCCGAAGAGGTGCGCCGGCAATCGCTCGGCGCCATGACCAATCTGATGTGCCGGGGCAGAAAGCGCGGGCTTGCCGGCGTGATCGCCACCCAGAGACTCGCCAAGCTCGCAAAGAACGTCGCCGCCGAGGCCTCCAACTTCCTGATGGGGCGGACCTTTCTCGACATCGACATGGCGCGCGCCGCCGATCTGCTCGGCATGGATCGCCGTCAGGCTGAACAGTTCCGCGACCTCAAGCGCGGTAACTTCGTGGCGCTGGGCCCGGCACTGTCGCGCCGCCCGCTCAAGGTGATCATCGGACCGGTGGAAACCTCGGCGCGTTCCTCCAGCCCCAAGCTGATGCCGCTTCCCGACAAGCCGGAGGATGTCGACGACCTGATCTTCACGCCCGATCCGGAGGATCTGGCCCGGCAGGCAAGCGCGCCGCGCCGGGTCACGCCCCGTCCGCGCCCGACCGTGGATATCATCGACCAGCTTTCCCAATCCGCCGATACAGCGCCGGAGACGACGCGCGGCCCGCGCGCGAGCACGATGAGCGACGAGGAGCGGGAGGACTGGATTACGATGACCCTGACGGAAATCGCGGATGGAAAGGAATCGGCTTTCCGTTCCGATTCAGAGCTTTATCAGGATTTCCTGATGCGCGGTCGCATGAAGCGTATTTCTGGGGCGCCGCTTTCCATGTCGGATTTCCGGCGCCGGCTGGCGATCGCCCGCTCCGGCGTGGACGACGCCATGGCCGAAAGCGAGGCCTGGCAGATGGCGCTGTCGCTGACGCCGCATGTCACCGACGACCTTCAGGGCGTGTTCCTGATGTTGGCCAAGGCAGCCCTTACCGGCGAACCGTGCCCCTCCGACGCCACCATCGCGCGCGCCTACGGCACCCATTCCGCCCGCCGCGCCCGCCGCTTCCTGGACTGGTTCGAGGAACAGGGCCTGATCGTGCTGCACACTGAGCCCGGCGGCAAACGCGTCGTCGCCTTCCCGGATCTCGACGCCAAGACCGAAGGCGGCGCCCCCGACGCGCCGGCGGATGCGGGCGAGCGGCGGGATGCTGCGGAGTAGGGTGCTGCGAGCTTCTCCCGCGTTGTTTCACGTTCCCCTGATAGCCGTTGGTGCGGTCGCGGCGTCTTGCTGAAATCGACACCCTCTCATGAGTCATGCTCGTGCTTGACACGAGCATCCAGGCGACACGGCGAACGCCGCCTGGACCCTCGGATCAAGTCCGAGGGTGACGCCTGATAGGAGAGAGTGCCGTCGGAGAGGCTGTGGGGTCACAGGCAAACGAGCCGTCGGCCGCGCTACCCCGCATTGAGATAGCGGATCGCCTCGTCGCGGCGGAACAGATAGAGCAGGGTCCTGAGCGCAGCACCCCGTTCGCTCTGCAGTCCCGGATCCTTGCTGACGATATAGCCGGCGTCCTTGCGGGCGATGGCGAGGATGTCGCCATGGGCCTCAAGGCTGCCGAAGCGAAAGCCCGGTATGCCGGACTGGCGGGTGCCGAGAAGCTCGCCTTCGCCGCGCAGTTTCAGGTCCTCTTCGGCAATGCGGAAGCCGTCATTGCTTTCGCGCAGCACCGAGAGCCGGGCGTGGCCCATTTCGGATAGCGGTCCCTTGTAGAGCAGGATGCAGGAGGAGGCCTCGTCGCCGCGGCCGACGCGCCCGCGCAACTGGTGAAGCTGGGCAAGGCCGAAGCGCTCGGCATGTTCGATCACGATGATCGAGGCATCCGGCACATCGACGCCCACTTCCACCACGGTGGTGGCAACCAGCAGGCGAGTCTCACCCGAGCGGAAGGCCTCCATCGCCGCGTCCTTGTCGGTGGATGACATACGGCCATGGATGAGGCCGACCTTGTCGGGGCCGAGCGCCTTTGCCAGCGTTTCGTAGCGCTCCTCGGCCGACATCAGTTCGACCGCCTCCGATTCCTCGACCAGCGGGCATATCCAATAGGATTTTTTTCCTTGGGCCAGCGCATCGCGCAGCCGGCCGACGATATCGCCGATCCGTTCCAGCGGGATCGTGACGGTCTGGATCGGCTTTCGCCCGGCCGGTTTCTCGGTGAGATTGGAGACATCCATGTCGCCGAAGGCGGCGAGCACCAGCGTGCGCGGTATCGGCGTTGCCGACATCACCAGAAGATGCGGCGCCATGCCCTTGGCCGTCAGCCGCAGCCGCTGGTGGACGCCGAAACGGTGCTGTTCGTCGACGATCGCAAGCCTGAGATCGTGATAGGCAACATTGTCCTGAAACAATGCGTGGGTGCCGATCACGATTTTTGCCTCGCCGCTGGCGATCTTAGCCTCGATCTCCTTGCGCTCGCGGGCCTTGGTCTTGCCGGTCAAGAGGCTGACGGTGACGCCGGCATTTTCGGCAAGCGCCGCGATGCCTTCATAATGCTGGCGCGCCAGGATTTCTGTCGGCGCCATCAGCACCGCTTGTCCACCATCCTCGACCACGGCAAGCATGGCGAGCAGGCCGACAATGGTCTTGCCGGAGCCGACATCGCCCTGCAGCATGCGCAGCATCCGGGTTTCCTGCGACATGTCCTCGAGGATCGCCGTCACGGCCTCCTGCTGGCCCTTCGTGAGTTGAAAGGGCAGGCCGGCGCGCACCTTGTCCGACAGCACGCCGGTCGCGCGCACCGGCCGGCCCCTGGCCTTGCGCATCCGGCTTCTGACCAGCGATAGCGAAAGCTGTCCGGCCAGAAATTCGTCATAGGCCAGCCTGCGGCGCGCCGGGGCCTGCGGCTCGATATCGGTCTCGTCGCGGGGATTGTGGAGGGCGGTAAGCGCCTCGTCGGTCGTCGGAAAGCCCTGTTTCGCGACGATTGCGGGATCGATCCATTCGGGAAACACCGGAACCCGCGCGAGCGCCGATTCGATCGAGCGGCGCAGGATTTTCGCCGAGAGGCCAGCCGTCATCGGATAGACCGGCTCCACCGTCGGCAGCGTGTCGGCTTTCTCGACTGGCACGATATAGTCGGGATGCACCATTGTCGGGCGGCCGTTGAACCATTCGGCGCGCCCGCTCACCACCACGGTCTCGCCGACGGGCAGCGATTTTTCCAGCCAGTCGGCCTTGGCGTGGAAGAAGGTCAGCGTCAGTTCGCCGGTCTCGTCGTGGAGATAAACCCGGTAAGGCGCGTTGGAGCGGGAAGGGGCGGGCTGGTGGCGGTCGACGCGGCCTTCCACCGTCACGATCGCGCCTTCGGGCAGATGCGCGATGCCCGGCTTCAGCCGCCGGTCGATCACCGATGTCGGCGCATGGAAAACGAGATCGATGACGCGGGCCTCGTCCTCGCTGCCCGTCAGCTTCATCAGCAGCTTGGCAAGTTTCGGCCCGATCCCCGCGAGCGAGGAGGCCGGAGCGAACAGGGGATCGAGCAGGGCGGGTCGCATATTTTTGAAATGTACCCGCTGAACGGCTTTGGCAAGGCTGACAAGCGCGAAACGAGCCGCTATAGAGGCCAATCAACAGAGAAGGTATCGAAATGACCGGTTTGAAGCGCACCAGCGCCGACCTCGACCCGCGGCGGCGGCGCATGCTGTTTCGCGCGTGGCACCGCGGCATTCGCGAGATGGACCTGATCCTCGGCCAGTATGCCGAGGACAATATCGCCGATATGGACGATGCGACGCTGGACCAGTTCGAGACGATCATGGCCGAGGAAGACGCCGACCTGATCGCATGGATCAATGGTGCTTCGCCCGTGCCGGAACATCTGCGCATGAAGCTGTTTGAAAGCATCGCCGCCTACCGGCCGGATTTCGATCCGGTCGAGAAAAACGCCTGAAACGCGCGAAAACCATGATTTCCGGATTCAACCCGAAGAAACTCGAAAGCCTGAGCGGCGCGGTGACCATCGCCAATGCCGTGCCGGGCACGGAACCGCTGGTGCTGGCCGAAATGGCGCGAGCCGGGCAATCGGTCGCCTATGTGCTCTCCGACGGCCAGCGGATTGCCGATTTCGAGCAGATGCTCGGTTTCGTGGCCCCCGATATTCCGGTGCTCACCCTGCCTGCCTGGGACTGCTTGCCCTATGACCGGGTTTCGCCCGGGGCCGATACCGAGGCGCGCCGGCTCTCGGCGCTTGCCGGCCTTGTCGCCCATGCGCAAAAGCCGCATCCGGCAATCATTCTCGTCACCGTCAACGCGATGCTGCAGAAGCTGCCGCCGCGCGAGATCGTGGCCTCGCTCGGCTTTTCCGCCCGCGCCGGGCAGGTCATCGACATGGACCAGATCGTCCATCGCCTAGCCGATGCCGGCTTCGAGCGGGTGCCGACCGTACGCGCCGTCGGCGAATATGCGGTGCGCGGCGGCATACTGGACGTGTTCGTCCCGGGCGCGGAAAACGGCGTGCGGCTCGATTTCTTTGGCGATACGCTGGAAACCATCCGCGCCTTCGATGCCGCAAGCCAGCGCACCATCGGCACGGTCAAGTCGCTCGAGCTCAACGCCATGAGCGAGGTGACGCTCGGCGATGACAATATCGCCCGATTCCGCAAGAATTACCTCTCCATGTTCGGCGCTGCCACCCGCGACGATGCGCTCTATCAGGCGGTCTCCGAAGGACGGCGCTATGCCGGCATGGAGCACTGGCTGCCGCTGTTCTATGAGCGGCTGGAAACCATGTTCGACTATCTCGGCGGCTTCAGCGTCGTCGTCGATCACGCCGCCCGCGAGGCCGCCGCCGAACGATCCGCGCTGATCGAGGACTATTATCAGGCCCGACGCACCAATATGGACGGCGCGCGCGGCGGCGCGCCCTACAAGCCCGTGCCGCCGGATACGCTCTATCTCGACGACACGGCGTTTTCGGCCGGCCTCGATGCCGTCCGGTCAATCAGGCTGTCGCCCTTCAACGAGGCTTCCAGCGTCGGGAAGCCGGTGATTTCGCTTGAGGCCCATGCCGGCCCGCGCTGGGCGTCCGAGGCCAAGGCGCGCGATGACGACGCCCGCACCAATGTGTTCGAACAGGCGGTGCGCCATATCGCCGACAAGCGCGCTGGCGGCGGCAAGGTGCTGATCACCGGCTGGTCGGAAGGCTCGCTCGACCGGCTGCTGCAGGTGCTGAAGGAGCACGGGCTAGAGAAGATCAAGCCGATCGGCGCTCTGGCCGAGGTCGAAAAGCTTGGGCGGGGCGAAGCGGCCAGCGCGGTGATGAGCCTTGAGGGCGGGTTTGAGACCGGCGATCTGTTCGTCATCGGCGAACAGGATATTCTCGGCGATCGCCTGATCCGCAAGAACCGCCGCCGCCGCAAGGCGAGCGATTTCATTGCGGAGGTTTCCGGGCTCGATGAGGGTTCGCTGGTGGTTCACGCCGAGCACGGCATCGGCCGCTTTATCGGCCTCAGAACCATCGAGGCGGCGGGCGCGCCGCGCGATTGCCTGGAACTGCAATATGCCGACGACGCCAAGCTGTTCCTGCCCGTCGAAAACATCGAACTCCTATCGCGCTATGGCTCGGATGCCGCCGAGGCGACGCTCGACCGGCTGGGCGGCGGGGCCTGGCAGGCCAAGAAGGCGCGGCTGAAGAAGCGCCTGCTCGACATGGCCGACGAGCTGATCGCCATCGCCGCCAAGCGCGCCACGCGTTTCGCGCCGGTGCTGGCGACGGAGGAGGGGCTTTATGACGAGTTCGCCGCCCGCTTCCCCTATGAGGAAACCGAGGATCAGTTCAACGCGATCGAATCGGTGCGCGGCGATCTCGGCCTCGGCCGGCCGATGGATCGGCTGATCTGCGGCGATGTCGGCTTCGGCAAGACCGAAGTGGCTCTGCGCGCCGCCTTCCTTGCGGCCATGAACGGGGTTCAGGTCGCCGTGGTGGTGCCGACCACGCTTCTGGCGCGCCAGCATTACAAGACCTTTGCCGAGCGCTTCCGTGGCCTGCCGATCAAGGTGGCGCAGGCATCGCGTCTGGTTCCCGCCAAGGAACTGGCGCAGACCAAGAAGGATCTTGCCGAGGGCAAGCTCGATGTCGTGATCGGCACCCACGCGTTGCTCGGCGCCTCGATCAAGTTCGCCAATCTCGGCCTGCTGATCATCGACGAGGAGCAGCATTTCGGGGTCAAGCACAAGGAGCGGCTGAAGGAGCTGAAGAGCGACGTTCACGTGCTCACGCTCTCGGCAACGCCGATCCCGCGCACGCTGCAGCTCGCCATGACCGGCGTGCGCGAATTGTCGCTGATCACCACGCCGCCGGTCGACCGGATGGCGGTGCGCACCTTCATCTCGCCCTTCGATCCGCTGGTGATCCGCGAAACGCTGATGCGCGAGCATTTCCGCGGCGGCCAGAGTTTCTATGTCTGCCCGCGCCTTTCCGATCTTTCGGAGGTCGAGGCCTTTCTTCAAGCGGAAGTGCCGGAACTGAAGGTGGCGGTTGCCCACGGCCAGATGGCGGCGGGCCAGCTCGAAGACATCATGAATGCCTTTTATGACGGCAAGTATGACGTGCTGCTGTCGACCACGATCGTGGAATCCGGCCTCGACGTGCCAACCGCAAACACGCTGATCGTCCACCGCGCCGACATGTTCGGCCTCGCCCAGCTCTATCAGTTGCGCGGGCGCGTGGGGCGCTCCAAGACGCGGGCCTTCGCTGTGTTCACGCTGCCGGTCAACAAGCGGCTGACCGATACCGCCGACCGCCGGCTGAAGGTGCTGCAATCGCTCGATACGCTTGGCGCGGGCTTCCAGCTTGCAAGCCATGACCTCGATATTCGCGGCGCTGGCAACCTGCTTGGCGAGGAACAGTCCGGCCATATCAAGGAAGTCGGCTTCGAACTCTACCAGCAGATGCTGGAAGAGGCGGTGGCCGAGGCCAAGGGCGACGAGGATGCCGGCGGCTCCGACTGGTCGCCACAGATCGCGCTCGGCACATCGGTGATGATCCCGGAAAGCTATGTTCCGGATCTCAACCTGCGCATGGGGCTCTATCGCAGGCTCGGCGAACTGACGGATGCGACCGATATCGACGGCTTCGGCGCGGAGCTGATCGACCGCTTCGGGCCGATGCCGGAAGAAGTGCAGTCGCTCCTGAAGGTGGTGTTCATCAAGTCGCTTTGCCGGATTGCAAATGTCGAAAAGCTCGATGCCGGGCCAAAGGGGATCGTGGTGCAATTCCGCAACCGCGAATTCCCCAACCCTGCCGGCCTCGTGCAGTTCATCGCCGAAAACAGCGTTTCGGCCAAGATTCGCCCCGACCACAGCATCTATTTCAACCGCGACCTGCCGACGCCCGACAAGCGCCTTGGCCAGGCGGCGATCATCATGAACAAGCTGTCGAAACTCGCCGCAGCCTGAAAACGCCGGCCGTCGCCGCTTTGCCGCCCGAGGCGAAATCGGCGACTTCGTAGCGCGCGACAAGCGCCAGGTGCCGTTGCGGCAGATGCGCACGGAAGGGATCGCCGATCAGGATATCCGCTCCTGTTTCGGCGAACGCGTCCAGGGTGGCAAGGGTTCGCTCGGCGGTTCCGGCATCGTAGAGCACATCGCCTGCCAGCACGACTGCGGGCTCCGGGTTCGCGGCATGGGAACTGCATTGGGCGTTGCCGCTTGCTCCCACTATTCTCTCCCGCTGGCGGGAGAGATGCCCCGAAAGGGGCAGTGAGGGTGGCGCGGCATCTCGTCTCGTGAGGGCGTTCGCGGTGATAGACTCCCCCCTCTCTGTCGCTTTCGCGACATCTCTTCCTTCCGGGGCGAGAAGATCTGGGGGCTGTGCGGAAAAGCCGAATGCGATCGCCTTGAGGTTCTCGGAGAGAGCAGAGCCGTCCCATCCCCGTTCTATAAGTCGCGGCGTGATCGCAACGCCGTTGAGCGCGGCATTCATCGAAGCGGCCTCCAGCGCCAGCGGATCGATATCGCAGGCGATCACCGCGCCCGCGCCAGCTTTCGCCGCCGCGATCGCGACGAGGCCCGACCCGGTTCCGTAGTCAATCACGGTCCGGCCACGGACGCAATCCGGCTCCGTTTCGATATGATGCGCCAGCGCCAGCCCGCCGGCCCAGACATGCGCCCAATAGGGCGAGAAGCCGTTGTCGAGCTCGGCTAGCAAGCGCCCCAGCCCGCTTTTCTCGTTGGCCAGGTGAAGCCGGAGCGACGGAAGGCCCGGCGCCGGGGTGACCGGCAGCCGGGCCTTGACGATTTCCCGAAAGGCTTTCAAACGCGGGTCAGGCGGCGGCAAGCTGCGTCAGCGCCTGCTGCATCACCTCGACCGGCTGCGCGCCGCTGACGGCATATTTGCCGTTGAACACGAAGAACGGCACGCCGGTGACGCCCATCTGCTGGGCATTGGCGATTTCGCCACGCACCATCTCCGTGTCGGCATCGCTTTCAAGCAGCTTGGCCACCATTTCGCGGTCCATGCCGGCCTCGGCGGCGATATCCGCCAGCACCTTGTGGTCGCCGATATTTCGGCCTTCCTCGAAATTGGCGCGGTAGAGTCGGCCGACGACCGCGTTCTGCATGGCGATGCTCTCGGTATGGGCCCAGAGCAGCAGGCGATGGGCGTCGAGCGTGTTGGGGCGCACCAGAATCCGGTCGAAATGGAAGGCGATACCGAGTTCCTTGCCGAGCGCCGTTATCTGGGCATGCATCTCGTCGCGCCGCTCGGCGCTGCCGAGCTTTTCGGCGAGCATCGCCTGATTGTCCACGCCTTCCGGCGGCACGGTCGGATCAAGCTCGAACGGACGCCATTGCACGGCGACCTCGACATTTTCGGGCAGCGACTTGATCGCCTTGTCGAGACGCGCCTTGCCGAGGTAGCACCATGGGCAGACAACATCGATAATGGCATCGACTGTGACGGTAGACATGCCGTTCCTTTCTTTAGAGTGCGGTATGGCGGGGCACGGCTTCCCCTGTTTCACGTCCTCTCAGTGTCACCCTCGCGGGCTTGACCCGAGGGACCAGGCAACGTTCTCCGTGTGGCCTGGATGCTCGGGTCAAGCTCGAGCATGACGCAAGAGGGGAGGACAAGCGTCCAACAACCGAAAGCCTCACTGCGCGGTCTGGTCCCACCAGGTGGGAAGCTGATAGCCGTAGATAGGTGTTTCGTCCGGATGTTCAATCGTCGCCCAGCGCGCCACCCACTGGCCCTCGCGGTGATAGAGCGGCAGCATGTAATGGCCGTTGACCAGAAGCCTGTCGAAGGCGCGGACGGAATCGGTGAAATGGTCGGTCGAGCGGGCCTCCAGCATGTCATTGATCATCCGGTCGACATCGGCGCTGGCGACGCCGGCGAAGTTGAACGTGCCCTCGACATCGCGCGAGCGGCTGTCCCAGCGCCAGATCTGTTCCGCGCCCGGCGACAGCGATGACTGATACCAGAAGCCCGGCGCCAGCAGCACGATCATGTCGTAATCGAAGGTGTTGAGCCGCTTCTGGTACTGGGCGTCATCGACGGTGCGGATCGAGAGAGCGACGCCGATCAGGTTCAGCGTGTGCTGGTAGGCAAGCGCCAGCTTCTCCTGGCCCTCATTGGTGGTCATGATCTCGAAGGCGAGCGGCTTGCCGTCCGTTCCGGTCATCTTGCCGTTCGCGATCCTGTAACCGGCCTCGCCAAGCAGCTTGACGGCGGCCGCCAGCACCTTGCGGTCGGCCCCGGACCCGTCGGTCACCGGCATGGCGTAGTCGCCGGCAAGTATCGCCGGATCGATCACGTCGATCGCGTCGCCGAGCAGTTCGCGTTCGGCTTCGCTTGCCGGATTGCCATAGGCGCCGAGCGCGGAGTTCTGCCAGTAGCTCTGCGTGCGCTGATAGGCATTGTTGAACAGCGTCTTGTTGACCCATTCGAAATCGAACACGTCGGACAGCGCCTTGCGGACCCGGGCATCCTCGAATTTTGGCCGGCGGGTGTTGAACACGAAGCCCTGCATGCCGGTCGGCGTCTTGGGGTGGAACTCATCCTTCACCACCTTGCCCTCACTGGCGGCCGGAAAATCATAGGCGCGGGCCCAATGGCTGGGGTCGTCATCGAGATAGACATCGACCGCGCCCTTCTTGAAGGCCTCGAACAGGGTCGAATCCTGGAGATAGTAGTCGATCGTGACAGTGTCGTAATTGGCAAAGCCCACCATCGAAGGCGTGTCCTTGCCCCAGTAATCGTCGCGGCGCTCGTAGACGATCCGTTGGCCGGGCTCCACCTTGGTAATGGCGTAGGGGCCGGAGCCGACCGGCGTCGTCATTGTGTCGGTGTCGAAGGTTTCAGGATCGATCGCATGCTGCGGCAGAACCGGCATCAGCGCGAAGATCAGCGGCGTTTCGCGGTTGGCATCGGCGTTGAAGGTGAATTTCACGCTGTTGTCGCCGACCTTTTCCATCTTGTCGACCAGATTGAGACGGCGGTTATAGGGCGGGCGGCCCTTGTCCTTCAAAAGGTTGAAGGTGAAGATCACATCATCGGCGGTCACCGGTTCGCCGTCCGACCACTTCGCATCCGGGTTCATGTTGAACTGGACATAGCTGCGGTCGTCGTCCCACTCCGCGCTTTCGGCGAGCAGGCCGTAAAGCGTGAACGGCTCGTCGCGCGAGCGCTGCATCAGCGGCTCGATCACCAGATTACCCAGCACCTCGTCCCAAAGCCCCCGGGCGGAGGAACGCATGCCCTTCAGCACGAAGGGGTTCAGCGCATCGAACGATCCGACCACGCCATAGGTGATCGCGCCGCCCTTCTTGACATCGGGATTAACGTAGCTGAAATGCAGATAATCCGCGGGCAGGGCGGGTTCGCCATGCATGGCGATGCCGTGAACGGGTTCGGCTGCGGCCGCGCCAGAAAGAGCCGCGGAGAGGAGGAGAGTAGCAAGAAAGCGCATCGATTCGCCCTGTCGTGTCATTCGTCGGAGAATGGTATCATGGCCGCTGACAAAGCTGAAATAGCCCCGAAACCGACCATGAAATCGCGCCAGCGCGCAAATTTTGGGTGCCGAGGGGGTAGATTGGCGTCCAATGTGGCGATATCAGAGGAAACACTGGCGGTTGAGGCCCGAAACAGGGACGCTTTGCCGCATTTCGGTAACAATAGCGATGCAGGGTCCCCGGACCTTACGCAGATGAACCAGGAGAGATTTTGATGCTTTCACGCGCCAGTATTATCAAGCGTGTCGCGGTTTGCGCCTTCACGATTGCGGGCCTTTCGGCCGCCGGCGCTTCGGCTCAGGAACAACAGCAGCCCCAGCCCCAGGCTGGCGCGGCTCCCACGCAGGGCTGGTTCAAGACCTGCAACGACAACGGCAATGGCGGCGTCTGCATCGTGCAGAACTATGCCCGCGCCGAAAACGGTCAGGTGCTGACCGCCGTCGGCCTGATCCAGCCGCAGGGCGGAAATGGCCAGTCCATGATCCAGGTAACCGTGCCGACCTTCCGGCTGATCCCGGCCGGCGTGCAGATGCAGATCGATACATCCGCGCCGCAGAAGCTTGACTATGCCATCTGCACCAATGAGCAGTGCATTGCCCAGGCGCCGCTCAACGACACGCTGGTTGCCGCCATGAAGCGCGGCGGCAAGGTGACCTTCACCTCGGTCAACATGCGCCAGCAGCCGAACCCGGTCGACCTGACGCTTTCCGGCTTCACCGCCGCCTTTGACGGCGACCCGATCAGCCAGCCCGACCTGGTTGAAAGCCAGCGCAATCTGGACGAGTCGATCAAGAAAATGGCCGTCGACCGCCGCAAGAAGATCGAGGAAGCCCAGCAGAACGCCACCACTGGCAACTGATATCCTGTCTTCCCCAAACAAAAAGGCCCGGCTGAAAATCTCAGCTGGGCCTTTTTGCTGTTTGCGTCCGCTCAATGCGTGCTGGCAAAGCGCGGCGCCAGATGGCCGCTGTCGGTTACCATGAATATTTCCCCGACCTGCGGGTTGCGCAACGGCTCGCCGCTCATATCCAGCTCAAGATTGGCTTCGGAGACATAGGCCACATAGCCCTTCTCGTCGTTCTCGGCCACGAGATGGTAGAACGGCTGATCCTTGCTGGGACGGATTTCCGGCGGAATGGAATTGTACCATTCTTCGGAGCGGGAGAACTCCGCGTCGACATCGAATATCACGCCCCGAAAGGGAAGCGCGCTATGGCGGACGATATCGCCGATATTGTATTTCGCTTCGCGTATTTTCATGAGCATTTCCTTTCGTATTCTATATGGAAATGCGCTTTGCAAGGTGCAAGGGGTGCGCCCGCGCTGCGCCGCAGGCACAAAAAAACCGGCCGCCCGAAGGCAGCCGGCTCATTGTCAAATCCGTCTGAAATCAGACCGAGTAGTACATGTCGAATTCGACCGGATGCGGGGTCATTTCGAAACGCATGACCTCTTCCATCTTCAGGGCGATATAGGAATCGATCTGATCGTCGTCGAAAACGCCGCCGGCGGTCAGGAATTCGCGATCCTTGTCGAGGCTTTCCAGCGCTTCGCGCAGCGAGCCGCAGACGGTCGGGATTTCCTTCAGCTCTTCGGCCGGCAGGTCGTACAGGTCCTTGTCCATGGCATCGCCGGGATGGATCTTGTTCTTGATGCCGTCGAGGCCGGCCATCATCAGCGCGGCGAAGGCGAGGTAGGGGTTCGCGCCCGGATCGGGGAAGCGGACCTCAACGCGCTTGGCCTTCGGCGAGGAGCCGAACGGAATACGGCAGGAGGCCGAACGGTTGCGGGCCGAATAGGCGAGCAGAACCGGGGCTTCGTAGCCGGGCACCAGACGCTTGTAGGAGTTGGTCAGCGGGTTGGTGAAGGCGTTGACGGCCTTCGCATGCTTGATGATGCCGCCGATGTAATAGAGGCAGGTTTCCGACAGGCCGGCATAGCCGTCGCCGGCAAACGTCGGCTTGCCGTCCTTCCAGATCGACTGGTGCACGTGCATGCCCGAGCCGTTGTCGCCGAAGACCGGCTTCGGCATGAAGGTTGCCGTCTTGCCATAGGCATGGGCAACCTGATGGACGCCGTACTTGTAGATCTGGGTCTTGTCGGCCATGCGGGTCAGCGTGTCGAACACCATGCAGAGCTCGTGCTGGGCGGAGGCCACTTCATGGTGGTGCTTTTCGACGACGATACCCATTTCAGCGAGAACCGTGAGCATTTCCGAACGCATGTCCTGAATGCTGTCGACCGGCGGAACCGGGAAATAGCCGCCCTTGGTGCGCGGACGGTGGGCCATGTTGCCGGTTTCATATTCGGTGAAGGCGTTCGACGGCAGTTCGGTGCTGTCGAGCTGGAAACCGGTGTTGTAGGGCTCGGCGTTGAAGCGCACGTCGTCGAACACGAAGAATTCCGGCTCGGGACCGAAATAGGTGGTGTCGCCGATACCAGTCGACTTAAGATAGGCTTCCGCCTTCTTGGCCGTGGTGCGCGGGTCGCGGTTATAGGCTTCACCCGTCAGCGGCTCCAGAATGTCGCAGAACACGACGAGGGTCGACTGGGCGAAGAAGGGGTCCATATGGGCGGTGGCCGTGTCGGGCATCAGCACCATGTCGGACTCGTTGATGGCCTTCCAGCCGGCGATCGACGAACCGTCGAACATGATGCCGTCGGCGAACAAATCTTCATCGACAGCCGAGACGTCCATCGTCACGTGCTGCAGCTTGCCCTTGGGGTCGGTAAAGCGCAGATCCACGAACTTGACGTCGTTGTCTTTGATTTGTTTCATAATTTCAGAAGCTGTCGTCATTTAACGTTTTCCTTGCATAAGAAGATGACGATAGGGATGCCCCATCTTTGTCAAAAGAGGAGGGATGGATCAGATGGCGTCAACGCCGGTTTCGCCGGTGCGGATGCGCACGACGCCCTCGACATTGGAAACGAAGATCTTGCCGTCGCCGATACGCCCGGTTTGAGCGGCGTTGCGGATGGCTTCGATGACCGCGTCCACGTTTTCGTCTGCCAGAACGACCTCGACTTTGACCTTGGGAAGAAAGTCGACGACATATTCAGCGCCCCGGTAAAGCTCCGTATGACCCTTCTGGCGCCCGAAGCCTTTGGCTTCCGTGACAGTGATGCCCTGCAGGCCGACGTCCTGAAGGGCTTCCTTCACTTCGTCGAGCTTGAAAGGCTTGATGATCGCTTCGATCTTTTTCATGAGAAAATTGCTCTCCGCTTCTCCCGTTGAAGCAGGCGTCAGCCCGCTCGGAACTTCTAATGCACATTGCATGCCAAGTTCGATTGTTCTTCGTGCAAATCCACCGAAATGAAATTGCGGCCTCGCGATTGCCGCAGCATTCCGCATGTGGCACCGAAATCAGGTTCGCCAAAAGGCGCCTTCAGGTCAATAGCGCGGCATTTCAGGGGCGCTGACGACGAGGACGCATGAATTTTGAGCAGCAACCTGTGTTTAATTAATAGGCAATTGATTACCAACTAGCCAGAAGAAAGTCGCCTCTTGCATCATCACCCGATTTTCCGCTCTATTCACCCGCGATGAAGGAGTGCCGGCCTTGCTGATGACACCTGAGGAAATGGGGCGCGCCGACGCGCTGGCCGCTGAGAGCGGTATAGACAGCTACGCGCTGATGGTAAGCGCGGGCCGGGCGGTCGCGGCCTGCCTGCTGCGGTGTTATCCGGCGGCGCAGCGCGCCGTCGTGCTGTGCGGACCCGGCAACAATGGCGGCGATGGCTATGTCGCGGCCCGCGCGTTTGCCGAAACCGGAATGAAGGTGGCGCTGTTTCACCTTGGCGATCCTGCCAGGCTCTCCGGCGACGCCCTTCGGGCGCGGCAGGATTGCGGCATGGACAGCGCGGGGCTGGATGGCTTTCGGCCGGAGCAGGGCGATGTCATCATCGATGCGCTTTTCGGCGCAGGCCTTGCCCGGCCGCTTTCCGACGAGATTGCCGCCGTGATCGCGCGGGCGGAGGGTCTGCCGGTGATCGCCGTCGACCTGCCGTCCGGGGTCAGCGGCCTGACCGGCCAGGTGCTTGGCGCGGCCTTCACGGCCTCGCATACCGTGACCTTCATGGCCGCCAAGCCCGGCCATTACCTGCTGCCGGGCCGCGCGCATTGCGGCCGGCTGGAGATGTTCGACATCGGCATTCCGCGCCGCATTCTGGCGGAGGCGGCAGGCGACCACCATCTCAATACCCCGGCGCTGTGGGCCGACAGCCTGCCGCGCGCTGGCGCCGACTCACACAAGTTCAGCCGCGGCCATCTCGGCGTGTTTTCCGGCGGCGCCTCGGCCACGGGCGCCGCACGGCTTGCCGCAATGGCGGGTTTGAAGGCGGGCGCCGGGCTGGTCACGATCGCGGCAGCGCCGCAGGCAATCCTCGTCAATGCCGCGCATCTGACGGCGATCATGCTGAAACGCATCGAGGATGTTTCCGCGCTCAGAGACTGGATCGCCGACAAGCGGTTGTCGGCCTTCGTCCTCGGCCCCGGTTTCGGGATAAGCGCCGAAACGCGGGACTTTGCCGAAACGCTGATCGGACGCCCGCTGGTGCTCGACGCCGACGGACTGACCGCCTTCGCGGAGCAGCCTGAGGCGTTGTTCGACCGGCTGGAAGCGGCCCCTGAAACCTGCGTCATGACCCCGCATGCCGGCGAATTCGCGCGGCTCTTCCCCGATCTCGCCGAGGATAGCGACCTCGGCAAGCCCGAAAAGGCATTGCGGGCGGCCCGGCGCGCCCATGCGGTGGTGCTCTACAAGGGCGCCGATACCGTGATCGCGTCGCCGGACGGCAGGATCGCGATCAACGCCAATGCCCCGCCATGGCTCGCTACCGCCGGGTCCGGCGATGTGCTTTCCGGCACGATCGGCGGGTTGCTGGCCCAGGGCGTACCGGCATTCGAAGCCGCCGCCGCCGGAGCCTGGCTTCACGGCGAGGCCGGGAACCGGGCAGGGGCGGGGCTGACGGCCGAGGACCTGCCGACCCACCTGCCTTCAATCCACGAGATTATCGATAACGGACGCTGAGTCGCATTGCCACCGACAGAGTCCGGTCCCTACGCAGATCCAATTTGTCGACCAGGCCTTGCAGCTTCTGCGCCCCCGCCGGGGCGCGGACCTTGCCGCCGGTGATGAAGAACGCATAGACCTCGCGCGGCTTTGCCTCCGGCGCATCGCCGGCAAGAAGCGGCAGATCGTCGGGCGCGCCGCCCCTTGACCAGAGCTTCAGCTTGTCAGCCCATTCCTTCAGCGCCTTGTCGGGATAGCAATGGGGGTTGCCATCCTCGCCCTTTTGCAGCCGTGCATAGACAAAATCGCCGGTGACGTCGGCGATCATCGGGTATTCGGGATGATCGGCGCAGACTATCGTCGCGCCATATTTGCGGGCAAGCGCCACGAATTCCGGGTCAAGGAAAGAAGGGTGGCGGACTTCGAGCGCATGTTTGAGGGCAAGGCCGTCGCGTTCTTGCGGCAGAAGCTTCAGGAAATCCTCGAAATCCTCCGCCTCGAACTTCTTGGTTGGCATGAACTGCCACAGGATCGGCCCCAGCCTGTCGCCAAGCTCGGTGACGCCCTGGCCGAGAAATTTGTCGATCGAGCCCTCGGCCTCGGCGAGCTTCTTGCGGTTGGTGCAGAAGCGGCTGGCCTTCAGCGAAAAGATAAAGCCGTCCGGCACGCTCGCCGCCCATTTGGCGAAGGTCGCGGGCTTCTGCGAGGAGTAATAGGTACCGTTGACCTCGATCACCTTCAGCTTCTCGCCGGCATATTCAAGCTGGCGCGTCTTCGGCAATTTCTCCGGATAAAACGACTCGTTCCACGGATCGAAAGTCCAGCCGCCGATCCCGATGCGAATTGCGCCTGCCGTCATATCCCGTCTCCTATTCCGCCGCTTCCGTCTTCTTCGGCGGCCTCCGCTCCAGAAGCTCCTGAAGATACTGACCGGTGTAGGACGCCTTTTCCTTCACGATGTCTTCCGGCGTGCCGGTCGCGACGATCCGGCCGCCGCCATCGCCGCCCTCGGGTCCGATATCGATCACCCAGTCGGCGGTCTTGATGACCTCGAGATTGTGCTCGATCACCACCACCGAATTGCCCTGTTCGACAAGCTGGTGCAGCACTTCCAGAAGTTTCGCGACGTCGTGGAAATGAAGCCCGGTGGTCGGCTCGTCGAGGATGTAGAGCGTCTTGCCGGTGGAGCGGCGCGACAGCTCCTTGGCGAGCTTAACGCGCTGCGCCTCGCCGCCAGACAGCGTATTGGCCTGCTGACCGACCTTGATATAACCGAGGCCGACGTCTTGAAGCGTCTGCAGCTTGTCGCGCACCGAGGGCACGGCGGAGAAGAATTCGACGCCTTCCTCCACTGTCAGTTCCAGAATGTCGGCGATCGACTTGCCCTTGAAGCGGACCTCCCGCGTCTCGCGATTGTAGCGCTGGCCGTGGCAGACGTCGCAGGTGACGTAGACATCCGGCAGGAAGTGCATCTCGATCTTGATCAGCCCGTCGCCCTGGCAGGCCTCGCAGCGCCCGCCCTTGACGTTGAACGAGAACCGCCCCGGCTGATAGCCGCGCGCCTTGGCCTCCGGCAGGCCGGCGAACCATTCGCGGATCGGCGTGAAGGCGCCGATATAGGTGGCCGGGTTGGAGCGCGGCGTGCGCCCGATCGGCGACTGGTCGATATCGATGACCTTGTCGACGAATTCCAGCCCCTCGATGCGGTCGTGCGGGGCCGGGTTTTCGCGCGCGCCCATGATCCGCCGCGCGGCCGCCTTGTAAAGCGTCTCGATCAGGAAAGTGGATTTGCCGCCGCCGGAAACGCCGGTGACGGCGGTGAACAGGCCGAGCGGGATCGAGGCGGTGATATCCTTGAGATTGTTGCCGCGCGCGCCGACGACCTTGAGCGCCTTGCCCTTTTTCGGTTGCCGGCGTTCGGCGGGCACGGCGACTGCCCTGGCCCCGCTCAGATACTGGCCGGTCAGCGATTTAGGGTTGGCCATGATCGCCTGAGGCGTGCCCTCGGCCACCACCTCGCCGCCGTGAATGCCGGCCGCGGGGCCGATATCCAGCACGTAATCGGCGGTCAGGATCGCGTCCTCGTCATGTTCGACGACGATGACCGTGTTGCCGATATCGCGCAGATGTTTCAGCGTATCGAGCAGCCGCGTGTTGTCGCGCTGATGCAGGCCGATCGAGGGCTCGTCGAGCACGTAGAGCACGCCGGTCAGCCCCGAGCCGATCTGCGAGGCAAGCCGGATGCGCTGGCTCTCGCCGCCGGAAAGCGAGCCGGAATTACGCGACAGCGTGAGATATTCCAGCCCGACATCGTTCAGGAACCGCAGCCGCTCGTTGATTTCCTTGAGGATGCGCACCGCGATATCGTTCTGCTTCTGCGAGAAGTGCTTCGGCAGGTCCTCGAACCAGTCGCGCGCCGCGCGGATCGAAAGCTGGCTGACCTCGCCGATATGGCGGCCGTCGATCTTGACGGCGAGCGCCTCCGGCTTCAGCCGGTAGCCGTTGCAGGCCGGGCAGGGGGCCGCCGACATGTAGCGCTCCATCTCCTCGCGCGCCCAGGCGGAATCCGTCTCCTTCCAGCGCCGCTCGAGATTGGGAATGATGCCCTCGAAGCTCTTGGTGGTCTTGTAGCTGCGCGCGCCGTCGGCATACTGGAACTCGATCTTGTCATCGGTCCCGTTGAGGATAGCGTTGGTGGCCTGTTCCGGCAGCTTGTCCCAGCGATCCGTCATCTTGAAGCCGAAATGCCGGCCAAGCGCCTCCAGCGTCTGCTTGTAGTAAGGCGACGAGGATTTCGCCCAGGGCGCGATCGCGCCTTCTGACAATTTTTTCGCCCGGTCCGGAACGACCAGCCCTTCATCGATCTTCTGCTGGAATCCGAGCCCGTCGCAGGTCGGGCAGGCGCCGACGGGATTGTTGAAGGAGAACAGCCGCGGCTCGATTTCCGGAATCGTGAATCCTGAAACAGGACACGCGAATTTTTCCGAAAAAACAACGCGTTCATGGGTTTCGTTGAGAGATTTGTTCTTGGCGCCGCCGGCCGCCGTCTCGTTTTCCGGCAGCGGCTTGTCGGCGAATTCGGCGACCGCCAGCCCGTCCGCGATTTCGAGGCAGGTCTCCAGACTGTCGGCCAGCCGGGTCGCCAGATCGTCGCGCACCGCAACGCGGTCGACCACCACGTCGATATCATGCTTGTATTTCTTGTCGAGCTTTGGCGCTTCGGCGATCTCGTAGAAT
Organism: Martelella mediterranea DSM 17316; assembly: GCF_002043005.1. Classification (NCBI taxonomy): domain Bacteria; kingdom Pseudomonadati; phylum Pseudomonadota; class Alphaproteobacteria; order Hyphomicrobiales; family Aurantimonadaceae; genus Martelella; species Martelella mediterranea. The sequence continues at coordinate 3,195,698 of NZ_CP020330.1, read as the reverse complement.
TCACCGTCGATCTTGACGCGCTGAAAGCCCTTCTTCATCAGTTCCGCCAGTTCCTTGCGAAACTCGCCCTTGCGGCCGGTCACCAGCGGCGCGAGGATATAAAGCCTTGTGCGTTCCGGCAGCGCCAGAATGCGGTCGACCATCTGGGTCACGGTCTGGCTTTCGATCGGAAGGCCCGTCGCCGGCGAATAGGGGACGCCGGTGCGCGCGAAAAGAAGGCGCATATAGTCGTAGATCTCGGTCACCGTGCCGACGGTGGAGCGCGGGTTCTTCGACGTGGTCTTCTGCTCGATCGAGATCGCCGGCGACAGGCCCTCGATCCGGTCGACATCCGGCTTTTCCATCATCTCCAGAAACTGGCGCGCATAGGCCGAGAGGCTTTCGACATAGCGCCGCTGCCCCTCCGCGTAGATCGTGTCGAACGCCAGCGAGGATTTGCCGGAGCCCGAAAGCCCGGTCATCACGATCAGGCTGTTGCGCGGCAGATCCACGTCAACGCCTTTCAGGTTATGCTGGCGCGCGCCGCGGATGGAGATATTCTTCAGTTCGCTCATGGGATCAGGCTTCTCGAGAAGGGAATTTGCTTCCTATGTAGTTCACGCTGCGGCTCTGTCGAGGTGCAGCAAAACAGACGGTTTGAATGTCCCCGGTTGAATCGCTTGACTCGATCATAGCAGAGCGATAGAACAAATAAAGAACATTTTTAATTGTGGATTGTCCCGTATCGGTTGATCGCTTTCGGAGAGATCGTCTATGCTGCCGAAAATTCTCTAAAGCGCCGCAACGCGGTTATACAGGTGGTAGTCATGGCAGGTAGTGTAAACAAGGTCATCCTCGTCGGCAATCTCGGAGCGGACCCGGAAATTCGGCGCACACAGGATGGCCGGCCGATCGCCAATCTGCGGGTGGCCACGTCGGAAAGCTGGCGCGACCGCAATTCCGGCGAGCGCAAGGAGCGCACGGAATGGCACCGGGTGGTGATCTTCAGCGAGGGGCTGTGCAAGGTCGCGGAACAATATCTGCGCAAAGGCTCCAAGGTCTATATCGAAGGCCAGCTTCAGACCCGCAAATGGACCGACCAGGGCGGCCAAGAGCGGTTTTCGACCGAGGTCGTGCTGCAGGGCTTCAACGCCACGCTGACCATGCTGGACGGCCGCGGTGAAGGCGGCGGGGGCGGTGGCCAAGGCGGCAACTTCGGCGGAGGCCAGGGCGGCGGTGGCTATGACGATTACGGCTCGCAGCCGTCTTCCGGTGGTGGTGGCGGTGGCCGCAGCAGCGGCGGCGGTTTCTCGCAGGATCTCGACGACGACATTCCGTTCTGATCCCAACCGCATCGGACCTTTTTGAGGGCAAACGCGCCGGATAATTCAGGCGCCTGCCGTGCCCGTGGGGATATGCATCACCGTGGTCACCCCGTCGATCACGAACTGCACGGCCAGCGCCGTCAGCATCATGCCGAGAATGCGGGTGAGAATGTTACGACCGGTTTCGCCGAGAAGCCGGTCGATCAGGCCGGCGGCGAGCATTGCCAAAAGCACGACCAGCGAGGCGACGAAGATCACCAGAACGAGCGCCAGCTTGTCCAGCACCGTTTCCATCTTGGAGCCGAGCAGGATGGTCGCGGAGATCGCGCCGGGGCCTGCGATCAGCGGCATGGCCAGCGGGAAGGCGGCGAGATTGGCCATGCCATCCTTCGTGATGGCGGTTTCGGTGGTCCTCTCCTTTCTTTCGACGCGTTTTTCGAAGATCATTTCCACGCCGATCCAGAACAGAAGAATGCCCCCGGCGATACGGAACGCGCTCATGGAAATGCCGAGCGCGTTGAGGATGTCATCGCCCAGCAGCGCAAAGGCCAGGAGCAGAAAGAACGAAATCAGGCTGCCCCGGATCGCCACCTTGCGGCGCTGCGCCTGGGTCATGCCCACGGTCAGCGCCAGGAAGATCGGCACCATGCCGGGCGGGTCCATGGTCACCATCAAGGTGGTGAAGCCGTTTATCAGCGTCGCCAGTTCATTCATCGCCCGTTCCCCAGCCGTTTTTGCGTTTCCAGAGAGCATGGCGCCGCGTTAAACCGGAAGTGGCATTCGCAGCGCTCTTGTGAGCTTGCCACAGGATCACCACCTGACACGAATAAAATCGCGTAATTCGGCCTCTGTCCACTGTCAGGAGGCTTGAGAAATTGGCGTCAGCCATCGGATTCGGCTATAAAAAACCAGATGATTCTAGCTTGAGATCGTGATTCACATTGACTGATCAAACGACACCTTCGGGCGGAGGTCTTCCGCCGGGCATCGAGCCCATCTCCATCATGGAGGAAATGCAGCGTTCCTACCTCGATTACGCGATGAGCGTGATCGTCAGCCGCGCGCTGCCGGATGTTCGTGACGGCCTGAAGCCGGTGCACCGCCGTATCCTCTACGGCATGTCCGAAATGGGCGTGGACTGGAATAAGAAATACGTCAAATGCGCCCGCGTCACCGGCGATGTCATGGGTAAATATCACCCTCATGGCAATGCCGCTATCTATGACGCGCTGGCGCGTATGGCACAGCACTGGTCGCTGCGCCTGCCGCTGATCGACGGGCAGGGCAATTTCGGCTCCGTTGACGGCGACCCGCCCGCGGCCGAGCGCTACACCGAATGCCGCCTGCAAAAGGTCGCGCATACGCTGCTCGACGATCTCGACAAGGACACCGTCGATTTCCGCGAGAACTATGACGGCACGCTGTCGGAGCCGGTGGTGCTGCCGGCCAAGTTTCCGAACCTTCTCGTCAATGGCGCGGGCGGCATCGCCGTCGGCATGGCCACCAACATCCCGACCCACAATCTGGGCGAGGTGATCGACGGCTGCATCGCGGTGATGGAAAATCCCGCGATCGAGCTGCCGGAACTGATGCAGATCATCCCGGGTCCCGATTTCCCGACCGGCGCGCAGATTCTCGGCCGCGCCGGCATCAAGTCCGCCTATGAGACCGGCCGCGGCTCGGTGATCATGCGCGGAAGGGCCACGATCGAGCCGATGCGCGGCGATCGCGAGCAGATCATCATCACCGAAATTCCCTATCAGGTGAACAAGGCGACGATGATCGAGAAGATGGCCGAACTGGTGCGCGACAAGCGCATCGAGGGCATTTCCGATCTGCGCGACGAGAGCGACCGCGAAGGCTATCGCGTCGTCGTCGAACTGAAGCGCGACGCCAATGCCGAGGTCATCCTCAACCAGCTTTATCGCTATACGCCGCTGCAGACGTCCTTCGGCTGCAACATGGTGGCGCTGAACGGCGGCAAGCCGGAACAGCTCACCCTGCTCGATATTCTGCGCGCCTTCGTCTCCTTCCGCGAAAGCGTGGTCAGCCGGCGCACCAAATATCTGCTCAGGAAGGCGCGCGATCGCGCCCATGTGCTGGTTGGCCTTGCCATCGCTGTTGCCAATATCGACGAGATCATCAATCTGATCCGCCGTGCGCCCGATCCGCAGACGGCGCGTGAACAGTTGATGGAACGGCACTGGCCGGCCCGGGATGTCGAGGCGCTGATCCGCCTGATCGATGATCCGCGCCACAAGATTTCCGAGGATGGCACCTACCAGTTGTCCGAGGAACAGGCCCGCGCCATTCTCGAACTGCGCCTCTCGCGCCTGACCGCGCTCGGCCGCGATGAAATCGGCGACGAACTGAACAAGATCGGCGACGAGATAAAGTCCTACCTCGAAATCCTGTCATCGCGGCAGAAGATCCAGGAGATCATCAAGGAAGAGCTGATCGCGGTTCGCGACGAGTTCGGCACGCCCCGCCGCTCCGAAATCCTCGAAGGCGGTCCGGATATGGACGACGAGGATCTGATCGCGCGCGAGGACATGGTCGTGACCGTGTCGCGCAACGGCTATATCAAGCGCGTGCCGCTGACCACCTACCGCGCCCAGCGTCGCGGCGGCAAGGGCCGCTCCGGCATGTCGATCCGCGACGAGGATTTCGTCACCCGGCTGTTCGTGGCCAACACCCACACGCCGGTGCTGTTCTTCTCCTCGCGCGGCATCGTCTACAAGGAGAAGGTCTGGCGTCTGCCGATCGGCACACCGCAATCGCGCGGCAAGGCGCTGATCAACATGCTGCCGCTGCAGCAGGGCGAGGCGATCACCTCCATCCTGGCGCTGCCGGAGGATGAGGAAAGCTGGTCCGAGCTCGACGTGATGTTCGCCACCACGCGCGGAACCGTGCGCCGCAACAAGCTGTCTGATTTCGTGCAGGTGAACCGCAACGGCAAGATCGCGATGAAGCTCGACGACGAGAACGATCGCATCCTGTCGGTCTGGACCTGTACGCCGGATGACGACGTGCTGCTGACGACGGCGATGGGCCAGGCGATCCGCTTCCCCGTTCCCGCCATTCGCGTCTTCGCCGGCCGCAACTCGATCGGCGTGCGCGGCATCGGCCTTGCCGAGGGCGACGAGGTGATTTCGATGACCATCGTCAGCCATGTCGACGCCGAGCCGTGGGAACGCGCCGCCTATCTGAAGCGGGCAGCGCTCGAGCGCCGCACCGAAACCGGGGAGGGCGAGGATATAGCGCTTGTCGGCGAGGAAGTGGCGGAAGAGGGCGAACTGAGGGATGATCGCTATGAGGAACTGAAGTTCCGTGAGCAGTTCATCCTGACGGTCACGGAAAAGGGCTTCGGCAAGCGTTCGTCCTCCTATGACTTCCGCATCTCCGGACGCGGCGGCAAGGGCATCCGCGCCACAGACACCTCCAAGACGGACGAGATCGGCCGGTTGATCGCGGCCTTCCCGGTTCTCGACGGCGACCAGATCATGCTGGTCACCAATGCCGGGCAGTTGATCCGGGTGCCGGTCTACGACATCCGCATCGCCAGCCGCACCGCCAAGGGCGTCACGGTGTTCAAGACCGGCGCCGAGGAAAAGGTGGTCTCGGTCGAGGTCATCAGCGAGCCTGACGACGATGAGGCGATCGAGGACGCTGTTGAAGCCGGTGTCGAGGCCGGCAGCGAAGGCGCGGCCGAGGCGACGGGCATCCCTGACGAGGGAACCGACGAGACCTGATCGGCGAACAACGGGAATGAAGACTGGAGCCGGGCCCTGCGCCCGGCTTCTTCGTTTGACCGATCCGTTTGCAGCCTGAACCGGCTTGCAGCCCGGCACTTTCCGTGACAAAAGGCCGTGACCGGAAACGGGGCCGAGGACGCAACGAAGCACATGGCGAAGGCATTTTACACAGGTTCGTTCGACCCGATGACCAACGGGCATCTCGACGTGGTGCTGCAGGCGCTGAACGTCGCGGAAAAGCTCGTCATCGGCATCGGCGTGAACGCCGGCAAGACGCCTTTGTTCACCTTTGAGGAGCGGGCCGACTTTCTGAGGCGCGGCGTAGCTGAAAACCTGCCGGAGCGGGCAGGGGATGTCGAGGTGATCGCTTTCAGCGGTCTTGCCGTCGATGCCGCGCGCGAGGCCGGCGCCAGCCTGATCATCCGCGGGCTGCGCGATGGCACGGATTTCGACTACGAGATGCAGATGGCCGGCATGAACGGCGAGATGGCCCCGGAGATCCAGACCGTTTTTCTGCCGGCAAAACCGGCGTCGCGTCCGATATCGGCCACATTGGTGCGTCAGGTCGCGGCCATGGGCGGCGATGTGGCGCGCTTCGTGCCGGATTACGTGGCGGCGGCATTGAGAGCAAAACACGCGCGTTAGCCCGGTGAGGAAACCTTTTTCAAGGAGAACGACATGCGCAAGATGATTGCGGGACTGGCAGCGGCAACGCTGATTTCGACATTCGCGGGTACGGCCATGGCTGCCGACACGCTGACCTTCAACACCACCGAAGGCCCGTTCACCATCGAGCTTTTCGAAGATCTCGCGCCGCAGAATGCGGCGCGCGTCAAGGAGCTTGCCGAAAGCGGCGCCTATGACAACGTGGTGTTCCACCGCGTGATCGACGGCTTCATGGCCCAGACCGGCGACGTCCAGTTCGGCGATACGGAGGATGGCTACGACCTGAACCGCGCCGGCATGGGCGGCTCCGACATGCCGGACCTGCCGGCCGAGTTTTCCGACGTGCCGTTCAAGCGCGGCGTTGTCGGCATGGCCCGCGCCCAGGATCCGAACTCGGCCAATTCGCAGTTCTTCGTCATGCTCGAGGATGGCCCGTTCCTGAACGGCCAGTACACCGTGATCGGTGAAGTGGTCGACGGCATGGACAATGTCGACAAGATCAAGAAGGGCGATCAGGCCCAGAACGGCAAGGTCAGCGATCCGGACCGGATCCTGGATGTCACCGTCGGACAGTAAGTTTTGAACCCGCCTTGCCGGACCGGCAGGGCGGGCAAACCGCCACAGGAGAAAATGATGGCCGAAATCAAGGACCCGGAAAACACCTTCATCATGGAAACGACCAAGGGCAAGGTGGTGATCGAGGCGTTTCCGAACGTCGCCCCCAAACATGTCGACCGCATCCGCGAACTGGTGCGCGAGGGCGCCTATGACGGCGTCGTCTTTCATCGCGTGATCGCCGATTTCATGGCCCAGGGCGGCGATGTCGAGCACGGCAACAAGACCTCGGACAAGTTCAACCCGGGCCGCGCAGGCACGGGCGCATCGAAGAAGCCCGACCTTCCGGCCGAATTCTCCGCCACCCGGCATGTGCGCGGCACCTGCTCGATGGCGCGTTCGCAGAACCCGAACTCTGCCAACTCGCAGTTCTTCATCTGCTTCACCGACGCCCCGTGGCTCGACAAGCAGTATTCGGTCTGGGGCCAGGTGATCGAAGGCATGGACGCCGTCGACAAGTTCGAAAAGGGCGAGCCGGTCCGCAATCCCGACCACATCATCTCGATGAAAGTTGCAGCGGACGTTTGATGCGGGAAGAGGGCGACGCTCTCTTATCAATCTCCCCCCTTGAGGGGCAGGGCCATCACATATGGCGTAGCAGCTTGCTCCCAATACTCTCTCCCGCTGGCGGGAGAGATGCCCCGAAAGGGGCAGTGAGGGTGGTGCGGTGCTTCAGATCGTGAGAGCGCTCGCGGTGATAGGCTCCCCCCTCACTGTCGCTGTCGCGACATCTCTCCCCTCCGGGGCGAGAAGATTAGGGGGCTGTGCGGGGAGACCATATGCGATAGCCCTGCCCTCAAGGGGGGATTATTGGGCACAGAGCGCAACCAACAGACCCGTCCGGCCAAGGCCGGCGGGTTTTCGAATTTGAGAAATGTCCTGATACAATGCGCGTAGACCTCTTCGATTTCGACCTGCCGGACGAGAATATCGCCTTGCGGCCCGCGAGCCCGCGCGACAGCGCGCGTCTGCTGGTGGTGCGGCCGGGCGAGGGGCTAGGCGATCATGTCGTCTCCGAACTCCCGACCTTCCTGCGGCCGGGCGATGCGCTGGTGTTCAACGACACAAAGGTAATCCCGGCGCAACTTGAGGGCGTTCGGCTGCGCGAGGGCGGCGAGGAGGTGCCGGTGTCGGCGACGTTGCACCTCAGGAAGGCTGACAATCTCTGGCATGCCTTTGCCCGGCCGGGCAAGCGCATCAAGCTTGGCGATGTGCTGCGTTTCGTTTCCGCCGATGGCGCGACGACGCTTGTCGCGACGGTCGACGAAAAGCGGGACGGCGGCGAGGTGGTGCTGACATTCGACGCCCACGGCGGCGTGCTTGATGAGGCGATGATGCGCGTCGGGCACGTGCCGCTGCCTCCCTATATCGCCTCCAAGCGCGCCGAGGACGGCAAGGATCGCGACGATTACCAGACCATCTACGCCCGTGAAAACGGCGCGGTTGCCGCGCCCACGGCCGGCCTGCACTTCACGCCGCGCCTGATGCAGGCGCTGGAACAGGCCGGCATCGAACGCCATTTCGTCACGCTCCACGTCGGCGCCGGCACCTTCCTGCCGGTCAAGGCCGATGACACCGACGACCATGTGATGCATTTCGAGCGCGGCATCGTTTCGGCCGAAACGGCCGCGGCGCTGAACGCGGTCAAGGCTCGGGGCGGGCGGATCGTCTCCGTCGGCACCACCTCGCTGCGGTTGCTGGAGAGTGCCGCCACCGAGGATGGCCGGATCGCGCCGTGGGAGGGCGAGACCGGCATCTTCATCACGCCCGGCTATCATTTCCGGGCCGTCGATATACTGATGACCAATTTCCACTTGCCGAAATCGACGCTGTTCATGCTGGTCTCGGCCTTTTCCGGCCTTGAGACCATGCGCGCGGCCTATGCCCATGCGATCGAAACCGGCTACAGATTTTATTCCTACGGCGATTCCAGCCTGCTGTTCAGGAAAGACAGATGAGCGAAGACTTCCGGTTCACCCTGAAGGCCACCGACGGCAATGCCCGGCTTGGCGCGATCACCATGCCGCGCGGCGAAATCCGCACGCCGGCCTTCATGCCGGTTGGAACCGCCGGCACGGTCAAGGCGATGTATCTCGACCAGGTGCGCGATCTCGGCGCCGATATCATCCTCGGCAACACCTATCATCTGATGCTGCGCCCGGGCGCGGAGCGCGTGGCAAGGCTGGGCGGTCTGCATTCGCTGATCCGCTGGCCGCATCCGATCCTGACGGATTCCGGCGGGTTTCAGGTGATGTCGCTGGCAGCACTGCGTGAAATCGACGAGAACAACGGCGTGACCTTCAAGTCCCATATCGACGGTAGTGTCCACCATATGAGCCCGGAACGTTCGATCGAGATCCAGGGACTGCTGGGCTCCGACATCCAGATGCAGCTCGACGAATGCGTCCGGCTTCCCGCCGAACGTGCCGAAATCGAAAAATCCACAGAGATGTCGCTTGCCTGGGCCGAGCGCTGCCGGGAAGCCTTTGGTGACCAGCCCGGCAAGGCGATGTTCGGCATCGTCCAGGGCGGCGACATTCCCGACCTGCGCATCCGCTCCGCGCGCGGCCTCGCCGATCTCGATCTCAAGGGCTATGCCGTCGGCGGGCTCGCCGTCGGCGAGCCGCAGGACGTCATGCTGGCGATGCTGGAGACGACGCTGCCGGAACTGCCGGCGGAAAAGCCGCGCTATCTGATGGGCGTCGGCACCCCGGACGATATCCTGAAATCGGTGGCGCGCGGCATCGACATGTTCGACTGCGTGATGCCGACAAGGGCAGGGCGCCACGGTCTCGCCTTCACAAGGCGCGGCAAGGTCAACCTGCGCAACGCCCGCCACGCAGAGGACCTGCGCCCGCTGGACGAGGAAAGCGATTGCCCCGCGACCCGCGACTACTCACGCGCCTATCTGCACCATCTGGTGCGCTCCAACGAGTCGCTTGGCGGCATGTTGCTGACCTGGAACAATCTGCATTATTACCAGCAGCTCATGCAGGGCATTCGCAAGGCCATTGCAGAGGGACGCTACGACGATTTCGTCGCGGAAACCCAGGAAGGCTGGGCGAGGGGCGATGTCGCCGCTATCTGACCGGCGGCAACTCCCAGCGCCGGTAAAGCTCGTCAAGCGCCTTTTCACTGTGGCATTCGACTGTCGGCAAACCGGAGCGGCGTAAGGCCTCGGCGTATTTGGTCGCGCTGTTTTGGGTCTTGAACAGGATCCAGTCGATCATATCCCATTTGATGCTGTCCTGCGCGCCTTCCAGATGGCCGGCGCGTGCGGCGCGATTGACCGTGGTTCGCCTGATATAGCGCGCCAGCCGGCGCCAGCGGCTGGATGTAATGAGGATCGCGCCGGTCGCGCGCGCAAGGCGCTGCGGCATCAACCGGCTGTAATTGCCGTCCATGACCCAGTGCTCGCCCATGATGGCGTCATCGTGCAGTCTCGCGAACTCGGCCTCGGGGCGCGGTTTCCAGTCGGTGTTGGGTAGGTGCTGGAACTGATCCAGGTGGATCGCCTCGATATCCAGCTTTCTGGACAAAGCGACGGCCAGGGTCGACTTACCCGCATTGGAGGGGCCGAGGACGACGATACGCGTCCCGAGAGATTCCAGACTATGCATGAGAGATACGCAGACAGTTTCGCAGATTGTTTCTATGTGTTCCGCAGGGAACAGTGCCCGGCGGGGTCACTATAACAAAGATCACATAATGTGGATTATGGAACTTTCTGATATCGCCGGCAACAAAACTCCATTGTCGCCGGTGCTGATATTTTCTCGCTGACGAATTGCGTTTAACGCAGTTCCATCAGCCGCTTGTGCGCCGCCGTGAAACCTTTCAGCGAAGCGCCGATGCTGAGCTTTTCGCTCCCGTCGATCGGCTGAGCGATGATATTCAGCGAGCCGCCATTCTTCATCCGCTCGGCCATTGCCGCATCGAATTCGACGGGCACGAGGCAGCCCTGCGGAAGACATGTCGAAAAGCCGAATGTCTTTCCTTCGGTCGCATCATCGATCGTCAGCGTCACGCCCTGGGCCAGCGCCAGGCCGAACGGCATGATTACCACGCCCTGGATTTTGTCGTCCGGCGTCACCGACAGCTCGACCGTCATCACCCGCTGGCCGCTATCCTTTGCCACCTGATTATGGATCATCGCGCAGCGGTCGACGCCTTCGTTGGAAATGCAGGTGACGCGCCAGTCCTGATAGGTTTCGTTGAGCGAGCTTGCGCCCTCCGGCAAGGCCGAAATTGCCGGGCTTGCGGCTGCGCCGAAAAGAAACGCCGAAACGATGCCGGCTGCGATGTGACGAGGTTTCACCAGGAATCTCCCAAATCCGTCTGATTTTCGCGTGAAACTAGCATGATTCGCCGGACGCCAACACCGGCAACACGCTCGCGCGATACGCATGTTTTCGGGTTCCGCGCAAAGATGTGTGCGGCAATGATGTAGCGCCCGGTTTAATCCGCGGCAATGCTTGCATGGCCGCCGGTTCCTCGCCATAGTCGCCGGCAAATCGTAAGGCGTACAGACAGGAGAATTCCCGATGTCCTCGCACGGAAGGCGCGATGAACAGGAAGGCCATGCGCGGCCTCCCGTTCCCGATATCATGGCGATTCTCGGCGAGAACAAGCCGCGCCGGCGCTTCCCCTGGGGCTGGCTGGCGCTCGTCATCGTCCTCATTGCCGCGGGCTATGGCGGCTACCGCTTCTACCAGAGCGGCGACCTGCAACTGGTCGCGGCCCGGCCCGGCTACAAAACCGCCGAGGTGATCCGCGGACCGATGAACATCACCGTGCGCGCCACCGGCGCGATCGAGCCGATCAACCGCGTCGAGATTTCGAGCGAGCTTTCCGGTACGGTGAAGGATGTGCTTGTGGATTTCAACAGCGAGGTCAAGGCCGGCGACGTGCTGCTCGAACTCGAGACCGACGAACTGACGGCCGACATATTGAGCGCCAAGGCCAAGCTCGCCGCCGCCGGCGCTGATGTCGCGTCGAGCGTCTCCGACGTCGAATCCGCCAAGGCGACCATGGATCGCGCCGAAACCCTGGCAAAGCGCAATGTCGCGCCGCGCCAGGATTTCGAGGACGCGCAATTTGCCTATGCGGCGGCCGTCGCCGACCAGCAGAGCGCGGAGGCGCGACTCGATGTCGCCAAAGCCGAGCTGGCGCTGGCGGAACTGCGGCTCAGCAAGGCGACGATCCGTTCGCCGATCGACGGCGTCGTGCTTTACCGCAATGTCGATGTCGGCCAGACCTTCACGACCTCGCTGGAGGCCCCTACTCTCTTCGTCATCGCCGGCGATCTCGGCCAGATGGAGCTGCGCGTCGATATCGACGAGGCCGATGTCGGCAAGGTCGAGCCCGGTCAGAAGGCAAGCTTCACCGTGGAGGCCTTTCCCGACAAGCGTTTCCCGGCCGAGATCGCCTCGATCCGCTATGCCTCGGAGCTCAACAGCGATGTCGTGACCTACAAGGCGGTGCTTCTGGTCGACAATTCCGAGCGCCTGCTGCGCCAGGGCATGACAGCGACGGCCGATATTCTGGTCAGCGAATCCGAGGACGTGATCCTGGTGCCGACCGCGGCACTGCGCTTCGTGCCGGCCGGCGTCGATGCGCCGACCTCTTCGGGCGACGAGCGCACCGCCTGGCTGCTTCGAAACGGTGAACCGCTGCCGGTTCCGATCACGGTCGGCGCCAGCGATGGCCGCTATACCGCCGTCGTGAACGGCGATCTGCGCGTTGGCGACATGGTGGTCACGGGCAACGGCCGGGAGGTTCGATGATATGAACGCGGCTCCTCCCCTTATCGAATTTCGCAAGGTCTCGCGGATCTACGGCTCCGGCGAAGCGGAAATCGCGGCCCTGAACGGCGTTGATTTCTCGATTGAGGCCGGCGAGTTCCTCTCGATTATGGGGCCGTCAGGCTCCGGCAAGTCAACGGCGATGAACATTCTCGGCTGGCTCGACCGGCCGACCAGCGGCCAGTTCTTCTTCCAGGGCGTCGACACGACCGAACTGCCCGGTCCCAAGCTGACCCTGCTGCGCCGCCATCTGCTGGCCTTCGTGTTCCAGCGCTACAATCTGCTGCCGCGCTCCTCGGCGATCGAGAATGTCGAGCTGCCGCTGCTTTATCGCGGCATCAGCCGCACCGAGCGCCGCGAGCGGGCTGAAAACGCGCTTGATCAGGTGGGCCTCGGCGATCGGCTGCACCAGCGCACCATGGAGCTTTCCGGCGGCCAGCAGCAGCGCGTGGCGATTGCCCGCGCGCTGATTACCGAACCCGCCGTTCTGCTCGCCGACGAGCCCACGGGCAATCTCGATACCAAATCTAGCAACGAGATCATGGAACTGGTCACCAGCCTCAATGTCGATATCGGCATCACCGTGGTGATGGTCACCCATGATGAAAATGTGGCGCGCTATGCCAGCCGGCGCATGCATTTCCTCGATGGCAGGGTCGATGGCAGCTATCGGCCGGGCCGCGGCGAAAGGCGGGAGGACGACCATGTTTCTTGAAATGCTGAAACTCGCGCTGCGGGCCGTCAGGCGCAACCTGCTGCGCTCGTTCCTCACCGTGCTCGGCGTCATCATCGGCGTTTCGGCGGTGATTCTCATGGTGACGGTTGCGAACGGCACGGCGGAACAGGTGCGCACCGAAATCGCAAGGCTTGGCACGGATGTCCTGTTCGTGCGGCCCGGCCAGCGCGCGCCGGGTGCGGCCTCCGAAGCCGCCAAGGGGTTCACCGAGCGCGATATCGCGGCGCTCCGCAACCAGATACCGGACCTGCGCGCCGTCGCGCCCCAGAACATCGCCGATGCGACCGTTGTCGCTGGCGGCAACAACCGCAAGACCGTGGTGATCGGCACCAGCGATGCGTTTCTCGACGCCCAGGACTGGACCATTGAAAGCGGCAGCGATTTCGCCGGCGCCGAGGTCGCGGCCGGCGATACTGCCTGCATTCTCGGCGCGACGGTGAAGCAGACGCTGTTTGCAGATGACGATCCGGTTGGCCGCAATGTCCGCGTCGGCAATATTTCCTGCGCCGTTATCGGCACGCTCGGGGCCAAGGGCGAGGCCGGCATGGGCCGCGATCAGGACGATATCGTGCTGATGCCAATCGCCACCTTCCAGCGCCGCCTCGGAGGCGACAGCTATATCGAAAGCATCGTGCTCGCCGCGAAAGACGGCGTTTCCACGCAGGATCTGAAGGCCGAGGTCGGCGACCTGCTGCGCGAACGCCGCAATATCCTGCCGGGCCGGCCGGACGACTTCGAGGTCAACGACATGACCGAGATCACCAACGCCGTTTCCGGTACGAAAAGCCACCTGACAGGCATGCTGGCTGCGATCGCCGGCGTCAGCCTGCTTGTCGGCGGCATCGGCATCATGAATATCATGCTGGTGTCGGTCACCGAGCGCACCCGCGAGATCGGCCTGCGGCTTACGGTCGGCGCACTGGAGCGGCAGGTTCTGCTGCAATTCATCGTCGAGGCGCTGGTGCTGTCGATATCGGGCGGGGTGGCCGGCATCGTCATCGGCCTCGGCCTTGCCTATGCCGCCGTGCAGTATCTGTCCCTGCCCTTCGTCATCGACCCATGGATGATCGCCGGCGCCTTCGGCTTCTCGGCCCTGATCGGCCTGATCTTCGGCTATTTCCCGGCCCGGCGTGCGGCGCGGCTGAGCCCGATCGATGCGCTGCGGTTCGAGTGAGTGAACCGAGGCCTCTCAGCCCAAATCTCCCCCCTTGAGGGGGAGATGTCGCGAAAGCGACAGAGAGGGGTAAAGGGCGCAAGCCCTAAAAGCCGCAAACGCCGTGCTCTCGGAAAGGGTTCACCCCTCTCTGCCCCTGTCGGGGCATCTCTCCCTCAAGGGGAGAGATTGATGGCTGCGACGCCTCAAGAAAACTCGACAGCTATGAAATATTGGCGGGTTTCAAACTGAGGGATACGTCGCGCCGGCCCTACCCCACAAAAGCCCGTTCGATCACGAACTGCGAGGGTTTGTTGTTGGCGCCTTCGGTCAGGCCGGCGGCTTCCAGCAGGGCCTTGGTGTCCTTCAGCATCTCGGTCGAGCCGCAGATCATCGCGCGGTCCGTTTCCGGGTTCAGCGCGGGAACGCCGAGGTCCTCGAACAGCTTGCCACTGGCGATGAGATCGGTGATACGGCCGGTGCGCACGAAGTCCTCGCGGGTGGCGGTGGCGTAGTGGCGCAGTTTGTCGCCGACGACTTCGCTCAGCAGCTCATCGTTCTCGATCTCGTTCACCAGGTCGAAGCCGTATTTCAGCTCGGCCACCTCGCGGCAGGTGTGGGTCAGGATCACCTCATCGAACTTTTCAAACGTTTCCGGCTCGCGGATCAGGCTTGCGAACGGAGCAATCCCGGTTCCGGTCGAAAACATATAAAGCCGTTTGGCCGGCGTCAGCGCATCAAGCACCAGCGTGCCGGTCGGCTTCTTGCGCATCAGAACCGTGTCGCCGGGCTGGATTTTCTGCAGGTGCTGGGTCAGCGGGCCGCCCGGAACCTTGATCGAGAAGAATTCCAGCGTATCGGCCCAGGCCGGGCTTGCGATCGAATAGGCGCGGTAGATCGGCTTGCCATCGACCATCAGTCCGATCATGGCGAATTCGCCCGAGCGGAAACGGAAGCCGGCCGGCCGCGTCATGGTGAAGCGGAACAGATGGTCGGTATAATGCTCAACGCTCAACACGGTCTCGCCATAAACCCCGGCGGGCAACGCAGTCGCAAGATCGTCGGTTTTGGTCTGCACGTTCATGTCTGGTCCTGTCATTCTGTCTCGTCGGCGCCTTCGATCCGCTTGCGGGTCATATCCTCCAGCGCTCAAATACTACCGCTGGCCGACAATTGCAAAGTCAGCCGGAAATTCTTGGCTTTCACGCGCCCGCCTGGCGCCGCCAGCTGTAACCGGGCACCGCGGCGGCGGGTTTTGCGGCGGGCTGGTAGTAGCGCGTCACCGCCGGCAACCGCCCTTCCCCGAGCCTGCGGATCGCAGTCTCGTTGGTCACGGCGAAGCTGTCGAAGCCGCAGCGCAGCATATGCACCAGCGGATCGATCAGCACGTCGCCGACGGCGCGCAGCTCGCCGGTATAGCCAAGCCGCTCGCGCAGCAGTGTCGCCTGCGAAAATGCCCTTCCGTCGCTGAAGGCCGGGAAGGTGAGCGCCACCAGCGTGATCCGGTCGAGATAGGGCGCAAGCCGCGTCGGGTCATCGAACGGGCCGAGCACGACGCCAACAGGCTCGTTGCCTTCGACGCCATGCTCGATGATATCGGCGTAGGGGATGAGCACCCGCTCCCCCTCGCCCGCCTTGCGCTCTTCCGTCTCCACCACCCATGGGTCGTTTTCGACAAAGCCGCCTTCTTTCCAGATTGCAGTCATGTGCGGTCTCCTCAGGCGGCCTTGGCTTTTTCGGGATAGAGCGCATCCTTGAAGGGCTGCGCGCCCAGCCTGCGATAGGCCTCGATGAAGGTCTCGGCCTTGTCGGTCCGAAGCGAAAGATAGGTATCGACGATCGTCTCCACCGCATCGGTCACCTTCGACGGCTCGAAGCCGCGACCGATGATCTCGCCGATCGAGGTGTTCTCGTCCGCCGATCCGCCAAGGGTGATCTGGTAGAGTTCCGCGCCCTTCTTCTCCACGCCAAGAAGGCCGATATGGCCCACATGGTGGTGGCCGCAGGCGTTGATGCAGCCGGAAATCTTGATCTTCAGATCGCCGATTTCGGCCTGACGCTCGGCATTGCCGAAACGGGTGGAAAGCTCCTGCGCCAGCGGGATCGACCGCGCATTGGCGAGCGCGCAATAATCGAGTCCCGGACAGGCGATGATATCGGTGATCAGCCCGGCATTGCCGGTGGCAAGCCCTGCCTCCTCCAGCGCACGATAGACCGCCGGCAGATCGGCGCGGGCGACATGCGGCAGCACCAGGTTCTGCTCGTGGCTGACGCGGATTTCATCGAAGCCGTAGCGCTCGGCGATATCGGCGACCGCGTCCATCTGCGCGTCGGTCGCGTCTCCGGGGATGCCGCCGATCGGCTTCAGCGAGATCGTCACCATCGCATAGTCGTCGCGCTTGTGGGCGACGGTGTTGCGGGTCAGCCAGTTGATATAGCCGGCATTGGCGGTGTCGAAACGGTCGCGCTCGCGTTCCGGCAATTCGGGCAGCGCGAAGTAGGCGCGGATCGCTTCGACGTCGCCGGCCGGCAATGTCAGCTCGCCGTCCTTCAGCGCCTCGAATTCCTGCTCGATCTGAGCCTTCAGCTCCTCAAGCCCGGTCTCGTGGACGAGGATCTTGATGCGCGCCTTGTACTTGTTGTCGCGGCGGCCGTTGAGGTTGTAGACGCGCAGGATCGCCGTCGCATAGGCCAGGAGATCGGCTTCCGGAAGAAAGTCGCGAACCTTCTTGGCGATCATCGGTGTACGCCCCTGCCCGCCGCCGACATAGACGGCAAAGCCGAGCTCGCCGGCCTCGTTCCGCTTCAGATGCAGGCCGATGTCATGGACCTGGATCGCGGCGCGGTCGCGTTCGGCGCCGGTCACCGCGATCTTGAACTTGCGCGGCAGGAACGAGAATTCCGGATGCAGCGACGACCACTGCCGCAGGATTTCCGCATAGGGGCGCGGATCGGCGACCTCGTCGGCGGCGGCGCCCGAGAAATGGTCTGCCGTCACATTGCGGATGCAGTTTCCCGAGGTCTGGATCGCATGCATTTCAACGCTTGCGAGATCGCGCAGGATCGCCGGAATATCGGAAAGCTTCGGCCAGTTGAACTGGATGTTCTGGCGCGTGGTGAAGTGGCCATAGCCGCGGTCATAGGTGCGCGCGACATGGGCGAGCATGCGCATCTGCCGGGCATTCATCGTGCCATAGGGCACGGCGATGCGCAGCATATAGGCGTGAAGCTGCAGGTAAACGCCGTTCATCAGCCGCAGCGGCTTGAACTGATCCTCGGTGATTTCGCCGGAAAGGCGGCGCTCGACCTGGTCTGCGAACTGGTCCACCCGCTGGGCGACGAAATCCTTGTCGAATTCATCGTAACGATACATGAGGTCTTACGCCTCCACGCGTTCTGGTTTGGCGGCGGCATAGCCGGCCGCGTAAGGAATGGTCGGGCCCTCGGCGCGAATGCGCTCGCGCAGCCTGAGCGGCCAGATGCGGCCGTCGGGACGCTCCTCGACATCGATGACGGCAAGATCGACCACCTTGTTGGCTGAGAAATCACGCTTGCCGATCTCATCGAGGCTTTCGATCGCCGCGTCGTGGCGGGCGACGAGCGCTGCCTGCAGATCCTCGCACCAGCGGCCATTGGCATCGAGCCAGACGGCAAGGCCATCGGTCAGGCGATTTGCGGTCAGAACCTTAGCGGACATGGGCAACTCCCTTGAATTTCGTCTGGGCGACCTTGTTATCCTGCGAAAGCGCGCTCGAATGCTTCAGATTGGCGCCGGCGACCGCGTCGCCGATGATCACCATCACCGGGCCGGCGAGGTCGTCGCGCGCTTCCAGCAGCGCCATTTCGGACAACACGCCATGGAACAGGCGCTGGTTGTTCCGGCTGGCGTTCTCGATCACCGCGATCGTGGTATCGGCGGGCACGCCCGCCTCCTGAAGCCGGGCGCCGAGCCTGGCGGCGACGGAACGGCCCATATAGACGGCAATGGTGGCGCCCCGGACCGCAAGCGCGGCCCAGTCCGGCAGGGTGTCACCATTGAGGTCGTGGCCGGTCGTAAAAACCAGGGTCGAGGCGACCCCGCGCAGCGTCAGCGGCAGCTCGAAATCGGCGGCCGCCGCCGTGGCGGACGTGATGCCGGGCACGACCTCGTAGGATACTCCCGCCGCGCGCAGAGCCGCCATTTCCTCACCGGCGCGGCCGAAGATCAGTGGATCGCCGGATTTCAGCCGCACGACGCGCTTGCCTTCTTTCGCAAGATCGACAAGCAGATCATTGATTTCATTCTGAGACTTCGAATGGCAGTTCTTGCGCTTGCCGACGGCGATACGCTCCGCATCGCGCCGGCCCATATCGACGACAGTCTGGGGCACCAGCGCATCATAGGCAATCACGTCGGCTTCCATCATCAGCCGGTGGGCGCGGATCGTCAGCAGGTCCTCGGCGCCCGGTCCCGCGCCGACAAGCGCCACATGGCCGGAAACCCTGGCTCCGTCCGCAATGATCTCGTCGGCAAGACACTCGGCCTCAAGCGCCCTTCCCTTTTCGATGGCATTCGCAACCGAACCGTTGAAGAAGCGCGACCAGAAGGCGCGGCGCGGCGCACCCCGCGGAATATTGGCGTCAACCTTGTCGCGCAGGCGGTTGGCGAGCTGCGCCAGCGGCCCGAGCGAGCGCGGCAGCATGGTGTCGATCTGCGCCCGGATCATCTGCGCCAGCACCGGACCGGCCCCCTCGGTTCCGATGGCGACGGCGATCGGAGGACGCGTGACCAGAGCGGGCGTATAGAAGTCGCAATCGTCCTTCTGGTCCACGGCGTTGACAGGGATGGAGGCCGCACGGGCCGCCTCGGCGATCAGGTGGTCCTGATCGCTGATTCCGGTCGCGGCGAACACCAACACCGCGCCTTCGAATTGCGCGGGCGAGAAAGCGTCCTCCACCAACTGGTAGCCCTGCTCGGCGAGAAACGCGCGGTAGTCGTCCTCGGCGTTCTCGGCATAAGCTGCAATCACGGCGGAGGTCTTTGCCATCAGCCGGGCCTTGGCGAAAGCCTCGTCGCCGCCGCCGAAAATCGCGACCTTGCGGCCATCGACCCGGAAAAACGCCGGGAAAGTCGTCAACAAATCGTCTTTCGTGCCCATTGCGCACAGTCCTTCTCAAGATTGGCACAACAATCGCTCTGCGGCGGCAATGTTTGAAGAAACGAAAATGCGCGGGCGCGCGGGATGGAACATTTCATTCCTCAATTCCGCGCAATGCAGGGCAAATTTACCTGCAGGGCCAGGCCGAGGCTTGCGCTCGCCCGCCAATGTTCCTTTAAGTCAGGCTGTGCAACCTTCTGAACGGGGAATCGACGTGGACGACAAGACCCTCACCGACCGCCTTCTCGCCGTGATCGAAGACGATATCCTGCCCAAGACGCTCAAGGGCGTCAGCGGCGGCAACAAGGTTTTCGGCGCGGCCATCCTGCGCAAGGACGATCTCTCCCTGGTGATCGCCGGCACCAATGACGAGACCAGCAATCCGCTCTGGCACGGCGAGGTCCATACGCTGAAACAGTTCTACGAACTGCCCGACCCGCCAGCCACGCGTGATCTGCTCTTCCTCTCGACCCATGAACCCTGCACCATGTGCATGTCGGCGATCACCTGGGCCGGATTCGACAATTACTTCTATTTCTTCAGCCATGAGGATTCGCGCGACAGCTTCGCCATTCCCCACGATCTGAAGATCATGAAGGAGCTTTACGGCCTGGAGCCGGGCGGCTACCGCCGCAAGAACGCCTTCTTCACCGCGCGCTCGATCATCGACATGGCGGAGGCATGCCCGGAACCAGCGCGCACCGGCTTCATAGATCGGATTGACGGTATTCGCAAAACCTACGCCCTTGCCTCCGACACCTATCAGGCCCACAAGGGCGAGACCAAAATACCGCTCGGCTAACGCCCGCCCCGAAAGCAAGACGGAGTCTCAAACCGTGGAAGCCTCCCGCGACATCACGCGTCTTCTGGACATCATGGCCGCCCTTCGCACGCCCGAAACCGGGTGCCCGTGGGACCTGAAACAGGATTTCGACAGCATCAAGCCTTACACGATCGAGGAAGCCTATGAGGTGGCCGACGCGATCGAGCGCAAGGATTTCGATGATCTCTGCGACGAACTCGGCGATCTGTTGCTGCAGGTCGTGTTTCACGCCCGCATGGCGGAGGAAAAGGGGCTGTTTTCCTTCGGCGATGTCGTCCACGCGATCACCGCCAAGATGATACGCCGCCACCCGCATGTCTTCGCCGTCAACGCGGCGGATACGCCGGAAGCGGTCAAGATCCAGTGGGACGAGATCAAGCGGAAGGAAAAGGCCGAGCGCGCCGAACGGCGGGTGAAAAGCGGGATTACCGAGGATTTCAAGGCCGGCCATCTCGGTGGCGTCCAGCGTTCCTTCCCGGCGCTGACGGAGGCGCTGAAGCTTCAGGAGCATGCCGCCCGCGTGGGCTTCGACTGGTCCGAGCCGGAACCGATCCTCGCCAAGTTCGAGGAGGAGATCGGCGAGTTGCGCGAAGCGTTTCAGGCCGGCGACAAATCGCGAATCTCGGACGAACTCGGCGACCTGATCTTCGCCGCCGTCAACCTCGCCCGCCACACGAAGACCGATCCCGAACAGGCGCTGCGCGGCACCAACACCAAATTCCGCCGCCGCTTCAACCATATCGAGGAATCGCTCAATGCGTCGGGCGAAACGCTCGACGCCGCTACGCTGGAACGCATGGAAGCGCTCTGGCAGGATGCCAAGGCGATCGAGCGGCAGCTTTCCGAATAGCCGGAACTTTTTTCGTCGTCCTCGTCTTTTGACCGTTGACTTAGAGCGCGCTCGAAGCCGTAGCTTTGCCAGCGTCGTGACGAAAGCAGGACTTCGATGAAGATTGGTGAACTCGCAAAGCGCTCCGGCCTGACGGCGCATACCCTCCGCTATTACGAGAAGATCGGCCTTTTGCCCGATGCCGACCGCGATCGCTCAGGCCATCGCGACTACGACGCATCGGCGCTGGTCTGGATCGAATTTCTCGGCCGCTTGAAGACCACCGGCATGCCGATCCGGCAAATGTTGCGCTATGCCGAACTCAGACGGCAGGGTCCGGCTACGGAAAAGCAGCGTCAGTGCCTGCTCGAACAGCATCGTGATGCGGTGCGCGAGCACGTTCTCGAACTCCAGTCCTGTCTTGATGTCCTCGACGACAAAATCGCCGGCTATGCCGGAAATGATCGCAACAAGGATTGATGACGTGATGAATGAACAGAACCAGACAATCGGCGAAACCCGCCTGGACCGCGGCAAGCGCATGCTGGCGGCCATCGACGGGCAGGCGGGACAGAATGTCATCGACGCGCTCGATGATATCGCCCCCGATTTCGCCCGTTATGTCTTTGAATTCCCCTTCGGCGATATCTATGCCCGCCCCGGGCTCGGCTTGCGCGAACGCGAGATTGCCACGGTCGCCGCCCTCACCGCGCTCGGAAACGCAGTCCCTCAGCTCAAGGTTCACATCGAAGCAGGCCTCAATGTCGGGGTGAGCCAGGAGGAAATCGTCGAAACCATCATGCAGATGTCGGTCTATGCCGGCTTTCCCGCCGCGCTCAACGGCCTGTTCGCGGCAAAGGAGGTCTTCGCAGCCCGTTCCGGCGCGAACGCCTGATCCGTCCCGGAATCACTCCGCCAGCATGCTCTCCAGCCGCTGGGCCTCGCCGCCGGCGAGCCGCAGGTCGAGGCTGACGGAGCCATCCTCGAGATCGCGGCGTTCGTCGACAAGAGCGTGCTCGTAAAGCCAAGGCAGCAGGTGCAATTGATCGGGCGAAAGCGTGATGGTCGTTTCCGTCAGGACGCCGGCAAGCCGGTCGGCGATGCGGTCGACAAGCGCGTCGACGCCCTCGCCGGAAATGGCGGAGACGGCCATGACGTTCTCGGTGGAGGACGCCCGCGCCATCATGGCGTCATGCTCTTCCGGGCCCAAAAGATCCACCTTGTTCCAGACCTCCAGAATGCGGGCATTCTGCTCGGCCTCGTCAATGCCGAGTTCGCCCAGGATGCGCAGCACATCGGCCGATTGCGCATCGCGGGCAGGGTCGGCCATGTCGCGGACATGAAGGATCAGATCCGCCTCCAGCACCTCCTCCAGCGTCGCGCGGAAGGCGGCGACCAGATGAGTCGGCAGGTCCGAGATGAAACCGACTGTGTCGGAGAGGATCACCGTGCGGCCATGCGGGAGCTTCATCCGGCGCAGAGTCGGGTCGAGGGTTGCAAACAGCATGTCCTCGGCCAGCACCCCTGCCCCGGTGATCCGGTTGAACAGGGTCGACTTGCCGGCATTGGTGTAGCCCACCAGCGCCACGATCGGATGCGGCACCTTCTTGCGCTTGGAGCGGTGAAGCTTTCGGGTGCGGACCACCTGTTCCAGTTCGCGTTCGAGCTTGGTAATGCGCTCGCGCAGCATCCGGCGGTCCGCCTCGATCTGGGTTTCGCCGGGACCGCCCATGAAGCCGCCACCGCCGCGCTGGCGCTCAAGGTGGGTCCAGCTTCTGACAAGACGGCCGCGCTGGTAATTGAGATGCGCGAGTTCGACCTGCAGCCGGCCCTCCTTAGTGGAGGCGCGCTCGCCGAAGATTTCGAGAATCAGGCCGGTCCGGTCGATCACCTTGGCAACCCAGGCCTTTTCGAGATTGCGCTGCTGAACCGGCGACAGCGGATGATCCACAACCACGAGGCCGATATTGTTCTCGTCCAGAACGGCGTCAAGCTCTTCGATTTTGCCGGTTCCTAGCAGGGTCGCCGGTCGCGGATCGTTGATCGTCACGATCTCCGAGGCCGCGACCTCGAGCCCGATCGCGCGGGCAAGGCCCTCGGCCTCCTGCAGACGGCTTTCGGGCGCGCGCGCGGAAAGCGCGGTGCGTTCGGCTTCGGCCCGCGACTGCTTGATAACCGGCACGATTACGAGAACGCGGGAGGAATCCCTGTTCTCGTATTCGCTCTCGGGAAATTGGGTATTATCGGAAATGGAAGCTCACCTATCAGGAAGCGTTGTCATCGCCTTCGAACATCTGCACCGGCTGGCCGGGCATGATCGTCGAAATGGCGTGCTTGTAGACAAGCTGGGAATGACCGTCACGACGCAGCAGGACACAGAAATTGTCGAACGACGTAACCACGCCCGTCAGCTTGACCCCGTTGATCAGGAAGATCGTCAGGGAAATTTTCTGTTTGCGAACCGTGTTGAGAAAAAGATCCTGCAAATTCTGAGAACGTTCCGCCATTGCGCCGCTACTTTCTTTCTCTTGCCGGCCGGAGCCGGTTCCACCTCTTCGTTGCCATCGAAACGTCCAGGCAACAGATCATGAACTTTTGGTAGCAAATCACCGGCGCTTCCGCAACGGCGAAAAACATGAGCCGGCGAGACCGCTTTTTCCGGGGCCTTGAGAGCGGGCCGTCCCGCTCAAAAATACTGGATCGAAACCCGGAAAAGCTGCTCGACGTGCCGCACCGCAGAAGCGGCGGCAAACAGGATCACCCGGTCATGCGCCTTGATCTTGAGATCGCCATGCGGCCGGATGACCTCCTCACCCCGGTAGATCGCGCCGATGCGGATGCCGTCGGGCAGGTCGAGGTCGCGGAACGGCGTGCCGACCAGCGGCGATGTCGCGAGCGCCTCCGCCTCGATCACCTCCGCAGCACCCTTCTGCACCGCGTAGACCGAGCGGATGCGCCCCTTGCGCACATGCTGAAGCACCCGCGAGATCGTGACCGCGCGCGGATTGATATAGGCATCGATACCGAGCGATTTGGTGACATCGTGGAACGACGGGTTGTTCAGGAGCGCCAGATTGGACTTGCAGCCGAGCTGCTTGGCGATCACCGAGGCCAGGATATTGGTCTGGTCGTTATTGGTCAGCGCGACCATCAGATGGGCGTCGGGCACATCGGCCTGCACCATGATGTTCTGGTCGAGCGCCGAGCCATGGATGACGATGCCGTGGTGCAGCGCGTCCGACACCGCCACCGCCTTGTCACGGTCCTGCTCGATCATCTTGATGCGGGTCTTGGGCTGCAGGTCCTCGATCGACTTGGCGACGAAGAAGCCGATATTGCCGCCGCCGGCGATCACGATCCGCCGCGCCTCCTGCTCCTCATGACCGAACAGCGCCAGCGTGCGCCGGATATGCTCGTGCTCGCAAACCACATAGACAAGGTCGCCGGCGAGAATCTGGTCGGTCGAATGCGGAATGATCACCTCTTCATGGCGATAGATCCCGGTCACGGTCGCGTTCAGGTCCGGAAACAACTGGCTGAGCTGGACGAGCGGCGTGTTCAGGACCGGGCAGTCGTCGTTGCACTCAACCGCGAGCATCGCGATCTTCTCGTCGGCGAAGCGCACGATATCGGTCGCGCCGGGGAAGGAGATGCGCCTGAGCACCATCTTGCCGACTTCGACTTCCGGCGAAATCGTGACATCGATCGGCATGTGATCGCGCGAGAACAGGTCCGAATAATGCGAATGCAGATAGCTTTGCGAACGGATGCGGGCAATCTTGGTCGGCACGTTGAACAGCGAATGCGCCACCTGGCAGGCGACCATGTTGATCTCGTCATGCAGCGTCACGGCGATGATCATGTCCGCCTGATCGGCGCCGGCCTTGGCCAGCATGTCGGGATGGGCGCCGTGGCCGACATAGCCGCGCACGTCCAGAAGCTCGGTGATGGCAGTGATGAGCGACGCGGACGTGTCGATAACGGAGACGTCGTTATATTCCTGGGAAAGCCGTTCGGCGATGCCGAAACCGACCTGACCAGCGCCGCAGATGATGATTTTCATAAGAACCCCTCTGGGGTTTGGTAAGTTCAGTTGGCCGCAATCTGCCCGGTTTTGGCCTAAATGCCAAGCGACTTAAGCTTGCGGTGCAGCGCGGATCGCTCCATCCCGACAAATTCGGCGGTGCGCGAAATGTTCCCGCCGAACCGGTTGATCTGCGCCATCAGATAGTCGCGTTCAAAGCGCTCGCGCGCCTCTCTCAGCGGCAGCGTCATGATATGCGCATCGCCTGAAGTCTGGATCTGCGGCAACACGTCGGAAAGGTCGGCCGGCAGCAGGTCGGCGGAGATCGGCGCGGACGCGTCCTCCTCGCGCGACAGGATCAGCAGCCGCTCCAGATTGTTGCGCAACTGCCTGATATTGCCGGGCCAGTCATGGGCCTGCAGGATCGCCATCGCATCATCGCCGATCGAGCGCTGGCGGATGCCGGCCTGTTCGCAAAGCTGACGCATGACGAAATCGACAAGGAAGGGAATATCCTCGCGCCGTTCGGAGAGCGAGGGAATACGCACCGGCACCACCGCCAGCCTGTGAAACAGGTCCTGCCGGAACTGACCCTCGTCGATCCGCGCCTGAAGGTCGAGCGCGGTCGAGGACAGGATACGGACATCGACCGACACCCGCCGGCTGCCGCCGACCCGCTCGAACTGTTGATCGACCAGCACGCGCAGGATCTTTTTCTGGGTTTCCAGCGGCATCTCGCCGATCTCGTCCAGATAGAGCGTGCCGCGATGGGCGCGCTCCAGCGCGCCGGTCTTGCGCGTCCGTCCGCCGCCGGCTTCGACGCCGAAAAGCTCGGTCTCCATGTTTTCAGGCGTGATCGCCGCGGCGTTCAGCGCCACGAACGGCCCCTCGGCGCGTAGGCTCTTCTTGTGCATCAGCCGCGCCACCACCTCCTTGCCGGAGCCGGAGGGGCCGAAGATCATCACGCGGGAGTTGGTGGGCCCAACCTTGTCCACCATCTGGCGCAGCTGTGACACCAGCAGCGAGGAACCAACGAGCTCTTCCGGGTCGCCGCTCTTGCGCTTGAGTTCCTGCACCTCGTTCTTCAGCCGCGAATTCTCCAGCGCGCGTTCGGCGATCAGCACCAGCCGGTCGGCCTTGAATGGCTTTTCGATGAAATCGAAAGCGCCGCGCTTGATGGAGGAGACCGCCGTCTCGATATTGCCGTGACCGGAGATCATGACCACCGGCAGATCGGCGTAGCGCGACTTGATTTCCTCCAGCAGCGCCAACCCGTCGAGCCGGCTCCCCTGCATCCAGATATCGAGGAAGATCAGGCGCGGAACCCGGTCGGCAATCGCCGCCAGCGCGCTATCGCTGTCATGGGCAACCCTGGTTTCGTGTCCCTCGTCGGACAGGATGCCCGAGACGATATCGCGGATATCGGCTTCGTCGTCGACGACAAGAATATCAGAGGCCATCTTGTTTCTCCCTGTCCGTTTCCTGGCGCTCGCCGTCGTGGATATGCGGCAGTTCAACGCGGATCATCGCCCCTCGCCCGCCGGCGAAATCGTGGGGCGCATCATGCAGTTCGAGTTTGCCGCCATGCTCCTCGATGATCTTGCGGACGATCGCGAGACCAAGCCCCGTGCCCTTTTCGCGCATGGTTATGTATGGCTCAAGGATCATGTGGCGATTTTCGAGCGGCAATCCCTTGCCGTTGTCGATGAAGTCGATGACGTAGCGATCACGGGTTTCGTCATGCGCGGCCCGAACCAGTATCTTGCGCTCGCCGTCGAACTCATTTGTCGGAACGGCTTCAATGGCTTCGACGGCGTTCTTGATCAGGTTTCCGAAGGCCTGGCCAAGCATGCGATCGTCAAACAGCCCCGTCAGCGGCTCATCGCCAAAATCGCGCATGAAGGTGACGTCGGTGCGCCCCATCTCCAGCAGAAAAATCGCGTCGGAAAGGATCGTGCGCAGATCGCCCCGGGTCTTGGAAGGCTTCGGCATGCGGGCAAAGGAGGAGAACTCGTCCACCATCCGGCCGATATCGCCGACCTGCCGGACGATTGTATCAGTACATTGATCGAAGACCTTGCGGTCTTCCTCGTCCTCGATCTTGCGGCCGAAGCGGCGCTTGATCCGTTCCGCCGAAAGCTGGATTGGGGTCAGCGGGTTCTTGATCTCGTGGGCGATACGCCGCGCCACGTCCGCCCAGGCGGTGGAGCGCTGGGCGATGATCAGATCGGTGATGTCATCGAGCGTGATGACATAGGCATTGGAGCCGTCGCGCGAATCCTCGCGCGTCACCTGAACCGAAAGCGTGCGCTCCTTGCCGAGCCGCACGAGATTGATCTGCTGGCGGAAATTCTGCCGGCTGCGGCGCATCGCAGCGGTCATCACCAGATCGATCTCGGGCGAAATTTCCTCCAGCTTGCGGCCGAGCAATTCGTCGTCCCTTGCCGCCAGAAGCTCGCCGGCGGAGACGTTCACGATCGTGACCATGCGATTTTCATCGACGCCGATCACCGCCGCTGTCACCCCGGAAAGCACGGCCTCGATAAACCGGCGGCGGTCATCGACCTCGTCCTTGGCGACAAGGATTTCGCGCTGCTGCTCGCGGATTTCGGCGACCATCTTGTTGAACGTGCTGGAAAGCCTGCCGACATCGCCGTCGATGGAGCGCACCGGCACGGCGACCTTCATGTCGCCGGAGGCGACCTGGTCGGCGGCCCCGATCAGCATGCGGATCGGCAGTACGATGCGGTCGGCAACCGCGATGCCGGTCCAGATCGCGGCAAGCAGAACGATCAGCGCGAAGCCGAGATAGAGCACGGCGAAGGCGACCTGGATAGAGACCCGGCCCTCCTCCATCGAACTGTATTCGGAGACGTTGTCCTCGATCATCCGCATCGCGCCCATCACGGTCGGGTCGACGGCACGGACGGTGTAGAGCAGGCTGTCGGGGATCGCCTCGAGTGCGATGATCGCGCCGACCAGATTGGTATCGCCCGGCGGGATCAGCGTCGGCGTGCCGGCGGCGGCCTTTTCCAGCGCGTCCTTGGGAATGTCAGGCAGCGGCTTGTCGTCACCGAGATCGGCCTCGACGATGACGCTACCATCCGCGCGCACCAGCGAGGCGCCGAGCAGGCCGCGCCCGCGCGCTTGCCGCGCCATCAGGTCGGAAAAGCCCCGGCGGTCGAGCAGATAGAGCGACCGGTTTCGCTCCAGATCGTTGCCCATGGAGAGCGTCTGGCCCTGTAGATAGCTGGCGTTC
The DNA here is from genome assembly GCF_002043005.1 of Martelella mediterranea DSM 17316. Lineage (NCBI taxonomy): Bacteria > Pseudomonadati > Pseudomonadota > Alphaproteobacteria > Hyphomicrobiales > Aurantimonadaceae > Martelella > Martelella mediterranea. The sequence continues at coordinate 3,167,592 of NZ_CP020330.1, read as the reverse complement.
TCCATCATATAGGCCTGCGCCACATTGAGCGAGGACTGAACGATGGACTGGGTCCTGAGCGCAAACCAGCGGTCTAGCCCGGCGTTGAGCGTCAATGTCGCGAAGATCGCCACCAGGATGGCCGGCGTGATCGCCACGATCGAAAACAACGCCACGATGCGGATATGAAGCTGCGCCGCCGCCCTTCCCCGTCTGCGGGCCTTCAGCAGATGACTGACTTCCCGCCCGATCAGGAACACCATGGCGAGGACGAACAAGGAGTTGGTCGCCACCAGCGCGATCACCACCTTGCCGGTGGGTTTGATCGGCGTCAGGCCAAGCAGGATGAAAAGCGACAGGAAGGCGGTGATCAGCGCGCCGCTGACAACGAACATGCCGGGCGATCTGAGAATAGCCCGCGCGCCGCCGCGCCCGTATGGCGCGCCATCGTGGGTCCCCTCCTGATGGACGGAGTGCGTCTCCGCCATGCTGCCCTCTGCAGTCATCATCGCCCTTCTTGTCAGGTCAGGCGCATCATCATGCGCCGCCCATGGAGCGGGTGAACGCAGCCTTTGGAACGACTCGCGCTTTCCCCTTATGGGGAGGATATGCAACAGATTGTGGCACAATTGCAACGGAAAGCTGCAACCGGCGTCTGGAAGCGTCAGGAACTGCGGGAGCTGCGATAGACCGAAACGCCCAGTTCGCGGATCTTCTTGCGCAGCGTGTTGCGGTTGAGGCCGAGCAGGTCGGCGGCGCGGATCTGGTTGCCGCGGGTCGCCGTCAGCGCCGCCAGGATCAGCGGATACTCGACCTCGTTGAGCACCCGCTCGTAGAGGCCGGAGGGCGGCAGCCCATCGCCGAACCCGGCGAAATAGCTACGCATGTTCTCCTCCACCGCCTGGGCGATGGTCGGCATGCCGTTCCTCACCGCAGCGCCCTCGGCGGGCGCTTCCGGCTGGTCGGCCTGCAATTCCTGCTCCACGATCTCGCGAGTGATGACCTCCTGCGGATAGAGCGCCATCAGGCGGCGAACGAGATTCTCAAGTTCGCGGACATTGCCCGGCCAGCCATAGGATTTCATCGCGTCGAGCGCCTGCTGCTCGAAGCGCTTGCCGCCCAAGCCCTCGACCTCGCCCTCATTGACGAAATGGCGCACCAGATCGCCGATATCCTCCGCCCGTTCGCGCAGTGGCGGCAGACGCAGCGGCACGACGTTGAGGCGGTAATAGAGATCCTCGCGGAACAGACCCTGATTGATCGACTGTTTCAGGTCCTTGTTGGTTGCGGCCACGATCCGGACATCGGTGCGGATCGGCGTGCGCCCGCCGACAGTGGTGTATTCGCCCTGCTGGAGCACGCGCAGAAGCCTTGTCTGCGCATCCATCGGCATGTCGCCGATCTCGTCCAGAAACAGCGTGCCGCCCTCGGCCTGTTCAAACCGGCCGGAGGACCGGGTCTGTGCCCCTGTGAAGGCCCCCTTCTCGTGGCCGAACAACTCCGATTCGATCAGGTCGCGCGGGATCGCCGCCATGTTGATGGCCACGAAAGGTCCATTGCGGCGCTTGCCGTAGTCGTGCAGCGCGCGGGCCACCAGTTCCTTGCCGGTGCCGGATTCGCCGGTGATCATCAGCGTCAGATCGGTCTGCATCAGGCGGGCGAGGACGCGGTAGATTTCCTGCATCGCGGCGGAACGACCGACCAGCGGCATGCCGTCCTGCATGTCATCGCCGAGCGGCGCCGGTTTGCGCTTCGGCTCCGACAGCGCGCGGCCGACGATCGCGATCAGTTCCGTCAGGTCGAACGGCTTCGGCAGATAGTCGTAGGCGCCCTTTTCTGAAGCGCGGACCGCCGTCATGAAGGTATTCTGCGCGCTCATCACGATGACCGGCAGTTCCGGCCGCGATTTCTTGATGCGCGGCAACAGGTCGAAGGCGTTTTCGTCCGGCATCACCACGTCGGTCAGCACCAGATCGCCCTCGCCGGCGGAGACCCAGCGCCACAGCGTGGCGGCATTCGAGGTGATGCGGACGTCATAACCGGCCCGGCTCAGCGCCTGGTTCAGCACGGTGCGGATCGCCGCGTCGTCATCGGCAACAAGGATCGTAGCTGTCATGTCATGTATCCATATTCGGGCTGGCCATTTCCGGCGGCAGCGGCAATACGTCTTTCGAGACCGGCATGAGGATGCGGAAGGTGGTGCGGCCGTTCATGTTCTCGCATTCGATGATGCCGCCGTGACCGCCGATGATCTTGGCGACCAGCGCAAGTCCGAGGCCGGTGCCGTTCGGCTTGGTGGTGATGAACGGATCGAACAGATGCGGCATCAGATCGGACGGCACGCCGGGACCATTGTCCTGCACGCAGAATTCCAGCGGCAGCGAAATCTTCTCCCTTGTGCCGGCGACCGACATGCGGATGCCGGGGCGGTAGGCCGAAGTCAGGATGATTTCGCCGTCCGGCTTGTCGCCCACGGCTTCCGATGCGTTTTTGATCAGATTGAGGAACACCTGAACCATCTGGTCGCGGTTGGCGAAGACCTGCGGCAGCGACGGGTCGTATTCCTCGGTGATCTTGATGTTGCGGGCAAAGCCGGCCTTGGCCACCGCCTTCACATGGTCGAGAACGGAGTGAATGTTGAGCGGAACGCGGTCGATCGGCCGCTCGTCGGAAAACACTTCCATCCGGTCGACCAGCGAGACGATCCGATCCGATTCATCGCAGATCAGCCGCGTCAGCGCCCGGTCGTCGTCGCTCGCATTTGTTTCCAGAAGCTGGGCCGCGCCGCGGATCCCGGAAAGCGGGTTCTTGATCTCATGGGCAAGCATCGAGGCAAGACCGGTCACCGAGCGGGCGGCGGCGCGATGCACCAGTTGCCGGTCGATCTTGTCGGCCATGGAGCGGACCTGGAAGACGAGCACCACGGCCCCCTCCTCGCCCACGGGAGCGACATAGATATCCACCAGCTTGTCCTGCCCGAGGCGCGGCGAGGACAGGTCGACGCGGTATTCGTTGACCGGGGCCCGGCGTTCGCGCACCTGGGCGATCAGCGCCAGAAGCGGGCTGTCGAAGGGAATGAAATCGGACAGCGTCTTGCGCGACAGGTGTGATGCGCTGGCACCGAAGAACACCTCCGCCTCCCAGTTGGTATAGGAAAGGCGGCCGTCCTGCGCGATCAGCACGACGGGGTTTTGAATGGCGTTCAAAACCTGCAGAGCGACGGCCTCCGCGCCGAGGCGCTGGCTGCCATTGCCGATAACGGAATTCATGCCGCTTTCCTTTCGGGCGATGCGTATTCGAAGATGGCGGCAAGCTGCGCTGACACGGACTCGGGATCGTCGGAGGTCATGATCGAGGATCGCGCCTCCGCGCCGACGCCGGGCGCAAGCCGCTCAAGGTACCAGCCGAGATGCTTGCGCGCATGGCGGACGCCGACTTCAGGACCGTAGAAGTCGATCATGGCCTGATAATGCCCGATCGCGATCCGCGCCTTTTCGTCAAAAGCGGGTTCGGCCCGGCCCGCCAGATAACCGGCATGCCAGGGACGGCCCTGACACGAGCGGCCGACCATCACGGCCGTGATGCCGGGTCGCGACAGCAGATAGGCGGCATCTTCCCGGCTCTCGATATCGCCATTGGCGATGAAGGGCACGGAGACGACCTCGGCTACGCGCTCGATCGCCTGCCAGTCGGCCTTGCCCTTGTAGAACTGCATGCGGGTGCGGCCGTGGACGGTGATCGCCTGAACGCCCGCCTCTTCCGCGCGCCGGGCCAGATAGGGCGCATTGATGCTGTCATGATCCCAGCCGAGCCGCATCTTGACCGTGACCGGCACCTTCACCGCACCGACGGTCGCCTCGATGATTTCGAGCGCCCGCTCGGGCTCGCGCATCAGCGCCGAACCGGTATAGCCGCCGACCACCTTCTTGGCCGGGCAGCCCATGTTGATGTCGATGATATCGGCGCCGTTCGATTCGGCGATCCGCGCCGCCTCCGCCATGTAATGCGGATCGCGCCCGGCAAGCTGCACCATATGCGGTTTTAGCCCCGCCCCGCGCAGCCGAACCCAGCTTTCAGCGGTGTTGAACGTCAGTTCGCGGCTTGCGATCATCTCCGTCACCACGAGCCCAGCACCGTGCCGCCAGGCAAGCGCGCGAAACGGCAGATCGGTGACGCCCGACATCGGCGCGAGAATCACGCGGTTGCGGATCTCGATCGGGCCGATCCGAAAAGAATCTGATGGTTTGCGGTGAGGCAAATGGCTATCTTTCATGCAGCACATCACTTTGCCCTATTTTTAGACAAGACGCCATTCCTTGCCAAGCACTTTCGCTGGCGCCTTATAAAATTTAGGCAAATGCTGGAAAATTGGGTCAATCCGGGTAAGTTCCGGCCAACAGGAATCAACACGCAGGTTCTAGCCGAACATGGCAGCGGGTGAAAGCTACAATCCAGGGGTGGTCGTGGTTGCCGCCGGGCGCGGCGAACGCGCCGGCGCGCCCGCAGAAGGGCCGAAACAGTATCGACTGATCGGCGGCATGCCGGTGATTGCCCACACCTTGCGCGAATTTGCCGCATGGGGACGCGCGACGGCCGGCATCGTGGTTGTCATTCATCCGGATGACGAGGCCCTGTTTGCCGATGCGCTGTCTCACCTGACGAACCAGGTCGGCATCCGTTTCGTCCACGGCGGCGCGACGCGTCAGCAATCGGTCCTCAACGGCCTTGCGGCGCTCGCGGCGAACGCGCCCAGCCACGTGCTGATCCATGACGCGGTGCGGCCGTTCTTCGATGCTGCTCTGCTTGAGCGGGTGTCCGATGCGCTCAAAGCCGGCCACGCCGCGGTCCTTCCGGCTGTGGCCGTGGCCGATACGCTGAAGAAGGCGGATAGTAACGGCAATGTCGGCGTCACCGTATCGCGCGCGGGCCTCTATGCCGCCCAGACCCCGCAGGCCTTCAGCTTTCCGGTTATTTATGACGCCCACCGCAAGGCGGCCGCTGAAGGTCGCACCGATTTCACCGATGACGCCGGCATTGCCGAATGGGCCGGTCTCGCGGTGCGGCTGGTGGACGGGCTCGCCGACAATGTGAAACTGACCTACAAGAGAGATATCGCCATGGCCGACGAAAAGCTTTCGCGCACCCCGATCGCCGATATCCGCACCGGCAATGGCTACGACGTCCATCAACTGGTGCCCGGCGACGGCGTCACGCTCTGCGGCATCAAGATCCCGCATGACATGGCACTTTCCGGTCATTCCGACGCCGATGTCGCCTTCCACGCGCTGACCGACGCCCTGCTCGCCACCTGCGGCGAAGGGGATATCGGCGACCACTTCCCGCCATCCGACCCGCAATGGAAGGGCGCCGCCTCGCATATCTTCCTCGCCCATGCGGCCAAGATTGTGCGCAAACATGGCGGCGTGATCCTCAACGCCGACGTTACCCTGATCGCCGAAGCGCCGAAGGTCGGACCGCATCGCCTCGCCATGCGCGAAAGCATCGCAGCCTGTCTCGGCATCGATCTCGCCCGCTGCTCGGTCAAGGCCACGACCAACGAGACCATCGGCTTTGTCGGCCGCCGCGAGGGCATCGCGGCGATCGCCACGGCCAGCGTAAATTACGGGAGCATTTCATGATCGACGCAGATATCGCCGAACGCGCCCGCACGCTGATCGAACATTGCAAGGCTGCCGGCCTCACCATCGCCACCGCCGAATCCTGCACCGGCGGGCTGGTGGTCGCAGCACTGACCGATATCGCCGGCTCTTCGGCGGTCGTCGATCGCGGCTACATTACCTATTCCAATGAAGCGAAGATGGAGATGCTCGGCGTCAGCGCCCGCACGCTCGAAGCCCATGGCGCGGTTTCGCGCGAGACCGCGCTGCAGATGTCGGCGGGCGCGCTGTTGCGCTCGGGCGCCGATCTGGCCGTCGCGGTCACCGGCATTGCCGGCCCCTCCGGCGGCAGCCCGGAAAAGCCGGTCGGCCTCGTCCATCTCGCCGCGCGCGATCGCCGGGGACACCTGCACCATATCGAAAGCCGCTATGGCGATATCGGCCGCCACGGCATCCGGCTTGCCACCGTGCAGACGGCGCTCGGCATGCTGGAAGGCTTGATTCAGGCGTAGATTTCGTCCGCCCGCGCCTCGAAGGCCTCGGAGAACTTGCGGAACGCGCGCTCGAACATCGAGCCCATCATCGCGCCCAGAATCCGGTTCTTGAATTCGTAATTGATGTAGAACTGGATGGCGCAGGCGCCCTCGCCTTCCGGCTCGAACCGCCAGCGATTGTCGAGAAAGCGGAACGGCCCGTCAACATAGCTGACATCGATCTTGCACTCGGCCTGATTGAGAAGCACCTGGGTGGTGAAGCTCTCGCGGATGCCCTTGTAGCCGACGGTCATGTCGGCGATCAGCAGCGTCTTGCCGTCCTTCTCGCGCGAGGAGCGCACGGTCAGCGCCTCGCACAGCGGCAGGAATTCCGGATAGCGTTCAACGTCTGCAACCAGATCAAACATGCGATCGGCGGAATGGCTGACGTGGCGGGTTGTCTTGAACTCTGGCATGATGTTTCAGCTAATGCGCCGGGAAGAAAATGGCAAGTGCAACGGATCGCCGGTGCGCAATTTCGCGTCTGCCGGTGGATTTCGCGCCCGCAAAGCGCTTCCCCCTTGCAAATTGCGCCGCATACCGGATAATCCGTGTCGTATCGCGTTGGGAGAAGCCACGTCACTGTGGTGCCGAAGGAGCAACCGCCCCGGAAACTCTCAGGCAAAAGGACCAGCGCGAGGTTCTGAACTCTGGAGACAAGGCCAAGGTGAAAGCCGAGGCTGGCCGAAGGGATAATAATCTCAGGCGCACGGGACAGAGGGGGCTCATTCGCTTCGGCGTTCTTCGGAACGCCAACCCTTGAGCCGGCGTTTTTCATGAAAGACGCAATCCGGAGGCAATCTCTTGGTCTCGCAAGAACCGCTGAAACAAACCCCGCTTCACGCGCTTCATCTGGAGCTTGGCGCCCGCATGGTGCCGTTTGCCGGCTACGACATGCCGGTGCAATATCCGATGGGCGTTCTCAAAGAACATCTTCATACCCGCGAAAAAGCAGGCCTTTTCGATGTTTCGCATATGGGTCAGGTCTGGCTGAAGCCGATTTCCGGCAATCTCGCCGATGCAGCGCTTGCGCTGGAACGGCTCGTGCCAGTCGATATCGCGGGCCTCAAACCCGGCCGCCAGCGCTATGCCTTCTTTACCGATGAGGACGGTGGCATTCTGGACGATCTGATGGTCGCCAACCGCGGCGACCACCTGCTGGTGATCGTCAACGCCGCCTGCAAGGAAGCCGATCTCGCCCATATGAAGGCGCATCTTTCCGACCTCTGCAATGTCGAGGCATTCTTCGAGGAAAAGGCGCTGCTGGCGCTGCAGGGCCCGAAGGCGGAAGCCGTGCTGGCGTCGCTCTGCGAGGCCGTGACCGAGATGAAATTCATGGATGTGCGCGCCTGCGACATGCTCGGCGTGACCTGCGTGATCTCTCGCTCCGGCTATAGCGGCGAGGACGGGTTCGAAATCTCGGTGCCCGCAGAAAAGGCCGATGAACTCGCCCGCGCGCTGCTGGCGCATGAGGATTGCGAGGCCATCGGCCTTGGCGCGCGCGATTCGTTGCGGCTTGAAGCCGGGCTCTGCCTTTACGGTAACGACATCGACGAGACCACGACGCCGGTCGAGGCCGCCCTCGTCTGGGGCATGCAGAAGGCCCGCCGGCCGGGCGGCGCCCGCGAAGGCGGCTTTCCGGGATCAGAGCGCATTTTCCAACAGCTTACCGAAGGCGTTTCTCGCAAGCGCGTCGGCCTGAAGCCGGAGGGCCGCGCGCCGGTTCGTCCACCGTCGAAACTCTATGCCGATGAGGCCGGCCAAGTCGAAATCGGCCACGTCACTTCCGGCAGCTTCGGCCCTTCGACCGGCGGCCCGGTCGCCATGGGCTATGTCGCCGCCGAACATACCGCCACCGGCACAAAAATTTTCGCCGAGGTACGGGGCAAATGCCTGCCCGTCACCATCGCCGACATGCCTTTCATAACCCCTACCTACAAGCGCTAATCAGCGGGAACAGCAAAATGACCATCAAATTTACCGAAGAACATGAATGGCTGAAGATCGAGGGCGATGTCGCGACCGTCGGCATCACCCAGCATGCCGCCGAACAGCTCGGCGACCTCGTTTTCGTCGAACTGCCCGAGGTGGGCGCGACCTTCTCCAAGAATGACGATGCCGCGACCGTCGAATCGGTCAAGGCCGCTTCCGATGTCTTTTGTCCGCTCGATGGCGAGATCACCGAGGTCAACCAGGCGATCGTCGATAATCCAGAGCTCGTCAACTCCGCGCCGATGGGTGACGGCTGGTTCTTCAAGCTGAAGCTCGCCAACACGGCCGATGCCGATGCGCTGATGGACGAGGCCGCCTACAAGGAGTTCATCGCCTGATGACGACCCCTGCGGAATTCCAGTTCACCGACTACCAGCCCTACGACTTCGCCAACCGCCGCCATATCGGCCCCTCGCCGTCCGAAATGGAGGCGATGCTGAAGGTGATCGGCTATGACAGTCTCGACGCGCTGATCGACGCTACCGTGCCCGCCGGCATCCGCCAGAAGGCGCCGCTCGCCTGGGGCCCGGCCATGACCGAGCGCGAGGCGCTCGACAAGCTGCGCGAGACCGCCAACAAGAACAAGCCGCTCGCCTCGATGATCGGCCAGGGCTATAACGCCACCATCACGCCGCCGGTGATCCAGCGCAATATTCTCGAAAACCCGGCCTGGTACACCGCCTACACGCCCTATCAGCCGGAAATCTCCCAAGGCCGGCTGGAGGCGCTGTTGAACTTCCAGACGATGATGGCCGACCTCACCGGCCTCGACATCGCCAATGCCTCGCTGCTCGACGAGGCGACGGCGGCAGCCGAAGCCATGGCGATGGCGAACCGCGTGGCGAAATCGAAGGCGACCGCCTTCTTCGTCGACGAAAATTGCCATCCGCAGACCATTGCGTTGATAAAAACCCGCGCCGAACCGCTCGGCTGGGAAGTGATCGTCGGCGATCCCTTCAAGGATCTCACGCCCGACGCCGTTTTCGGCGCGATCTTCCAGTATCCCGGCACCTATGGCCATGTGCATGATTTCACCGGCGTCATCGCCGATCTCCATGCCGCAAACGCCATCGCCACCATCGCCGCCGATCCGCTGGCCCTCACGCTTCTGAAATCGCCGGGCGAGATGGATGCCGATATCGCCATCGGCTCGTCGCAGCGCTTCGGCGTGCCGCTCGGCTATGGCGGCCCGCATGCCGCCTATATGGCGGTCAAGGATGCCTACAAGCGCTCCATGCCCGGCCGTCTCGTCGGCGTGTCGGTGGATAGCCGTGGCAACCGCGCCTATCGTCTGGCGCTGCAGACCCGCGAACAGCATATCCGCCGCGAAAAGGCGACGTCGAACATCTGCACCGCCCAGGTGCTGCTCGCCGTCATGGCCTCGATGTATGGCGTGTTCCACGGTCCGGACGGGCTGAAGGCGATTGCCCAGCAGGTCCACCGCAAGGGCGTGCTGCTGGCGAAGGGCCTCGAGGCGCTCGGCTTCACGGTGGAGCCGGAGACCTTCTTTGACACCGTCACGGTCGAGGTCGGCGCGTTCCAGAGCCTGATCATGAAGAACGCGGTCGAAAACGGCGTCAACCTCAGGAAGGTCGGCGACACCAGGATCGGCATTTCCGTCAACGAGCGCACAAGGCCGGCCCATGTCGGAGCCGTGTGGGATGCCTTCGGCGGCAAGTTCTCGATAGCCGAATTCGAGGCCGACTACCGCTTGCCGCAAAACCTTTTGCGGACAAGCGCTTACATGACGCACCCGATCTTCCACATGAACCGCGCCGAAAGCGAGATGACCCGCTATATGCGCCGCCTCGCCGACCGCGACCTCGCCCTCGACCGGTCGATGATCCCGCTCGGTTCCTGCACGATGAAGCTCAACGCGACGGCGGAAATGCTGCCGATCACCTGGCCGGAATTCGCCGATATCCATCCGTTCGCGCCGGAAAGCCAGACGGCCGGCTACCGCGAGATGATCGCCGACCTCTCCGAAAAACTCTGCCAGATCACCGGCTATGACGCTTTCTCGATGCAGCCGAATTCGGGCGCGCAGGGCGAATATGCGGGGCTTCTGACGATCCGCCGCTATCACCGCGCCAATGGCGAGGCCCACCGCAACATCTGCCTGATCCCGACCTCCGCGCACGGCACCAACCCGGCCTCCGCCCAGCTTGCGGGCATGAAGGTGGTGCCGGTGAAATCGCGCGACAATGGCGATATCGACATCGACGATTTCCGCGCCAAGGCCGAGCAGCATGCCGAAAACCTCGCGGCCTGCATGATCACTTACCCCTCGACCCATGGCGTGTTCGAGGAGACGGTGACCGAGGTCTGCGCGATCACCCACGCCCATGGCGGCCAGGTCTATCTCGACGGGGCCAATATGAACGCGATGGTGGGCCTGTCGCGGCCGGGCGATATCGGCTCGGATGTCAGCCACCTCAACCTGCACAAGACCTTCTGCATTCCCCATGGCGGCGGCGGGCCGGGCATGGGGCCGATCGGCGTCAAGGCGCATCTGGCGCCGCACCTTCCCGGCAATCCGGCGACGGATGCGGACGGCGGCGCGGTCTCAGCCGCCCCGTTCGGCTCGCCCTCGATCCTGCCGATCTCCTGGAGCTACTGCCTGATGATGGGCGGCGAAGGGCTGACGCAGGCAACCCGCGTGGCGATCCTCAACGCCAACTATATCGCGGCCCGACTGAAGGGTTCCTACGAAGTGCTCTACAAGTCGGACAAGGGCCGCGTCGCGCATGAATGCATCATCGACACGCGCCCGCTGAAGGACAGCGCCGACGTCTCCGTCGACGACATCGCCAAGCGCCTGATCGATTGCGGCTTCCACGCCCCGACCATGAGCTTCCCCGTCCCCGGCACGCTGATGATCGAGCCGACGGAATCGGAGACCAAGGCCGAGCTGGATCGTTTTTGTGATGCCCTGATCGCGATCCGCGCCGAAATTACCGAGATCGAGGAAGGCCGCGCCGACCGGGACGACAACCCGCTGAAAAACGCCCCGCACACGGTGGAAGATCTTGTCGGCGAATGGACCCACCCCTATTCCCGCGAACAAGCCTGCTTCCCCCCCGGCGCCTTCCGCGTCGACAAATACTGGCCGCCGGTCAACCGCGTGGATAATGTCTATGGGGATCGGAATCTGGTGTGCGCCTGCCCGCCGATGAGCGAGTATGCGGAAGCTGCGGAGTAGTCGAAATAGTAGCCTGAGGAATTTCCATATCGAAAAGAAAGCCCCATCAACTCGTCTGTTGATGGGGCTTTTGACACTTTATTCTGCTTCAGAATAATTTACAGAACCCAACGAAAATCTATCTCTAAAATCTTCGATCGCAGCGTCATAGGCCCTCTCATTTTTTTTCGTTAGTGATTCGAGGCGTTCTACAAGGACGTGGCTTTTCGTTACTTGTTTTTCTTCTTTTTTTCGATCGTTAGATTGCATTGCCATCTCCAAGAAAAGCGGTAATTTATGAAGAGAATCTCTCACACAAACTCTACCAAATGGCTAAGATTATGACCACCGAAACATACAGAGAATTAGAGGATCGGCTGCCTGAAATTGTCATTGGAATCGTATCTCCGGTGGGGACTCCGCTAAAAAGCACTCTGGACGCCTTGGAGAAAGGGTTTATAGAGAAAAAATACAATTTTCATCATATAAAGATCACAAACTCTTTTCATGAGATCGCTCAAGAAATCAAATATGAAAAACTGGATAAATCCACCAGATACACTCGCATAACGTCGTATATAGATTTTGGAAATCATTTGAGAAACAAGTTAGGATCGAGGTTCCTATCAGCTTTTTCCATTTCAAAGATCGCCGAAACCAGATCTAACTATTCCGATAGTTGCAATGTTTACGTTGTCGATCAACTGAAAACAGAGGACGAAATTAACCTATTAAAAGAAATATACGGCAGGTCCTTTTTCCAAATCTCAGTTTACTCTGCCAGGCACGTCCGAGTTGACTCTCTTTCTAGGGATATGTCTCACGATAATAAAAAGCGCGATACTAACTTCTATAGAGATAAAGCCGAAGCTCTTGTTTGTCGTGATGAAGATGAAATAAATCAACCAAATGGTCAACAGGTAGGGAAAATATTCCAGCTTGCTGATGTTGTTGTGAATGCCGACCTGATAGACAAAAGCGACGACGTCTCTGTGCAAGTTAAGCGCTTTATCGAGCTTCTCTTTGGTTATAATGGTTATTCTCCAAACCATCTTGAATACGGTATGTACCTAGCGCATTCAGCCGCGTTAAGAAGCTTAGATCTATCTCGACAAGTGGGAGCGGCGATCTTTAGGGAGACTGGAGAGATCGCAGCACTTGGGGCAAATGAAGTGCCAAAAGCAGGAGGTGGGACATATTGGGCGGACGATTCATTTGATGCGCGAGAATATAGAACCTCTCAAGATAGCAATGACATAAGAAAATCAGAAATATTTAATGAGATACTTGATATATTCAATATTGATCGGGATAAAATTTCGAAAAAACAACAAGATCGCGTAAAAGAATCCCAATTCATGAGCGCTCTAGAGTATGGAAGAATCATCCATGCAGAAATGTCTGCACTTAGCGATGCTTCTCGATTAGGAATAAGCGTTCAAGGCGCAACGCTATATTGCACAACATTTCCTTGCCATATGTGTTCAAAGCACATTGTTGCAAGCGGTATAAGTAAAGTAGTGTTCTTGGAGCCCTATCCAAAAAGCCTTACGGCTGATCTTCATTCTGATTCAGTTCATATTGAGGGAATGTCTAGAGGTTCTTTCGAAAAGTTCCCCTCCGTCAACTTCGTTCCTTTTTCTGGGATCACCCCTCGGCGATATCGCGAATTCTTTGCTCGAACGAAGCGAAAGTCTGAAGGGCGGTATATTGATTACCGTGGTGGAAGCGCAAAACCTATGTTTAAAAACGACATATCAACTTACCTCAATCAAGAGAATGTAGCGATCTCAGCAGTTAAAAAAGCCTTGGAGAACAGTAGCGAATAACAATACCCAAACTTGACTACGGACGTGTCGGTGGCGACTGCCAATCGGCACTAAATATTTACCCTAATCCCCCCTCACGGCACCAAAAACTCAAACGGCGCTGCCTCTTTCATCAGCCCCGCAACATCCCCGCCCGGTAGGGCCGGATCATTCAGCCCCAGCGTCTTCGCCGGAGCGCCCTCGGAGAGATCGAAATCCGCAAGATCGACCCAGAACACCGAGGGGTTGATGACGGAGTCGAAATAGTAGCGGCGGTGGTCGTGTTCGGCGACGGTGCGCCAGAGGGTGGAGGCGATGTTGGGTTTTTCGGGGTCGGACATGCCGAGCGGGGTCGAGATCGCGCGCACCTGCGAGAACACGGAGGCGAGTGCTGCGCGCCGGTCCTTGAGCGGCGTTGCGGATTTCAGGTTGTAGCTGGCGCGGGCGAAACGGTCGGCGGCGTTCACCGTGCCGGGCAGAAAACTCTTGCCGCCGACGAGGTTCCAGTAGCCGTTGATGGCAAGCTGTTGGTCATAGGTCGGCGAATTGGTCATCACCTTGTAGTCGCGGCCGTGATGGATGGTGAGCTTGCCGCCGACGAATTCGAAGATCGCGCTGTCGCCGGCGGCATCGGAAAGCGCCAGATGCACGGTCGCCGGCGCGCCGTTCGGCGCCTCGCCGGTGATCACCGTCAGCGGATCGTCGGCCATGGCCTCGGCCGCTTCCGCGACGGTCGCGAAATTGTCGAGCATGTATTGCAGCCAGGCGCCGACCGAGATCAGCGGCTTGCCCCGCGCGGCCGGATCGCCATAGGAGGATTCGACCAGATAGAGCATGTTGCCGGCAAGCCCCGCCTCGTTCATGCCGTCGGAGGTGGCGAGATTGTAGATCGCGACGATCACCGAGCCGTATTGCGAGGTCCATGTCGCCGACCCCTCGCCCACCCCGCCATCGCGGGAAAGCCCGCGCGGAAACACCCAGAGGTCGGATTGCATGGTCACGTCGCGCCAGTCCATCGAGCGGCCGGTGATGTAGGTTGAGGTTCCGGTCTCGTAGAAAATCCGCGTGCACATGATCTGTCCTCCGTCGCACCTGTTATCGTTGGCGAAGGCTAACCCGGCAGCGGGCCGTGGACAATCAAAATCGGTTCAGAACCGGCTGTGCTTCGCCACCAGCTTGGCGAGGATCGGCCCGAGCGCCATCACGAAGAAGAACCGGGCGATCTGCATCGACATCACGAAGGCGACGTCGACATCGGTGGAGGCGGAGATGATCGCGATCGAATCCGCGCCGCCCGGGCTGGTGGCGAGATAGGCCGACAGCGGATCGATGCCCGTGAGCCAGACGAGCAGCGCCGCCAGCACGCCGCAGATCGCCACCAGCGCGAGGATCGAGGCGATGACGCGCGGCATGGCGCGGCCGGCATCGACGATCACGGCGCGGTCGAAGCGCGCGCCGATGCCCCAGCCGAGCGTGGCATAGGCGATGGCAAGCAGGATCTGCGGCAGTTCGATCTCGATCAGGCCCGTGACATTGAGCACCGAGCCGGCGATCACCGTCGCCAGCATCGGTCCCGCCGGCAGCTTAAGCCACCGGCCGAAGAACACGCCGATCAGGATCAGGGCGAGCGTCTGGGCAAGCGGGCCCCATGCCGGCTCGGCGAACCAGTAGACCGGTACGGCCGTTTGCGCCGCGCCGCCGGTCCAGAACCGCGCGAAGGTGGCGGCGACGAGGGTGACGATGACGACGCGGGTATATTGCATGAAGGCGACGAGCCGCATGTCGGCTCCGAACGAGGCGGACATCAGCGTCATCACGCTCGCAGCGCCGGGAAACGCGCCCCAGATCGCGGTCGTGCCGGGCAACACCTGATAGCGCGCCAGAACCCAACCGATCGCGATGCTGGCGAACACCACCGAGAGCACGCCGCCCACGAAGATCATCCAGTCGGCGGCGATTTCCTGCAGCACCGGCCATGTCATGGTGCGCGCGATCAGGCAGCCGAGCACGCCCTGCGCCAGGTTGAACGGCAGGCGCGGCATGGTGATCCGCCGCCCGGAAAACACGATCAGGATCGACGCCAGCATCGGGCCCAAAAGCAGCGAGGCCGGCAGCGCGACAAGCTGCATGAGGATCACGAGCAGGATGGAGAGCGCCAGAAGCGGAAGCCAGATGCGCAGAAGCTGTCTTTTCCCGCCGTCAGCGGAGGCCGGTTCTTCCGGCTCTTCTGCGGAATTCATCGTGCGGACAATCCTGTAACGCCGGATCGCCCGCAGCCGCGGGACGACGCTGCGTCATACCCGGCGGACGGGTCCGGTCCATCCAACATGGCTGATCTTTCCCGTCACCGGGAATCGGCTCCCGTTCCTCTATACGCGGCGGCGGCGGGCAAGCGCAATCGCCTCACATCGCGCAGTTCTTCCGGCGCATCGCGATGTCCAGCGCGTTGACGCGACCCTTGGCGTAGGCGATCGCGGTTTCCTGGTTCTTGATGTTCTGGTCCTCGGACATGCTGCCGAGGCTTGCGCCGAACATGCGCACATCGCCCACGATCTCGCTGTCCTGCTCTTGCGCAAGGTCCTTCAGCTTCGCGTTCTCATCCTCATATTGGCTGAGCAGCGTCTCGCAACTGCTGCCGGCGAATTCCTCGGGCGAAACCGGAATGGCACCGATCGAATCGGCGCGCTGGGTGCAGGCGGCAAGCGTTGCGGCAAGGGCGATGACGGTGAGAGCGGAGCGCATGAAGGTGACCTTTGCGGAAAAATGGGGCGACAGCGTATCAACGCCGGCGCATGCGGCGGGTTCCCGCAGCATAGCGGATAAATCCGCTCAGTCGTCATCGAATTTCACGCTGCTGCGGCCATTCGTGAGTTCGCGCACAAGCTCGGCCAGCGCCGCGGCCCCCGCCTCCGGCACACGCAGATGAAAGTCGGCCCCGGTTTCGGTGAAATCGCGGTCGGCGATCACGAGGCCATCAACATCCTGAAGCCGCGCCTCCACAAGCGCCAGATCGGAGAAGGCAACCGGCAACACCCCCGCCGTCATCGCCACGATCGGCAGCTTTTCGGCCAGCCGCAGGCATTCCGCGGCACTGCCGCCATAGGCGCGCGCCAGTCCGCCCGTGCCGAGCTTCACGCCGCCGAACCAGCGCGACACAAGCACCGCGACGCTATCGATCTCCTGAGCCTCGATCGCCTGAAGGATCGGCTTTCCGGCCGTCCCGCCGGGCTCGCCGTCGTCGGAGAATCGGTAGTCCGCGCCAATGCGCCAGGCCCAGCAATTATGGGTGGCATCGGCGAAGCTGTTTTCGGCGATAAAAGTTTTTGCCGCCGCCTCGTCATCCACCGGGGCGGCAATCGTCGCAAAGCGGCTTTTTTTGATCTCCCGCTCCGATGTCGCGGGACCTTTGAGCTTGAACATGAGGGTCACCCTTCCGCGCCTTTCAAACGGCACGGCAAGGGCGAAGTCAAGCCGGGCTGCGGGTCAGCTTCAGCGTCGCGAAAGAGGCGACAAGGCCGGTCAGCCCGGTGGCAAACGCGCCCCAGGCCATATCGACGAAGACCACGGTCCACGACCAGCCGGCAAGGGTTGCCATATTGGTGAGATCGTAGGTGCCATAGGCCATCAGCCCGAAAACCGCGCCGTTCACGAGGCCCTTCAGCGCCGAGCCGGCCCTGACGCCCGGCAGAACGGCGAAATAGAAGATGCCGATCAGATACATGAAATAGAAGCTCAGGCCGGCGGTCCAGTTGGGCGACGGCAGCAGCAGCGGCCCGATCTCGGATTGGTAGAATGGAAAGGCGATCGTGCCGAGCCAGATGAAATCCAGCAGGGAAAAGCAGATGGCCGTGGCCACGAAAGCCGTCAGGGCGCGTTTCACGGGTTCACCTCAGATATCCAGAAGGGGTTGCAACACGCGCATGAACCGGCTCTGGAACCTGAGCGGCGCATCGGTGACGGCAAGGCATATGCATTCGGACTCGGGCCCCACCACCGGCTGATGGATTGTATCCTCGTCCTCCTCCTCGAAATCGCCGGGCCCGAAGACCTGGCCTTCCGAGGTGAAGCTGCCGTGCAGCACCAGCGTCAGCTCGCGGCCGCCATGGCTGTGCTCGGGCAGCGGTTTGCCGGCATCGACCCGCAGCAGGCGCACCTGAATGCCCTTGTCCTCGGTCTCAAGCAGCGCCTGATGGGCATAGAGCCCCAGGCGACGCCACGGCACGTCGTCGAAGGTCGCCCCGACATAGGAGCGCAGCGGTTCGGGTATCAGCGCGGCGCCGGGCGCGGCCGGCGCCGGTTTGGCTTTGGCTTCGACATCCGTCGCCTGCAGTCGTGCCTGAAGCGCCGCCCAGGAGGCGTCCTCGGAAATCTCCGCGGTTTCGGGTTCCGCCTCTTCCATGAGGGCGCCGCCAGCGGCCTCCATCAGCCGCAACCTTGCGCGACAATGCGGGCAAAGCGCCAGATGGGTTGCCACCGCGAGCGACCAGCTCTCCTCGAGGTTGCCCGAGGCATATTCGAGCAGAAGCGCGTCGCTGATATGGTGATGGATGGTGCCTGTCTTCATTGATTTTCCCCAAGCGCGGTTCTTAGCCTGGAAAATGCTGCTCTGATTCTGGATTTGACCGTGCCCAGTGGAAGGTCCAGGCGTTCGGCGATGATACTGTGGGAGACTTCCTCGAAAAACGACATTCGCAGAAGCTCGGCCTGTTCCTCCGGCAGGCCGGAGAGTGCTGAGCGCATCCGCGCGGCATTCTCGTCCTGCTCGAACTGGACGTCCGGCGCTTCCGGTCCGTCCGGCACCAGTGCCGGGTCGTCCGGATCGAATTCCGGCCGGCGCATCTTTCTCAGGCTGTCGACCCTGACGTTACGCGCGACGGTGAAGATCCAGGCCGAGGCATTGCCACGCGCGGGATCAAACAGTTCCGCCTTGCGCCAGACCATCATCATGGTTTCCTGCATCAGTTCCTCGGCAAGCGCCGGGTCCGATGCGCGTTTCATCATGTAGCTGCGGATGCGCGGGCCGAAATGGCGAAACAGGCGTTCATAGGCCGCCATGTCCCGCGTTCGTCCGACACTGACCAGGCAGTGCGACATTTCCTCTACCGATAGTTCGGGCAAACTCCTCACCTTCCCGGTGCGCATCCGTTTTCGCATGGCGCGGCCTGCCGCCCCTTTTCGGGGCGCTGCAGGGATCGGACCGGTGACCGGCATGGGGCAAGCGCTTTCAAGCATACCGGCTATTACGGCCGCGATTTCCGTCCGGATTACAGGTTCCGATAAATTTTGCGCCTTTTCAATCCATCACGCGGGTCGTCGCGTAAATCATGGTGAACAACAAGGCGGAAACAACACGATGCACCACCCCCAGGAAAACGCTTACAGAAAGCTTCGCGCCGACAGGAAGGTCGCGGTCATCGGCTCCGGCATTTCAGGGCTCTCCGCCGCCTGGCTGTTGAGCCGGTCCTGCCATGTGACGCTGTTCGAGGCTGACGACCGGCCGGGCGGACATTCGAATACCGCCGATGTCGCCGTGGGCGATCGCACGATCCCGGTCGATACCGGCTTTATCGTTTATAACGAGCGCAATTATCCGAATCTGACGGCCATGTTTTCCTATCTCGGGGTCGAGACCGAGGCCTCCGAGATGTCGTTTTCGGCGTCGCTGGATAATGGCGCGTTCGAATATGGCGGCAGCAATATCGCAACGCTGTTGGCGCAGAAATCGAACATATTGCGCTTCAGCTTCTGGCGCATGGTCTACGATATTTTCCGCTTCTACCGCCATGCGCCCGCAGCCGCCAGATCGGAAGCCGACCAGGATCTGACCCTCGGGGATTATCTCGACGCGCGCGGCTATTCCAAGCGGTTCGTGCGCGACCATATCCTGCCCATGGGCGCCGCGATCTGGTCGACGACGCCTGAGCAGATGCGCGCCTATCCGCTCGCAGCCTTCACCCGCTTCTTCGAAAGCCACGGTCTGTTGACGCTGGTAGACCGCCCGCAATGGCGCACCGTCACGGGCGGCAGCCGTTCCTATGTGACAAGGATGCTGGAACAGATCAGCGGCCCGGTGCGCCTCAACACGCCGGTTGAGCGCATCGTGCGGGACGGGGGCGGCATCAGGCTGCTTGCCGGGGGCGCGGAGGAGCGATTCGATGCGGTGGTCGTCGCAACCCATGGCGATCAGGCGTTGAAGCTGCTCGACAATCCCGCGGAGGAAGAGCGAAACCTGCTTTCCGCCTTCCGCTACACCACGAATGAAGCCTGGCTCCACAGCGACGAGCGCCTGATGCCGGCCCATCGCAAGGTCTGGTCGAGCTGGAATTATCTCGAGCGTCGGGATGGCGGTACGCCAAACCTTTGCGTCACCTACTGGATGAACCGGCTGCAGAATATCGATGAGCGCGTGCCGCTGTTCGTGACGCTCAATCCTTGCGAGGAAATCCGGCCGGAACTTGTCCACGCGCGCTACACCTACATGCATCCGCTGTTCGACAAGGCGGCGATCGACGCGCAGCGCGATCTTTGGCGCATTCAGGGCCAGGGCAATGTCTGGTATTGCGGCGCGCATTTCGGCAGCGGGTTTCACGAAGACGGGCTGCAATCCGGTCTCGCCGCCGCCGAGGCGGTCGCAGGCGTCAGGCGCCCCTGGAACGTCGAAGACGAATCCGGCAGGATATTCCTCGAACCGGAGCGCGTGGCCGCCGAATGAGTTTTCGTTCCGCTATCTTCAAGGGCAAGGTCGTCCACCGGCGCCACCGGCCGAAGAAACATGCGCTCGATTACCGCGTCTTTTCGCTGCTGATCGATCTGGATGAGCTTCCGACCATGGGACGTAAACTGAAGCTCTTCGCCCATAACGGGTTCTCGCTCTTCAGCGTCCATGATCGAGATCACGGCGCGCTTTCCGGCGGCGATCTCAAGGCCTGGGCGCTCGGCGAACTGGAAAAGTCCGGTCGCAGCGCCTCGCGGGTTGAAATGCTCTGCTACCCGCGCATTCTCGGCTACGTCTTCAATCCGCTCACGGTCTATTTCTGCTACCGGGAGGACGACCGGCTGACGGCCATTCTCTACGAGGTCTGCAACACCTTCAAGGAACGCTTCACCTACATCATTCCCGTGGATGACGAGGGTCGGCCCATTCGCCAGACGGCGGACAAGCAGCTCTATGTCTCGCCCTTTATTCCGATGGAATGCACCTATCATTTCACCATCCAGCCGCCGGAGGACAGGGTGAAGATCGCCATCAACGAAACGGATGCTGAAGGACCCTTGCTTTATGCCTGTTTCGACGGCCAGCGCATGGCGCTTGGGGACCGCGCGCTGGCGCGGGCATTTTTTTCCTATCCGCTGATGACCATCAAGATTATTGCCGGTATTCACTACGAGGCATTGAGGTTGATATTGAAAGGCATGCCGGTATTCAGACACCGGCCTTCGGCCCATCGCGTTCAAAGCGCGGTTGCGGGCGGTGCGACAGGGGACAAGAACGATCATGAGCAAGAAGCCTGAACACAAAAGCCATCGCGGTCTCAATCTCTGGCAGCGGCTGATCGCCGGCATGGCCGATCGGATCACCGCCGGCGCGCTTACGCTCACCTTCCCGAACGGCCAGGTCTATAGGACGGAAGGCCGCTGCGACGGACCCGAGGCAGCGATCCGCCTCAGGAATGCCCGGCCCCTGCTTGAGCTCCTGAAAGATGGCGATCTCGGTTTCGCCCGGGCCTATATCGATGGCCACTGGGATACGCCGGATCTGGCCGCCGTGCTCGACCTGGCGATGGCCAATGAGAGCGAACTTTCAAGCGCGCTTTCCTCATCCTTCCTGTTTCGGAAGATCAGCCTTCTCAGGCATAAGCTGCGGCGCAACAGCAAGTCCGGCAGCCGCCGCAACATCGCCTTCCACTACGATCTCGGTAACGCTTTCTACAAGCTCTGGCTGGACGAGACGATGACCTATTCGAGCGCGCTCTACGAAGGCCGCGATCGCTCGCTTTCGGAGGCCCAGACCGCCAAATACGACCGGATCATCGCGAGATTGCAGATCGGACCGGAAGACCGGGTGCTGGAGATCGGCTGCGGCTGGGGCGGATTTGCCGAACACGCCGCCGCCCGCACCGGCTGTCATGTCACCGGCCTCACGCTTTCCAAGGAGCAGGCGAAATATGCACGCGAGCGGCTTGCCGCCAGCGGACTTTCCGACAGGGCCGATATCCGGCTGGAAGACTATCGCGATTGCAAGGGCACGTTCGACAAGATCGTCTCGATCGAGATGTTCGAGGCCGTCGGCGAGGAAAACTGGCCGGTGTTCTTCAAGACCGTCAATGAGCGCCTGACGCCCGGCGGAACGGCCGTGATCCAGTCGATCGCGATCGAGCATCACCGGCTCGACGACTATCGCCGCAACCCGGATTTCATCCAGGCCTATATCTTCCCGGGCGGCATGCTGCCCTCGATCGAAACGTTCAAGAAG
This sequence comes from Martelella mediterranea DSM 17316, assembly GCF_002043005.1. Classification (NCBI taxonomy): domain Bacteria; kingdom Pseudomonadati; phylum Pseudomonadota; class Alphaproteobacteria; order Hyphomicrobiales; family Aurantimonadaceae; genus Martelella; species Martelella mediterranea. The sequence continues at coordinate 3,146,008 of NZ_CP020330.1, read as the reverse complement.
GGCGCGGGCAGCGCCGGGCTTGCGGTGAAGGATCTTTTCTCCTTCGGCAAGGATTATGCCCGCACGCTGCTCGAATGGGAACGCCGGTTTCTGGCCGAATGGGATGCGATCCGTCCCCTCGGCTTCGACGACCGGTTTCAGCGGATGTGGCGCTATTATCTCAATTACTGCGCGACCGGCTTCGATGCCGGCCGCATCGACGTGGCGCAGTTCCACCTCATCAAGCCAGCGGTGTGACGGTCTCCGCTCGGCTTCGGAAGAACCGCAACGCGATGAACGCCGCGAGCGCCGCCGCGCCCGTCGTGTTAAGGTAATCGAGCGTCTGCATATCGTCCGGCGTAACGGGCCGGACCGGTGCGCCGATCCGGCCGTAGAGCGCCACGAACAGCACGAGTATCAGCCCTATCAGCGCGCGTGAAAGCAAGACCTCGCGCGCATGGAAGGCCATTCCGGCGAGCATAATACAGGCGAACAGGAACATCAGCGTGCCACTCTCTCCGCCCAGGACAAAGGCGATGAAGATGGTATCGGCGGTTCCCACCGCGACCATTCCGAGCCTTGCCACAAATGACTTGCCGCGGCGCGCAAGCCACCAAACTGTGATGTAAAAAGGCATAGAAAGCGCCGTGAGGAGAGAAATCTGAAAGGCGCTTTCGGCGAGAAACCAAACATAGAGCGGATAGACCGGCTTGTTGAGGGCCAGAACCAGGGCGACCGACCCGCAGGCCTCCGCCAGCGGATCGCGCGCCTTGTTCATGCATCAGCCTTTTTCGGGATCGGGAAGAAAGCCCTGACGCGTTTCTTGTATGCGCGGAAGGCGTCGCCACGGGAGGATTCCATATGCTCCTCGAGATAGGGAATGCCCGACACGTAATTGAGCAGCCAGTACATCATGATCGGCGCGAGCAGCGAGACGGCGAAAGGGAACAACGCCTGAAAACCGGAAAGCGCCAGGCATGGCCAAGCGCACCACCACAGCCATTCGAAAAAATAGTTCGGATGGCGCGAATAGCCCCACAAGCCGATATCGCAGACCTTCTTGCCCTCCGGCTTTTCCTTCTTGAACTTGGAAAGCTGCCAGTCGGCCGTGCCCTCGCCCGCAATCGCGATAATCGCGATCGCCAGACCAACGAAATCGAGAATGCCGGGGAATGGCGCGGGGTTGAGGATCGCCGCATAGATCGAAAGCGCCAGAACGAAGCTCGCGAAAGCCTGGATCATCAGGAACCACCAGAGCCGGAAGCTTGCGGACGAGCCCCACTCCTCGATCAGCGCGGCATAGCGCGGGTCGTCCTTCTTGCCGGCGCTGCGGGTGGCGATATGGGTTGCCAGCCGCGCAGCCCAGAGGCCGACCACGACGCCGGCGAGCCATTTGCGCGCCGGATTGCCGTCAACGGAAAATACGATCACCGAAAGACCGGCAAGGCCGGTCAGAACCGACCAGATCGCGTCGATCCAGCCACTGTTGCGGGTAATCCGCTGAACCGCCCAGGCCCCGGTCATGCCGATACAAAGGCCCGCCAGAACCAGGATCAGAAGGGTTATCGACATCGTCATCTCCGCGGTAAGTGTGCTTTGTGCATTACTACGGAGGATGACGAGGACCGGATTTGATCAGCCCGGAGAAAGTCCGCGCTGGCGTTCGGAGCGCCGCCGCATGAATTCGAGGAAGGTCAGCAGGACCACGGAGAGCGCCACGAGGATCGAGGCGACCGCCAGGATGGTCGGCGATATCTGCTCGCGCAACCCGGTGAACATCTGCCACGGCAGGGTTTTCTGCGAGGCGGAGCCAAGGAACAGCACCACTACCACCTCATCGAACGAGGTGATGAAGGCGAACAGCGCACCAGAGATCACGCCCGGCAGGATCAGCGGCATCTGCACCTTGAAGAAGGTCGTCACCGGATTGGCGCCGAGACTTGCCGCGGCGCGTTCCAGCGAGCGGTCGAAGCCGACCAGCGTTGCCGTCACGGTGATGATCACGAACGGCGTGCCGAGCACCGCATGCGCCAGCACCACGCCCCAATAGGTGCCCTGAAGGCCGATGCGCGAATAGAAGAAATACATGCCAGCCGCCGAAATGATCAGCGGCACGATCATCGGCGAAATCAGGATCGCCATGATCGCGCCCCGAAACGGCACATGGCTTCTGGCAAGGCCGATCGCGGCCAGCGTACCGAAACCGGTGGCCAGCAGCGTTGCCGCCGGCGCGATCCTGATGGAGTTCCACAGCGCCTGCTGCCAATCGGGATTATGGAAGAAATCCTGATAGTGCTTGAACGAGTAGCCTTCGGGATCGAGCGCCAGCATTTTCGGCGTGAAGGTGAAGAAATCCTCCGCGTTGAAGCTGAGCGGAATGATCACCAGGATCGGAAAGATCAGGAAGAAGAAGATCAGGCCGCAGATGACCAGAAAGGCATAGTGCCAGATCTTCTCGAGCGGCGAATCATAGGGCTGAATGGCCATGGTCCCTCTCCTATCCGAGCTTCACATTGTCGATGCCGACGATCTTGTCGTAGAGCACGAACATGAACATCACGACCACCAGAAGCAGCGTGCCAAGTGCCGCCGCGAGCCCCCAGTTGAGCGAACTGGAGATGTGGTAGGCGATCCGGTTCGAGATGAATATCCCCGAGGTGCCGCCGACCAGTTCGGGCGTGATGTAGTAGCCGATCGACAGGATGAAGACGAGCACCGCGCCGGCGCCGATGCCGGGTACCGATTGCGGGAAATAGATCCGCCAGAACGCCGTCCAGCTCGTGGCGCCAAGGCTGCGGGCGGCGCGCACATAGGTCGGCGAAATCGTCTTCATCACCGAGTAGAGCGGCAGGATCATGAACGGCAGCAGGATGTGGGTCATGGCGATGATCGTGCCGGTGGCGTTATTGATCATCACCAGCCGGCCGGCATTGTCGACGATCCCGCTCCACACCAGCAGATCATTGATGACGCCCTGCTGCTGCAACAGCACCTTCCAGGCCGAGGTGCGCACCAGAAGCGAGGTCCAGAACGGCAGCAGCACCAGCACCATGAGAAGATTGGCGCGGCTGAGCGGCAGATGCGACAAGAGATAGGAAATCGGATAGCCGAGCACGAGGCAGGAGCAGGTGATGATGATCGACAGCATCAGCGTGCGGCCGAACAGGAACAGATAGATGCGCTCGTTTTCCGGCTTCATGCCGATGCCATCCGGCCCCATCTCGGCATCGACGGCATTCAGGAAATAGCCCGGCGTATAGGCCGGCGAATACATTTTCAGAATGGCCCACGTGTCGAGATCGCCCCAGTCCTTGTCGGATTCGATCAGCTGTGCCTTGATGTCCGGCGAACCGGGCTCAATGTTGCGCACCGTGCGGCCGGCCTTGCGGAACAGGCTCGACATGCCGGCCTGCTCGTAATTGAGGCGTGAGCCGAGACGGGTGTGGATCTTCTTTTCTACCGCGACAGTCAGATCGTCATAGAGCGCCTCATAGGCAGCCTCGTCCGGCAATTGGCCCTCGGCGGGGTCCCAGTCGCGAAGCGCCGCGGTGGTTTTCGGCAGGGTGTCGGCGACGATGTTGTTTTCCACCGAGCGGAACAGCATGTCGCCGATCGGCGCGATGAAGGCGACGAGAACGAAGGCAAGCAGAGGCGCTATCAGCAGAAGAGAGCGCATCTTCTCGCGCCTCAACGCCTTCCTCAATGCCTGTTTGAGCGGCTTTCCTTCGCCGGTCAGAATTTGTTGCTCAGCCACGCCGGTCGGTTCCCCTGTTTTTATTCGGTCTGAAGCGGATTGCGCAAAAGGGCCGGATCGCCGATTTGCGCAATCGGCTCCCTGCCCCGGCATGCCGGGACAGAGTTTTCATGAGCGGGAGCGCGTCCGGGGGTCCCGGACGCATTCTCAAGCTTACTGTGCCAGCCAGGCCTGGAACTTCTGCTCCACGTCGTCCTGGTTGTCGGCCCACCACAGGATGTTGTTGACCAGGTAGTTGCCCATGTTGGCCGGGTTGGTCGGCATATGCGGCGCCATCGGAATGCCGAGCTCGGCATGGTCGCCGACGAGCGGCTGCGACGACGCGCGAGCCGGACCGTAGGAGATGTACTTAGCCTGGTCGGCAAGGCGCTGGGTGTCGGTGGCGAACATGATATATTCCTTCACCAGGGCCAGCTTGTCGTCCGGCAGGCCGGCGGGAATGACCCAACCGTCATAGTCGAACACCTGCCAGTCCCACAGCATCTTCACCGGCTGGTCCTGCTCGGCGATCACGCTGAACAGACGGCCGTTATAGGTCGAGCCCATGACGATTTCGCCATCGGCGAGAAGCTGCGGCGTTTCGGCGCCGGCCGACCACCAGATGATGTCGTCCTTGATGGTGTCGAGCTTGGCAAGCGCCCGGTCCACGCCTTCGGGCGTCGACAACACGTCGTAGAGGTCTTCCTTGGCGACGCCGTCGCAGATCAGCGCCCATTCCAGGTTCTTCTTCGGACGCTTTTCAAGCGCGCGCTTGCCGGGGAAGGTTTCGGTGTCGAAGATATCGCAGAGCTCGGTCGGCTCCTTGCCGTTCCATGCGGCGACATCGCTGCGATAGCCGAACGTGGTCGAGAACACGATCTGCGGAATGAAGCAGTCATTGATCACGGCATCGCCGAAATCTTCCACGGCCGGCGTGCCGTCGGGTGCTGCCTTGGTCCACTCGTTGAGGTCGATCTCCATGGCCAGGCCCTCGTCGCAGAGACGCTGGCTGTCCGGACCTTCGACATCGACGATGTCCCAGGTGACATTGCCGGTTTCGGACATGGCGCGCAGCTTGGCGACGGCCTCGTTCGAGGATTCGTCGTTGATGATCGTGACATCGGGATTTTCGGCCATGAACGGCTGGTGATAGGCGTTGTCCTGCGAGGCCGAATAGGCGCCGCCCCAGGAAACGATCGTCAGGTCCTCGGCCAAGGCCGCATTGCCCATCGCCACGGTGGCGGCGGAGGCCAGGATGATAGTACGGAGTTTCATGTCAGTTCCCCTTTTGCAGATTTCACTGGTTACGTTTATCTGAACGGCCGCCTAGGCGGCCGCCACGTTTCACCGCAGGTCAGGCGGCGTAATCGAGGGCCTTGCAGTCGCGGGCGGCAAAGCCGACCGTACGCGTCTGGCCAACCTCGAGATCCCAACGTTCGCCGCGATTCCTGACCTTGACGATGAATTCGTCATTACCGCACACATTCATGCGCACGCGGATATGGTCGCCGAGATAGATCAGCTCCTCGACCCGGCCGGTCACCTTGTTCTCGACCGTATCGGCGGCGATGAGTTCCACCCTTTCGGGCCGCAGCGACAGCGTGGTGCGGTCGCCTTCACTTACGACATTCACCTTTTCGGCGAACAGCGTGGTGCCGTCCTCGACGCGCACCCTGCATTCATTGCCCTCGATGGAGGTCACGATCCCGTTCAGCGTGTTGTTCTCGCCGATGAACTGGGCGACGAAGGAATTGCCCGGGCTCTCGTAAAGCACGTCGGGCGCCGAAAGCTGCTGGACGATGCCGTCATTGAACACGGCGACCCGGTCCGACATCGTCAGCGCCTCGGTCTGGTCATGGGTGACGTAGACGAAGGTGACGCCGAGATTGTCGTGGATGTGCTTGATTTCATACTGCATCTGCTCGCGCAGCTGCTTGTCGAGCGCGCCGAGCGGCTCGTCCATCAGTACCAGCTCGGGGTCGAACACCAGCGCGCGGGCCACGGCGACGCGCTGCTGCTGGCCGCCGGAAAGCTGGCCCGGCCTGCGATTGCCGAACTTGCCGAGCTGGACCATGTCGAGCGCGCGCTTGACCTTCTCTTCCTGCTCGGACTTGCTCATCTTTCGCAGCTGCAGCGGAAAGGCTAGGTTCTCGGCGACCGTCATATGCGGAAACAGCGCATAGTTCTGAAACACCATGCCGATGCCGCGCTTGTGCGGCGGCACGTTGTTGATCGGTCGCTCGTTGAGGTAGATTTCGCCGCCGGTCGCGGGCTCGAAGCCGGCGAGCATCATGAGGCAGGTGGTTTTGCCGGACCCCGAGGGTCCCAGCATCGTCAGAAATTCGCCCGGTGGAATATCGAGGTTCAGCTTTTTGACGACCAGGCTTTCGCCATCATAGCTTTTTTGAACATTTTCGTACTTAACCGATGCGCCACGGTTATTCGCCATATTGTCCCCATCTGTTTTGCCCATCGCTTTCTCATGCGCGATTTTTAGGCAGGCCGTACCCAATACTGCAATTCACGCGCGCCAAATCAACCTCAAATTTCAGTCCTCGCGGAATGAACGGTCGATTTTGCCTTGAAGCTCAAGCGAAGCACCACGCAGTTAAGACTTTGGTATAATGAATATGCATAACCTTTAAACTGGCGGCGCTCGGCCGTTGAACCGGCGAAAAGTCAGTGTCGAGGATAGCGCGGCCACCAACGCGCCCCGCGCCTGTTTGCGACGCTGGATGACGCTGCCTGCGGCGGCAGGCAGGTGCTAAATCGAATCAAATTCGATCGTCAGACCGTCATAGCCGGGCTCCACGTGGCCCGGCGTTTCAGCCATCACCGTGTCGTAGTCGAGCGGCGTGTGCATGTGAGTGAGCACCGCGCGGCGGGCGCCAAAGCTCTCGATCCAGCCGAGCGCCTGCGACAGCGACAGATGGCTCGGGTGGCAGTGATATTGCAGTGCATCAATGATGATCAGGTCCAGGTCCTGAAGCTTCGCGACCGCCTCGGGCGGAAAATCGCTGACATCGGTGCAGTAGGCGACATCGCCGATCCGGAAACCGAGCGAAACGATATCGCCATGCTGCTGGGGGAAGGCCTGAAATTCGATGGCCCCGCCCGGCCCCTCGATTCGCACCGGCGAATCGAGATCCTCGATCAGGTTCGGCTCGGCGATCGCCGGGTAGTTGCTGCCCTCGGGGACTCGCAGGCAATAGGAGAAGCCGTCGAGGATCCGCCCCATCGTCACCGGCTCCGCATAGACCGGGATGCGGCGGCGCTGCGCATGGAAAAAGCCGCGAATATCATCGATACCGTGCAGATGATCGGCATGGGCATGGGTGAAGAGCACCGCGTCGATGCGTGTGACGCCTGAGCGAATCATCTGCTCGCGGAAATCCGGACCGGTATCGATCACCACAGTGGTCACACCGCCATCCGGCCCGATCTGTTCCACCATCAGCGAGGCGCGGGTGCGTCGGTTCTTTGGATTTTGCGGATCGCACGCGCCCCAGTCCCCGGTGATCCGGGGCACGCCGGGCGAGGACGAGCAGCCGAGTATGGTAAAACGTCGCCGATACCCCAAGGGTCACACCCGCGTCATCTTGGAAAAGCAGCGAAACGCGTTTTCGGTGGTGATCGCCGCGATCTCGTCCTCGCTGACGCCCTTGACCTCGGCGAGAACCCGGGCGGTGTTGACCACATAGGAAGGCTCGTTGCGCTTGCCGCGAAAGGGCGTCGGCGCCAGATACGGCGCATCGGTTTCCACCAGCAGCCGGTCCATGGGGATATCGGCCGCGATGTCCCGGATTTGCTGCGAATTCTTGAAGGTCAGAATGCCGGAAAACGAGACATAACCGCCAAGCGCGACGCCGGTTTCGGCAAGCCCCCTGCCCGACGAGAAGCAATGCAGGATGAACGGAAAGGCGCCCGCCTCGCTCTCCTCGGTCAGGATCGCGGCCATGTCGTCATCTGCATCGCGGCTGTGGATCACCAGCGGCAGCCCGGTGCGCCGCGCCGCATCAATGTGACGGCGAAGCCCGGTCTTCTGCGCCTCGGCCTTTTCCGGCTGATAGTGATAGTCGAGCCCGGCTTCCCCGATCGCCACCACCTTCGGATGCGCGGTGAGCGCGATCAGGTCTTCCGCGGTGATATCCAGTTCCTCATCGGCATTGGCGGGATGGGTGCCGACGGAGCAGAAGACATTCTCATATTTTTCAGCGATATCAATGATCTGCTGAAACTTCTTCACGCGCGTTGAGATCGTCACCATCTGCGCAACGCCCGCTCCCTTCGCGCGCGCGACCAGTTCGTCGCGCTCGGCGTCGAAATCCGGGAAGTCCAGATGGCAATGGGTATCGATCAGCATGAAAGTCTCTCTATTCCTCTGGCGCGACATAGCGCGGGAAAACCGGCGCGGGCTTTTCCAGCGGCGTGCCCGGTTTCAGACGACCCGCCTCACCCAAATGCGCGAATGTGCGTTCGGTTTCCGGCACGGCGACCAGATCGAGCAATTTCGCCGCCGATTCCGGCATGGCCGGCTGCAGCAGGATCGCGACCTGACGCACGACTTCGGCCGTGACGTAAAGCACGGTCGCCATGCGTTCGGGATCGGTCTTCTTCAGCGCCCAGGGCTCCTGGCCCGCGAAATAGCGGTCGGCATCGGAGACCACGCCGATGATCGCGGCGAGCGCGCGGTGGATCGCAAGCTTGTCCATATCGGCGCGCACAGTCGCGATCACGCCATCGGCGGTTTCGAGCATGGCTTTGTCATCGTCGGTCAGCGGCCCGCATTCCGGCACCTGGCCGTCGCAATTCTTGACGATCATCGACAGCGAGCGGCTGGCGAGATTGCCGATCCCGTTGGCCAGATCGGAATTGATGCGCGTTCCAATTCCCTCGTCGCTATAGCTGCCGTCCTGGCCGAAGGAGACCTCGCGCAGGAAGAAATAGCGGATCGGATCGAGCCCGAAATGCTCCACCAGATTGAACGGATCGACGACATTGCCGACCGATTTCGACATCTTCTCGCCCTTGTTGAGCAGGAAGCCATGGGCATAGACCCGTTTCGGCAGCGCCACACCGGCGGACATCAGGAAGGCCGGCCAGTAGACGGCATGGAAGCGGATGATGTCCTTGCCGATGATGTGAATGCCGGGCCAGAAATCCCAGAGCGCATTGGCTTCATCCGGAAAGCCGAGCGCGGTGATATAGTTGGTCAGCGCATCGACCCAGACATACATGACGTGATCGGGGTTGCCCGGCACGGGAATGCCCCAGTCGAAGGTGGTGCGCGAGATCGACAGGTCCTTCAGCCCGGATTTGACGAAGGAGACGACCTCATTGCGGCGCTCATTGGGACCGATGAAATCCGGGTGCGCCTCGTAATATTCGAGCAACTTGTCGCCATAGGCGGAAAGCTTGAAGAAATAGCTCTCCTCCTCGACCCATTCCACCGGCGAGCCCAGCGGCTCGCGACGCACGCCATCCTCGCCCAGCGTTGTCTCGCTCTCGTCGAAATAGGCCTCCTGCCGCACGGAATACCAGCCGCCATACTTGCCGAGATAGATATCGCCGTTTTCCTCCATGCGCTTCCACAGCGCCTGGACGGCAACGCGATGGCGCTCCTCGGTCGTACGGATGTAATCGTCATTGGAGCAGTTCAGCCGCGCCAGAAGGTCGCGGAACACCGCCGAATTGCGGGTTGCAAGCTCGATCGGCGCGATCCCCTCCTTCTCGGCGGTCTGCTGCATCTTCTGGCCGTGCTCGTCCGTGCCGGAGAGAAACCGCACATTCCTGCCGTCGAGCCGGGCAAAGCGGGCCAGCACATCGGTCGCGATCATTGTATAGGCGTGGCCGATATGGGGCGTGCCGTTCGGATAGAAGATCGGCGTCGTGATGTAGAAATTATTGGCCTTGTCGCTCATGTCCGAAACCCGTCCGCTTGACTGCTGCTGCCGGCCGCCAAAAAAAGCGGCGCCGGCCTCGATCGTTTCGCCGGTCTTAACGCCAGTGCCGCAATGCATCAAGTCAAACCGACCGGCGCGCGTCGTTCAATTGACGGCGGCGCGGATCCGGGTGAGCAGGTCGAGCACGAGCTGCTTGCGGTCGAGATTGTAGGCATCGGCCGTCGCCACGTCATTGCCGAGTTCTAAGGAGAGTGCTGACAGCCGCTCGGCCCGTGCAATCTCACCGCCCATCGCCGCTTCACGCGCGCGGCTGCGAACATCCTCCTCGACATGGGCGAGCAGGAAGGCGAAGACCGTCTCGTTGTCGCGCTTGGCAAGGGTATCGGCGAGCCGGTGCATCAGCGCCCTCGCCTCGGCGTCCGAGCCGGCGAGCGTTTCATGATAGGCGTCGATGATCTCGCCGCCGCCGTAATTGACCAGCTTCAGCGCTTCCGAAACGCTGCCATTGGCAAGCGCCGCAAGCCGCGCCGCGTCCTCGCCGGCGGGATCGACGCCGAGAGACCCGAGTGCCTTCAGGAGGTCATTGGGCTCCAGCGGCCGAAGGCGCAGCGGCAGGCAACGCGAGCGGATCGTCGGCAACAGCCGGCCCGGCGTATGCGAGATCAGCAGGAACATCGCATGTTTCGGCGGTTCCTCGAGAATTTTCAGGATGGCGTTGGCAGCCGAGCGGTTGAGGTCGTCGGCGGCATCGACGATGACGATCCGCCAGTTGCCGGTGCCCGAGGTCTGCGACAGGAAGTGCCCGGCCCTGCGGACCTCGTCGACGGTTATGGCCGTCCTCCGCTTGCCGGTCTTCACATCGACCGGGCGTTCCAGATGGAGCAGATCATGGGAGGCGCCGGCAATGATCTGGCGCGTCAGCGGCGCTGCATGATCTGGAGCGATGATGTGATCGGGCGCGCTATGCGGCTCGGGAAAATGCAGGACGTGGTTGGCAAACCGGAAGGCGAGCGTCGCCTTGCCGATGCCCTCGCCGCCTTCCAGCAGGATCGCGTGATGCCCCTTGCCGGAACGATAGGCCGTCGCGAGATAGGCCTCCGCTTCCTCATGACCGAACAGATTGGGATTGGCCGCCGGATGCACCGCGCCTTCCAGAACCATATCGTCAGCCATCGCCGCGCTCCTCCAGAAAGGGCGAGACCGCCTGCCAGACCGCTTCCGCCACCGCTTCCGGTGCATCATCGGCGCGGATGACCCGACATCTGTCCGGTTCCGCCTCGGCGATCTTCAAAAACGCCCTGCGCCGCGCCTCGTGCACCGCGATATCATCCTTCTCGAACCGATCGGGCGTGCCGGCAAGCGCCTGTTCGGGCGAGCGGGCCTTCACGCGCTGCAACCCCTCAAGGGCATCGAGATCAAAAATCAGGGTGAGGTCCGGGATGGTGCCGTCGACGGCGACCCGCTCCACGGTCGAGATGAAATCGGGCGCAAGCCCGCCGGCCGTCCCCTGATAGACGCGCGAGGAATCCATGAACCGGTCGCAGAGCACGATGCTGCCGTCTGCCAGCGCAGGCTTGATGATTTCCTCGACATGATCGTTGCGGGCGGCGGCAAACAGCAGCACTTCCATGCCAACGCCGAACGGTTCGGCAGCGCCCGATAGCAGCACGTGGCGCACGGCTTCAGCCCCCGCTGAGCCGCCGGGCTCGCGCGTGACGACCACAGCACGGCCAAGGCTGGTGAGGCGTTCGGCCAGCAGACGGATCTGCGTCGACTTGCCGGCGCCCTCGCCGCCTTCGAAGCTGATAAATACCCCGCGTTTCAAGCTCTCACATACCTCCGGCCATCGCTTCGTCGTCGTTTAGAGCATCGGGCGAAAAAGTGGAATCCGGTTTTTGACAACCCGATGCGGCAAAACAAAAAACTAGAGCATCGGGCGGTTCATATTAACCGTCCGATGATCTAGACGAATTCAGGCCGGGGCAAAAGGCCTGTGCGGGCTATCTTTTGAACGGGATCGGAACGGAATAGCCGGTATTGTCCGCCAGAATGGTCTCGGTCGCGGCACTGGCGTCGCTTGCCGTGACGGGCTTTGCCTCCTCGACCAGGGCAAGCTGCGCGCTCGCCTCTTCCGGCTTCACCGAAGCTTCGGCAAGCGCGACGGGCGTCTGGGCCGTCTCCGTCGCGGCAACGACCGTCTCGGTCGTCTCGACTGTTGCGACGGCTGCCGGCGTTTCGGCCTTGGCGAGCTGCACCTCGCCGAAACGTCCCGGATCGACGCCTTCCGGCACATCCTTCTTCTCGTAGGAGGCCATCAGGTAGTTCATGTCGTCGGCGTTGCGCGAGGCGGGGCCGACGTAATCGACCTTGACATTGGCCACGCCCGAACCCGTGACGTCCAGCATTTCGGCGGCCTTCTTGGAAAGGTCGATAATCCGGCCGGAGACGAAGGGTCCGCGATCGTTGACGCGCACGATGACGGAACTGTCATTGTCGAGATTGGTCACCCGGACATAGCTCGGCAGCGGCAACGTCTTGTGGGCCGCCGACAGGTGGTTCATGTCGTAGATTTCGCCGCTCGCCGTCTGGGCGCCGTTGAATTTCGGCCCGTACCAGGAGGCGAGCCCGGTCTTGGAATATTTGGTGTCGGCCTTCGGCGTGTACCATTTGCCCCTCACCTGATAGGGCTTGCCGATCTTCTGGTAGGAAAGCGCATCCGCTTCGGAAATGCTGTTTTTGGCAGCATCGGCGACTTCCGCCGCGTCATCCTTGATGTCTTTGGATGTATCGCCCGTGGTCGTGCACGAAGCCATCAATGCAGTCATAGCCAGCATTGCCAGCGAGGTGGAAAACCGGATTTCTTTCATGCCAACATTTCTTCCGTCTATGTCGATGTACCGTCAGGATTGCTTGCCGGAACCCCTGGACCTTGAAACTGTGTCAAACTCTCCTATGCGGATGCTTGATGGCCGCTTTGTGGCGCGTTAACAAAATTGGCGAAATTGCGCAACCCGAAATTGCCCCGGCCACGTTCTGACCGCCCCCGCGTGTCCGCATCGAACCGGCACATATCCCGGGATTGACCCGCAAGAGAACACGGTGCTAAAGGCCATCCTCTAAGCGACATCTACGAATATTTCGTGAATGCGCCTGAGCCGGAGGAGTGGCCGAGCGGTTTAAGGCACCGGTCTTGAAAACCGGCGTGCGTGAAAGCGTACCGTGGGTTCGAATCCCACCTCCTCCGCCGTATTATGCTATTAAGTATTTGATTTTATTTATTGTTTTAATTTTATCGGAGTGTTCCCAGTCAGAAATGTCCTCAGCGGGTGTTCTAGATGGCGCGCAGGAGTTTCTGAACGCTGGCGTTTAGGTGCCTATGTCAGCTTCGTAAACCTCTCCAGTTGCTCTTCGATTCCGGCGTGCCGGTCTGTCGTGGCGTCACGATATTCTTCCACGTGGCTGATGCGAGCCTGGCTTTCCGCATCCTTCGCCTTTGTCGTCATGTCGCGTTGCATTTGTTTGCTGTCGAGCTTGATCACGACGTTGTCGGCTGATTGGTTTTGGTGTCGCCACAGATCGAATAATAGCCACTCATTACCGCGATTGTGATTGTAAATGCGTCCATGAGGTATCTCAGGGACATTGTCATATCGAGCTCGGGTACTGTGGTTTAAAGCAACCCAGGCCCTGACACGCCTTGCGGCTATGCGGGCCGGAATCCGTCGGGATGACAAGATACCAGTCACCGTTTTGGTGCAATGAAATGGCGTATAATCGGCCTCTCATCTCCAGTGTGAAAGGCGGTCACGGCATCCTGTAACACGCGGTCCGCGTTGCTGACCCGGGCATGCTGGCGCAGGTGCTCCAGCCAGCTTTCAACCGTGAAGGTCTCGATCAGCACGCCGGGCCGTGCGACATCCTCGAACAGGCCCCAGCGGATCGCACCGTCGCGCTTGCGGATGCGGCGCATGCCCGCCATTGTCTGACTGAAGGCTGCCACATCATTGCTGTCCAGATGATATTCGATGGTGATCAGAACGGGGCCACGATCGGCTTCCGGTTCTGCCGCGACGATCGGCGTCGGCCAGTGGTCCGAGGGGGCGAAATCCTGCGTCGCCGCGGTGTTCAGAGCGAAGCGGCGGGCCACCAGAAGCGTCAACACGGCCATGCCCGCAGCCGCGATCGACAGCGTCAACGGTATGCCCCACGCACCCGCCAGCGCGCCCCAGAACAAAGCCCCGAGCGACATCGAGCCCTGAAACGCCAGCAGATAGACCGCGAGAGCACGGGCCTTCACCCAGTCCGCTGAACTGGCCTGTGCGGCACCATTCAGCGCCGACATCATCGCGATCCAGCAGATACCGATCCCGAACAGCAAGGTCGAAGCGACGCCGAAATCCTTGACGGCCGCCAGGCTCGCCAGCGCTGCGGCCATCAGGATAGAAGCCACAATCGAGATGCGGTTCGTCGAGACGAGCGCCCTAAGCCGGGGCATCAGCACCGCCCCGACCACTGCGCCGATCCCCATGAAGCCCAAGAGCCCGCCGTAACCGGCCGCGCCCTGCCCCAGCGTGTCGCGCGCGATCAAAGGCAGCAGCGCCCAGAGGCAGCTGGCAAAGACGATGAAGACGGCCGCGCGCACCAGCACCGACTGCAACTCGGCGGAGCGAAGCGCATAACGCAAGCCGACGCGCATCGCGCCGCTCAGATGCTCGGGAGGCAGCAGGCTGACCTCAGTCTTGCGCTTCCAGCGCCATAACACCAACACCACGCCCATCGTCGACAAGGCGTTCAGGGCAAAAACGGCTTCCGGCCCCGTCGCGGCGATGATCAGGCCCGCCAGTGCCGGGCCGATAGCCCGGGCGATATTGATCGCCAGTCCGTTCAGCGTCACTGCGTCCTGCAGCGCTTCACGCGCAACCAGTTCCGGCACGATTGCCTGGAATGCGGGGGCCGCCAGCGCGGCCCCGATCGCCATCAGTCCGGTAAATGCCAGCAGCAGCGGTGCCGTCATCAGCCCTGCCCATGTCGAAAATGCCAGGCTACCCGCTGCGGCAATGGCAAAAAGCTGCGCACAGATGAGAAGCTTGCGACGATCGACGATATCCGCCAGCGCTCCCGCAGGCAGCGCCAGAATGAACATCGGGAAGGTTGAGGCAACCTGAACCAGCGCCACGACCAGCGGATCCGGCGCCAGGGAGGTCATCAGCCATCCGGCCCCGACGCTGGACATCCAGGTGCCGATGTTGGACACCAGCGTGGCAAACCAGAGGGCGCGGAAAATCGGGACGGCAAGAGGATTTGTCACTGCGATATCCTCCGTGGGGAGCTGCTCTCGGAGCGCAGGGCGGTTGCTACAGGGACCATGATGATCTCCAGAATAATTGACAGAGGCATTGATACAGACCGGAGTGGGTGGGAACACGTGGCCCAAGCAGCGTCCCTCTCTGCCTTCAGCATGGACAGAGAAGGCACCGGCCAAGCGGTGGACCTGCGGCCCGCCAACCCGTTCACAAGACTGTTTTCATGCTGTCAGCCGCCTTTACCGCTCGCGTCGATCCGCAAGCATCGCCACCAGAACGAAACCGCCGATCAGGCCGATATGTTCGAAGAAGGCATTCATGGCCATGAAGCGATCCTGCCCTTCTGGCATCGCCCAGAAATTGTTGGCGACGATTGCGGCCAACAGCGTGAACACGCCGAGCATTCCCGAACCCAGCCAGACCAGTTGCCCCGACAGGATCAAGAGCGGGCCGATCAACTCCACCGCAATGGTGAGCGCAGCCGAAAGTGCCGGCAGCGCCACACCGAAGTGCGCCTGTTCCGCAAGCGCACCTTGCCAGTCGGTAAGCTTGGTCAAGCCGCCCAGCAGATAGGCACCGCGGAGCGCAAGCCGGGCCAGGAACCAGACCGCAGGGTGGCCGACGATGACCGAGACGACACGCGGCGTATGCGGTCGCATCACGCTTTCCCCCCGGCTGCGTGGATCTCGGCGATGTAGCCACCGGGGAACTGCACCATGGCGGATGTCCGGTCGCCTGCCGCATGCGGCGCTACGAGAACCCTGACCCCGGCCGCCCTGGCGCGGTCAAGCGTCGCATGAAGATCCTTCACGGCATAACCGGTCACGTCGCGCCCGTAAGGCCAAGGCAATTGTCCATTGGTCACGATGACCTGCATATCGCCATAGCCCGAAGTCAGCAGGATCTGCCGGTAGTGTGTGCCGGGCATGCCGATTGCCGCTCCATCCGCGTCGGGAATATCGCTTTTTACGCTGGCATGGGCGAAACCGTTCCAGCGCGACACAAATGCGTCAGCCGCATCGGCCGTCAGATAGACGCGGTTCTCCGGCACGGTCTCGAGCGCCGGATAGCTGGGCGCCTTGGTGTGCCAGTAGAACTGCATGTCGACGCCGCCGGGCCATTGCACCACCGCGTCGCGGCCGATGGGATCCGGGAAGGTATCCACCAGTCGCGTTGCTCCGTGCGCAACGGCAGAGGCCACCGCCGCATCGATATCACTGACGAGGTAACCCGTACGCTCAATGCCAAAGGGGTAAGGAACCGGCGTCAGGAAGCCGAAGACTGAAACGGTTCCGGCCGGCGTCAGCACCAGTTGAGACTTGGTCTTGCTGGTCGTCGGCGTCACCTGAAACTGGCCCTGGGGCGATGTCGTGCCGCCGAACGTGGCCTGAAAGCTGGTCACGAAAGCATCGAACTGATCCGGCGCCACGTAAACGTGGCTGGTGTCATACTGGGCGCCAACGGCAAAGTCCGCGGCAGGCGCAATGTTGGTGGCAGTGTCCTGCGCCATCACCGGGCCGGCGAGTACCGCGCTGATCGCGATGGCGGCCGTGAACAGGGAAAGTCTCTTCATCACAAATCTCCGTGTCGGGTTCTTGAAGGTCGATATCAAAGAGAGGCGTCAGACCGCCCAGCAGCCGCAGCCGAAGGCACCCCAGAACGACTGGACGTCGGCGGCGGGGACGTTTGCACCCAGCGCTGCGGCATGGTCGTGCCCATGCACCGCGCAAGCCGATGAACAGCCGCAGGCCCGCGCCAGCTTTTGTGAGGTTTCAGGGGGCCGATGGTAGCCGCCAAAGGTCGCCACCGGCGACCAGTCGGGCATCGGGCGCGGCAGCTCGGGTGCCAGCGGGGCATAATCGCCCTCGCCGTAGACAACCTTGCCGCCCAGCACCGTCAAAACCGAGCGCAGATGCGCTATGGCGGTTGCAGGCACACTGAAGAAGTCATCCGAGAGCACCGCCAGGTCGGCCAGTTGGCCTGCCATGATCTGTCCCTTCTTGCCGACCTCCGAGGAAAACCAGGTGTTCTCATGCGTCCACATGCTGAGCGCCTTCTCGCGACTGACACGGTTTTTCGCTGGGTAAAGGCCAAGCCCTCCCACCGTGCGCCCCGTCACCAGCCAGGAGAGCGACACCCAGGGGTTATAACTTGCGACCCGCGTTGCATCGGTGCCAGCGCCGACGGGAATGCCTGCTTCGATCATCTTCGAGATTGGCGGTGTCCGCTCCGCTGCTTCATGGCCGTAGCGTTCGACGAAGTCCTCGCCCTGATAGGCCATACGGTGCTGCACGGCGATGCCGCCGCCCAGGGCCGCGATCCGGTCGATATTGCGGTCGCTGATTGTCTCGGCATGGTCGAAGAACCAGTTGATGCCGTCAAAGGGGATGTCGCGGGCGACCTTCTCGTAAACATCGAGCGCGCGGCTGATCGTCTGGTCGTAGGTCGCGTGCAACCGCCAGGGCCATTTATGCTCGGCCAGCAGGCGAATGACCTGTTCGAGATCGCTCTCCATGTTCGGCGGCATGTCCGGGCGTTCCACACGGAAATCCTCGAAATCAGCAGCGGAATAGACCAGCATCTCGCCAGCACCGTTGTGCCGGTAGGTGTCGTCACCCTGCCCGGGCGTTACCTGGCCCACCCAGCCGGAAAAATCCGCCAGTTCTTCCTTCGGCTTCTGGGTAAAAAGGTTGTAGCTGATGCGCAGGGTCAGTTGGCCCGCGCTGTGCAGCTTTTCAATGATGTCGTAATCTTCGGGATAGTTCTGGAAGCCGCCGCCGGCGTCGATTACCCCGGTCACGCCAAGGCTGTTCATCTCGCGCATGAAATGCCGGGTCGAGTTCAGCTGGTAGTCGGGCGGCAGCTTCGGGCCCTTGGCGAGCGTCGCATAAAGAATCGTCGCATTGGGCTGCGCAAGCAGCAGACCGGTCGGATTGCCCGCCGCATCCCGCACGATCTCGCCGCCGGGCGGATTCGGCGTGTCCCTGGTATAGCCCACCACCCGCAGCGCCGCGGCATTCAGCAGTGCACGGTCATAGAGATGAAGGATGAACACCGGCGTATCGGGGGCGGCGACATTCAACTCCTCGATCGTCGGCAGGCGTTTTTCCGCGAACTGGTGCTCGCTGAAGCCGCCGACCACCCGCACCCACTGCGGCGCAGGCGTGTTATCGACCTGCCGCTTCAGCATCGCCATTGCATCGGCAAGCGACGGCACGCCATCCCAGCGCAACTCCATGTTGTAGTTCAGGCCACCGCGAATGATGTGCGTATGACTGTCGATCAGTCCGGGAATGACCCGTCGCCCCTTGGCGTCGATCAATATGGCTTCGGGCGCCTCCCGGCGCACCTCCTGCTCGCTTCCCACAGCGAGGAACCTGCCATCGCGCATTGCAATGGCCTGCGCCTGCGGGTTCTGTGGGTCCAGCGTTGTGACCTTGGCATTGAACAGGATCATGTCAGGCATTGGGGGCGTCCTCTCGGAGAAAGATGGCATCAATCAGCGCACACGGTTACGACTTGCGATTGCCGGGTAACTTGCCCAGCACATGCTCGTTCGCCTCGTTGCGCAGGTAGGAAACGGCGGCGGTTGGGTGGATGGCGAACTGCTTGGCCAGCGGTATCACCTGCTCACCGACCAAAATGCCGAGAAGTCCGACAAGAGCCACTGCCGGCGGCGCCGGAGAGCGCACCCCGAGAAGGCTGTAGACGATGCCGACCAGCACGCCAGCTCCGAGAGAAAGGAGGTAAGTTTTCATTGTTATTGATCCATCTTGGCAAAGCGGGCTAGCCAAGCATGAAAGCCGGAACGACGGCATTCTGTGCGCTGGCGATCGACGACCCCGCCCCATCGGCGGCGACAGACGCGAGATATGCTCTCACGGGGCGTCTCGCCTGAAAGGATCAGGGATCAACAGGGACCGCGGACATCCGCGTTTGCCCCTTGTCTATCCGCAAACCTATTGAACCTCGGTCGCGGGCTCTTGTCCGCAAAGCTTCTTTTTTTGAAGAAACAATCGTAAATCCTGAATGCGTCAATGACGCCGGCAGAACCCTGTTGCAGATCTCGGTTCTTGCTCGCTGTCGTTGAAGGTGGTTCAACCTCTGCAAAAACGCCTGCCACACCATTGTATAGGTCCGGCGCCCCCGGAACTGCGGTATCTTGGTCGTCGAACAACGATGGAACAGAAGCGCGTGATCAGACTGACAAGACAGGAACCGGGCCGTTACGATTTGCTGTTCAGGGGAGCAGCCATCCTGATTGCCGCATCGGTTTTCACGATCGACACCTTTACCGAGATCGAAGGTGCGATAGCCGTCCTGTACTCGATAGCCCTTCTGCTTGCCGCGCAATCGGTCGAGCGAACCGGCCTTAAGTTCTTTTCAGCCCTATTCCTCTGTATGGCATTGATCTCATTCACGTTCACGCATGCTGCCAAGGCGGATTTTCCGACCTATATGAGGCTCGGCGTGGCTCTCATTTCACTGGGGTTGACCACTGCGCTGCTGCTGCGAAATGACAGAGCGAGAGCCGAACTGCTCCGCATTAACGCGGCACTCGCGCTGAGCGAGGCCCGCTATCGCTCGATCTTCGATCGCACCCGCGTAGCGCTCTGGGAGCGCGATTATTCTAAATTGCGCGCACACCTGCTGGAGATGTCCGCCAGAGGTGTGACGGATATTAAGTCTTACGCCCGGCAGAACCCCGACTTTGTCAACGAATGCATAGGCATGATCGATGTCGTTGCTTCCAACCAGGCTGCACATGAACTTCTCGGCACCAGAGACGATAGCAGCCTGGCCCGCACCGGAAGTCATTTCATTCCAATGGGCGACGATACCTTCGCTTCTGTCCTTCAGGCGATCGTTGATGGCGACACCTATTTCGAAGGCAACGCCGAGATCATGACAGAGAGTGGCGAACGCAAACACGTGCTGGTGTCAATCAGCTTTCCGACTGACGTGGAAGCCTTCGATCGCGTCGTCGTCGGCATGATCGACATCACTCAGCGCGAAGAGGCCCGTCTCGCGCTTGCTGCAGCAAAGGAAGAACTGAGCCACGCAACCCGAGCCGCAACAATCGGCGCATTATCAGCTTCGCTTGCGCATGAACTAAACCAGCCGCTCGGCGCTATTGCGGTCAATGCACAGACTCTGACCCGATGGCTTGACCGCGACCCGCCGGACGTTGAGGCCGCCAAACGTTCCGCAGAGCGAATTCTTCGCGACAGCAGCCGTGGCAGCGACATCCTGAAATCCACGCGCCTGATGCTTTCCGATATGCCGAGACAGCCGGAAGTTGTTGCTCTAGCCAAGCTGATTGATGACACGCTGGAGCTGATGAAGCACGATTTGCAGGCAGAAAACGTGTCAGTCGAGGTCGTCCAAAAGCGCGCAATCCCGCCAATCTCCGTTGTCAGACTGGAGTTGCAGCAGGTGCTCATCAATCTCATTTCCAACGCTATTCAAGCGATTGCCGCCGCCGAACCGGATCGGCGCGTTGTCACGATCACGCTCGACACGGTCGACGACATGATTTCGCTTATCGTCTGCGATACCGGCGATGGCCTGGACGAGGCCGCTCGCGCCAAACTCTTCACGCCCTTCTTCACCACCAAGTCCAGCGGAATGGGAATCGGGCTTTCGATTTCCAGAAGTACGATAGAGGCGATGGGCGGCTCGATTGAAGGAAGCAACCATCCAGATGGCGGCGCCATGTTCGAAATCCGCCTGCCAGGGGAGCGAGAGGATGCCTAACCTCAGACACGAAAAGAACAACCACGCTGACCCGGTGGTCTACATCATCGACGATGATATCTCGATGCGGGAATCGCTGACGGACCTCTTCCGGTCAGTGAAGATCGACGCCGAATCCTTTGAAAGTCCTGATATGTTTCTTGCAGAGGCCGAGCTTGAAAGACCGGGTTGTATCGTCCTCGATGTCAGGCTTCCCGGCATCAGCGGTCTGGATTTTCATAAGCAACTCGAGCAGGCAGGAAGTCTCCACCCGATCGTGTTCATGACCGGGTACGGCGATATTTCGATGAGCGTGCGGGCAATGAAGGCTGGAGCGCAAGATTTTCTCGCCAAGCCTTTTCGTGATCAGGACATCCTCGATGCCGTTTTCGCGGCTTTGGAGCGCGATGCGACCCAAAGACGAGAGGTCATCTGCCAGAGCGAATTGGCCAGCCGTTTTGAAGCTTTAACGCCCAGAGAAAAGGAGGTCATGGAGGCCGTAGTCGAAGGCCTGATGAACAAGCAAATCGCCTACAAGCTCGGGATCAGCGAAATCACGGTGAAACTCCATCGCGGCAACGTCATGCGTAAAATGAATGTCAGATCGGTTGCCGAACTGGTTCGTTTGAACGTGCGCGCCGAGGAACTGCGATCCGACCTATCGCCATCAGCCATTATGCGTCTGGCATAGAAGATTGCACATACCAGGAAAGTCGGAATCAGTGTCTGAGACTTCAATAATTGCGATCGTCGATGATGATCTGGCCATTCGGGAGGCTCTCGATGACCTGATAAGATCGCTCGGCTATGAAAGCCTCCTTTTTGCATCGGCGGAGGAATTTCTGCGCTTTCAGCCACGATCTTCGGTCTCGTGCATGGTTGTCGACGTGAAGATGTCAGGCCTGAGCGGCATCGAGCTTCAAAGACGCCTGAACCAGGAGGCAGACCGACCGCCGATGATTTTCATGACATCATACCACGACGACCGCACCCGCGCGGCGGCGATGGATGGCGGTGCGCTGGCCTTTCTGGGCAAACCTGTCGATCTCGGCAAGCTGATCAGGTGCATAGAGGAGGCAATGCAGCCTTAGAGCGCGTTTCGATCCGATTGAATCGGATCGGCGCTCTAATTCTCTGTTTTTGCGCGTTTCCAGACGGAAAACCGGTATCCACTTTTCCTGGAAACGCTCTAGTGTCTGTCTAGACGCGGTTTACCCGCATTTCCGCCAGCGGTGAGCAAAAGGGGCATGCCTTTAAAGAACTGGCTTCGTGCATGCTCTGCGAAAAGCCGTCCACGCAATTTCACAACGAAGATAATCGCTGACGAGGACGCCGGCTACCTCAGCTGACTTGATCAGTTTTTCAGAAAAGAAGCGGGACTTGGCCTGCTTTATCACGATCCAGGAGCCCGAAGGCATGTCGCATTCCCGCCACCCGATGTGGTCCAAACCGACGCATCACCTCGATGTTGAAAAGGCGTCTGACCACGTTCACTGGGTCGAACTGTTTTTCGACCTGATCCATGTCGTGACCATTTTTCTGCTCGGAAACTTTCTCTCCCATCATCTGGATTGGGCCGGGTTCTGGATTTTTACCGGGCTCTTCGTGGCGATTTTCTTCGCCTGGGCAGATAGCACGGTCTATAATTCCCTGTTCATCTCAACCGACCTTGCACACCGCATCTTGATGGCTATTCAGGTCGTAACTGCCATGTTCATGGCGGCGGCCCTGCCTGCTGTGACTGGCGGGGGCTGGAGCTATTTCGCGCTAGCCTATGCTGTCAACCGCACCATGACGGCAGTTTTGTACCTTCGGGCGAGCTCGACCGAGAGCGCGGCGCATGTGCTGGCGCGGCGGCAGGGGACTAACTTTCTTGTGCTCGGTGCGGTCTTCGCTGTATCTGCCTTTCTGCCGCAGCCTTTTGGCTGGATCGTCTTCGCTCTGGGTCTTGCCGCCATCCAGATTCAATATATGGCGCCGCGCTTCGGCACGTTGCGGATCGCCCACTTCATTCCACGACTTGGCCATCTGAGTGAACGGTTCGGCCTGATCATGCTGATCCTTTTGGGGGAAGGTTTTTTCAAACTCGTCGTTACCCTTTCGGACAAGGGAATCTACAAGCTCGGCACCGGCGCGCTCGTCAATCTCGGCATCGGCGGGCTTTCGATTTTCATGCTGGCCTGGATCTATTTCGACAGCGTCGGCAATGCGCGTCCGAAGTCGAGGGACATAAAGGTGCTTCTGGGGTGGTGGCTTGGACATCTGGTGCTGATGTGGGCAACGGTGATGCTGGGCGTGGCCCTCGCCGGCGAAATCTATGCGGGCTTCGCAGCACCCTACCCGCTGGGCTATGGCCTGCTGGGGACTGGCGGGTTGGCGCTGTTCATCCTGATGATCTGGTATCTGCAAACGTTGATCGCGAATCGCGAAATAGTCAGACGCCATGCCCATGGCGGGGTGCGGATATTCGGGATCGTAATCGCGCTTCTGCTGATGGTGATCATCCAGCATCTGCCGGGACTGGCGGCCAATACTATCTTCGCGTTCGCACTCTGGTCGCAGATCATCTGGCCGCTTTCGCGCAGTTGGCGAGATTGGAAGCGGGAGCCATCATCATGATGAACCGTTTCAGGGCACGCGCCTATCAGCTTCTGGAATTTCCAAGCCGGGTTGACCGACCGTCGTGGCTGATCGAGCTTCTGCTGATTTTACTCATCATAATCAGCGTCATCGCTGTCTGCCTCGAAACCGTGCCAGATGTTCTGAAGGTACACGGACCGTTTCTCATGCGGGTAGACCTTTGGATCACCGTGATCTTCACGATCGAATACGCGACCCGTTTATGGGCTGCCGCCGAGGCTTATCCTGAATTACCCGCATGGAAGGCGCGTCTCAAATGGGCTATTTCGCCGATGGCCCTGATCGATCTGGTCGCTATTCTCCCATTCTGGCTGGCGTTTGTCGTGCCGATCGATTTTCGCCTTCTACGCCTGCTTCGCCTCCTTCGGATCTACAAGCTGGCCCGCTATTCCCCTGCCCTCACGGCACTTTTCGCTGTCATCCGCGAAGAGGCCGGCACGCTGTTCGCGGCTCTTATCATTCTCGCAATCCTGCTGGTCTTCGCAGCGTCGGGCGCCTGGCTGGTCGAGCGCGAGGTCCAGCCTGAAGCATTTGGCTCAATCCCTTCTGCCATGTGGTGGGCGCTCGTAACGCTGACCACGGTCGGCTATGGCGATGTCGTACCGCATACGGTAATCGGGCGTCTTTTCGGTGGACTGATCACGCTTCTGGGTGTCGGCATGGCTGCGCTCCCTGCCGGTATCATTGCGACCGGTCTCGCCCAGCACCTGCATGAACGACGCAACCGTCTCTGCGACGAGTTCCGCGAGGTTCTTCAAGACGGCCGTCTCGATCTTGCTGACGGCAGGCGCGTTGAGGCCTTGCGGCGGGAACTTGGAATAAGCCGTACCGCAGTGCGTTCAATTTACGAGGAAGTGCAGCGAGAACAGCCGCCCAGGCAATGCCGTTGCCCCAAATGCGATCATGTTTTTTCTCCGCCGCGCTAAGGGAAGTCATCCTGCCGTCGTTTTCAGGCCGGTTTACCCAGCCCAAGCGCCTCTCCGAGGCGGACCAGATCGGCGAGTGAACGAACATCCATCTTGCGCATGACACTGCCGCGATGCATCTTCACCGTGATCTCCGAGATACCCAGCTCATGAGCAATCTGCTTGTTCATCATTCCGCCGACGACGAGCTTCATGACCTCCCGTTCGCGCGGGGTCAGGCTTTGATAGAGGCGGGTATGCTCTTCGTGGCGACCTTTTTCCATTCTGAGTTCAGAGTCGCGCTGGAGAGCTACGTTGACTGCCTTCAGGATTTCTGACGGGTCAAACGGCTTGGTCAGGAAATCCGATGCACCGGCTTTCATAGCCCGAACCGTCATCGGGATATCACCGTATCCGGTCATGAAAATGATCGGCATGCTGTTGCCCGACGCATTCAGCTTTTGCTGAAGTTCCAGACCGTCCAGGTCCGGCAGCCGCACATCGAGCAGGATACACCCTGCTCCGGCTCCTGCGTTTTCCAGGAACGCTTCAGTGCTCTCAAAGGCGAGAGCATCGATCGACATGCTGCGGAGGAGATCGACAAGTGACTCACGCATCGAAATATCATCGTCGACGATATAGACTATGGGCGTCTGTGGATCAGCGGCCCTTATGTTGGAAGGCTTCATGACCTTGACATTCCTTCGCTTCCAACCGCCCTGTCAAGACACTCATGCAGAAGCAGAACGAACGATCCGGACAGGAACGCCCTTGTAAGCTGGTGTGCCCGAAAGGCGGTCGTAATGACCAATCGCGACTACGGCATTCATCTCCGGATAGTAGCCGCCGACCGAGCCTGGAGGCAAATCATAGGCGACCGCCGTGTAGCCGTGGACGGTATGTTTCGGCCCGTCCACGGTGACAGCATGAATGTCGATCAGGTCACCATCCCGCAAAGAAGACGTGTGCTTCGAGTCCGGCCACGCGCAGCCGGGGCAATCGAACCCTTCCGGCTGGTTGGCTTTCAGCAGCGTCGCCGCGCCTTGGGCCGCCAGATTTTGATGCGACAGCGCCTCGGCGACGGCCTTCAGCGCCCCCCAACCGCCTGCGGGGCCTTTATATGTCTTGATGCCATCCGGCCGCTTTTTCATCATCGGGCTCTCCATGTGCAGCGAGACTGACAGCCTAGCAGAGCGGAAACGGCCCTTAAGCTATACATAGAGATAGGTCAGAACAGAGCTTTCATCGGCATGTCCTGCAAGCACATAGGCATGCACCTGAGTGTACGCCGACGTCCCCATACGTATGGTGTCGGCAGCAATGCCCGAACGCAGCGACTGAAACATCCATAGCCCAGCCTTACGGAGAAGAGCTCGGGTGCGTGTTCGCTTGGCATGGACACGACAAGCCCTATGGTGCAGTGCAGAAGCCAGAACCGTTTCAGTCGCTGTCGCGAAACCTATAATGCAGCGGACCGAATGGCATCGCCGTCAGAAATACCGCAATGAGAAGACCGGATATCGCGGCCCAGAAAGACAGCGTGAACAGGTCGCCATAGGCCAGCGCATAGGCCTGGCTGCGGGTTCTGGCAGCAACTGTCGCCAGACTTTCCAGTTGTCCAAGCGGCAATGATCTGAAAGCGTCGGCAAGCCTCTCCATCACGCGATGAAAAGCGGATAAAGTTGGCGTGATCGAACCATCGAGAACTGCCGAATGGAATTGTTCGCGCCGTCTGAGCATCACCGACATCAGACTGGTTGCCGCTTCAACGCTGCCGAGGCGCAAGACCTGAATGTACGCGGCAACGGCTGTCGACCGGGCCGGGTCAGAATTGCCGATCAGATAGACAACTGTTGCAAAGAAGGCCAGTGATTGCCCGGCCGTTTGAAAGAACAGGGTCGAGAAGAAATTCATCGGCATCCAGTCGTGATTCAGTTCGGACCCCAACCTCGCCCCCAAAGCCATCAGTAACAGACCCATAACGATGCACAAACGCGCATCGAAAACGAAAAGAAGCAGGCCGGCAACAGAAATGAAAAAGAAGACGGGCATGACTGCGGCGCTCAGATAGAGGCCGGAAATCCAGATCGGCCGAAGCCCTATGACATTTTGCAGAAAGCCAGACACCGCGATGCCATTTCCTGCGCTTGCCATCGAAAAACAGATAATCACCGCGTAACCAAGCCCGATGTTACGGGTGAGGATAACGCTGGCATGAGCCCATGGGTGGGCAACCAGACTCTCGTTAACGAAAAAGCCGACGGCCAGGACACTGCCGCCCGCTAACAGGGAAACAACAATTCCAGATTGTAGCCAGCCAAGACGGTCTCCCTGATCGATACCGACATAAAGCATGGTCATGGAAGTGCCGAGAAGCAGCATGCCGCCCCAATCTGCCTGTTCCAGCAGACCAACATTTACCTTTTCTTTTGGCGCGGCCACGAACAATAGAAACGCGATCAGGGGGGCGATGACCACATCCTGCCAGTAGATCCATTGCCAGCCGAAATCGTCGCCGTAAATGCCGACGAGTACAAAACCGAGGTTTTGCGAGAGCGGAACCCGCAAAGCATAGATCCCTATCCCGATCAGCCAGTATTTCCGGTCTAGGTTGCGGAAAATGACCATGATGGTCGCAGGGATGAGGACACCGAGCAGCAGGCCCCGCAAGGCATGCAACGCAAACAGCATGCCCCCGTCATCCACGAACGGTATCGCCAGCGAGGCGGCTGCATACACCAAGGCTGTCGGTATCATTACCTTCCGGACGCCAAAGACGGTTACCAGCCAGGCAACCGCAGATGCAATCAGGATCTGCGGTGCGTTGGCAATCGTCTTCAGCCAGGCGGCTTCATCGACACTCAACCCGTAAGCGCCTCGAATATCGGACAGACCGACAATGAATACCCGTGTATCAAAGCCAACAAGCAAGGAAGCAAGCAGCAATGCCGCCACGATCAACAGCGGGTGTCTTGTCGTTGTGCCGTTGGTGACGGGACCGAAAGAGCGGACGGCCCCTGTCATCGACCGGTCTCATCCGACGTATCAACCGTAACGGTGACCGACATGCCGGGACGCAGGTGCTGCACCAGTGGCTGCTCCGGATCTATGGCGATCTTGACGGGAATACGTTGAACCACCTTGGTATAGTTTCCACTCGCATTGTCGGGTGGCAGCAAGGCAAAGACAGAGCCGCTGGCAGGGGAAATGTCTTCCACATGCCCGGACAGTGTCTTTCCCGGAAACGTATCGACCCGAATACTGGCCGTGTCGCCGACCTTCATCTGTGAAAGCTGGGTTTCCTTGTAGTTGGCGACCACATAAATATCCGGAAGAGGTATTTCAGAAACGATGCCACTACCAGCGGTCACGAAATCGCCAACATGGACCTGCCGTTTGCCCAGAACACCGTCGAATGGGGCATGAATTCTGCTGAAGCCTTGGTTGATTTGTGCGGTATCGAGTGCACCTTGTGCCGCTTTGACTTTAGCCCTTAACAGAGGCTCCTGTCCTTTAAGAACCCGCAATTGAGCTTGCTGCTGGTCGATGGCAGCGTCTGCCGACTCGACTGCCGCCCGGGCTTCGAGATCGGCCGCTTGCGCCTGCTGCACCAGTTGTCTGGATGTAGCGCCTTCAAGCGTCTGCTGACGCCGGTATTCCTCCGCCGTCTGGGCCTGCTTGGCTTTGGCAGAGCGCGCATTGGCCCTTGCCGCTTCGATAACTGCGTTCTGCAATGCGACTTGGTTGGAGAGGTTTTCCAGTGTTGCTTTGGCGGACTCAAGATTGGCTTTCGCGACGCTCACGGCCGCCTGATAGGTTCTCGGGTCGATCTGGGCGATCAGCTGACCTTTTGTGACGCGTTGATAGTCTGCAACAGGAAAACTGCTGATGACGCCCGATATCTGTGCGCTCAAATTGGAAATATCGGCGCTGATCGTTGCATCTGTCGTGGACTGGCGGATGGCGCGTGCGAACCAGCTATTCCAGTTAATCGTGACGACGCCAATGGAGGCAACAACGGCAAAAACAGCGAAAACCGGAATAAACAGTCGCCGTACTGAGGCCTGCGCTGCAAATGAATCGGTTCTGGCGCCAACTTCCTGGTCGGGTTGTGTATTGGCGTTCGCTCCGGCCATCTTGACTGAAACCTGCCCTGCTATGGGGTCCCTTGGAGAGTTTCAGCAAGGGTAGCGGGCCGGCAGGAAACAGAACATCATACGTAGGGTTAGGTCACTCTCTACCTTGGTCGAGAAACAGCACCACCAATGCTTATCCTCTTGGAAAGCGATCGGCCGGAATATCAAACAGGCTAACGGAATGCGAGCGCACTGCGTCTTTCCTCCAGGCCGCGGGTGACATGCCTCTGGCCGCGTGGAAAGCGCGTGTAAAATGCGGCTGATCGGAAAAACCGCACGCTAGCGCAATTTCATTCAGGGACAACGCCGAGTTCCTCATGAGGTCGGCGGCCTTGTCGAGCCTGCGCTCCATCATCCACTTGTGCGGTGGCGTTCCGGTGGAAACCTTGAATGCGCGCGCGAAATAGGACGGTGAAAGCCCGCATTCCTTCGCAATATCCGCCAGGTTCAGCCTGCCATCAAGATTGGCGTCGAGAAGCGCTCTTGCACGGGACAATTGACGGGGCGTCAGCCCGCCCTTAACAAATCCGGCCGCCTCAGGCACACCGCCATAAACCGAGGCGAGGTGGATCAACAGCCCCGTGCCGATATAGTCCAGCATCAGCTGGCTTGTGTCCGACTGACGCTCGAGGATGGGAACAACCGAATTGACGATGCCCTGCACGACAGCGTCTGTGATATCCGCTCCCGGCAACAGGTTGAAGCCGTCAAACGGCCTTGGGCCGATCTCCTCTTCGAGTGACAGTAGGGCTCGCCGCGAAATATGAAAATTCACGCAGTCAAATTCGGTTCGAAGATCCGCGCGCCAAGCCCGTGAATAATCATAGAGCGTGAAGTTCCCAGCCTTGCTGCCGCCAAAATCCACGCGCTTGCCATCGACCCACAGGTCGCCCTGATAATCGTGGCGCTGCAGGGAGAGCATATAGGCATCTTCCTGAGCATGTTCCTCCGACATGCCATGACCCGGCGTGCGCCGCACAAATCTCGATACGGACAGCAACCCACCATTGAGTGTCGCGGCATTCACGTCGGGCGTATTGACCGTGCGCAAGAACTCCATGTTTCGATTTCTATCAGCAACAGACTGCACCAAAACCACCTCGTTACAAGTCACCCCGGTAGACGAATTTCAATATAGCAGATAGCTACTCATAGAAGCGCTTAATCCATACGCCCGATTCCGGTTCAAACCCAGTAACCATCAGTTGATGGTGCAATGCAACAACCTGGCTCATTCAACCGGAATGGCCGGCAGGATCAACAGCATCGTCGTTCCATTCCCGTCCGAACGCGCAACATCCAGCCCGCCGCCATGCAACTGGGCGATCGTACGCGCAATGGCAAGCTTGATGCCGCGATTTCCCTCTTTCGAAGAATAATGCGGGTCGAAAATTGCGTCCCGGCTATCGAGCGGTATTTCAGCGCCGGTGTTCGACAGCCGCAGGACATAGTTCCTATCATCTCGCTCGCATGAAATATGCAGCATTCTCATCGTCTGGACGTCCTTCATCGCCTCGATGGCGACGCTGATCAGGTTGGCGATCGCATGCTCGATCTGCTTTTCATCCGCAGCCACTTTCATGCCATTCGAAAGCTCGCAACACGTGTTTATGCCGCTGGCATCGAGCTCTGACCGAAACTCCTGAAGAGTCTTCTGAACCAGATTCTCAATGTCAATCCGAGCCCTGCTGCCTGACATCGGGCTTGCCATCATACGCCTTGCCGAGAGCGTTCCGGCTGCGGCAAACGCTGATGATGCAATATTGCGCAGCGAGCGCCGGGCCTTTTCAACCTTTGGAGGCTCATGACTGAGCCATTGCAGCCCAGCACTGGTATGAGCGACAATCGCCGATATAGGATCGTTCAGTTCAGCAGCCATCGCTTCTGCCACACCGTTCCAGACGGCTGAATCGAGCATCGCACGCGTTTCGTGCTCTGGATCTCCGGCGCTCAGGCCGGTCCGGGATACTGTCGTTTCCGGCAAGAATTTCGCACGCAGATCGAGCACAGTCGCGAGTGCTCGACAGAACAATCCAAGCCCGTCCCCAATATGCGGGGGAAAAACCTGACCGGCGCCTGCGAGATCAAGGTAGAGAAATGAAGGCGGAGCCGCACTCAGCTGCAGAGCAAAGCATAGAATGGCGCCACGGCGACCTGTGTCGACGACTTGTTCGTGCCCCTCACCCGTGACTGAACGAAAACCCTCTGACCAGCCGAAAACGTGATGCTGCTCGGCATAGTGAACAACCCGATGCATGACGCCGAGCTCGGCTGAATCTATTGCAGCCGGCCCGGATTCTCCTACCGTCACCTCGCCATTCGTGCGGCGCGCGGAGGCCAGGAACCCCACTCCGCCTCGCTCGTCAGTCAGAATGTATCCCCTGTCAGCACCGGAGAATGCAACGGCATCGACCAGCATGCCGGAGAGGTTCGTCTCAATCCAACTCAGGTCGTCGTCATCAGAGGGATTTTTCTGGCAAGCAGCGCCAACCATTTCGTCACCATATCCATAACCGATGTCAATTCTGTCTAGAAGCGCTCAAGGAAATCAGCCGTCAATGCAAAGACACCGGGCTGGGCGTTTTCGAGGCAGCATCCTTCAATCCTCAGGCGCAAGAGCAGAATTATTCAAAAACGACCAAAAACGGCTGAAGATTGGCGTCTCTGATCCGCCGTTCGACACGGCTGGGCATGGGAGACGCAATTCAAGCGCGACACCAGACGTTCGCGGTCTAATCTATTGGCATCGGAATGTTCAATCCACCGGAAATGGAGAATGCTAAACTTACGCAGGAAAGGCCGGATCACAGGCCAGATCGGTCATCGTCAATCGCAGCGCATTACAGCACGACCGGTGGCGTCGCACCCATTTACAAATGTCAATTCAAGCGGAAGATCGACAATGCTCGTGAGCGGGAACCTCAAATCAGGGGCGTCAAATGAAAGGTCGGAAGCCCTGATTTCCGCCGCGATACGACGCACCTCGCCGTGGAAAGCGGCGGTCTGCGAAACGGAATTCGCTTTTCATCTGCTCCTTGAAGAGGACTGCGCACTGGCTTTGATCGTCGGGATCGAAGGCCCCGCCTATCGTCCTGTCGGCGCGGCAATGGCGATTACTGCAGACGGACGCAGATCGGGAAACCTCTCGTCCGGATGCATCGAGGCCGACATCGGGCTTCATGCGCTGGAGACGCTGAAAACGGGGCGACCCAAGAGACTGGTCTATGGCACGGGATCGCCCTTTGGCGACCTGCGGCTGCCCTGTGGCGGACGCCTTGAAATCCTTATTCTTCCGCGCCCAGACAAACGTCATATTGCTGCTCTAGCCAGCCGGTTGAAGAAGCGGCAGAGCGCGACACTATATGTGGATTGCGCCCGCAATCAGCTTGTGTTCGATGAAGCAGATGCCAGTCTTACGATCACCATAACGCCAGATATCCGTTTCCTTGTATTTGGCAAGGGATCAGAAGCCAGAGTGTTTTCTTCGATGGCCCGTCAGGCAGGTTACCCGACCCGGTTTTTCTCGCCAGATGCCAGCGATGCAACGGCAGGCGATATCATGTTTCAGCATCTTAAATCGGCTCAATGGCCGTCGGATCTTGCCGTCGACCAGCAGACGGCGATCGCATTCTTCTTCCATGATCACGATTACGCACTTCCCCTGCTGGCAGGTGCATTGCGGTCCAACGCCTTTTACATCGGCGCTCAGGGCAGCCGTAAAACAGCCGGTAGGCAGAGAGACGCGCTTCACGCCCTCAGGATCCCCTCTGGCATGATCGATAAGCTGGTCATGCCCATCGGCCTTGTTCGTTCGGTCCGTGATCCCAGAGCACTGGCTATATCTGTGCTGGCAGATGTGATCGAACATGCGCGGGGCCGATCGTGACCACCGCTGCGCTGCTTCTTGCTGCCGGAGCCTCACGACGTTTCGGCGCGGCAGACAAACTTCTGACGCCATTGTCCGGTCGGCCTCTGGTCGAACATGCAGCCTTGGCTCTCGCTGCATTGCCGCTTACCCATCGCATCGGCGTGGTCTCGAACCCCGAAGTGGGGCTGATTCTCGCAAGGTGTGGTTTCGAACTCGCGACGATTTCACCTGGCCGCCCGCTCTCCAGCAGTATCAGGTCCGGCATGCGGGTCGTTCAGAAGCGACGGACCAAATCGGTCTTGGTCGCGCTGGGAGATATGCCATTTGTGACGACAGAAGACTTTGCCCGGCTTATCGCGGACACTCGGGACAGCATCCGGTGTGCAGTTTGCGAGGGAATCGCGATGCCGCCAGCCGTCTTTCCGGCGCGCTATTATGATAGATTGATGCAGCTCTCTAAGGACAAAGGCGCTTCCGCCCTTATCTCCAACCTACCGGAGGAAAACAGGATCGAGTTTCCTCAGTCCAGGATAAGAGACATCGACAGGCCATCGGATCTCGCATTTGCCTCTTCATGACAACGCGAGATCCTTCCGCTTGCGGCCGGATCAGAAGCCGAGCCCTCGCCCCAGATCCTGACCATAGGACGCTATCTCCGCGCCAATCGGCATGCGTGTCCGTTCATATCGGTCAAGCGCAGTGTCGACATCAGACGCCTCTGCCAAAGCGGCAGCGAGCGCCATGGCATCGCCTGCTGCCTTGGCAACGCCCATTGCGGTATGGGGCCTCACGACAAAAGCGGAATCGCCCAGCAGCGCCACACGGCCGCGCACCAGTTTCTCTGCTTCATAATCATAGATGCCATGGATAGACGGCGATTCCTCGGCAACGATGACGCTGGAAAATGGCAGCGGAAGCGTGCGAAACGCGCTGTCATGCATTTCACTTGTGCGGGCATCGGAGACAAGGCCCCGAGGAACGGAGAAGCGCCACTCATCCTTGCCGGTTTCAGCAATCATCGCCTCGAGATTTTCCTGCGTCGCCTTGCGATACCAGACCCAATTGTAACGTCGGCTACCGGCCACGGTTTCCCCGTTTCGTCCGGGGACAAGATAGCCGAGGACATGTTCTCCCGGTTCCGAGTAGAAGCTAAATCGACCCAGAAGAACCTCCGCCTTGTCCGGAACGGCGCTTTCCGGGATGAGTCCTCGCCAGGTCAGGTAGCCCGCATAGCGGTTCTCGTAGGCATCCGGATTGACCGTAGCACGCGCCACCGATCCCAGACCATCAGCGCCGATAACAAGATCAAACTGATCCGAGTGGCCATCCTCAAACAGCAGGTCAGCCTGACGGCCATCAGTTATGACGCTTCGGACGCCGGCTCCAAGCTTGTAGATACCGCCATCGAACCGGTTGGCCACGCTACTGAACAGCGTATCCCAGGAAATCTGGGTCTGTGGCGTCGACTGGCGATGCACGATCTCGCCGGTGCGTGAGAAGTGTATCCGCTCATGGGCAACCACACCGACACGGGCAACATGCGCGCAACCGATCATGCGTAAGATCTGCAGAAGCTCCCGCTGACCGACAAGGCCGGCACCTTTTCCCACCAAACCGGAACGTGATCGCTCAAAGATGGATATCGCATGCCCCTGCTTGCGAAGCAGGATCGCAGCAAACAGACCTCCGAGCGAACCGCCGGAAATGCCGATTTTCAAGCTTTTCATATTTGTTCTCCAGTATGAGCGCTTGCTCTTGAAACCCGCGCTGACGTTGCCGTGCCTGATCGACCGGCGCGCTCACCGCATCAGGTCACGATCGCTTTGCGCACCTTTTCAGGTGTCAGCGGCATATCGCGGAACCGCACGCCCGTGGCATCCGCGAGCGCGTTTGCCAGAGCGGCCGAGGCTGGCCCCTGGGCCGCCTCCGCCACACCGAGGAAAGGCTCACCGGGCCGAGGGAGAATGGCTACATCGATCGAAAGCGGGACATCGGAGAACCTGATGATAGGATAGGCGCTCCAGTCAAAGCTGGTGCGCATCGTCTCATCGAACAGGAACTCTTCGCGGGTGCACCAGCTCACAGACTGTATCAATCCGCCTTCGATCTGGTTGCGGATGCCGTCGGGGTTGACAACTTCGCCGCAATCCACCGCCGCTACTGCCCTGTTGATGGTCACGACGCCGGTGTCACGGGCAACCGTGACGTCCATAAACAGAGCGCAATAGGCGCCGAGGTTCTTGTATCTGGCAAAGGCCATGCCAAAACCATGGCCCCTGCCCTGTTTGACGCGCTTGCGCCAACCGAACGCATCCGCGCCCGTGTTCATGACATCAAGAGCGCGGCGGTCCTTCATGCTCGACAGGCGCAGATCGAGTGGATCGAGGCCGCCGGCGAGAGCAAGCTCGTCAAACATGCTTTCGATGGAGAATATATTCAGATGCCCGCCGAGAGATCGCAGCGCCGATGTGCGCAGAGGCCCATCCGGAAGGAAGTGGAAGGTGACATCCATGTTTGGCAAAGCGTAGAGCGGATTGGAATTTCTGCTGCCATCACCTGCCGGCATCGGAATTGGCTCGATGTCCGGAACGGCAAACTGCCGCTCAACCTCCCTGCCGGCAAGAACGCCGCCGGCGGAGGTCGGACGCGTGTCGTGGGGGTTGCTCCAGACGTCATGCTTCCAGGCGACAATCTGGCCTGATGAATCGAGGCCTGCTTCCAGCTCGGTCAACATGCCCGGCCCGAGCGGCTCCCACCCGAATTCCTGTTCGCGCATCCACTGGACCCTGATCGGGCGTCCGGGTATCGCAGCCGCGATCAATGCGGCATCGGCTGCAACGTCATCGGCTCCGTTCTGCCCGTAGCATCCCGCTCCCTGACTTTGTATCCCGCGAATTTTCTCCGGCGGCATAGCGAGGAGGTCGGCGGAAAATCGCCGAACGTCGAAGATCCCCTGGCTGTGGCTCCAGATCGTCAGCTGACCATCGTCATCCAGCCATCCAACGGCGCAAGACGGCCCGATGGAACCATGACTGATCCAAGGTCGGGTATAGCTTGCGGAGACCCGTTTGACCGGATCAGCGACCGGTGTCTTCACGTCGAGGATCTTGTAGTCGCGGGAGGGCAGAGACTTCAGCGTCTCGGCAATGCCAGTCACCGGCAGTGGTTTGCCGCTCGGTCGATAGGGCGAGGATTGAAGCTTACGCATCACGGTGATGGCATCCCATTCGCGCTCGCAGACGATAGCGGCAAATTGCCCGTTTTGAACAAAGAGGAACACACCCGGCATTGCCTCGATCTCAGCCTTTGGCGGCAGCTCGAGCACTGTGCCTTCGCTCGGTCCACGGATGACGCGCGCATGCAGCATTCCGTCGAAACGAAGATCCTGAACGAATGCGGGACCACCCGTAACTTTCGCGGGAATATCGAGGCGCGGCAGGCTCTTGCCAATCGTTCGAAAATCTTGCGGCAAACGCAACGGAGGGTTAGCGATAGCTCGCCGGTGAAGGGAAATTTTTCCGACAATCTCGCCATAGCTGATCTCCCGGCCGTCAGACGCCCGGACCGAAGCCTTTCCCGTGGTCGTCAGCCGGCTCGCCTCGTCGCCAAGCATTGTCGCCGCCTGCTGAAGCAAGAGCATACGGACATTTGCGGCCGCGTTGCGCATGGCAGGGCCGCCATACTGCATTGAGTGGCTCGCCGCAGTCAGCCCTTCGTCCGGCGTTCTTTCAGTATCGGCAGTGATGATGGCGACATCAGAGGGATGCATGTCGAGCTCTTCTGCGGCCACCTGCAGCAATGCTGTCTCGATCCCCTGACCGAGTTCCGCCTTTCCGGTAAAGACGGTTGCCTTGCCCTTCTCATCAATCCGTACCCAGGAATCGAGCCATGGATTGGCCTGAATGTCATCGGGCAGAGCATTCTTACCGGTCGGTTCAGCCTCGCCTCCGGCTGCTGTCTGAGCCAGGGCGCTGCCGGCAAAAGAGAACGCCACGATGATGCCTGTAGCCCTTAAAAACTGGCGGCGGGAAGGTTGGTTCAGAGCGGAATTGCTCATTGCGCCGCCCCCTTCGTCGCAGAGGCCTTCATCGTTCGGCCAGCCGCCTTGATGGCCTCCAGGATGCGCATATGCGTTCCGCAGCGGCACAGGTTGGGCTGCATGTGGACACGAATTTCACTGTCGGTGGCATCCGGGTTTTGTGCCAGCAATGCCTGGGCCCGCACGATCATTCCAGCAATGCAGTATCCACACTGAGCCGCCTGCTTTTCCTCGAACGCCGACTGCAACGGTCCGGGATTTTCGGCAGTTCCAAGTCCTTCGAGCGTTGTCACCAGGCGCTCGCCGATGGCGCCAACCGGTGTCAGACACGAGAAAACCGCCTCGCCATCGATCAGCACCGTGCACGCGCCACACTGGCCCCGCCCGCAACCGTATTTGGCCGCATTAAGCTTCAGATCGTTGCGAAGGACGTAGAGGAGCGGTGTGGCGGGATCGACATCACCGTCAAGCTTATGTGCGTCACCATTGACCTTCAGCACAATCGTCATTCCTGATCCTCCTTGCGAATTTCGCTGACCTTTTTCTCAAGATTGTCCCAGCCGGGCTTATCGGCGAAGTTCTGACGGGCGTAGTTCAGAAGCGCCGCCATGTCCTGATCATCAAGGCTGTCGCGGAACGCGGGCATATAGCTGCCGGCGCCTTTGGCCGGGCCTATGCCTTTCATAAGCGCCTGGATCGCATTCGACGGATCGTCCTGGCTGAGAGCGGTCACGACAGACAGCGGCGCGCGCTGACCGCTACGCTGCATCGGCGTATCATCGCCATGGCAACCGCCACACGATCCGGCAAACAGCATTGCCCCTTCCGCCTGACTGTTCGTTGGCGAAGCCGCTTTCGAGGCTTCATGCTTCTCATCAATGGCGCTATCCTCGGCGCCATCATCACCTTCCATCAACGAAGCGATATAGACGGCGATCGCATGGACGTCGTGGTCGTTCACGCGCGCAAGCTCCTGTGTGACCGGCGCCATGGGACCGGCAGCGGCACCATGGGCAGGATCCTCACCGGTCTTCAGATAGTGAAAAAGCGCATCCGCAGTCCAACTGGCCGCCATGGGATTGCTGTGATCGAGCGGCGGTGCGCGATAGCCTTCCGCTGTACCCCCGGTCAGCGCCTTGCCGCTTTCCTCAGCACCGAGAAGGTTGCGCGGCGTATGACAGCCGCCGCAATGGCCAAGCCCGTTCACAAGATAGCGTCCGCGCTCCCACTCATCGGAGTGCTTGCCCATGTCTTTGGGCTTGTCGTGTCGCAGAAACAGCAAATTCCAGCCCGCAAGCACCGGCCTGAATCCGAGCGGGGGGATGAGCTGATTGGCTGGCTTGGGCGCCGAAACAGCGTCCCGGCTCATAAGGAACGCATAGATGGCATCGATATCACTGTCACTTGCGTTGGTGAAATGATTGTAGGGAAATGCCGGATAAAGATAAGCGCCGTCTCGCCGTACACCGTCCTTCATCGTCCGCCGAAAAGCAGCCGCCGACCAGTCTCCGATACCAGTATCGACATCGGGGGTTATGTTTGAGGAAAATACCGTTCCGAAAGGCGTGGCAAGTGGTCTAGAACCGGCGAAGACTGCGCCGCCGGTCTGTGTATGACAGACGGCACAATCACCGATGGCGGCAAGTTGCTCGCCACGGGCAACCTCGGCAGGAGAAAAGTCTGACGGATCGGGCCGCGCGATCGGCGGTATGGCAGGCTGGTAGACATATGCTCCGACCACCGCCGCACAGCCGACAGCGACGACGGCCAACGTTCCCAGCCAGGCTTTCTTGTGGTGAAGGGCAAACGCCATATGTATGTCCCGCAAAAAGGTCCAGAAATCTCGTTTCGAACTTAATGCAGGGTGCAAGCATCGTTCTTGTTCAAAAGAACTCTGTAATTGCGCAGCGCTTTTTGGACCGTCAGGGTTTGGATACCGTCAGTTTCTTCAAGAATGTCGCCTCGCCATTGCGTATGATCGCCGGGTCGATTCCATTCTTGCGCGCGCGGACTGTTTTTAGTGGAGGATACCGGCAAGCCAGCGCGAATGATTTGAGTACGGTCATCCTTCCCCGCACACGACAGATCAGGAGATCTTATGACGAAAACGATCCTCGGCCTCTCTGGCAGCCTTCGCGCCGCGTCACTCAATGCAGCGCTTCTGAGGGCAGCAACAACGCTCGCCCCCGAAGACATGACTATCGATATCGGCACGATCCGTGGCGTTCCGCTCTATGACGGCGACCTTGAGGCCAGCGAAGGCTTGCCGGAACAGGTGGTGACGCTGCAGCGCCAGCTTGAGAAGGCCGACGGGCTTCTGCTGGTCACGCCGGAGTACAACAATGGCATTCCCGGCGTTTTCAAGAACGCGATCGACTGGATGTCCCGTGGCGACGGACTGTCGCTCTTCGCCGGCAAGCCCGTCGCCGTTATCGGCGCCTCCCCCGGTCCTTTCGGCACGTTGCTGTCTCAGGATCAGTGGTTGAGCGTTCTTCGCACGCTCAGGACCAGGCCTTACCTGATCGGCCGCGTTCTGCTCACCCGCGCGCACCAGGCCTTCGACGAGAACGGCAAGCTGATGGACGAGCGCGCAACGAAAAGCCTGACAGAAATGCTTGCAGGATTTTCGAAGAGCCTCGATTGAGAGACTGGCTGATCAGAGCAGCCTGACGCGGGTCACATAGGCCTCGAAGAAATCGGAGAAGCGGGCGATGCGCATCGGCAGACGTTCGTAGGGCGGATAGTAGAGCGTCAGCCAGAGCTCGCTCGGCGTCCAGTCGTCGAGCACCTGAACAAGCCGCCCTTCGGCAAGTGCGGTCTCGACGATGAAATAGGGCAGAAGCGCCACCCCTTCCCCGTTTTCGGCGAGCCGCGCCAGGAGTTCGCCATTGTTTCCGGCAAGCACGGATCCGGCCCGAACGCGCCGCCGCCGACCGGCATTGGTGAGCTCCCAGTTTTCCGATACAGCCTCCGCATCGAAGGCAAGACAGCTTGCGGACTGAAGGTCATCCGGATTCTGTGGTGCTCCATTGGCCGCGAGGTAACCGGGAGAGGCAACCAGCACCCGCCGGATCGGACAGAGCTTGCGCCAGATCGTCGACTTGTCGTCCGGCGGCCCCGAAATGCGGATTGCAAGATCATAAGGGGCTGTGACGATGTCGACGAAGCTGTCGGTCAGAGTAATGGAAAGGCTGACCGCAGGATTTTCCGCCCTGAAACCCGAAAGGACATCCGGCAAAACCTGCTGACCGAGCGAGAGTGGTGCGTTCAGCCGTATATGGCCGCTGACGGCTGCCTCCTGCTCGC
Source organism: Martelella mediterranea DSM 17316 (assembly GCF_002043005.1). Classification (NCBI taxonomy): domain Bacteria; kingdom Pseudomonadati; phylum Pseudomonadota; class Alphaproteobacteria; order Hyphomicrobiales; family Aurantimonadaceae; genus Martelella; species Martelella mediterranea. Next base: position 3,106,460 of record NZ_CP020330.1, on the reverse strand, counting down.
GGACTTCCTCTGCCGCATCGTCGAATGCCTGCAGCAAAGGGCGCATCCGGGCGGCATAGACAGCGCCTGCCGATGTCAACGAAACTTGCCGCGTGGTGCGTACGAAGAGCTGCACGCCAAGCCGTTCTTCCAGCGCGCTGATGGCCCGCGTGACGCTGGGCGCTGTCATCGACAGAACACGAGCTGCGGCGGCAAAGCTGCCCAGCTCCGCTACGTTCAGGAAGACACGGATATCGTTCAAATCCTTCATTCGATCATTATTACACTTATTGCAATAATATCGTCAATTTTATTCCTATTCACGTTTTTAGCTCCAGCCATCATCTTAACGACCAGAAACGAGGTCCGTAGGCCTCGCAGGAACAAAGGACCATCATGATGTTACAGCAAATCAAGGGCCTGCATCACATCACCTCAATGGCGGGCGACGCCCAGAAGAACAGTGACTTCTTCACCAAGACGCTCGGCCTTCGCCGGGTCAAGAAGACGGTTAACTTCGACGCACCCGATGTCTATCACCTCTATTACGGTGATGAAGTCGGCACTCCCGGCTCGGTGATGACCTATTTCCCGTTCCCGCACATTGCCAGGGGCAAGCCCGGCACGGGCGAAGTTGGCGAAACGCTTTTCGCGGTTCCGAAAGGCTCTCTCCCCTTCTGGAGAGAACGGCTTTCGGCGCTGAATGTCGGAGAAATCTCCGAAAGCGAAGTCTTCGGTGAAAAACGGCTTCATTTTGTCGGTCCCGATCACGATGCCTTCGCGCTGGTGGAAGTCGATAATGATGACCGTGCCGGCTGGCTGAGGGGCGATGTCGCCGAAGCCGAAGCGATCCGCGGTTTCCATGGCGCAAGTCTGCGACTCAGGGACAGCGGCGCGACATCCGAACTGCTCGGATTCATGGGTTACGAGAAGGTCGACAGCAAGGATGACTGGACCCGCTATGCCATCGCGAACGGCAACGGCGCCGATGTCATCGACATTGAAACGCTGCCTTCCGCCAATTCGGCCCGTCAGGGCGCAGGCTCGGTGCATCACATTGCGTTTGCGGTTGAAGACCGTGCCGCACAGCTCGAAGTCCGCAAGGCGCTGATGGATACCGGCTACAATGTCACGCCGGTCATCGACCGCAACTACTTCTGGGCGATTTACTTCCGCACGCCGGGCGGTGTGCTGTTCGAAGTCGCCACAAATGAGCCCGGCTTCGATGCCGATGAGGACACCGCCCATCTCGGCGAAGCGCTCAAGCTGCCTCAGCAGTATGAGAGCTACCGCGCCAAAATCGAGGAAATCCTCACGCCGATCGAAGACTGACACCACATTCAAGGCAGCGGACCGAACGGTCCGCCTGCCGGAGGTTTGAAAACATGACCGAAGATCTCTATCAGGCCTATACAAGGGAAGGCGCAAGCGGAAAGCCACTCGTCTTCACCTTCCACGGCACGGGCGGCAACGAGAACCAGTTCGTGCCGCTGGTGGACGAGCTTATCCCCGGTGCTGCCATTGTCTCGCCGCGCGGCGATGTCTCCGAATATGGCGCGCTGCGCTTTTTCCGGCGCACCGGCGAAGGCGTCTATGACATGGATGACCTCGCCCGCCGCACCGATAAGATGACGCGCTTCATCGCCGGTCACAAGGCGGCCAATCCGGGTCGCGATGTCTATGCGTTCGGCTATTCCAACGGCGCGAACATCCTTGCGTCGGTGCTGTTCCGAAAACCGGAACTCTTCGACCGCGTCGCCCTGCTGCACCCGCTGATCCCGTGGAGACCGGATGACAATGCCGGGCTTTCCGGCCGCAAGATACTGGTAACGGCAGGCGAACGCGACCCAATCTGCCCGCCGGCCCTGTCGGCCGCGCTCCTGGACTACTTCAAAGCGCAAGACGCTGAGCTCCAATCCGTAATGCACAGCGGCGGCCATGAAATCCGCCCCGATGAAATTTCTGCCATCACCCGGTTTCTCAATGGCTGACGGCAGATCTCTGCCATTCCAATTGGCCGTCTCCCGCCCTCACGAAAGCGCCGGAGACGGCCGGAGATTGAACTCATGATTATGATCCATGACACAGCCCATCGCGGCCACACGCGGCAAGGCTGGCTCGACAGTCACCACACCTTTTCCTTCGGCGGCTTCCAGGACCCGACCCGTATGGGTTTTGGCGCCCTGCGCGTCATCAATGAAGACCGGGTCATTCCGGGCGCTGGCTTTTCCGAACACGCCCATGACAACATGGATATCCTGACCATTGTCCTGTCCGGCAAGCTGCGCCACCGCGACACGATCGGCAACACGTCGATCATAACCGCGGGCGAAGCTCAACTGATGTCGGCAGGAAGCGGTCTTCGTCACGAGGAAATGAACGCCTCGGACGAGGACACGGCGCATTTTCTGCAGATCTGGATCATCCCCGACAGTTTCGACGGCGATCCGACCTATCAGCAAAAGCCCCTGCCCGCGCCCGAAACCGCCCGCGACTGGACGCTGATTGCCGCAGACAAGCCCGGTGAGAATGGCCTGAAGCTGATTTCGGATACCCGTATCTACATCGCCAATCCGAACGAAGACGACCGGCTCGCCATTCCACACCGCCCCGACCGCCTGACCTTTGTTCAGATCGTCAGCGGACTTGCCATGGTCGACGGCGAGCGGCTCGGCCCCGGAACCGGCCTGCAGATCGCCGGCGAAGAGATTCCGCCGCTGGAATGGGTCACGCAGGGCCAGGCGCTGCTGTTTGACCTGAAGCGCCGAGATGCCTGACACCAGCAAAGCGGATTTCGACAAGACCGCGTGAGTTGGTTCGGGTGCAATGAGGAACCGCATCCTGATGCGAAACCAACTTGTCAAACACACCAGCAAGGAACGAAGAAGATGGAAGTAATCTACCACGTTGGACGTCATGATGGCGGCTATGCATACAGGATGGAAAACGCCTGGTCAGAAACATTCCCGACCCATGACGCCGCGCTTTCCGCCGCACGCAGTGCAGCCGCCAGACAGAGAACAGGTGGCAAGAACGCACATATTCTCTTCGAAACGGAAGATGGAGAATGGCATCGCGAATATGCCGAAGGCGGAGACCGTCCCGAAACCATCGTCATCGATGACAGCAAATAGACGGACAAGTCAAACGTTTACGGTTCGATCCATGCTAAAAAGCCACCGGTAGATTTTCCGGTGGCTTTTCTTCTATTTGGCTCGTGGCGGGATGGTCTGCGCCAGTATCGCCTCGCTCACGATGTCAGGTAGTCTGAGTTTGATCCGCCCTGCTATCCCATGCATATCCTGCGGCAGAATAAGTTCAATATCGATTGGCTCCGGCAGGCTTGCAATCCCGTCACGTAGCAGAACCCGTTTGTCAGTGCTCGTCATCGGCAAATATCCTCTGTTTGCTTTTGGTGCTGACCAAGACAAGCATGCCGGGACCCGGCACGTCTTGTCGGAACAGGCTTTGTTATTGCACTTCAGAGCAGACAGTTTCCTGCCGGCGCCGTTGTTGATAGTGGCCGAGAAGCTTCATTCCAACGGCGATGATCGACAGCATGGCGCCCAGCAGGCTGACGAACTGCCAACCTCCGGTCCGCCATGCCCAGGCAGCCAGCGCGGAACCCGCAGCGCCGCCGGTAAACATCGCGGTCATGAACAGCGTGTTGAGACGGCTGCGGGCTGCGGGATCGAGAGCGTAAATGACGTGCTGGTTCGAGATCAGCGCGGCCTGGACCCCAAAATCCAGAAGAATGACGCCGGTGATCAGGGCGGCAAGAGAACCCCAGACCCCGAAAAGCAACCACGCGAAAACCGTCAGAATGGCGCCTAGGATAATCGGGCGATCCGGCCCCTGCCGGTCGGCTATCTTTCCTGCAAGCGGCGCGGCGAATATTCCGACGGCGCCGACAACACCAAAAAGACCTGCGATATCGGACCCGAGGTCGAAGCGCGGAGAGGCGAGATAAAGCGCAAGGATCGTCCAGAACGCTGAAAACGAAGCAAACAGCAGCGCCTGAACAATGGCGGCCGTGCGCAGACGCGGATGGCTTCGCCAATACCCCACAAACGAGCGGATCGCCGCGCCATACTTCACATCGGATACCGGGGCATGTGATGGCAGGACGGCAACCATCAGAATTGCTCCCAGAAGGGCCAGCGGCGCCCCCAGCCAGAACATCTCACGCCAACCGGCAAAATCACCAACGAAACCGGAGAGCGTCCGGCTGAAGAGAATGCCAGTCAATACGCCGGCCATCACGGTACCGATCGTCGCCCCTCGCTTGTTTTCAGGCGCAAGGGACGCTGCAAAAGGTACGATCTGCTGGGCAACGGTCGCACTCGCACCCAGCAAGAGCGAGGCAACGACCAGCAGAAGCGGCGAAGGCGCGATGGCCGTCACCACGAGCGCTGCCGCCAATATGATAAACTGCACGATGATCAGCTTGCGCCTGCGCAATATATCACCAAGCGGAAGCAGAAAGAACAGACCCAGGGCATAGCCGATCTGGGTTGCTGTGGGGATCAGCGCGCTTGTATGACCGCCGGGAAAATCCTGATCGATCAGCCCCAGCATCGGCTGGTTATAGTAGATGTTGGCGACGGCTATGCCACTTGCCACCGCCATTGCATATAAAACCGGGCGCGTCAGTACGGCCTGTTCGCTCGCCGCTGTACCCTCTGGGGAAGCCATGATTGTCGTCCTTATGTTAAAACTGGAATCCACCAAAGTGGCTGATACTGCTTCGAAAATGCCTTGATTCGGGATGATTGGGGACCGAGACCCTACCGGCGGAACCGATCATCGCTACCCGGCCAGGTCAGGACAGCCGGCCCTCCATGCCGCTGGCACACGCACGCCGCCAGCCTGAAGGCGTGTAGCCCGTGTGGCGGCGAAAGATGCGGGACAAATGCGCCTGATCCGCCAAACCGCAATCCAGCGCGATTTCCGAAAGAGATGCATCTGTAAGCGCGATCCTTTGCTTCGCGCGCTCCACGCGCTGAGCGACGATATAGGCATGTGGCGAGACGCCAAAGCTGACCTTGAAGGCCGCGGAGAAGTAGCTGACGCTTAGCCGTAATTGACCGGCAAGGACAAGCAGCGTGATAGACTCATCGATATTCTCATTGATGTAGCGTTTGATCTTCGAGATTTGCCACGGAGCGAGGCCGCCTTTGGCGACTGGCGGCAATGCAGCCGGTGGAGCCGATGCCGTCTGTTCCTCGCTGGTGGCCATCATTTCTCGGGCGCGGTCCAAGCAGTCGAGCGCCTTTGAGCGGTCATGCCCTATCAGCAGCAAAGCATGCATCACAATATTCGAAACGTCTGAAGAAGACCCCTCGGCACCGGTCTGCGCGGATCGGTTCGGCATTTTCAACGAAGCGGTTGCATCGGGCATCGTCATCTCCTGAGAAGAGTAGGATCGGATTAAGTGATGCAGGGATGTTGACCGACGACGGAGCCGGAATGAACTGAACTCACATCTGGAAATGCAAGACCTCAGTCTGAGACGGCTATACCCTTGTATAGGTTTATGCCGTTGAAGGCGGAGCAGGCGGCAGCGGAAAGAGGCAACGCGGAAAAGCACTGCGTTACGCACGCATCAAGGCTGGTCGCTCTCTCGAACGACCAGCCTTTAAAGGTGAGCAATGCTTGCTATTGCGTCAGTGGTGTTGCGAGGCCAGGAACTGGTGGATGGCGCTGACAACGACCGACCCTTCGCCAACGGCCGATGCGACACGCTTTACTGATCCGCTCCTGACGTCACCAACTGCGAAAATACCGGGATGCGATGTTGCAAACGGCGAGAGTGGCCCCTGAGGCTCCGAAGTCATCCCCGTCGTCACAAAGCCGCGCTGATCAAGGTCTATACATCCTTGCAGCCAATCCGTATTCGGAGCAGCTCCGATCATCACGAACATGTTCCCCGTCGAAAGATGGATGGGCCTATGGCTGGCCGCGTCGCGCCAGATCACCTCTTGCAGAGCATCTAGCCCATGCAGCGCTTCGACCTGGCAGTTTTCGTAGACCGAGATTTTCGGCGCGCTCAAGATCCGCTGGACCAGATAGTCGGACATGTTGCGCGAAATACCGCTGCGCAGGAGCATGTGAACATGGCGTGCTGTTCCGGCGAGAAATATCGCCGCCTGGCCGGCTGAATTGCCGCCGCCGACAACGACCACATCCTGCTCCCGGCAGATTTGCGCCTCCATGGCGGTTGCCGCATAGTGAATGCCCTGCCCTTCGAACCGGTCATAGTCCGGAACGTCGAGACGCCGGTAGCGGGCGCCGGATGCAACAACGATTGAACGCGCGCTAACCACCCGACCATCTTCCAGCGTCAGTCGAAGCGGAAAGTCACTGCAGTCGACGCTCACAACATTGCGCGACACGGACAAAAGCGCACCGAATTTCTGCGCCTGGATATGGGCACGGCCAGCAAGCGCCATACCCGAAATACCGGTCGGGAACCCGAGATAATTTTCGATCTTCGATGACGTTCCCGCCTGCCCGCCCGGCGCGAGCTTTTCCAGCACGATCGTATTCAGACCTTCGGACGCAGCATAGACCGCCGCCGCCAAACCCGATGGTCCGGCGCCAACAACGGCAACATCATAAATCGCGCCGGTGTCGGGTGCTTCTGCGATACCAAGCCGGTCGGCAAGTGCCATCGTGTTCGGGCGGATCAGAACACTCCTGTCTGGTTCTATGACAGCAGGAAGCGACGCTTCCGTCAGCCCAAATGATGTCATCAGCGCTTCTGCTTCAGGGCTGGAGACGCTGTCGATTACCTCGACCGGATAGGTGTTGCGCGTGAGGAAGCGCTGCAACTCGAGCAGTTGTCCATTATTCGGATGTCCGAGAAGGACGACGCCGCCACGCTGGTGACGAATAAAGCCCATGCGTCGCAGGATGAAGGCGCGTATTATGATCTCGCCGATCTCCGGCTCGCCAATCAGCAATGAACGAAAGTTCTCGTTTCTGACCCGCAGAACGACGGTGCCCGGGACTGCGGTGGCGGTCAGAAGGATTTTGCGCGTGTTGAAAAGGTTTTGCTCGCCTGTGAACTGCCCGCGGCGGTATGTGTAGAGCAGTCCCTGCCCCGCACCGGCATGTGTATACGTGATCCTGATCTCACCGGCGAGAACCACGAAGAAATCGATCGAGCGGTCGCCGCGTTTGAAAAGCTGCGTCTCGCTGTCGAACTGTTCCTCGCGTCCATATCCCGACAGACGGTTCATCATGTCTTCGGAAAGTTCCGGGAATGTCTGTCCCTCGCGCTTCCACGGATCGCTCAGTTCCTCATTCGTCATCAGCATTGCTAAATCCTTTCAACTGTCGTCGCGCGGAAAACAAAAAAAGCCGGGCGAACGCAGAGGGGAGGACGTTCGCCCGGCAGATGCTCCATCAGGCGTTGGTGGAGCGAAGGATCTCGAACAGAAACCAAATTCGCTTTTCGGTCTCGTCGATCCAGTTTTCCAGAAGGCTGGCCGTCGCCACATCGTTATGCTCATCGCAGACGGCGTGAAGCGCGCGCATGCGGGCTGCAAGGTCGGCATTATCGGACCTGAGCTCGGCGAGCATTTCATGCGGATGCACGAATTCCGCATCATTATCGGCAATGCGCTGCTTTGCAGAAATGTCCCGGATCGATCTCAAAGTCGAACCGCCGAGCTTGCGGACCCTTTCGGCCAGCGGATCGGTGATCGCCATCAGCTCATCGGACTGATCGTCGAGCATCAGGTGCCAGTCACGAAAACTGGCGCCGCTCATGTGCCAATGAAAATTCTTGGTTTTCATGAACAGGGCAAAAACATCGGCAAGAAGCGCATTTGCGCCTGCGGTGATATCTCTGCCTGCCTCGGCGCCAAGCCCTGAAGGCGTGTGGAGAGACGCGCTTCTGCGTTCTTTGATGGTGCTATTCATATTCATTCTCCTTTTTGAGAAGGCTTATTCGAAATGGCCGCTTGCCGGTGGGTCGCTCGCCGGAAAACTCTCTCGCAACGCCTCATCAAGAACCTCATCCAGACGGGCATCTTCCACCACAGCATCATTCTCCTCGACCGGCTTGCGATCCGGCTTCTTGGTCGGTGACCTTTCTCGGGCCATCACGCTTTCTCCTTTTGGTTTTTGCTCTGGTCGGTTTCACCGCCAAAACTGTGGATGAGAAAAGCTGTAGCGACGGTGATCGGAGGAACGAGGAAGCAAAGGCGGTGCGAGAGCCGGAACAGCAGCGCTGCCACCGCGCAACCGCCGGCAAACAGGACCAGCGCACGGACCAGCTTGAAAAGCCGTGCCCCCACTGCCTTGCCCTTGGCCTCGCCCCCGAAAACCAGATCGGACAGGTCGAGCATGATCTGGGTGGTCGTGCCGGTCAGAAGCGTGGTCGGAGGTTGATCTGACAGGTGGGTGCGGTGAAGGCCGTTCTGCAATGCCATTGCGACAACGAGAACCATGCCGAGGAGCAGCTCGCCACCGCTGCCGGCACTTTCGCGTGGAAGGGATAGCGCCAATGCCGCAGCAAGCACAAAGAGCGTGAACTTCAGCGAGAGGAACACCGGAACCGGCGGATACTTCCGCCCTTCAAGCCAATAGTTGAAACCATGACCAAGAAACACCGTGAGGCAGAAGACCGGCAGAGCCAGGAGTTTTGCCAGCGCACCGCCCGTGCCTTCCGATAAAGTGGCGCCAAGTGTAACGAAATTGCCGGTCACATGTGCCGTAAAAAGGCCACTGAGCGCGACAAAGCCCATGGTATCGACATAGCCGCCATTGAAACTCAGGATCGAAGCTGTTGCAGACCGCGACATTTTCACTACTCCATCTGTAACCGTGAGACTGTTCTGGCGGCCTTCCATGGCGAAGCATTCGCCCCGCCATGGCAGAGGTCGGATAATCAGCCCTGGATGAAGGCCAGAATATCCGGGTTGATCACATCGGCGTGGGTTGTCAGCATGCCGTGGGGAAAGCCTGGATAGATCTTCAGCTTCGAGCCGGAAACAAGTTCGGCCTGCAGGACAGCAGCCCCCTTGTAGGGCACGATCTGATCGTCATCGCCCTGCAGCACCAGCGTCGGAACCGTTACGGCCTTCAGATCGGCAGTCTGGTCGGTCTCAGAAAACGCCTTGATACCTTCGTAATGGGCCTTGATGCTGCCATTCATGCCCTGGCGCCACCAATTGTTGATCACGCCGGGATACACCTTCGCATCCGGACGATTGAAGCCGTAGAATGGGCCTGAAGCCACATCGAGGAAGAACTGCGCGCGGTTGGCGGCCAGCTGCTTGCGAAAATCATCGAAAACGGCAAGCGGCGTGCCTTCGGGATTGATGGCGCCCTTGAGCATGATCGGCGGCACTGCTGCGACCATGACGAGGCCCGCCACGCGGCCCTGCGGCTGCCCGAAACGTGCGACATAGGCAAGTGCCTCGCCGCCACCTGTGGAATGACCGATATGGATCGCATTTTTCAGATCGAGCGCCTCGGTGACGGCTGCGGCATCGGCGGCATAATGCGCCATGTCGTGCCCCTCACTCACCTGCGCCGAGCGGCCATGCCCGCGCCGGTCGTGGGCGACGACGCGATATCCCTTGTTGACGAAGAACATCATCTGGGCATCCCAGTCATCACTGGAAAGCGGCCAGCCATGGTGGAACATGATCGGCTGGGCATCCTTCGGTCCCCAGTCCTTGTAGAAAATCTCAACGCCGTCTTGGGTGGTGATAAAGCTCTCGGCCATCTGGCTCGCTCCTTCAGGTTGATTTTCGGGCGCATTGGCCATCGCAATCGCCGGTAGCGCTGCAACGATGGACGCGGATGCACCTACGATGAGCGCTTGCCGGCGCGTGAGGGAAAAGCAAACTTTGCTGGTCACCATTATCTCCTTCATGTCGGCAAGCCCTCGCGGTTGCTCTGACAGAGAGGAAGATAGCCAGGGGAGCGACCTGGCGATTGTCAAAACCTCAGCCGGTTTGGACAATCATGGTGTCAAATAGGGAAAAGGTTTGAGGTACGAACAAAGCGAGCAACGCGTCGCTGCCGCCCTTCTTTATAGCAGTCCATTTCATGTGTTTGTGTCGCGACCCAGGATACACCTGGTTCACTCCAAAATGGAAAACCTCTGCAAGTCACACCTGTGCCCGCTACACAATCTGCTACACATTTAGCTCAGGGAAATAATCTTAAGATATTGATAAATTTGAATTATAATGAAATGACGACGTTAAACTGAAGGACACCTCCTCCGCCATAGCCCTTTCCGGCCACCTCAAAAGAACTCATAAAAAACGATAATTTAATCGCTCAACCTCGATTGCGAACTTACACTTCGTTTCGGCTAGACATTGATTATGGGAGCGTGCGATGTCGCTCATGCGAAGAGGATCGGCATTCTGTATTCGACGGCGCGTCCCGAAGCGTTTCGCGGCGGTCAAGACCCGCAGTGAGATCTGGCTCAATCTTCACACCGATTCCGAGACACGGGCCAACGTCGAGGCCCCGCTTATCTGGGTCGAGCAGATCGCAGCCCGGGAGACTCGGCTTGCCAGCGACACGGAGGATGCTGGGATGCGGTTTCAGGCTGCCACGGAGCTGGCCCAGCGCCGTGGCTATCGCTACCTGACGGTCGAGAAGGTCGCCGCACTCCCCAGAGCCGAACTTCTCGAACGGATTGAAACGGTCGATGCGCAGAGAAGCGAGCCGCGTGAGGCCGCGGCGTTGCTTGGCGGTGTTGCCGAGCCGAACTGGGCCCGCCTTGCCGAAGGCTGGGCGCGCGAGGCGCGTTTCTTTGCTGGCTTGCTGACACTGTCCTTCGCGACCATCGGCATTTATCCAAGCTCCTGACCGAGCACATAGACGAGGCACAGGCGGAAGTCGTCCGGGCCACCGGCGCCTCGTGGCTGCAGATGATCAATACGCCGTCCAGCCGCAGGTGATGCCGCGGCTTATCGGCCTGTCGCTTTACCGGCTCGACTCAACGTGCTGGCCTGGCCGCAAGTGACCATGACCGTCATTCTGGCAACGGTCATCATGTCGGAATGGGTCTCGGTCCGCGTCCGCCGCGCAATCATCTAGCCCGGTTCAGGGCCGGCGGGCGTGTTGCTGCGGGAACATTGCCCGACAGCCATCCGTCACTCCGGCAAATAGGCCGCCGCGCCTTCCGCGATGATCTGTTCTTCACTGAGCGAGCGGTGCCAGTGCGAATAGAAAACCATCCGCTCGCGCGGCAGGCCACGCTCATGGCGCAGCAGGCGGTGGATCTTGCGAAACGCCTTGTGTTCGCATCCGCCCCAGAAGAAGACGGATGACAAATCGGCGGGCCATGAGACGTTACGGACCGCTTCCTCCAGAAGCGAGGTCGTCCCCCCCGGTTTTCCGTTGCGAAAGAGCCAGATTACGGTGATGCCGGGCGGACAGTGAAGGTCCGGGACGTCATCGGGGCTGTCGACTTCGATGAAAGCATGACCTGTCGCAGACCTGACGAGCGCTTCCATCATGCGGGCAATGCCGGGAAGCGCCGTTTCATCGCCGGCGAAGACGTAGAATTCCGCCTGTTCAAGGCCATTGGCGGCAGGCCCGACCATGCCGATAATATCGCCGGGCCCGGCCTCCATGGCCCAGCGCGTCGCGGGCCCGGCCTTGGGATGAAGCGCGAAATCGATCGTCACTTCGCCTTTTACGGTATCGATTGCGCGAATCGTGTAGACGCGCGTGTCGAGCTTGCGGCCTTCGGGCCAGACGATATGGCCATTGGCATCAAGGCCCGGCCATTCCGGCCGCAGCGTTCCCTTGGGTTGGAAGATGAGCCGACAGTGAAGCTGGTCCATACGGTCAAAACGGCCAAGGTCCTCACCGGAAAACACGATCCGCCGCATATGCGGGGTGATCAATGACGCCCGGCTGACCCTTACAACGCGCAGTTCATCGAAGGGCGTCAGGCCGGTGTCGTGGCCAGACCATTTGATGACCGGTTTCTCGCTGGCGGCAATGAAGGAGATCGGGCCATAGAGCGCGTATTTCAGGCGGTTGAGTGATGCCGTGTCATCGGCCTCAACCCGCAGAAACAGTTTTCCGGGCCCGGCTTCAAGCGTGGCCAGGCCGATATCCGTGACGACCCGACTGCTCTCCTTCTGCCGGATGACTTTCATGTCGTGAGTGGCGATGGATTGAACGATCGGCTCGAAGAAATCATCGATCCTTGGGAAATCGACCTCCGCTTCTGCCCGAAACCGCATACCCAGAGAGATTTTATCTCGCATGCTCAGCCCTCCAGCGCTGTCCAGAGCGGGCCTTCAATGGGTATGCTCATGAAGCGTTCGTTTATTTCGGCCAGGGTCCGCGATGGATCGATCTCCGCGCAAAGCGCGGGATGCTGCCATTTCGCGGCGCATTCGATGAACAGGATATTGAGCGGCGGCGCGGCGATCAGCCCGGTCCAGATGCCATAAACTCGGTTGTCGCGAACGGCATCGAGCTCGCTGAACCCCGTCCGGCCGATCAACCGCCCCAGCCCCTCGCGGCCTTCCTCGGGATCGATGCCGGGGCCGATCGCCGGTCGGCCGCCGGAAGACCAGCCGCCGCCGGAGGCGATATAGACGTCGAACGGCGTCGACAGGAGATGTTCAAGCTGCAGTTTCTGGTACCAGGCCTCTGTCACGCCCGGCAGTGTCTGCCCGCCGGCAAGCGCCAGCAGTTCGCCCCAGACGGTTGTGCCTGCCGCCCAGCAGCAATCGTCGACCGTTGACATGATCTCCAGATAAGTTGTCACCGGCGCGGCGTCCTTGAGGCAGGCACGGACGCGGTCAAGATGGCTGTTACAGAATGAAAGATAGTCCTCGGCGCGCGCGCCCTCATTCAGTACCTCGCCCCACATCCGCATATGCCGGCCAAGCGTTTCGACCGGTCCCGGCCTTGGCGCGCCCTCAGGTTCTTCATTGGTGGCAAGGTCGGAGAAGACGACCGGAATGCCGAGTTCCGTGAGGCGCTGGACCAGAAGGTCGTCCTCCCCCAGCGGGGTCATGTAGAAATTGGATATGACGAGATCCGGCTCGAGCCTGACAATGCCTTCGAGCGAGATCGTGTCCGGCCCCTGCTTGCCGACTTCCGCGATCTGGTGATCGCCGGTCAGTTGCGCCTGAAGCAACGGAGCATCGATTCGGTCCACCGCCGCCCAGCCAACGACGCGCGCAGCCGGATCGTCGACGAGCATGGCCATGCTGATGATGTCGCGCGCCTCCAGCAGAACAACGCGCTTCGGCACGGCGGGCAACACCACCCGACGCCCGATCATGTCCGTCATGGTGACGGGGCCGGCTGCTGCTGCCGGTCTCAGGGAAACCAGACCGCTCAACAGAAGCGCGCCGCAGAACGAACGTCGACCAAGCATCATCGCCTTCACCATTTGTAGTTCAGACCGGCCAGAAACTGGCGTCCATCGCCATACTGGCAATAGAAGCCGGTGCTGCAGCTGGCATAATAGTCTTCGTCAAACAGGTTAGTGATGTTGAAGGTCGCCTCGAGCCCCTTCAGCTTTTCGCTGCGGGCGCCGAAGTCGTAGCGCAGCGCCACATCGACCAGCGTATAGCCATCAACCTTCACCGTATTGGCATCATCGGCATAGCTTGCGCCGACGAAGCGCAGCCCCGCACCGGCGGAGAAGCCTTCCAGCGCGCCGGACATAAAGGTGTAGTTCCCCCAGACGGAGCCGTAATAATCCGGCACAGCCTGCGGCCGGTTGCCCTCATTTGCAGCAATGAACGTCTTTTCATATTCGGTATCGAGAAGCGTCAGCGCCGCGATCAGTTCAAACTCTTCCGTCAGGTTGCCGCGCGCCTCGAATTCGAGCCCGCGCGAACGGATCTCGCCCGCCTGTCGGCTGAAGCCCAGGGCGTCCGGCACCAATGCGTTCTGCTGGGTGATGTCGAAGGCGGAGACCGTGAACAGCGCGTCCCAGCCGACCGGCTCATACTTGATGCCGATCTCATACTGCTCCGCTTCACTGGGCACGAAGGGCTGACCGGCGGCATCGACGCCGATCACCGGCTCGAACGATGTCGAATAGCTGACATAGGGCGAAATGCCATTGTCGAAGGCATAGAGAAGGCCGGCCTTGTATGTCGTGGCTTCGTCCGACTGGCTGGAGGTGGTGCCTGCCAGACGATTGGTCGACTCCTGCTCGGTCCAGTCCTGGCGAATGCCGAGAACGGCATGCAGTCCGCCAAAGCTCATCTGGTCCTGAAGATAGATGCCCGTCTGCTGAAGCGTCTGCTTGCTGTCGATGATCGTCATCAGCGGTGCAATCGGCTGGCCGTAAACGGGATTGACGACGTTCAGCGCCGGAGCCGCGCCATATTGATACTGCCAGTCGCTATCCGAGTGCTGGTAATCGAAGCCGGCGAGCATGGTGTGTTCGACGGCGCCGGTATCGAATTCGAATGTCAGCCGGTTGTCGGTCGAGATGCCGCCAACCTGCTCGATCGAACGCAGCGCTTGCCGGGGGATATCGCCATTGGCATCCAGAGGCGCCGCCATCTGCAGCGAGCGGAAATCGATATCGACATCGGAGTAGCGCAGCGCGGATTCGAACTTCACGCTGTCGTTGAAATAGTGCTCGAAGTCGTAGCCGATGCCATATTGCTCGCGGTTGAAATAGTCATAGTTCGGATCGCCGATATTCACGTCGCGACCGAGATAGGGCTGGTATTCCTCTGGCGCCAGGAATGTCGGGTAGATCGAGTTGAAATAGCCGCCCTCCGGGGTGTTCTGGTAATAGCCGGAGATCGTCAGCGCGGTATCCTCGTCCGGCTGCCAGGTCAGCGATGGCGCAAAACCGTAAACCTCTTCGTCGACATCGTCATAGCGCGTGCCGGAGGACCGCCCGATGCCGGTGAAGCTGTAGAGCAGGCTGTCATCCTCGGTCAGCGAACCACGCGAGGTGATGCCGCCCTGGACCCGACCGAACGATCCGCCCTGCAGGAAGACTTCATTGTATGGTTCGGCAGAGGGCACGCGGCTCACCTGATCGACAAGCCCGCCGGGGCTCATCTGGCCGTACAG
Organism: Martelella mediterranea DSM 17316; assembly: GCF_002043005.1. NCBI lineage: Bacteria > Pseudomonadati > Pseudomonadota > Alphaproteobacteria > Hyphomicrobiales > Aurantimonadaceae > Martelella > Martelella mediterranea. Next base: position 3,091,424 of record NZ_CP020330.1, on the reverse strand, counting down.
CACGCCGGATGGACCCTTGAGAACGTCGATACGGTCAAGCAGGTAGGGATCGATGGCCACCTGGGCAAAGGCCTGACCGCGCGGCAGCTTCAACCCGTCCAGATAACTGACATAGCTCGTCGCGGTGCCAAACGCGCCGAAACCGCGCATGAAGATCGAATTGTAGCGGGTATTGGCATCCCTGTCGGAAAGAACGCCGGCGGTGTAGCGCAGCGCCTGGCTGACGGTCTGCGGGCTCTGCTCGTCCATCTGCTCGCGCGTTACCGTGGTCACCGATTGCGGCGTCTCGATCACCGGCGTCTCGGTCTTCATTGCCGCCGATGTGTCCCGGACAAAGACGGCGTTACCGGATTCGGCCTGAAGGCCGGCCTGGGTCTCAACCGTCACGGGCTCCAGGATGGTCGTCGCTTCCTGAGCCAGAACCGGGCCTGTGAGCGCAAGAAAGCTCGTAGTGGCGGAAAGCAGGGCAAGCCTTGGGGCCGTTGTCATCGCGTATCTCTTTCTGTCCGAAAATCCTTCGTTAAATTCGCCTAACAAAACGGGACGGCCTCGTCCAGTTATAATTATGACTCCTTTACTCATATTTATTGTCGTTGCAATACCGCAACAGAACGGTTGCGTTTGGTTTCCGTCGACGGATAAAGTCGGCTGACTGAAAGAGTGATCCGCTTGAAACGAAAGAATGTGATGAGCCAGAAACCAGACCGCAGCGACACCGTGACGGAGCAGCGCCCGCCCCGCGCCCGTGGCGGTCGCCCCTCCAAGGCGGAAGCGGCAAAGCTGGAGCGGCACATCCTTGAGACGGCGGCAAACCTGTTCGCCACCCAGGGTTTTGCGGCCACATCGATGGAGCAGATCGCCAGCGCCTGCGGCGCGGGCAAGGACACGATCTACCGCCGCTATCCATCAAAGACGGCGCTGTTCAGCGCCCTGATGGCCGGGCTTCAGGCAGAGGTTCTGGCTGAACTCGAAGCCGCCCTGCAGCTGGACGGGCCGGCGCTTGACCGCTTGCGGCAATATGCGCGCGCCATTCTTGCCGTTAATCTGCGCCCGCAACTGGTCGCCCTTAACCGCGTCGTGCTCAGCGAGCCTTCCGCCCTTGGCAAACGCAAGCCGGAAGCTGGAGACCCGATCATGCAACGCCTGACCGGCCTTGTGGAAGAGGCGCAAAACGACAGCGCGATTGCCGCTGGCGATGGCGCATTCCTCGCAACCCAGCTTCTCTACGCCACATCGATAAGACCGCTGATGTCAAGACTGCTGGGAGAAACAGATTTTGAAGAGAATGCAGCGCAGGACGACTATTTCTGTCGCGCCTGGGATCTGTTTCTCAACGGCGCAAGGCGGCAGGGCTGAACGAAGGGCGGCTGAAAAAGGCTTCCGACTGACAATCGAAACATAGGATGCAGACCGGAACGGCTGGCTGGCTGGCGAAGTCCGGGGACATGGCTGGCTGGCTGACCGCTACGATCTTCGAATTCCCCGTCGGGAAACCCGAAGCTGCGAGCGCGCGCCGCAACGGCGCGATGCTCCTGTTCAACAGAGTGACCTGTTCCTAATGCACAGTTGCGGTCCGATCAGAACCGCACGCGCAGATCCGCATTCAGCCCCTGATCCCGTGCGTTTTCGCCGAACTGACCGGCATAACCGATGCCGATCGTCGCCGATTCCGTGACCTGGAAATCCAGCCCGGCCTCGATGATCGCGGTGTTGCGGTCGAGCGGCGTTCCGAAGACCGTGAAGTCGTTGCCGGTGGCAAAGCGTGCGGTCGTCTCGGTGTCCACATCGCCGAAGGCATGCATCCAGCCAAGCGCGCCGCGCGCCGAAGTCGCCACGCCGCCGAAGTCGAAATCGGTCGCCGCGCGCAGGCCGATCGTGGTGAAGGTCGCGTTCATGGTCTGGCCGTCAACCGTCAGCGCGCCCGTGCCGCCGGTTTCGGTGAAGCCATCGGTCTTGACCTGGACGAAGGACAGGTTGGCGAAAGGCTCGACCGCGGCCGGGCCGAGATCGAAATTGTAGGCGAGTTCGCCGAAGGCATTGAAGCTGTCGGCGTCATACTCACCCGTGAGGGTCTGGTCGAGGGCGGGCACGCCCCGCGTCGCCTTTGCATTGTGCCACGTATAGCCGAGCCCGCTGCGGACGGCGAAACCGTTCAGCTCCATGCCGGCATAGGCCGCCAGAATGTAATCGTCGCTTTCGCCGCTGGACTGGTCGATATCGAAGGACGAACGGGTGTAGCCGGCCGCCACGCCGAAACGCCACATGTCGTTTGCCAGCATGTCGGCGCCAAGCAGGAAACCGCCGCTCTTCAGATCGGCGTCCGAGCTTCCGTCCGTGCCGTCGATCTTGCCCCAAGTTCCGAGGCCGCTGCCCCAGACGGCAAAGCGGCCCTCGTCGAAACCATCCTCCGCGACAACGGGGAAATCCCCGGTGGGGTCGGCCTGCGGTTCTTCCGCATAGCCAAGCGCATCGGTCGAGGGCGGCGCGACGCTTCCCGGCGCGGCACCGCGCAGATGGTTGTTGATGACGGCGTTGACCGTCAGCGCATTCTGCATCAGCGCCGACTGACCGGACGCGTAAACGACGCCCGAGAGCTGTTCATAGGTCTCAAGCGCCTCATCGACGCCGAGCATGAGCATGCTGTTGTAGAGTGCCAGGGAATCCCCGGACTGATCCAGCGAATCGAGCGCCTGCGCAACGGCATACTGGTTCTTGGTCTCGGCGATCGGCGTGAAGACGCCGGGATAGTCCGCGCCGCCATCATCGCCGCCGCCATCACCGCCGTTGTCGCCGCCGCCATCGGAGCCACCATCATCGCCGCCCTCGCCTTCGCCCTCGCCGATCAGGGTCACCGTCAGCCTGGCGTCATTGCCCTCATATGTTGTCGCGACATCGAGAAAGGCGGAGGTGCTGAGCGTCTCTTCGAAACTGCCGTCAAGCGAACCGGCGGAGAGGATCGTGTAGGTCTGGCTCTGCTGATAACTGGTCGAATCGTCGAGCGAGCGCACGCGCACCGTGCCGCCATTCAGCGTCGCCTTGCCGGAAACGCTGACAAGGTCACTGGCCGCGCCCGTCAGGTCGACGGCATAGGAGGAGCCGCTCTCAAATGTCAGGTCGCCATTGACGGTGAGCGTGCCGATCGCATTGCGCAGGCCTGGTGCAAGCGCGCCGCCAGATGCGATCGTCGCGGAGCCGATCGTGCCGACGCCGCCGAGCACGCCCGAACCGCTGGCCGAAAGCGTGCCGCCGAGCGCGCCGTTCACCAGCAACGTGCCGCCCGTGACCTCCGTCGAACCGGTGAAGGCGGAACTGTCTCCCGAAAGCGTGGTCACGCCGGCGAGTTGCCTGATCGTCGCCGTGCCCGTCTCCGAATTGGTCATCACATGCGAAAAGTCGTAGTTCGACTCGGTGTGATTGAAGGCGAGTATGCCTTCGCCATCGCCGAAGAAGATACCATTGGCCGAATTGATCGTGCCGGCGGCCGCGGCGGCCTCGCCTTCGGCGGCGCCGATGTTCACCGTGCCGGTCGTACCGGAATACTTTGTGCTCCGGGTGATCTGGAGTACCTCGGTGGCATTCACGACTGCGCCGTCGGAAATCGTCAGCGATCCGCTGGACCGCTCATCGTCACTGCCGCGATAGCCGACCGTCAACCTGGCTGCCGTCAGGCTGGAGCCGTTGCCGGTTACAACGACAGTTCCCGTTCCGCCATCGAACGTGCCAACATTGAAAGAAGAGGCCGTTGAGAAGCTGGCCCGCTCCGAGATCGTCACGGTTCCGGCACCGCCTATCCCTCCGCCGATATTGACCGTCCCCTCGACAGCCAGAGTGGTCCCGATCCCTGTCAGGGTAAGTGTTCCTGAATCTCCCTCCCCCGGGGCGATGGTCACGCCGCCAACATTCAGGACCTTGGCGCCGCCGGAAACGACAAGTACGCCTGTCCCGTGCTTGCCAATGTCGATCTGGCCTTTGATAACAGGCATACGGGGATTGGTCAGGTCCCATTCCGTGCCCCGGCCTGTCACGGTCATGACACCGTTTTCAATTGCCGCGTTACCTGAATTCAGGCTGCCTCCGGAAAAGGTCAGGGTGCCGCTGCCACCGCTGTCGCCCACCTGCAGCGTGCCCGCGACGGCATCGCCGCTCGCAATCGTGACCTTGCCGCCATTTCTGATGTAGGCCGAAGCCTGCACGCTCGGCAGCATGCAATCGCTCCAGTTGCAAGCGGTGAACCAGTCTCCATCGCCCACGACCCACTCCGAGGCCTTGAGCGGCGTCGCAGCGCTGAGCACGCTCGAGGCGAGGAAGACACTGGCGAGCACGCGCTGCCGCTTACCGCCGGCCGTCCCCCTCGATGCGCCTGATGCACTTTCAACGCGATACTTCCTTACAGACATTCTACTTGGTCCCTCTGTCTTCAAAAAGGACGCCGCCGACGCGGACGTCCGGATTTCTCGGTTAATGTTCACGGAATGCCTTCGCGACCTGGTCGGAAAGCGGTTTGACGAGATAGGAAAGCGCGGTGCGATCGCCGGTGCGGATCATCGCCTCCGCGGGCATGCCCGGCACCAGCGCCAGTTCACCGAGCCTCGCGATCTCTCCGGCGGGCACCGAAATGCGGATGAGATAATAGGAAAGGCCGCTCTGCTCATCGGTCGAGAGGTCGGCCGCAACACGGCTGACATAGCCTTCGAGTTCCGGCGTCGTCCTGAGATTGAAGGCGGACATGCGCAGCATCGCCTTCTGGCCCGGCCGGATCTGGTCGATGTCCTGCGGGCGGATGCGCAGTTCGAGCGCAAGGTCGTCGCCTTCCGGCACGATCAGCATCACCGGTTCGGCCGGCGAAATCACGCCGCCGACAGTGTGCACGGCAAGCTGATGCACCACGCCGGCCTGGGGCGCGATAATGTCGACGCGCCTGAGTTCGTCCTCCGCGGCAACCCTGCGCTCCACATATTCGCCGATCTCCGCCTGAACTTCGCGCAACTCCTGGCCGACCTCGGTCTTGAGATCATTGTCGATGGAGAGGATCTGCAATCTGGTTTCGGCAATTTTTCCGGCCGCCTGCGCCTGATAGGCGATCTTTTCGCCGCGCTCGCCGCCGAAAGTGGCCGCCTCGGTGCGCAGGCCGTTCAGGCGCTGGACGGAGACGATCCCCTGTTTGAACAGCGCCTCCTGCGAGGCGATTTCGCCCTGCAGCACCTCAAGCCCTTCCGCATAGGCCATCTCCTGCGCCTTCAGCCCCTCGATTTCGTGCCGATACTGGGCAATCCGCTCCTCGAGCTGCGCTTTCCGGCCGGCGCGCGACTCGCGGCGGAACGCGAAAAGGCTCGTCTCGCTGTTAATGATGGAGGCGACCTCGGGCTCATCGGCGCGTTGTGTCAGCGCCGATGGGAAAGTGATCGTGTCGAGATCGTCCCGCTCGGCCTGCAGGCGGGCAAGCCTTGCCGTGAGTTCATCGAGCCGCTTCACCACGATGGCGAGATTGGCGCGGGTCTGGGTGGCGTCGAGCCGCATCACGACATCGCCGGCCTCGACCGTGTCGCCCTCGCTGACGAATATCTCGCCAACCACGCCGCCCGTGGGGTGCTGAACCTTCTTCACATAGCTGTCGACCACGAAATGTCCGGATGCCACCACGGCGCCGGAAAGACTGGTCGCCGCCGCCCATGTGCCGATGCCGCCGACAAGCAGAAGGCTGACGGCCAGTCCGGCAATCAGATGACGGCGGATCGAATGGGAAACCACATCAATGCGCGCCATCGGGCACCTCCTCCACTGCATTCGATTGCGGCCCGGCCGGCGCGGACGCCGCATCGGCGACAACACGCAACGGCGTCAACCCGACGCCCGTCGCCGGGAACCCACGTGAAGCGCCGGGCGATGTCGGCTGCAGAACGCGCGACAACACCTCGTCGCGCTTGCCGAAAGCCTTCTGGCGACCGTTTTCGAGCATCAGCAGGAAATCCACGGCCTCGATCGCGCTGGGACGATGGGCGACGACCACCGCGATCCCGCCGCGCGCCCGCACGCCCGCGATCGCCTGGATGACCGCCGCCTCTCCAGCCACATCGAGATTGGCATTGGGCTCGTCCAGCACCAGAATGAAGGGCCTGCCGTAAAGGGCCCGCGCAAGGCCGATCCGCTGGCGCTGCCCCGCCGAGAGCGCCGAACCGCTTTCGCCGATCTGGGTTTCGTATCCCTTTTCGAAGCGCAGGATGAGTTCATGCACGCCGGCGGCCTCCGCCGCCTCGACGATCCGGGCTGGGTCCGCGCCGGGCTCGAAACGCGCGATATTCTCGGCGATGGTGCCGTCGAAAAGTTCGACGCCCTGCGGAAGGTAACCGATATGGCGCCCGAGCAGCGTGCGGTCCCATTGCTCAAGGCTCGCGCCATCGACCCGCACCTTGCCAGATACCGGCTGCCAGACGCCTACGAGCGCACGCACGAAGGTGGATTTGCCGGACCCCGACGGCCCGATCACGCCGAGCGCATTGCCCGCTTCGATTTTCAGGCTCACGCCTGCAAGGTTCGCGGATTTCTGTCCCGGCGGGACAATCGCGAGACCCTCGACCCTGAGGTCCCTGCCAGGCTCCGGAAGTTGCAGGACGGATGCTTCGGCGGGAACATGTGCCAGCAGTTCCCTGAGCCGTCCCCAGCCCTGCCGTGCCATCAGGAACGAGCGCCAGTTCGAGATGGCCGTATCGACGGGTGCGAGCGCGCGGCCCATCATGATCGAGCTTGCGATCATCACCCCGGCGGTCACCTCCTGGCGGATGACAAGATAGGCGCCAACGCCCAGAATGGCGGACTGGAGCATGATCCGAAGGGTCCGGGAGAGCGAACCGAGCCCGCCGGAGACATCGCCGGCCTTGCGGTTGGCATCGAGATAGGCGCTGTTGGCGTCCTGCCACCGGGCCGCCAGCACGCCTTGCAGCCCCATGGCGCGAACGACCTCGGCATTGCGGCGCGCCCCTTCCATCATGGCGTTGCGCGTCACGCCGCGCGCGCTGACATCGCGCACCGCCTTCTGCGAAAGCGCGTTGGCGAGCAGCGTCACCGCGATCAGCAACGTCGCGCCGATGAGAGCGGTCATGCCGATCCAGAAGTGGAACAGGAAGCAGATGCCCAGATAAAGCGGCATCCATGGCAGATCGAAAAACGCCGTCGGCCCGTTGCCGCCCAGAAAGCCGCGCACGCTGTCGAGGTCGCGCAGCGGCTGCAGCCCGTCGCCATTGACGCGCGTCAGAAGCGGCGTTTTCAGGATCGCATCGTAGACCCTGCCGGAAAAGGCGCCATCGAAGCGTTCGCCGATCCTGAGCAGCACGCGGGCGCGCAAGGCGTCGAGAACCGCCTGGAAGGCGTAGAGACCCGCCGCCAGCACCGCCAGGCCGACAAGTGTGGGAACGCTGCCGCTCGCCAGCACGCGGTCATAGACCTGCAGCATGAACAGCGGTGAGGTCAACGCCAGAAGATTGACTACACCGCTGATCAGGCCAATGCCCACGGCACTCCCTGCGACCGGGAAGGATACCGTCGCAGCTGAATGCTGCGACGGAACCTGTCTGGATGGTCCAAACATTCGTTTCTGCCTATGCGAAATCGAAGTTGCTGCCGGACAGCTCGGAGACACTCACGCCAGCCAACGTGACCGACCCGTAGGCACCGAGGTCGATATAAGCGCCGTCAACGGTGTCGGAAGCAGCGTTGATGATCTCGGCATCGCTGTCGTAAGCCGTATCGTTGAGGCCAAACCAAATCACTTCATTCGCAGCGTCGAAATCCGTGATCGTATCGTTGCCTATGGCGCTCGCGCCGGTGTCATCCAGCACGAAGCGGAAGGTATCGTTGCCCGAACCGCCGGTCAGCGTGTCGTCGCCGCCAAAGCTGGACTGGGTATCCGCCCCGGCCGTGCCGATCTGCTCAGTCCCCTGCTCGGCGAAGAAATCGTACATGCCGGGGAAATTCGTGCCGAAAACGGTCTGGCTTTCGAATGACCCGTAGTTCGACAGAACGTAGATCGCATAGGTGAAAGTACTCGAACTGCCGACATTCACGCTGCTGACGTCAATGAGAAGCTCGTCCGTCTGAACATATTCGGAAGAGCCGCCGTCGTAGTGAATTCCCTCGCCGAAATTCAGCGACTCGATCTCCCCGGAAAAACGTCCGGTCGAATATGTGAAGTCGTCGCCATTCAGAATGACGCTGGAAGTTGGCGTGTCGCCCGGATCCGTCGGATCATACTCCGTGCCGGCACCCCATTGGGTGTAGGTGCTGCCGGAGGCCGGGTTGAAGAACCCGTGATCATAATAGGTGTAGTTGTCGCTCCAGGAATTGAAGTAGCCGAGCAAATCGTTGCTGAAGCCATTCTGCTGCGTGATCGTAACTGCCATGGTCCTTTTCCTTCCAAGTTGATGGCGTTCCTCACATTATCCGTCCGGGGGGGACGGACCCCTGTTCGCGGCTGAAGCCGCGAAATCTCAAAACGTCAGATTGAGCGATGCCGTGAATGTCCTGCCGGGCGCCGGCAGGTCTGCGGTGCCCATCGAGGGCACGTAGGCAAGATTGGTCACGTTATCGATCGCGAAACGGAGCGCGGCGGTATCGTTGAACACCCACGAGCCGTAAAGATCGTAGACCGTGTAGTTCTCGACATCGTAGGTTTCGATGTCCCCGGCCTTGCCGCCGTTGGAATGGGTCAGGCGGCCGCCAAGCGTCAGGCGCTCGTCGAAGAACCGCAGCCCCGCATCCATGGTCAGGTAGAATGTCGGCGGCACGTAGAGCGTGTCGGAACTCAGCACGTCTCCGGGCTTGAACGGCTTGCTCGTCCCCGATCCCGGCGCCCTTTCGCCGTAATAGGTGTAGGTGTCGGCATAGTCGGTATCGAGAAGGGTTGCCGAAGCGCCGATATAGAACCGCCCGACATCGTAATTGGCCTCGAACTCGATGCCCTTCATGTAGCTTGCGCCGTTGAGATTGACGAAGGACTGATAGGCGCGTTCGCCGGTCTCCTTGTAGACGTGGCCGAGCGCGATATAGTCGTCGACCTTGCGGAAGAAGCCGACGGCCTTCATCCTGAAACTGTCATCCCACTGGAGCCATCCGTCCCGGGCATAGTTGACCCCGATCTCGTAGGTATCGGCGCGCTCGGCCTTCAGGTCCGGATTGGGCGCGAAGGACAGCGGCGAGCTGCCGATATAGTGCTGACCGCCCCAGAGCTGCTCCATTAGCGTCGGCGGACGGAAGGTCTTCGCATAGCGGACAAAAGGTTGAAGGCCGTCCCACGGCCCGAAGGCCGCCGTCACCGAAGGCAGGAAGGCGCCGTCGGACCGGTCGATGTCGACATCTTCCTTGGCCCATTCCTGCCAAGCCCTCTCACCAGTGCAGCCGACTCCTCTTATGCATTCATAGGTCGAAGGGTGCTTCCGTATCCAGGCGTAGGACCCTATCCCCTTGATTCTGTACCAATCGTAGCGAAGTCCGCCGGTCAGTGAGAGCCAGTCCGTCGGCTCCAGCGTGGCGCTGGCGAAACCGCTGAAGACATCGCGCGTACCGGTCGGGTTCGGCCCGGTAAGCCCCTCATTGCCGGTGAGTTCATCCATCGGGAAGTCGGCATCGACCTCGGTCTTGCCGTCATCGTGGAAGCCCTCGATGCCGTAATTGACGGTGAGATCGCCGAGCGGCGTTTCGAAGAAGCTGGTATTGTCGATGCTGCCGCCGAACGTGCCGAGCTCGTAATGTGCAGGTGCTGCAAGGATGACGCCGATCAGAAGCTGTTCGAATTCCTGATCGTTCTGCAGGTGGTTGTACCAGAGGTTGACGTCGAGATCGACGAGATCGCTCAAAGGGTCCCAGCCGAGATTGGCGGTGAACGTGTTGTTGACCACGTCATACTCGGATTCCTGCGTGCCGCCTTCCAGCGTGCCGGCCGTGATATAGCCGCCGGTGCTGAACTTGGAACTGTTGCGCAGCCAGGAGAGCGTCAGGTCGAGATCGTCTGTCAGTTGGGCCTCGGCCTTGAGGATACTCGATTCCACCTCGGACCCGGTGAACACCGATACGTTGTCCGACGTGGTCTCCGGATTGAGCTCGATATCGCCGTTCGTGCCGATCTCGTAGGCGCCGATCTTCTTGCGGCTGTAGCCCGCCAGAACCGAGAAACTGTCCGTCAGTTGCGTCGCCGCCGCGATGGAACCGTCGAAATTGAATTCGTTGGAACCGCCGGTTCCATTGAAGGAGAGCCCCCAGTCCTTGTCGCCGGTGATCAGATCGTCGGCGATGATGGTGCGGAAGTTGACCGATCCGCCAAGATTGCCCGCCCCGCCGACGCCTGAGCCGCCCATCTTGTCAATATCGATCTCGCGGATGAAGGCGGAGTCCACATAGGCGCGCGACGTGGTGCCGTGGCCGGCGATCTGAAAGTTCTGGCGGGCGCCGTCGACCATGGTGACGACGCGGTTCTGGTCCTGAAGACCGCGGATATTGACCGAAATGCCGGGGTCCTGGCCATTGGAGCGGTTGGCATAGACGCCCGCGACATTGTCGAGAAGATCGCCCGCGCTGCGCGACGGCGCACCGAGAATGGCCTCGCGGGAGACAACGCTGACGGAGCCAGCGGTGTCGTAGACCCAGTCCGGCGTACCCATGAAACCGGCGCCCGACGCCCCCTGAACCCCGGTCGTGACAAAGACAGGCTCGAGCAGCGTCGCCTCGGGATCGTTCATGTACGATATGTCGTCAAAGGACATCGACGAGGCGATGCTCACCGAGCGCGGCCCCGTGACCTGATACTGCAACCCGGTTCCCTGCAGCGCGAGCCCGAGCGCTTCGGTCACCGAGAACCGGCCGCTGACGGCGGTCGTCAGCGTATCGGATGGCACATCGCCGCCATAGAAGATGCGCCAGCCGGTAAGGGCACCGATCCTGGCAACGGTCGAGCCCAGGACCGAAGGCTGAAGGTTGAAATCGTAAACGGAAGTTTCGACAGCAGCGCTGCCGGCAGAGGTTTGTGCGTAAGCCGGAACGGCAAAGGCGACCGACGACAACAACATCGAAGCGAAGCAGAACCGACGCCGCTCGCCCGCTACTCGATACAACATAAATTGAGCATTCCCTGTTTTATCCGCGCCGAACCCGGCGGGAGGCAACCGTGCCTCTCATCAGCTAAAACAAGTGAGATCGCTAAAAGCGAACTTTTTTACTCAAGTTTTTTTGGAGGCGTCATCTCCACCCTGGCAGAAGATCAGTAGATGACGATCAACCAGGGTGTTAAGCGCTGAACCCGAGCGTCGACGGTCGAGGCGATGGCCTGGATCGCCTGCTCCGGATCATCGGTCGGGAAGCTTCCGGAAACCAGACGCTCGCCGATTTTCCCGCGGGTCACCACCTTGGCGGGCAGATAGCGCTGCAGCGTCGCCATCACCTTGTCGACGGGCTGGCGATCAAAGGAGACCTGCCCGTGCATCCAGCCGAGTGCGAGGCTGGTATCGACGTCACGAACAGTGCCTGGAACGCCATCGTCGACATCGACCATTTCCGAAGCGCCCAGCAGAGCTGCGTTTTCGCCGCTGCCCGAAACCTTGACCGAACCGGTCTCGACAACCACCGTGACGTCATCGCCAAGTCGGTCGACATCGAACGCCGTGCCGGTAACCTCGACCCGCCCCTTGCCGGCCTCGACGGTGAAGGGCGCGGGAAGGCCGTGCCTGACCTCGAAAAACGCCTGGCCGCGCAGGATCTCGACATCCCGCCGCGCGCTGCCGTCAAAATCAAGCGCCAGCGCGGTATCCGGACCGAGGGTGACGGTCGAACCATCGGGAAGCGGATATTCCCTGATCTGGCCGTAGGCGGTCACTACATCGGCCCGCCAGTCCTGCAGCATATTGGAACTGAAAATTAGGAGCGCGGCACAGGCCGTCAGGATGATCGACGCCGCCAGAGCGGCCGGCGCAAAGAAACCGGAACGTTGCCTGTGCCGCCGCACCGGCGGGCGACACTCGCCGCCGGCGGCGACGGCCGCAGCCGGCGCGCCCATCATCGCCCACAGGCGGGAAGCCTCGTCATAGGCCCGCCTGTTTCTCGGGCTGTCGCGCAGCCACTTCTGAAAGGACGCCTCGGTCGCCGCCGATGTGTTGTCGTCCCGGCGCGCCAGCCAGGCATAGGCGGCTTTTCGCTCCTCGCCGCTCAGCGTGATGGACTGCATGGCCACGTCTTCAAGCTCACTGTTGTTCTCTTCCTTGCTCATGTTCGGCCGGCCTTCCCGGTGCTGTGCGTCACGTAGTTTCACACACATTCAGGCGGAAAAGTAGTCGTCGATCGCGGAACGGCAATGTTCCATCGCCCGCACCAGATGCTTTTCGACGGCGCGGACAGATATCCCGAGATCGGCGGCGATGTCGGCATTGTTCTCGCCATGCAGGCGGCGTCTTATGAAGATGGTCCGGGTTCGCTCGGGCAATTCCGCAAGCGCCGCTTCCAAAGCCGTCATCGCCTGCGTGCCCTCAACCGCATCCTGGGAAGATGGCGAGCCGTGATAGAGCTGCTCCGTCGTCAGCGCCGACATGATCCGCGAGCGCCGGGAACGGCCAGAAAGATAGTTCAGGCTCTCGTTTCGCACGGTCGCGAACAGGATTTTGGTGCTCTCTTCCTCGCTTTGCCGGCCTTCCGCCGCCAGAAGCTTGGCAAAGGCCGTCTGAACGATATCGGCGGCGGCTTCGCGGTCATGGACCTTGCGAAAGGCGATCTGCTCGACATGTCCCCGATGCATGGCGAAAAGCCGCGCCAATTGGTGTTTCCACGAAGTCATAAGAAACCAACGCTCCTTGCAACCTGCAGCCGACGTTAGATTGCGCGTTCGAGGTCGCCCCTGCCCACAAAGCCGATGATCATTTGCCAGCATGGAAGCGCTCTCCGAGGTGAGCCATTAAACTTGATTAATTAATTCAAGTTTATTTTTTGCACGGATTTTATGAATTTTTCGTTGCGATCCACGGGGAATTTTCATGGAGGCAGAAAGACGGGGCCCGAAAAACCTGAACAGCGAGGATAATTGGAATGTCTGCCTGACTTCGGCATAAATGCCGGAAACCTAGCCCGGCATTCAAGGCGAAAGTGGCGTTTGCCGCCATCCCGAGTGAGCAGCCGGTGGTGGAATTATCCCTGCAGTTCGATGTGCCCGCCAGTTCAAGCAATGGAGAGATCAGTTCCTTGAGGGGGCGACCTGCGAATTTGGCAATGAAACCAAGGCGGAACTGGCAGGGCCAATCGTTGATGTCAAAACCCTTGATGCCTCGGTCGCTGTCGAGCATGCGGCTATTGGTTGCATGCCGTTCAAGGATTCTCGGCATCGCAGTATGCGCAAATAACCGGTCTCACTGCGTCAACTTGACCCGCCCCTGCAGCAATCGTTGACCGATCTCATAAAAGATGAATACAAAATACATGTTTTATCTTTGACGTGTTCGCCAGCGACCGTCCCATACCCAGACCGGTGTGCCCTTGTTCCGTTTATTCAGCCTTTCGTTTCTCGCGCCAACCACCACAATGGCCCCGACGCAAGCCGCAGATCATGTCATGAACATGCTCAACCGGGTTGACGATGGTAGTCGAGCCCGGCCTGCTCACCATTCAGCCCGGCAACGAAGCGCACTGTGTCGCCGGGCTGAGACACACGGGTCAGCCGCTCGCATTTTCCGTGGAGACGAGGATAGCAATCGCACTGATCGTTATCGCGATCGCAATCCGAACTCTTCCCGAATTCGGGATCGCATCCGAACTCGTCGGTCACCATCACGCAGTGGAGGCAATTTTCAGGGCCGGCGGCTTTCTGCTCTGGCTAAGGGTCTACTGGCCGGCGTTCTCCGATCCTGCAACACTCAACCAACATGATCGCTGAGAAGAACAATGAAGACAATGGCAAGACTGCGCGCATGGCAGGGACCGGCGCTTTTCAGCTATGGCTTCCGGCCCTTCTTCCTTTTCGGCGCTCTTGACGCCGCCCTGCTGATCGCGCTCTGGGTGCCTTGGTATCTGGGCTTCATCCAGGTGCCGAGCATGTTCACGCCCGTCTCATGGCATGTCCACGAACTGCTTTACGGCTATGTTCCGGCGATCATCGCGGGCTTTCTTCTGACCGCCGTTCCCAACTGGACGGGACGTCTACCGGTGGTCGGTTGGCCGCTTGCGGGCCTGTTTGGCCTCTGGCTTGGCGGGCGAGTCATCGTCGCCTTTTCGGTTTCGCTCCCGCCCGCCCTTGTCTATCTCGCTGCCCTCGCCCTCCCTCTGGCGCTGATCGGTTTTCTGACCCAGGAAATCCTGGCCGGACACAATTGGCGGAACCTGAAGGTGATCGTGGTCCTTTCGCTGTTTACCACCACGCAGATCCTGTTTTACTACGAAAACATCCGCTACGGCACGTCCGTCTATGCCGAACGCGCCGCCATCGCCCTCATCATCATGCTGATCCAGATCATCGGCGGCCGTATTGTTCCGAGCTTCACCCGCAACTGGCTCAAGAAGCAGGGTTCTCCGGCCCTGCCACCCGCTTTCGGGGAATTCGACCGGTTCGTGATGGTGATGAGCGCTGCCGGTCTCGGCGCATGGGTCGTGTTTCCCGCATTTGACATAGAAGAGCCGGTGCTGGGCTTGCTTCTGATGGCCATCGGCGCCTTCAACCTGTTCCGGCAATGGCGCTGGCGACCTCTGCAAACCTTTGCCGAGCCGCTGGTCTTCATCCTGCATCTTGCATTCCTGCCGGTCAGTCTCGGCTTCCTCTTCGCCGGCTATGCTGCTTTCACGGGCGATGGGGGCGCGGAAAGCGCTGCGATCCATTGCTGGACTGTCGGCGCCATCGGCGGCATGACGATTGCCATCATGACCCGCGCCAGCCGCGGCCACACCGGCCATACGCTGACGGCACCACCGGCCACTGTCGCAATCTATCTGGCGATCATGATTGCACTGGTCCTGCGTCTTGTGGCTGCTTTCAATCCCAACTGGACGTTCACGCTGATGCCCCTTGCCGGTCTGGCGTGGGTCATCGCCTTTGCCGGCTTCTGCGTTGTCTACGGACCGATGCTGCTTAAGCCCCGCAGCTGAAACGGTTACAGCCAGGCCAGCGGGTCGACGCCGATCAGCAGGCGGTGCCCCTGCAACAGAAACCAGGCATAGAAGGCCAACCCAACGCCCGTCCAAAGCCAGAAGTCTCGATCCGCGCGCAGATGCGCGCGCCCTTCAACGATCGCCAGAAACGGCACGATGGAGGTTTGCGCGCGGACGGTCGCCCAATCGGCATCGCCGAGCCGGCGGCGCGCCCGGCGATCGAGCACAGGCATTCCGGCAAGCGCGAGCAGCCCCATGCCGCCAAACAGGATCAGCGACACGACATCCCCGTTCGGCGGAATATGCGCGAGCGACCAGATCAGAAAGCCGATCAGCACAGGGTGGCGGGTTATGGCGGTAATCGTGCCTTGCGCGCCCGCCGCACCGCTGCGCCGGAAGGTGATGGAAAGCCGGTTTTGCGCCGCGAGCCCCGCGGCAATGAACCAGAAGGCGAACGGCATCGCGATCACCGGAACAAGGGCCTGCCAGGGCGCTGGATACCAGAGATAAATCATCCGCGCAGATCGGGCCGCGACGATGATCCAGACCAGAAGCAGGATCGAAAGAAAAGAATAGGCGAAGAGGTAGGCAGGACGCCCCAGCAGGGCAATCAGCCGTGCCCGCACGGGCGGCGCCGGCGGAATGACATGGGCCAGCAGGAAAACGACAATCGCGAGCAGAAAATTCGTCATGTTTTGGTCCCGTCTCCCGCCGACATTTAAGATTCATCTACGATATATGATAATACCGGCAACAGAGAAAATACCCGGATGCGGAACGTCCTCTGTGTTCCGTCGCCACAGCATCCACGGAGCGCGCCCATGCGTCTGACAACCTTTTCCGATTATGCGCTGCGCGTGCTGATGTACGCGGCATCAGCCGGCGACCGGCTGATCACCATCGAGGAGACATCTGCCGCTTATTCGATCTCGAAGACGCATCTGATGAAGGTTGTGAACGCGCTCACCAGAAACGGCTACCTGGTGAGCATTCGCGGTCGCTCCGGCGGTTTCCGTCTGGCGCTGCCCCCCGAGCGGATCAATCTCGGCGCGGTCATTCGTGCAACGGAGGCCGATTTCGCGCTTGTCGAATGCTTTGCGACCGGGAACCAGTGCGTGATCACGAAAACCTGCAAGCTGCCGGCGATCCTGAACGAAGCGCTCACATCCTTCCTCAACGTTTTCGACCACTACACGCTCGCCGACGTCGTGCTCTCACCTCACGTCTTCGGGCCGGGCTCGCCGCCCCTGCCTTCCCCCTCATAAGGCCAGGCGGGAACGCCTGGATGCAAGCAGGATGAATGCCATGCGCCTTGTCTATAAATTCAAACCGCAAAGCAGTGGGTCAAGCCCGGTACCGCTCCGGCGGCCAGTTGTCCGAGGGCATCGGAGCGTTTGACAGGTCCGTGATCAACGTCGCGAGGCTTTGCGCGGTATACTCCAGCAGCGCCCTGCCCTTATCGGCCGTTGCCCGGCTCGCATTGCCGGTCACGCCGTCAGAGTTGAGGTCCTGCGCCTTCCATCCCAGGCCGCCGACGCGCCCACCGCCGGGATTGGCGGAAAGCTGCCCGGTTCTTGCTTCGATTTCATCGACCGATGACGGAAAGTCGCCAAGGTTTTTTGTCACGACAAGTTCCGGATGCAGCGCCAGCATCAGCGACGTTTCGATATCGCCGCCGTGAAAGCCGGTGCGGATCTCGTCCTCGGTGAAAAGCCCGTCGGGATAGCCGGCATCGAACCAGGTGGCATAGGCGCCCAGAACGTTGTGGCGCACACGCTGGTCGAGCGCGACGGCGGCGAGCAGCCCCGACTGTCCGCCATGGCTGTTGAAGATCAGGATTCGGTTCAGCCCAGTGGAGCGCACCGCGCAGTCGAGCACCCGCGTCCAGGACTGCATCAGATCGGGTGCGGGATGGGCGAGCGAACCGGCATAATCGAGATGTTCCTGCGACGCGCCAACCGGCTGTAACGGCAGGACCACGGCGGGGATATCGTCGCCGAGCCTCTCAAGCGCGGCTGCGACGATGCCGTTGTTGATAAGGCAATCGGTTCCGACCGGCAGATGCGGGCCATGTTGCTCGGTCGCCCCGACGGGCAGTACCGCAACGGTGTTTTTCGGCAGCACCGCATGTTCCGGCGATGTCATCTCCAGCCAGTAGCGTTTCATACCTGCTCCCCTGCAATCACCTGTGCATTGAATTTTGCCAGCCCCTCGGCAATGCGCGCGAAATCAAGCCCGTTGACGCTCGATACCTCCTCGATCAGCGCAGCGGGAATGCTTTCCGCGCCGTTCCAGGCGGCGGCAACCGAACCGGCGATCATCGCGATCGTATCGCTGTCATTGCCGCCATTGACGGCTGCGACGATCGCTTGCCACGGGTCGCCATCCGCAGCGACGACGAGCCCGAAAGCATGCGGCACGGCTTCCGCCATGGCAACGCCATTGCCGATCACCTCGATCAGCTCTGCCCGCGCCGCCTCGAGATCCGCCTTGTAGCGGAGACCGACCTCGAAGGCGATCTCGATGCGGCGCAATACGCCCGCGCCGCCAACGATGCGGCCGCTGCGGCGCGCCTCAGCCTCGCCCTGCCGCGCGCCTTCGATCGCCGCCTCGGAAACCGTCATTGATCGGTCGCCCGAAAGGCCAACGGCAATCGCGCCCGCGACGGCGGAAGCGCCGGCATAGGCGATCTGGGTATTGTGCGTCGGCGCCGACATCAGGCAGGCGAGCCTGACAGCTTCGGAAAGATTGCCAGCCGCCGCACAGCCCGCTGTCGGCGCGCGCATGGCGCCGCCGTTTGACGTGCCGAACATGCAGGAATAGACCTCCGGGGTGGCAACGGCTTCTGCGGGCGCGCCGGCGCGCATCGCCTCCACGGCAATGCGGGTCGTCGGGCCGGCAAAGCGCTGGAACATTTCCTCGTCATGCGACCAGTCGATGAAACCGGCAATCGCATCGGCGGAGACCGGCGGGCGATCAAGCCCGATAATCCGTCTGGCCATCGCCAGCATCTGCGTGGCGTCATCCGTCAGCCGGCCCGGCGCGAGCCCCCTGGCGAAGGGCGATTTCTCCGGGGGCGTGCGAAAGGTCGTTACCGGCCCGCCGAAAACCCGGACGATTTCATCCGGGTGCATGCATTCGGTGGCGGCGCCCAGCGCATCGGCGACACAGGCGGCCGACAATACGGCCTCGATTGCTTTCGACGTGGTTGCCATTTTCTACAGTCTTTCCTTCATCTTTTCTTTCACTAGCGCCTCGGCGGCTGCACCATCGCACCGTCCCGTTTCCAGGAAATGCGCGGCGGCGGCCGTGCCGAAGACCAGCGCCGCGCCAAACCGGCGTCCGCGCCGCATGGCCGTGGCAAGGCCGGCCAGAAACACATCGCCTGCGCCGGTCGTGTTGCTCGGCGTGACCCTGAACGCCCCGACGCGATGAACCGCACCGCCGTCGATTGCGACCAGCCCCTCCGAGCCGAGCGTGACGACCGCCTTACAGCGACCATCGGCGGCCAGGAAACGCGCAAGCTCTTCAGCGGCTTCATTGATCGGTCGCTCATTGCCGGTGCGCGCCATCCACGCTTCCAGAACCTGCCGGTTGGTTACCACCAGCGAGGCGAAGGGAAGGATGTTTTCCATCGCCTGCCAGCCCCAGCGCTCGATTTCCGGCAGTTCAAGATCAATCATCCGGTCGATGCCCTTTCCCGCCGCACGGTCGAACATGCGCGCCACGGCTTCCGGATGGAAGAAGTTGGACACAACCGTGTCATCCGCCTGCAGCGTCACCGTGTCGCCGATCACCGCCAGCGTTTCCACGGGCACCGGATCAATCAGGATCGCCTTCTCGCCGGTGTGGTCAACGATGATGGTGGCGGACGCGGTTGCACTGTCGGCCTTGACGTCAACGGCCTCGGTGCTCATGTCGCGTTCGGCGAGCCACTGCATCAGGATCGCGCCCTCGCCGTCATCGCCGATGGTCGAGACCAGCCGGGCATCCTCGCCAAGCCGGCTCAGCGCCCAGGCACAGTTGAGCGGCGGCCCGCCGGCACGCTCTTCCTTCTCCTTGATGAAGGCCTTTTCATCATGGCCGGGCAGGTCATCGACGCTCAAGACCCGGTCGAGCACGAGCGGGCCGAGACAATAGACGGCGCCACTCATGGAAGCGCCACCTTCGCGCCGGTTACGGGATCAAACAGCAGCGGCTCGGCCTCATCGATGCGGATATGCGCCGCCTTGCCGAATGCCGGCGGACGCGCTCGCGTCGGCACGGCAATACGATGTTCGCCGAGCGCAACATGCACCAGCCAGGAGCCGCCGATATATTCGCTGGAATGCACCTCGCCGGTAATTGTCAGCGGCCCGGACTCGTCGGCGAAGGAGAGCCGGTCAGACCTCAAGCCGAGCAGAACCGGCTTTCCGTTCTGCCGGTCGATGGCCGCGGCGAGCGACCTTGACGGGGCAAATGCCGTGCCGCCAATGCCGTAGCCCCTGGCTGTCTTTTCCACCGGCAACAGGATCGCCGGCGGGTTGCCGACGAAGGTTGCCACAAAAGCCGATGCGGGATGCTCGTAGATCACCTCGGGCGTGTCGTGCTGCAGCACATAGCCATTGGCCATCACCGCCACGCGGTCGGCCATGCTCATCGCCTCTTCCTGGTCGTGGGTGACCATCACCGTGGTGAGCCCGATGCGCTCATGCAACTCGCGGATATCGACGCGCACGCTTTTTCTGAGCACCGCATCGAGATTGGAGAGCGGCTCGTCAAGCAGCAGCAGTTTCGGGCGGATCACCAGCGCGCGGGCAAGGGCAACGCGCTGCTGCTGGCCGCCGGAAAGCGCGTTGGGCATGCGGGCGGAAAGTCCGTCAAGCTTGACGAGATCGAGCGCCTCCGCCACGCGCCGATCGGCCTCGTCTCCCTTGATGCCGCGCATATCGAGGCCGAAACGGATATTGGCGTCGACCGTCATGTGCGGAAAAAGCGCATAGGACTGGAAGACAATGCCGATATCGCGCCTGTAGGTGGGGATTGCGTCCAGCCCCTCGCCCGCAAGCGCCATCTGCCCTTGGGTGGCCTTTTCAAGACCGGCGATGATCTTCAAGAGCGTGGTCTTGCCGCAGCCGGAGGGGCCGAGCAGCGCCAGGAACTCGCCCTTGCGCACATTGAGCGACACGCTCTTCAGCGCCGGTTCGCCGCTGCCATACTTCTTCATCACCTTCTGGATTACCAGATGGTCGGGTGCGCGCGGCTCAGGCATCAGCGTCCTCCCGGAAAAGTCGCGCAAGGGCGGAAAGGCCGACCGTTATCGCGGCCGTCTGGCCGGAGCCCGACTTGTGCAATTCGCCGGTTACCACGTTGTCGCCGACCGAGCAGACCGCCCCGCCGCGACGGCCGTAGAGGCTGCAGAGCGTCAGGATCGCGGCAGCCTCGCGGTCGGTATTGAGCACGCCGGCGCGGCTCCAGTAATCGATGATCTGCTTGTGGTCTTCCTGCAGATAGCCGCCCGGCCCCGGCTTGCCCCAGCCGCAATATTCGCTGTCGCCCGAACGGGTAATGCCGATGTGATAGGGATGACCGACCTGATCGGCCGCCTCCTTCATCGCGCTCACCACCTGCCAGTCGGCAACGGCCGGGTATTCGGCGCGCACATGGGCTTTGGTCATGCCTTCGTCGCGCACGGCGCCAGACGAGATCACGATATCGCCGACGCCGACCTTCGGGCTCCATGCGCCGCAGCCGCCAATGCGGATGACTGTGGTGCAATCTGTGAAGTTGAAGAGATCCATCAGCGCAAGCTCCGCCTCGGGCGAGCCGGAGCCGCCGGAAACGATCGAGACCGGCGCGCCTTCATAGGTGCCGGTCACCGTGGTGAAGAGGCCGGTCCTGGCTGCGACTTCGCCATTGTCGAGAGCGGCGGCAAGGGAATCTTCCTCCGCGCCGTCCCCGACGACCAGCGGATCCTTGACGGCGAGCACCACATAAGGAGCGATACGATCGCGTTTGAAGCCGGTGAGCAGCGGCACGCCGGCGCGCACGAAATGCGGCATGGTTTTGAGATAGCGGTATTCTTCAGACATTATTCGATCTTTCTCAAAGACGGCGTGACCATTTGAACATGAATTCGCCGATCAGCGCGGCGACAAGGATAAAAGCGACGATCGCCGAACCGATGGCAAGCGTGATCGGATCGATGCCCTGGCTGCGAAGCTGGGCGTAAAGCCTGACCGGAAAGGTGATCCAGCGCGCACCCGCGATCAGCGAGGAAACGATCACATCGTTGAACGAGATCAGCACGGAGAAGGCGGCGGAAGAGACAAGTCCCGGCATGGCAAGCGGCAGCGTGATGCGCCGGACCACACGTCCGGGAGAGGCGCCAAGCGTGGCGGCGGCCTGTTCCAGCAGCGGATCGAGATCGGCAAAGGTCGAGACCATGATGCGCACGGAAAACGGCATGGTGATCACCGCATGGGCAAGCACCAGCGCCGGCAGCGTGCCGGACATGCCAAGTTTCGAATAGATCTGCAGAAGCGCAATCGCCCACACGATCAACGGCAGCACCAGCGGCGTCATCAGGATCGCTTCGACGATCCGTCCGCCGGCAGGCTTGTAACGCACCAGCGCAAAGGCTGCCATCGCGCCGAAGAGTACGGCGATAAAGCCTGCAAGCACCGCGACCAGCAGTGAGACCGACAGCGCGCTTCTATATTCCCGGCTTTCGATGGCCGCCTCATACCAGCGGAGCGAATAGGAATTCGGCGGAAAGCGGAAGAAGCTCGCATCGTCGAAGGACGCAAAGATCAGCACCGCGATCGGCGCCAAAAGGAAGACGAAGGCGAGGACGGTCCAGACAAAGCGGGCCGAAACGGCAAAGCCATAGGTTTTCATGCGGGCCTCCGGGCGAGCCGTTTCGCGGCAAGCGAGCCGATGGCAAGGCCAAGCCCGAGAATTGCCAGCATGACCACGGCGACGGTCGAAGCAAAAGGCCAGTCAAGCACCAGCGATGCCTGCTGATAGGCCATGGTGCCGAAGGTCGCGATCTTGCCCTGGCCGAGGATCTGCGGCGTGACGAAGGAGGTCAGCGAGGCGCAGAACACCAGCACGGAGCCTGCTATGATGCCCGGCGCGATCAGCGGCAGGATGACCCGGCGCCACACGATGAGTGTCGGCGCGCCAAGCGTTTCGGCCGCCGCCTCCACATCCTTCGGCAGGCGGGAGAGCGCATTGACGAGCGGCAGCAGCATCAGCGGCAGGAAGGCCTGCACCAGGCCGATGATGACGCCCGGCGCCGTGCCGAGAAATTTGACGCTGCGGGTAATCAGCCCGAGGTCCTTCAGGATGGAGTTGACGACGCCGAGAGGCCCCAGAAGATGCAGCATGCCGAGCGTGGGCAGAAGCGCGCCGGAGACGAGCGGCACCAGAATGAGCGCAAGCAGCAGGCCCTTGGCGCGACCGGCGCTGACGGCAATCTGGCGCGCCATTGGCAGTGCGATGACAAGCGAAATGAGGGTGGCCGCAGCGCTCATCCAAATGGTTCGGAAAAACACCTCGGCAAAATAGCTGTCGGAAACCAGTCTGGCATAATTGGCCGCCGAAAATCCCTCCGCCATCAACAGCGAACCTTCCCCTTGCACCCTGAAACTGGTGACGAACAGCCACAGGAAGGGAAGCAGAAAGACGATGCCCGACAGAATAAGTGCCGGCATCAGCAGCATGAGCGCCCGTTTGTTCATCGAAATCACATCTACCGGATTGCAGCATCACCGAAAGGGTGAACGCCGCCGCGTCGGTTACGGCGCGGCGGCAATGATCGCGACGCTTACTGTTCGAGCAGTTCCTTGTTCCAGCGCTGGGTCCAGTCGCTGCGCTGCTCAATGACATACGGCCAGTCAAGCTGCACCAGGCTTTCGACCTCTTCCGGCGTGTCGATCACGTCTGCCGAAGCTTCTTCCGAGAGCTCGACTTGCGAATTGGTCGGGCCAAAGAATATCTGCTCGGCATAATCGGTCTGGTTTGCAACGCCGAGTGCCTTTTCCGCGAACATCTTGGCAAGCTCAGGCTCGGGGCTGTCCTTCACCAGGCACAGCATGTCCCGCACCAGAACCGGGCCGGGCTCGGTCGGGAAGGAGAAGCCGATATCGGGATGTTCCTTCAGCGCCGACAGAACGTAACCGGAGATCATCGGCGCCATGGCCACTTCGCCGACATCCATCATGGCGAAGACTTCATCGAGATTGGTATAGGTCATCGCAATCGGCTTCAGGCCCTGAAGCTTTTCAAAAGCGGCATCGGGATCATGCTCATCGGCGCCGGCAAGGCGTGCCGCGACGCCGATCAGGCCATCGCCTTCCGAGCCCGGATACTGGGCAACGGCGATCATGCCGTTATATTCCGGATCCCACATATCCTCCCATTCCGGGGCTTCCGGAACGATATTCTTGTTGTAGGCGATGCCGAGGCCGACCAGAGACATGGCGTAGCAGCCATTGTTCATGCCGTCCCAGATCGCCTTGTACATGTCGCTTTCCGGATCCGGCGGCAGCACGATACCATCGGAAAGCGCCTGCGGAGCCTCGTACATATTGAGGAATGCGACATCCATGGTCGGATTGTCCTTTTCCGCATAGATGCGGGCCATGCGGTCGCCCGTGCCGCCGAGAACGAATTCGACGGATGCGCCCGTTTCCTCTTCGATCGGCTCGGCGACGTTTTCGCGCAGCAGGCGCTCGATATCGCCGCCCCACACGCCGACGACGAGCGTGTGGCCGGAATAGTCGTCAGCGGCAAAGGCGCCGGCGGCAGGCAGAACGATGGTGCCGGCAAGAAGGGCTGTGCTCAGTTTCTTCAGCATGATGTTCCAATTCCCCTTGTTTATCTGTTTGGCTGGAACCCGGATCGCGGACAACTGAACCGCTTGCCGGATATCAAGAAGAGGTCCGAGGAAAACCGGCTCTCTCGAAACCGATTAAACGGCAGGAATTGACGTTTCATAAGCCCCGTGACCCCAATAGACTCTATTGGTTCCCGCTAATGGCTTCGGGCGAAGTTTCACTTGATGGAAGGGGTGTGAATTCGCTTATCTGTTTGGCAACCCGGCGCAATAATCTCCTGAACCACTGATTGCCGGGCGAGAGATGCGACCGTTCATGCCACAGCGTGTAAAAGCTCATCCGGGCCAGTTCCTCCGGCGCGCCGACAATCGAAAAGGCGCCAGACTGCGCCATCTGCTCGGCAAAGGGGCGGCTGCTGGTGAACACCAGATCAGTGCGCGCCAGCATGTGTGGCACAAGCGTGAACTCGGCAACCGACATGGCGATCTCGCGCTTGGCATCGAGCTGGGCAAGCTGTCCGTCGATCGGGCTGATAGCCGGGCTCGTATGCGGCGTCGGCGAGAGATGGTCGAGGCTCAGATATTCCTGAAGGTCGATGCGGGAGCGGCCTGCAAGCGGGTGTTCGTTGCGCATCACCAGAACAATGTCGGTTTCGAGCAGCGGCGCAAACCGCAGGTAGTCGCGCGGCATCGGCCAGTTGCCGATCACGAGATCCAGCTTGCCCTCCTCAAGCTCGGTAAATATCCGGGATTCCTCGGGTATCGCGCAGAAATCGAGCGGCATGTTGGGCGCTTCGCGGCGCACCAGTTCGCCGATGCGCGGCATGAAGAAGGTGCCGAGACAATTGGCGGCGTAGACGCGGAAGCGGCGGTTGTAGCTTGCCGGGTCGAACGTATCCTCGGAGATGGCGAGCGCGTCGATCTCGCGCAGGATACTGGAGACCTGCGCGCGCAGCGCGATGCCCTTTTCAGTCGGGATCAGCTTCACGCCGGAGCGCACCAGAAGCGGATCGCCGAGAATTTCGCGAAGCCGCTTCAGCGCGAGCGAAACGGAAGGCTGGCTCTGGCCAAGGATCGTGGCGGTTTTCGAAACGCTGCACTCGTCAAGCAGCACATCGAGAATGCGCATCAGGCGCAGGTCGAGACCGTGGTCTCCGGCTGGTGTGGCCAAAACGTTGTTCCTTTCACAAGGTTTCCGTCTGGCCGGATCGCTCCCACCACAAGCGGTCCGACCGGCGCAATTTCATCCCCGGCAAATACCCAAGCAATTTTCATGCCGCCTGACCAAAAGCGGCAGGCAAACGGAGTAAAGCATGGCAATCCTGATCAAGAACGGCCTCGTCATCAACCAGAAAACCGGCGCACACAGCTTTGCGACCGGCGATGTGCTGATCGACGGTGACCGGATAATAGGCAAAGGCGGTGATCTTTCGGCACGCGCCGCCGCCTTTCAGGACCTTCAGGTGATCGATGCCTCTGACAAGCTGGTCATGCCCGGCTTCATCGATGCCCATATGCATTCCAATGAAGGCTTCGAGATGGGCCGGTATGACAATTTACCGCTGGAAATCTGGCTTTCGGAGGTCTACCCGCCCTTGGGGTCGCCGGCGATGACCTGGCGCGAGCATTATCTCAGAGCCATGCTGGTCGCGATCATTTCGCTGCGCTCCGGCGTCACCACGCTGCAGGACGATGTGATCAACATTTCCGGCACGCCGGAAGCCGTTGACGCGACGGCGAGCGCTTTCCGCGATGTGGGGCTGCGCGGCTGGATCACCGCCTCGATGTGGGATGAAAGCTATTGCAACAGCCTGCCCTTCATGGGCGATCTCATGCCCGCCGAAATGAAGGCACGGCTCGATGCCATGCCCGCGCCCGACTGGAAGGAGCAGATCGCGCTGTTCGAGGAGCTTTCCGGTAAATGGCACGGCAAGGACAATATCCGCATCATCCTCGGCCCCTGCGGCCCGCAGCGTTGCTCGAAAAGGCTTTTGCAGGAATGCGCGGACCTTTCGCAAGCGCGCGATCTGCCGGTCCACTGCCACGTTCTGGAAACCAAGACCCAGGCCGTGACCGGCGAGGAGAAATATGGCCGCACGCTGGTGCAATTCCTGAAGGACATGGGCCTGATGACCCATCGGCTGACCATGAACCATGCGATCTGGCTGACCGACGAAGACATTGCAATGATGGGCGCGGCCAACTGCTCGACGACGCACAACCCGCTCGCCAATCTGAAACTCGGCTCCGGCGTTTCACCGGTGCGGCGGATGATGAATGCCGGCGTCAATGTCGCGCTCGGCTGCGACGGCGTGGCCTCTGCCGATACCGCCGACATCTTCGTCGCCTTCAAGGCAGCCGCCGGCCTGCACAAGATCGGCAGTTTCGACTACAATGACTGGATCTCGGCGCATGAGGTCTACGACATGGCGACCACGTCTGCCGCGCGCTCCAGCCTGATGGAAAAGGAGGTCGGCACGCTGGAAGAAGGCATGCTTGCCGACATCATCCTGATGGACAGGACGGACTGGGGCTTCATGCCGCTGCATGACCCGATCAAGAAGATTGCCTTTTCGGTCAATTCCGATGTCGTTACCCATTCGATCGTCGGCGGAAACCTGGTGATGGAAGACCGCAAACTCACAAGGGTAAACGAGAACGATCTGCGTGGCGAAATCGCCGAAGCGGCCGCCAGGTTCGAACGCGACCATTGCCCGGAAATGAGCAGGGGCGCAGCCGAAGTTCGGCCTTATCTCGACCAGATGTACGACAAGGCGACAACGCGCGAGATAGGCCTTTATCCACGCGTGAAGGTGTAGGAGCAAGGAGAGCGGCCATGACCTCCGTCGCCATCATCGGCGCTTCCGGCATGATCGGCGCCAATCTTGCCCGGACGCTGATTGCAAGGGGCAGGCTTGGCAGGAAAAGCATTGATGCTCTCATCCTCTCCGACATCCGCAAGAGCGATATCGGTGGCACCGACACGCAATGGGTGACGGGGGATGCGGCGGATTTCGAAACGATCAACCGTGTCGTGGCGTCCCGGCCGGATGTGATCTTCCACGTGGCCGCGACGGCCATGGGCCAGGCCGACAGCAATTTCGCCATCGGCTATCACATCAATTTCGATACGGTGCGGACAACCGTCGAGGCGATCCGGCTTTCAGGCGACGACTATTGTCCGCGCCTCGTTCATGCTTCGTCAATCGGCGTCTATGGCGCACCTTTTCCAGCACTGATCTATGATGCGTCCACGCCCCGGCCGGACAGTTCCTACGGCACGCAGAAGCTGATGAGCGAGGCAATCATCGCCGATTATTCGCGCATGGGCTTTGTCGACGGCATCTGCCTGCGCCTGCCGACAATTGCAGTGAGGCCCGGCGAAGCCACCCACGGTAATTCCGGCTTCTTTTCCAACATCATCCGCGAACCGCTGGAAGGGCGCCGCGCGCTTCTGCCCGCCTCAGACGATGTGCGCCATTGGCTGGCCTCGCCGGAAACGGCGGTTGCCCAGCTCATCCACGCGGCAAATATCGAGGGCCGGATCCCCGCTTATGCGCGGGCGCTGGTGATGCCCGGCGTGCCGCTGACCGTCGAGGCGCTGCTTTCAGCGCTTGCAGAACGGGCAGGAGACGACATCTTGTCGCTGATCGACCGCACCGATCCGCCGGTCTACGGGCCGCAGAATTTTCCCGCCTGTTTTGCAGCCGAAGCAGCCCGAAAACTCGGCTTCCCGCTGCTGGAGGAAAAGGCCTCGGATTTCATCGACGGTTTTCTCAGGACGCATTATCCGGCCTGAGAGACATCAGTCCACAAGCGCCAGACCATCCGCGCGCGGATCAGTTGCGGCTTCCATCAACCCGTTGTCGTGCAGCACGACTGCGCCTGCGTGACCGGCGGCATCGCTGTAGGCGGGCAGCATCTCGACCTCGTGGCCGGCCTCTTTCAGCGCCGTCACGAGTGCCGGATCAAACCGATCCTCAAGCTTCAGCGTCGTGGTCTCCTCCCCCCAGGTGCGGCCGAGCAACCAGCGCGGCGCGGTAATGGCGGCCTGCAAATCCTGGCCGAACTGCACGTGGCGCGAAAACAGAGCGGCCTGTGTCTGCGGCTGGCCCTCCCCGCCCATCGTACCATAGGCCATCACGCGGCCATCCTTCAGATGCGCAAGCGCGGGGTTGAGCGTATGGAACGGACGTTTTCCAGGCGCAAGCTGGTTGGGGCCGGGCGAAAGCGAGAAGCCGGCGCCGCGGTTCTGGAAGAAAACCCCGGTCTCGGGACAGGTGAGGCCGGAGCCGAATTCCCAGTAGACGCTCTGGATAAAGGAGACGACATTGCCGTAGCGATCCGCCGCTCCCATCCAGATCGTATCGCCATCGGCAGGCTCATAGGGCCATGGCAAGGCCGTCTTCATGTCGATTTTCGCGGCAAGCGCATCGAGACGATCATCGGCAAGCCAGGCTTGGGCGGGTTCGGCCATGAAATCCGGATCGCCGAGCCCGGCATTGCGGATGATGAAGGCCTGTTTCGTGGCTTCGACCAAGCCATGGAGGTGATCAAATCCTTCGGCCTCTCCGACGCCGAGCCGATCAAACAAGGCCAGGATCATCAGCGAGGCGACCCCCTGGGTCGGCGGGGTCATGTTCATCAGCCTTCCATGCGCGGTCTCGACATGAAGCGGGTCGACCATGCTCGCCTGATAGGCAGTGAAATCCCGGAAGCGCAGCGGCGAGCCGTTCTCCTCAAGGAAGGCCGTATGGGTGCGGGCGAGTTCACCGGAATAGTAGGAAGACAATCCTTCCGCTGCGAGCGCCCGCAAAGTCGCCGCCAGCGGCTTCTGGCAAAGTCGCGCCCCGGCCCTGGGCACCTCGCCATCGATAAGGAATGTTCCGGCAAAGCCCTCAACATCGCGCAGGCCTTCAAGTTTTTCAGCCGTGCACAAAGACTGGTTACCGGTCACCGCAATGCCGTTTTCGGCATAACCGATCGCCGAAGAAAGAAGCGTTTCGAGCGGCAGGCGCTTTTCTTCCGGCACCAAAGACAGCGCCTTTTCCCAGCCGCCAACCGTACCCGGAACCGTAAGGGCGGCAAGGGCTCCGCGCGTCGGCATCGCGTCGGCGAAACCGCGCGTTCCATACCATTCCGGCGTTGCCAGGCGGGCTGCCTGCCCGCATGCGGAAATGCCTGTTACCTTGTGGCCGGATCGGTGGATCAACCAGAAGCCGTCGCCGCCAATGCCGTTCATATGAGGATAGGTGACGGCAATCGTGGCCGCCGCGGAGACCATGGCCTCGATCGCAGTGCCGCCGGAGCGCAAGATGTCGCGGCCTGCCAGGGCTGCCGCAGCGTGGGGTGCGGAAAACGCCCCGTCAAAGCCTTTCGCGGTATGAAGCATGATGCCCTCAGATGAAGCGTTTCGCCGTTTCGATCAACAGCCTGTCGCTGCCGGGTGCCGCGACCAGCGAAAGCCCAAGCGGCGAGCCCTGGCTTGCCGCAAGCGGAATGGACACTTGCGGCAGGCCGCCATGGCCGGCGATCGCCAGCATCGAAAGCGCGCGACTGCGGAAGGTCTCGATGATGTCATTGCCATCGGTAAGAAGCGGCGCGGGTCCCGGTGACGTCGGGTAGACCATGATGATGCCCGGCGACAACACCCTGCCCAGATGTGCGCGAAACGCGGCGCGCTTTTTCTTCGCCGCCTCGAATTCCTCCGGCGTAATTTTTGCCGCCATCGCGAAGCGCTCGCGGATACCGGGGCCGAATTCCGGCTCGCGCTTTTCGATCCAGGACCCGAAATGCTGCCACACCTCATAGCCCTGATGAGTGCGGAAAACCGGCAGTAATTCCTTCAGGTCGCCGCCCGGAAGCAGCGGGCTGTCGTTGCGATCGCCCTTCGGCAGCGCCGATTTCAGGGCCGCCGCCGCCGCATCCTCGCACAGCCGCCAGACATCGGCGGGATAAACCAGCCGGACATCCTCATCGGCGCTTTGCCCATCGGCAAAGATTTCACCGAGGAGGGACAGCGTTTCCAGTTCGCGGGTCAGAAAGCCCGGCACGTCGTAGCTTTCTGCGAGCGGCAAGAGCCCCTCGCCCGACACAAGCCCATGGGTCGGCCGCCAGCCGAAAAGCCCGCAGAAGGAGGCCGGAAGCCGCACCGACCCGCCTGTATCGGAGCCAAGCCCGATATCGGCCAGCCCCGATGCGACCGCAGAGGCCGAGCCCGAGGATGAGCCGCCCGGGACGCGCGAGGGCGCGGCCGGGTTTTCCGGCGTGCCGAACCGGGCATTCATCCCCATCAGGCTATAGGCGAGTTCATCCATATGAACCTTGCCGACAAGGGCCGCGCCATTTTCGAGAAGGGTCTGCACCGCCGCCGCATGATGCGCGGCGGGAGTCTGATCTTCCGCCCATTCGGGGTTGCCGCCGCCGGTGACAGTGCCCGCGATGTCGAAATTGTCCTTGACCGCGACGGTGAGCCCCGAAAGCAGATCTGTAGCTGGCGTCTCCGCGGTGACCGGAGGTTCAAAACGTTCGACAAAGGGACCGATGGACTGCGTCATGAAGCTTGTCCGATAATGGAGGAACAGTGGCTGGAGCATGCACGCGCCGCGCTGAAAACGCAACGCGAAGCGCACGCCCGAAATTCAGGGATGCTGCCCGGCAAACGGCCTCAATGGGAATTGCCCATCAGCGATACATGGGCGGCGGCAACCTTCCAGCCGGAAGCAGTGCGAATCCATGTCTGGCTTTGCCGCCCCCGAACGGCGGCACCCGGCCGCTGGAATTCGAGATCGCAGACCGCGCAGTCCCTGCCGAAGGTGGTAATCTGGCGGCGAATGACCTCACGCTGAGGCGAGCCGCCCGACCTGCCTTTGCGGAACTCGCGGATTTCGGCAATGCCATAGAGATTCTCGCCGACGCCATAGCGCAACGTCTGCTCGCTTTCCCAGAACAGCGCATCCAGCGTATCGAGATCGTTTTCCATCAGCGCCTTTTCATAAAGATCACAGAGTTTGGTGACCTCCTCCAGAACGTCCGAAAGATTGACCGGCTGAACCGCCGCATCCTTGTCTTGCTGTGTCATGCGCGAACTCGCGAAAGGCCGGCGACGATATCGTCCGAGGAACAGACAAAGCCGAAGCACTGGCGGGTGTTGTAAAGGGTCGCATCCATGCAGAATTGCGGCGATGTGGTCGCCGCGCAATCCTCCACCAGCAGACAGTCATAGCCGAGAAAACTGGCGTCCTGAAGCGTGCACAGAACGCACTGGTCGGCGTTTACCCCGGCAAACAGCACGGTCGTCACGCCGAGATTGCGCAATATGCTGTCGAGTTCGGTGTCCTGAAAGCCGGACATGCGGAACTTGTCGACCGCGATATCGGTTTCGGCGATTTCCAGTTCGTCGACGACGGCGGCTGCCCAACTGTCCTTTTCCAGCACATTGGCCCCATTGGGCAATGGATCGCCGATCCCGGTTTCCCTGCCCGTCGGCTTGTAGACATGGAGCGTTGACGGCGGCAGGTTGGCCTTGTCCGGGCGGTTGCCCCAGTTGAGCCAGACGACCGGAACTTCGGCTTCACGCAGGCCTGGCAGAAGCCGGTTGAGTGACGCGATCGGCCTGCGCGCCGGCGTCACATCGACCCCGATGCCGGCAAGCCAGCCTTCGGGATGGCAGAAGTCATTCTGCATGTCGATGATCACGATGGCCGTGCGGTTGAGATCGAGAACGACCTCGCGGTCGCCGTCCTTCACGACAAGCGGTCGCGGCGCGGGCTGGGGCCGGATCATGTCCACCCGGCCCGCGGAAACCTGCCAGCGGTTCAGCCGCGAGGGGCCGAGCGGCAGGGCATCGGCGTCTTCCTGCATCAGGCCGCCTTCCCGGTGAGCACCTTCAGGTCTTCCTCGTCGAGCGACACGCGCTCGCCGGAACGGATCAGCTCGGCAAAGTCCTGGTTCGGCGTCATCACCGTCAGCGTATAAAGCTTGGAGGAGCCGGTATTCCTGACGACATGCTCGGAGCCCGGACGCAGCATCAGCGCGTCGCCCTTCCTGATCGGCATTTCCTCGCCATCGCTGGAGGCCATGCCCTCCCCTTCGATCACATAGAAGAATTCATGGGCATGGCTGTGCTCGTTCGGGGGCGTCGCGCCGCCGACGGTGAAGATCTCGATGACGAAGATGTTGTCGATCCCGTCCTTCTCCGGATCGAAGAGGATCGCGAAATAATTGGTGTCGGTTGGCGCGATCTTGAAGACCTCGGCCTTTTCAACCTGTTCGAACGCATAGGTGAGCATGGAACCCTCTGGAGTTCTTTTCTGAAGATAGGGGCCGGCATGAGCGGCGCGGAGCATTTCAAGGTGGTGGGAGACCTTAATGGACCGCTCATGCCGGAACCGAAGGCTGAAACCACCGCTTTGCTGGGGAAAAACGCTTTACGGTCGCCACAAGTGCCTTCAGCACTGAGACCATGTTGTGTCAGTTTTTGTCACTTTAAAAGCATTTATTTTTGCATATGATGTTGCCTCTAAGGCAACAAAGGAAAATGCCATGCTGCATGGCCGACTGCTCAATTATCTCGACGAAGTTGCCCGCACCGGCTCCGTGCGCAAGACGGCTGAGCGGCTGAATGTTTCGGCGTCGGCCATCTCCCGCCAGATCGCCGCCCTCGAAGAGGCGCTCGACACCCAGCTTTTCGACCGCAGCCGGCGGCGTCTGACACTGACGGCGGCGGGCGAAATTCTCATTGGCCATGTGCGCGAGACGCTGAAGGGCATGAACCGCGCCGAAGCGATGATGGAGGACTTGAAAGGCCTGCGCCGCGGCGTTGTGACGATCGCGCTGATGAGCGGGCTGGCCGCCAATCTCCTGCCGCGCGCCGTCGGCCGGTTCCAGCGCGCCAATCCCGGCGTCAGCGTGCGTATGATACTGATGACCACCGGTGACGATATCCGCAATGCGGTGCGCGCCGGCGAGGCGGATATGGGCCTCGGCTTCGATTTTCCCTCGGATGCGGATATCAGCGTTCTGGAGATCGCGATCGGCCGGCTCGGGATCGCGGTGGCGCCCGATCATCCGCTGGCGCGCTCCACCAGCGTGCGCCTTTCCGAATGCGTCGGCTATCCGGTCGCCGGCGCGGACCAGACCACGGCGATCCGACCCCATATCGAACAGGTGTTTGCGCGCTCCAACCTGCAGATATCGTTTGCGGTCGAGGCCAACTCGATCGAGATGATGCGGCATCTGGCGATGAGCGAAGGTTACCTCACCTTCCTGACGCCCTTCGATATCGCATTCGAAAGCCGCATGGGCCGCCTCGTCTATGTGCCGGTCCGGGAGTTCCAGTCCGATACCCAGCAATTGATGCTGATCGGCGGCCGCCGCAACATCTCCGCGATTGCCAGCGTATTCGTGGAGAATATCAGGACGGTGATGCGGGAGATGGCCGACTGACCGGCCGACCGAAACCGACCGGTGAGTTTGAAGCATCGGCCGATCATGACTGACCGCCCGATGCTCGTGTCTAACGTGCGTAGAGCCTGTCCAGCCGGACGAAGCGGCCGACGATGGCAAGCAGCGCAACCGTCAGCAGGATCAGTACGGAGGACAGCGCATGCGCCGTTGGCCTCAGCTCGAACGAGGCTTCGGCGTAGAGGCGCACCGGCAGCGTCGTCAGGCGGGCGGTGGTGAGGAAGCTCGTGACCGTCACCTCGTCGAAGCTCAGCAGAAAGCCGACGATCGAGGTGGCGAACAGGCCGGGCGCCAGCCCCGGAACGATTACCAGCAGGAAGCGCTTCCAGGCGTTCGCCCCGAGGCTGGCGGCGGCCTCTTCCTGCGCCTCGTCCAGCCCGATCACCGATGCCGTCAGAAGCGTGATGGCAAAGGGCAGGATGACCACCACATGGATCGCCACCAGACCGATGAAGGGCGGCACGGCCACATAGATCTGCAACAGCTTCAGCATGCCGACGCCGAGCGCCACATGCGGCAGCGTCAACGGCAGCAGCCAGAAGGCGAGCAGCGCCGAGCGGCCCCGGAAGGGGAAACGCGCCAGCGCGAAGGCCGCCGGCACGGCGATGATCAGTGATACGGCAAGCGCCGCGAGCGCCACCTTGACCGAGACGATGAAGGAATCCGTGTAGTAGCCGGAAACAAAAACCTCGTGATACCAGCGCAGCGTGAAACCGCGGAAGCCTGCGGCGGTTGCCAGTTCCACATCATTGAAGCTCTGCACGAAGACGAGGCCGAGCGGCAGCAGAAGCAGGATCACGGCGGCGGCAAACAGCAGCCAGGAGACGATGGGCCCGGTGAAATTGACGACCGGCTCGACAAAGCGCGGCAGCGCGATCGGCCGGCTCTTGCCGCCGTACCGCCAGGTCATCAGCCGGTTGAGCGCGAGCGTTGCCAGCACGGCGAAAAGCAGGCCGGTCACCGTCATCACCAGCGCCAAAGCTGCGGCAAGCGAGGTGTTGAGGTTGTGCATGGCCTCCTGCAGCACCAGCATGCCGGTGGTCCAGACCTTCTTGCCGCCCAGCATCGTGGCCGAGACATAGGAGGTCGACGACAGCAGGAAGACCACGATCGTGCCGGATTTCAGCCCCGGCAGGGACAACGGAAGATCAACCGTGAGGAAGCGGATCGCGGGCGAGGCGCCGAGACTTTCAGCCGCCTCGTGCACGCGCGGCGATGTGTTCTGCAGATTGTCGTAGAGCGCCAGCACCATGAAGGGCATGTATACCTGGGTGAGCGCCACGATCACCGCGCCATGATTGAACAGCATGGTCTTGACGGGGGGAATGCCGAACCAGCCGGTTACGATGTTGATAAGCCCTTCCGGCGACAGCAGCAGAATAATGCCGAGCGAGCGCACGACCACATTGGTCAGAAGCGGAATGAGAACGATGGCAAAGGCAAAGGCGCGGTATTTGCCGGGCATGCGCGACAGCCAGTAGGCCACGGGATAACCGAGCAGCGCTGAGGCAATGGTCACGGCGAGCGAAAGCCAGATCGTCTCGAAAACCACCCGATAGTAGAAACCGTCGGTGGCAATATCGATGAATTGCTGCAGCGAGGGCGACTGGATCAGCGGTCCGAACGGATCGGAATATTCATGCAGCGACAGGAATATCACCGCGACCAGCGGTGCGGCAAAAGCGATCAGGAGCCAGATGGTGACCGGCGCTGAAAGCGCCGGTCCAAGCCATTTCCTCATCCGGCGATCTCCCGGTCGTAGATGGACTGCCATTTGTTGCGGTTGGCATTGATGTAGTCCCAGTCGAAGTCGACCAGCGTGTCGATTTCATCCGGCATGATCAGCTTGCTCTGGAGGTCGGCCGGGATATCGACATTGTCGACGGTCGGCGAATAGTAGATCTCCTTGGCATAGGCGAGCATGACTTCCGGCGACAGGTGCAGGTTGACCCATTCTTCCGCAAGCTTCTGGTTCCTGGTGCCCTCGGTGATGCAGGCAACGTTCATGGCCAGCGCCTTGCCTTCTTCCGGATCGGCAAGGGCGAAATCGGGATTGCGTTCCTCGATGTATTTTTCGCAGAAGCTGCCGAATTCGACCGAAAGATCGGCGATGTCCTGGTCGAACATGTCGAAAAGCTGCGCCTGACTGCCCTGGATGGCGGCAAACGGCTTCAGTTCCTTGACCTTGTCGAAGCCTTCCGGCGCCATCTTGGTCTGGTCGCCGAACCAGGAAAGCGTCGACATCATCAGCGCGGAAATGCCTTCGGCGCCGAGGCCGTTCGGCCAGGCGATGCGGCCCTGCCATTCCGGCTTCCACATGTCCTTCCAGGACGTGATCGGGGCGGATGCCTTGGTCTTGTTGTAGACGATGGTGCAGGGATTGATGGCAACGCCGTAACCGCCCTTCTTGGCGATCGGGTAGAGATACTGGGCGTTTTCAACGGCATCGGTCGCCGGCTGGGTGACGCCATCCTTCACGGCCTGACGGCTTTCGAAAATGTTGAGGTAGAGGACGTCGAAGCTCGGACGGCCGCGTTCGGCATAGGCGCGGGCGCGGCGCTCGACGGTGCCGCCCAGCACGTAGGAGATCTTGCAGCCGTATTTGTCGACCAGCACCGGCTCGATATACTCCTTGACGATCTTTTCCTGGGTGCCGCCCCAGATGCCGACGACGAGCTCATCACCCGGCTTCGGGTCCGGCGTCTGGGCCCGGACGAAGGAATAGGGAGCGGCAAGCGAGGCGGCCCCGCCCAGAATGAGTTTGTTGAAGGAACGTCTCTTGATGTTCATGTCAGCTGTTCTCCTGGTTTTATGTTTTTGTCAGATAAAGGTGGTCCCGCCCGGTTCGGCGGTGACCTGGCATGCTGTTCCCACCGGCGGCGGCGGCGTGTCGGAGGGAACGACAAGCCGGATCATGCCGCAGGCGGCCTGGATATCGGCCTCATAGGTCTCGCCAAGATAGGCTGCGTTGACGAGCGTTCCTGAAACCGAAAGCGGGGAATTTCCTTCGCCGAAGCGCAGGCGCGAGGCGCGCAGCACCAGTTTGGTGGCCTTTTCCGGCGCACCGGCGCAGGTGATGCCGGGGGCGGAAAACATACCGTTTTCCACCTTGCCGTCGATCACCGTGCGGTGGCCGAGGAAGGTTGCGGTAAACGGGCTTCTGGGCTGATCGCAAAGGGCAAGCGGCGTGCCGATCTCGCTCATCACGCCCTTGCTCATCACCGCCACCCGGTCCGACATCGAAAGCGCTTCGGATTGGTCGTGGGTGACGAAAATGGTGGTGATGCCGAGGCGCTGCTGCAGCGAGCGGATCTCGTTGCGCATATCGGCCCTGAGGTTGGCGTCGAGATTGGAGAGCGGTTCATCCAGAAGCAGCACATCCGGCTCGATCACCAGCGCGCGGGCAAGGGCGACGCGCTGCTGCTGGCCGCCGGAAAGCTGGCCGGGATAGCGATCGGCATAGGGGCTGAGGCCGACGGTTTCCAGAGTTTTCGCCGCCCGCTCCCGCCACTCGGCGCGCGAGGCATTGCGCATCCTGAGGCCGAAACCGACATTGTCGATCACGGTCAGATGCGGAAACAGCGCATAGGACTGGAACACGACGCCGATATTGCGCTTATGCACCGGCTGGTGGCTGATGTCCTTGTCGTTGAGGATGATGCGACCGCCGGAGGGTTCGACGAAGCCCGCAATCATGCGCAGCGTCGTCGTCTTGCCGCAACCGGACGGGCCGAGCAGCGACAGAAGCTCGCCCTTGGGCACTTCGATCGTGAGGCCGGAAACGGCGGTAGTATCCCCGTAGGTCGCCGACACATTGTCGAGGGTGAGATAGGGCTTAGGCGCCATTGACGGTGTCCTCTTTCAGAACGGAAAGCACAAGACGGCTGGCCGCGTGACGGATCGCCAGCGTCAGCGGCTCCATCCCGTCGGCAGATGCCGGGTCCTGTGCGTGGAGAGAAAAGGCGGGCCAGGCGGCGGCCTGCAGCGACAGGCGGAGGCTAAAGCCCGCCGGTACTGTGACATAAGCCGCTCTGAGGCCGACGCTCACCGGCGCACCCGTGTTTTTTGTCCGGGTTATGCCGGTCTGGATCACATTTACGCGTCCGGTGGGGGTGACCAGAGAGAGTGTTGCAACGAGATCGAAGACCGGCGCTTCAGTAGCGATGGCGAGGTCGGCCCTGACGGGCCCGCAAAGGGTGAAGTCCTGCGCAAAGGGCGCTGTGGTATAGACGGCGACGTCGGAACGGTCGTCGCTCGCCACCCGATCGGCGAAGCCTGACGGTTCGCCCATATGACCGCCGACAAGCGGCGCCGGGCGGAAGGGATCACTGACGAGAACATCCTCGCCATCCGCATCGTCCTCCAGCGTGTCGGCAAGCCGGCCATCATTCGCAAGCGTCGCGGCAAGCCCGCCGGAAGCGAGCGCCAGCGGTTTCTCCAGGGTCTCCGGCCAGTGGTCGAACGTCCTCCAGCGACGCTCCCCCATATCGAACAGCGTGAGAGCCGGCGGCGGATTGCCCCGATTCTTCAGGTAGAAATCGAAGAAGGCGATATTGGCGCGATCAACGGAATAGGTCTCCGCTTCCGGCATGCGCGATTGGCCGCTTGCGCCATTCCATGGCATATGCGCCCACGGGCCGATGACGAGATGCGCGGTCTCCGGCGAGGCCTTGCGAAAGGCCCGGTCGGCGGCAAGCGTGCCCTCCAGCATGAAATCATACCAGCCGCCGGTGTGCAGCACCGGGATATCCAGCGAAACGTCCTTCAGCAGGCGTTCCGGGGAGACCTGATCCCAATCGCTTTCGGCATTGTCGATCCAGCGCTTCAGGTGCGAAAGCGCCGGGCGTTCGGTGAGGTAGCGGGCCGTCTCCGGGAGGCCCTTGAGGGCGGAAAGTTCGGTATGGGTCTCGCGATCGCCATCATGGAGAGCCTTGAGCAAGGCCATCTGCTGCGCCCAGCCGACCATGCCGGCATAGCGCAATGCACCGCCCTCATAGGCCCAATCCCTATCAGGCGCGAAAGAGCCCATGGCCGGTGCCATGGCATCCACCTCCGCGCCGCCGGCAAGCGCCAGATACTGCGTGATCGCCTGATAGGAAAAGCCGTAAAGCCCGATCTTTCCGTTCGCGCCATCAAGACCCCTCGCCCACGCCACCGTTTCCGCGCCATCGCTCAATTCCTGACGCAGGCAGTCGAAATCGCCTTCAGACGCGCCCATGCCGCGCACATCCTGCACCACAACGACATAGCCGTGGCGGGCATACCAGGAGGGGTGTGCGAGAACGACGGTGGAGGCGATCTGCTTGCCATAGGGCTGGCGCATCAAAAGGACGGGCCACGGCCCCTCGCCCGCCGGCCGGTAGACATCCGCCGCCAGAGCAACACCGTCTTTCAGGGTGAGGCGCTCGATGCTCCTTGAGATCGCGGATGTCGGGTTTCGTGCCAGCAAGCGATCAGCCCTTGAACATGGTCTTCTGGGTGAGCCGTTCCATCGGGAAGGCGAGAACCTCCTCAGCCAGCGCAACAAGGCTTTGCGCCGAGCGCTCGACATGGATCCTGCCGCGCTCGGCGTCGGCTGCCGCCGCATTGCCGCAGGCGCCGGAGGGGTGCAGGTCCTGGGTCTGCCAGCCAAAGCCGATCCGCCCTTCCGCCGTCAGCACCTGATTGCCGCGCTCCATCTCGACGGACATGGGCTGGAAGTCATCGGCATACTGCATGTCGACCAGCTCGGGATGGAGATGAAGCATGGTCGAGGTTTCGGATTCGCCGCCATGAATGCCGTGTTTCAGCTCGTGCGCGCTGTAAAGATCGGCCTGGCTGGCACCGGCGGACACCCAGGACGAGACGGCGAACATGCCGCATTTGATCCTGAGTTCGCGGCAGACGATCTCCATCACCTGCGGCTGGCCGCCGTGGGAGTTGGCAAAGATGATCTTCCTGCAGCCGGCGCGCGCCACGCTCTCGCCGATCTCGAACCAGAGGCGAGCCAGAGTCTCGTAGGACAGTGTCAGCGTGCCGGGATATTCCAGATGCTCGACCGATTTGCCGACCGCCTGCATTGGCAGCACCAGAACCTTCATGTCATCCGGCATGATCTCGACGGCGCGGTTGATGATGCCGGCATTGATGGCGGAATCGACGCGAACGGGAAGATGCGGGCCATGCTGCTCGACGGCGGCCACCGGCAGGATCGCGACGAATTCCGACATGTCCATGTCGGTAAAGTCCTTGGTCGTATGATCCCACCACCAGTGCGATTTCAGCGGCATTTCCGAATTCCTTCCATCCGTGGTCCGGCCAAAGCTTCGCCGGCGGCACGAGCGGCAGGGCTCGGGCACGGCTGAACAACCGGACTAAGTTTTATGCAATTACGTTTTATGCCTACATTATGGTCATGCCGTTTGACATTCAACAATTCCACCTGGGCTTATAAGTGGTATAGGCCAGCGCTTATACCGCCGCGAGCTCGGCCAGCCCCGCCATGCCGGCCGCAGTCGGACGCTCCTGCAGATCGGCGCCATAACGTCTTGAAACATCGCGGATAAGATCGCGCACCCACCTGTTCGCCGGGCTCTTGTGCGCACGTTCGTGCCAGAGGAGATATAGCCGCATATTGCCGAATTCACGCGGCGCGCCGACAACGCGCAGACCATAATCCGGATAGCGATCCACCACGAACTCCGCATAGGGCCGCGCCGTGGTGAAGATCAGGTCCGTGCGGGCAATCACAGGCGGCACCAGCGCATATTCAGGCACGGAAAGCGCCACCCGGCGATTGACGCCAAGTTGCTTGAGCCGCCCGCCGATCGGACTGAAGGCCGGACGCACGACGGAGCCGAGCGACAGATGCGGCAGGGAGAGATAGTCCTCCATCGGCATTTCTTCGGCGCCTGCAAACGGATGATCAGCATTGACGATGCAGGCGGTCTCGCAATCGAAGATCGTGCTGGAGCGCAGGCTTTCATGCGGCGACGGCCAGTTGGCGACAAGCAGGTCGGAAGCGCCGGAACTGAGCTGCTCGGTCAGGTCGTCGCTCTCGGCGGGTGCAAAGAAATCGATGGAGGCCATCGGCGCTTCCTTGCGCAGCCGCTCGGCAATCGGCGGTATGAGAAAGCCGTTGAAACAGCTCATCGCCGAAACGCGCATGGCAAACGCCGTGGTGGCGGCGTCGAACGCCTCTTCGGGGCTGATGGTTTCGCTGAGTTCGGCAAGGATGCGGCAAAGCGAAGCGCGCACTGCCTCGCCGCGTTCGGTGACGGCCATGCCCTGCCCGCTCCTGACCAGAAGCGGATCATCGAAGACATGGCGCGCGCGCTTGAGAACCGCGCTCACCGAGGGCTGGCTCTGGCCGAGCTTTCCGGCAACGCGCGAGACATTCTGTTCGCTTAACAGAAGGAAGGTCGTGCGTAAAAATCGAACATCTATCGTGCCGTTCTGATCCGTGATCATGCAAATAGCCTTTCACAAGTACAAAACGGTCTCCCGAGAGACTGTCATGCAATTCCCGTGCCGCGCGGCGGACTTCGGAACTCAACGCCCTTCGGGTGTGCAGAACAGCCGTGGGCGGGGTCGCTCGAAAGCCCTTCGACCATTGCGCCAGCCGCAAAGCGCCGGCGCGATGGTTGCCACGGCTTCCGCAGGGGTCTCGGCATCGAACAGCACGATGGTGGCGGGCGCTCCCGCAGCAACCCGCGAAGGCTCGCGCCCAAGCAGGCGTTCCGCATGACCGCTTATCATGTCGTAGACAGCTGCAAGATCATCCGGCGTGCCGAGCTGGGCGATATTGGCGTAGAGGTTGGCCATCCGCATCAGCGAGACATCACCGAAGGGCGTGAAGGGGTTCAACACATTGTTGGTCGAGAGCGTTGCAACGCCGCCTGCCGCGATCAGCCTGTGGCCCGGCGTCACCCCCCGCGGCACCAGATGGGTGAATTCCCGCCCGTTCAGATAGAGATCGGTCGCCGGCAGCACGGTGAGCGCGATGCCGTTTTCGGCAAGTTCGGCGAAGGCCGCCGCGCATGCCTCCGGCGCAAAGGCTGAAAGCTTGGTCACATGGCCGACAGAGACACGGCCCTGATAGCTGCGCCTCTTCGTCTCGGCGAGGATCACGCCGAGATTGGAGCCCTCCGGCTCCAGGTCGAAATCGACGTGGAAATCGACATTGACGCCGAAGCGCTCGGCCAGATCGAAAATCTTTGTCACATGGGTGGCCGGATCGGCATCGGTATAGGGGCAGCCGCCGACCTGATCGGCGCCGTTGGCCAGCGCTTCGGCCAGCATCTCCTCCGTGCCCGGATCGTTCGTCACCCCCTCTTGGGCGAAGGCGCAGATGATGATCTCGATCGAATCGGCATAATCGCGCCGGATCGCCTTGATCGCCTCGAACGAGCGAAAACCCGCGCGCGGATCGATCTCCACGAAGGTGCGCATCACCGTCGTGCCGTGGGCGATGGCCTGCTCGACCACTTTTGCCGCGCGGGCGTAGACATCCTCTTCGGTGAAAGCGGCCTTGGCCTTCGCGGTTTCGCGCACGGCCTCGGCAAGCGTGCCCTCGCACAGCGCGCAGCGGCCGATGATCCCGGCCTTGTCGAGGTGGATGTGGGTTTCGGTCAGACCGGGCGTGGCGAGCCTGCTGCCGGCATCGAAGGAGGGCGCATCGCAGGTAATGCCGCCTGCAACGGTTGCGATGCGGCTGCCGGCAAAGGCGATATCCACCGCCGTCTCTTGTCCTGCGAGGCGGGCATTGCGGATCAGGAAATCGATTTCGGTCATCAACTCACACCAGCCGCCCGGCTTCGGCGATCTTGCGGCCTGCCTTGAACACCGTGCGGGCCACAGGGCGCTCGGCCAGCGTTTCGGCGATGCTGCCGCAATCGACCAGAATGAAATCGGCAGGCGCACCTATAGAAAGCGGCTCCGCCCGACCAAGCACCGCGCCCGAGGCTTCGGTTACCAGCGCGAAGGCCCGCTCCAGATCATCATCGGCGCGAAAATCCTGCCGGTCGCAGATGATGCCGGCGCGCTCGATCAGGTCGCCATTGCCGAAGGGCGACCAGGCATCGCGGATATTGTCGGAGCCACAAAAGACGCGCACGCCCGCCGCCTGAAGCCGTTTGACCGGCGGCATCGGAACCGGACCCGGCCCATTGGTCATGATCGAGATTTCGGCACGCGCCAGAAGCTCCGACGTCCTTCCGAAATCCGCGTCATCCAGTTCGCCAAGACAGAAGGCGTGGCTGACCGCCACCCGGCCCTGAAGCGAAAGCGCGATCGTGCGTTCGGCGATCTGGCGCAGTTCGAAGGCACCCAGCGCCCCGCCATCATGCAGATGCAGGTCGACGCCGACATTGTGTTTTGCGGCAACGGCAAAGACCGCATCGAGATGTCCATTGACGTCATCGTCGATGCCCGCCGGGTCCAGCCCGCCGACGAGATCCGCGCCGGCCGCCACCGCTTCGTGCAGGAGGGCCGCCGTGCCCGGATCGCGCATGATGCCCGATTGCGGAAAGGCGACGATTTCGATGTCGATCAGATGGCCATGGCTTTGTCTGAGCGACAGTACCTGCTCAAGACCTTTCAGCCCGATCTCGGTGTCGATATCGACATGGCTTCTGATGGCGACCGTCCCAAGTGCTGCGATCTTCTCGATCAGCGCCCCGCCGCGCGCCGCCACCGGAAGCGCCACCGTGCGACGCAGCTTGCGCTCGGCGGCAATGCGTTTGGCAACGGTCTCGCCGGGAATATGCGGAATGAAGGGGAGACCAATCAGCGTCTTGTCGAGATGGATATGGCCATCGACCAGTCCCGGCAGGATCATCTTCCCGCCGCCATCGACGCGCTCCGCCATCTCCGGAATACCAAGCGTTCCGGCGGGCACGAGACCGGCAACCTGCCCGTCCTCGATCAGGAG
The DNA here is from genome assembly GCF_002043005.1 of Martelella mediterranea DSM 17316. Taxonomy (NCBI): domain Bacteria; kingdom Pseudomonadati; phylum Pseudomonadota; class Alphaproteobacteria; order Hyphomicrobiales; family Aurantimonadaceae; genus Martelella; species Martelella mediterranea. The sequence goes on along the minus strand of NZ_CP020330.1, from coordinate 3,048,129 downwards.
CGTGACGGGCTCACCCTTCGCATTGCGGATATTTTCAACGGCGATCTGTGCGGGCAAGGGCTTTCCTCAGTCGATCAGGCGAAGGCGGCGGGCGGCGGCGACGCGGTAGAGTCTGTCGCCACCCCATGCTTTCTGCTCCTCGGAGGCGGAAAAGGTCAGGCTGACGTCGTGTTCGTCATAAGACGCAATCGCCGCCGCCTTGATCTCCGGCCATTCGGGCGCGTCGCGTTCGCGCATGTCCTGCACCTCATCCGCCGACGGGAACACCGGAAACCCGATCTTGGGAATGAGCGACGCGATCACCTGCCAGAAGGCGCGGTAGAGCGGCTCAACCTTGTCCTCATCCACATGCGGCGCAACAAGGCGCATCCAATGCATGCCGGTCACCGCATGAAGGGCCGAAAAATCGAGCGTGAAGGAGAAGGCGACGAGCGAGACCTCGGTCATCCGCCGCACCGTGTTGTCATGAAAGCGCAGCCGGTCGATCACCGGGGCAAAGCCCGGCAGCGCCCCGACGGCGCGGATATTATGCCAGAGCAGATCGGTTTCCGTTTCGTAGTCACGGATACCCTCGATATCGGCGATGCCGGCGAGCACTTCCGCCGGATCGTCCGTATCGGCCTCGAACTTGCCGGGGCCGGGCAACGGCAGATAGGTGGCCGCCCAGTAGCCGAGCGCGTGGCCCACTTCGCGGGCGTCATTCTTCAACACGCCGTAGGCAAGCCGCATCAAGGGGTGGGTGGCGCTTGCGGCGACACCCTGCGTCATCGCTGGAAGATAGGTGCGGATCGCCTTGTCGATGCCGAGCCGCTGCACCTCGCCGACGAAAAAGCCGCGATAATCCGCCTCGCGGGCGCGATCGCCCAGTGCTTCCTGCCAGTTACCAGGGTTGATCGGCGCGACGGGCGCGGCAATCAGCGGCACGGCATGGGCGTCGCGATAGGTCTCGTACCACTCGTCGAGCCGTTCAGGCGAGGCACCGAGGCGGTCGAGCGCAATCAGCACCATCGGTACGTGGTTGGCCAGAAGATAGGGAAATTCGAAGCTGCGCGTCTGGGCCTTTGCCAGAACGGCATCGAGTGTCAGTGGTGTGGTCATATTGCCCTCCCAGGCCCGTCAGGCCGAGATTCTGTCGCGCGGATTGAAATGCTGCTCGCGATAATGCGCAAGCTCTTCCCGAAAATGCGCGGCATCCTCCAGGAAGAAAGCCCGCGTCATGCCGTCGGCGATGCGGGCAATGCCATATTTGACCCCGGTAATGCCGTTGCTGATCGGACCGAGGCTCGGCACCGCGCCGCCATTGAACATATGGATGCGCGACACCCACCGGTCCCGCTCCGCGTCCATCGGGGTCAATTCAAATGTGCGCCCGAGATACGGCGCCTGCAAGACCGGCGGACACGTTTCGCCTTCAGGCGGGGTGAAACGGTCGCGCCAATGGGCAAAACGCCCTTCAAGTGCTGCAAGCTCCGGCCGCATGGAAAAATCGACGCCATAACCGGTTCCAAGCAGAATATGATCGGCCTCGATCGTGCCGTTCTTCGTCTCCGCGCGGATGCGGCCCCTCTCGATGACGAGCGATGTGACGCCGCTGCCGAGTTCCATGACGAAATTGGCATAGGATGTGGCGCGATCATACTGATCCTGCGTCGGCGGCACCTTCAGATCATAATAGTGCTGCGAGAAACGCCATTTTTCCGCGTCCGGCAGCTCGGCGTAACTGCCGAGATAGCCAGGGAAATTGGTCCAGGCCAGCACCTCGGTGCAGGCCAGTTCCTTTGCCCGCGCCACCATTGTGACGCGCCGGGCGCCGGCTTCCAGCGCGGTGACCGCCCAGTCGAAGCTGGATGTGGCGGAGCCGAGCACGATGACATCCTTGCCCTTGAGGTGGCTGTCATCGGTCTCTTCGGCGCTGTGGGTCCAGAATCCCTTCGGCAGGGCCGCGACATCGTCTGGCACATACGGCCCGCCGCAGCCATCCATGCCGTTGGCCATGATCAGCCGGCGGCAGGTGATTTCGCCGGGCAGCGCCTCATTGCCGGAGATCGTCAGCCGCACGCCGCCTTCGGCTTCTGCCACGGCTTCCAGCCGCGTCCGGTTATGGACCGTGATGCCGCTCGCCTTGCGAAACCAGAGCATGTAGCGCATCCAATCCTCGCGGTCGATCTTCTCCAGCCCCGCGAAGGCTTCCGCGCCATAGACCGTTTCGTACCAGGCGCGCGGGCTGAGGCTCGGTATGCCGAAATCGGGGCCGGCCAGCGTTTTCGGCGAGCGCAGCGTCTTCATGCGCGCCGATGTGATCCAAGGCCCCTCGCGCCCCGCCTCCGCCTGATCGATAACGAGAACGCCCTCAATCCCGCGGCGTCTGAGCGCGAAGGCCGCGGACAGGCCGTTCAGCCCGCCGCCGACGATGGCGACATTATAATGCGCATCGCGCTGTGGCTTCTTCAGCCATATCGGTGCCTCGGCCTCGATACACCCCATCTCCCAGGCCGCACGCGCGGCAAGTTGTTCGAGTCGATGCTCGATCCCGCCGGAAAACGACGGCTGGTTGTCGGTGAGGCGCTGCATATTTGGTTCCCGATCAGGCGTTTGCTCAAATTCCAGGCAAAACCGGCCGCTTTTGTCTGAAATTTGGGCGATTATGTTCTTTTTTGTGATTTTTTACTTCAATTGTTTTTTTGTCAAGTGCGCTTGAGTGCGTTTTTGTTTGATGTATAGTGCTTATCGATCATGACATTTATGAGAACAACGGATGCATGATATAAAGGGGAACAGAATGAGAAACGCAAACGCCGCAAAATATGCGACAGCCGGGCTGCTTGCCTGCCTGATGGGCTCGACGGCCCTTGCGCAGGACAAGCCTTTTTCCGGCATCACGCTTACCATCGCCTCGCAGAACGACCAGTTCGCACCGGTGATCGCCGAACTGGCGCCCAAATTCGAGGCGGAAACGGGCGCAACCGTCAAGGTCGACATCCTCGACTACGGCTCGCTTCTGACCAAGACCACCGCCGATTATATCGGCGATACCGAAGGCTACGACCTCGTCACCATGGACATCGTCTGGGCGGGTGAATATGCCGAAAACGGCTATTCGGTTGAGCTTTCCGAACTGATCGAACGCGATGCCGACGAGATCGACGTCGATGACATCTATCCCAACCTGATGATGGGTCTCGGCAATTACGAAGGCCAGCAGATCGCCTTCCCCTTTGCCGGCTATGCCAACGTTCTGGCCTATAACAAGACCCGCCTTGACGCGGCCGGGCTTGAACCGCCGAAGACGATGGAAGAATTCGTCGCCGCCGCCGAAAAGCTGACCGATCCTGCCGCCGGCCTCTACGGCTTCGTCGCCAACGGCCAGAAGGGCCCGGCAAGCGCCCAGGACTGGATGCAGTATAACAGCGAAATGGGCGGCTCGATCATGAGCGAGGACGGCATGCCGACGCTCAATTCGGATGCCAATGTGGAAAGCCTGAAGGTCTATCGCGACCTGTTCCGCAATGCGGCCCCTCCGGGAGCAGCCGGCTATGACTGGGGCGGCCGCGAGGAAAGCTTCCGCCAGGGCGTTGCGGCGCTGATGCAGACCTGGTCGGTCGGCGCGCCGGGCTATTACAATCCCGAAATCTCCAAGGTCGTCGACGATGTCGCCATCACCACCGCCCCGCATCCGGGCGATGTGGCGCCGAGCTATGGCATTGGCGGCTGGGGCATGGCGATCAACGCCGATGTCTCCCCGGAGGAACAGGAAGCCGCCTGGGCTTTCATCAAATGGCTGACCAGTCCTGAAATCCACAAGGAATTCAACATGCTCGGCGCCGGCAGCTTCCTGCGCAAGAGCGAGATGACCGATCCCGACCTGATGGCGAAATTCCCGTTCCTGCCGGTGCTTGCCGAAACCTTCGAGAACGGCAATTATGACTACCGTCCGCGCATTCCGGAATATCCGCAGATCCAGGATTTCCTCGGCACGGCGGTCAATTCCGTTCTGGTCGGCGATGCCGATCCGAAGGAAGCGCTGGATGCCGCGCAGGCGCAGGCCGAAGACCTGTTCTGAGCCCTGCGCTGAGCTCTGCGGACCGCGCGCCATCATGCCGCGCGGTCCGGCTTTTGCATGTTTCTTGAAATCGAGGTTACGCGCGTGAGTGCGATCGCAGACCCCCTGCCCTCCGGGCTGATCGAGCCCAAGGGAATGGCCTTTGCCACGAGACGAAAACTCTTTCTCGCCATCATGGCCGTGCCGGTCGTCGCCTATGTTCTGGTTGTCGGCATCTGGCCCTTGGCGCAGGGCATCTGGTACAGCCTTTACGACTACAATCTGATCCGCCCGCAGCGGACCAAATTCGCAGGCCTCGACAATTACATCGAAATCATCACCGATCCGGTAAGCCGACAGGCCCTGATCAATACCGCGATCTTCACCGTCGGCGCGGTGTTCTTCGAACTTCTGCTCGGCTTTGCGCTGGCGCTTTCGCTATGGCGCGATGACCGGTTCAACCGGCTGGCGCTAGCGCTGATCCTGATCCCCGTGACCATCACACCGCTGGTCGTCGGCCTGATCTTCAAGGGGCTTCTGGCCGCCGACTATGGCATGATCGGCTATTTCCTCGCCCAATGGGGGCTGACCGATCCGCGCGGCCTCCTGGCGGACCAGCACGCCGCCCTGGCCACGCTGATTTTCATAGATGTCTGGGAATGGACGCCGCTGGTGGCGCTGATCCTGCTGGCGGGCCTGAAGGCGCTACCCTCAGACATCCTGGAAGCAGCTTCCGTCGATGGCGCAACGGGGTTTCAGAAACTCAGGATCATCGTGATCCCGCTGATGCTGCCGGCGATTCTCCTGGCGCTGATCCTGCGCACCGTCGATGCCTTCCGCGTGTTCGACACGGTCTATGTGGCAACCGGCGGCGGGCCGGGCAATGCCACCAACACGCTGATGCTGCACGCGGTCAAACAGGGGCTGGAATTCTTCAATATCGGCAGGGCCTCGGCAATCGCCAACCTTACCCTGCTGATCATTGCCCTGATTGCCGCGGGCTTTGTTATGATGATCCGGCATGCCGACAGGAAGGCCAACGGGAAATGACCACACGCCATTGGCTTCAGACCGGCCGCCGCGCCTTCCTTCTGATCATGCTGGCGTTCTTTCTGGCGCCCTTCCTGTGGCTGGCGACCACCGCCTACAAGCCCTCAAGCGCGATCTTCTCTATACCGCCGACATTCGCCTTCTCGCCCACGCTGGACCAGTTTCGCACGATCTTTCGGTTGTTCGATGTCTGGAGCCTGCTGCGCTCCAGCGTGCTGATCGCCACGGGCTCGGTCATTCTGTCGCTGGCGCTCGGCGTTCCGGCGGGCTATGCGCTGGCGCGTTCGAAAAGCCGCTATGCCATGGGCATCGCCTATTTCCTGATGGCGATCCGGATGATTCCGTCGGTGGCGGCCCTCATCCCGTTTTACCTGATGATGCGCGATATCGGGCTTCTGGGAAGCTGGATGTCCGTCGTGCTGATCAACTCGATGCTGAACTCGGCCTTCGTCACCTGGCTTATGTTTTCCTATTTCCGCGGGCTTCCGCCGGAACTTGAGGAAGCCGCGCTGACGGATGGCTGCACCCAGTTCGGCGCCTTCTTCAAGGTGGCGCTGCCCGCCGTGATGGCCGGAATTATTGCCTGCGTGCTGTTTTGCCTGATGTTTTCCTGGAATGATTTTCTCTACCCGATGTTCCTGACCCGGCTGGAATCAAAACCGCTCTCCGTGGCGCTGCTGTCGGCCTATGGCACCAAGGACATCACCTGGGGCACGCTCGGCGCACTGGCGCACTTCTCCACCATCCCGATCGTGATCGTGATCCTGTTCCTGAACCGCTATTTCGTGCAGGGGCTGACCAAGGGGATTCACTGACAAGCGCGGCTGAAAGGCTGGCCGTTTTCCAAGACGAAAGGTCCGGCGCTGTTCTCACGCCGGCCTTGTGACCCGCTCAATCTCGGATCGCTTTTTCCGTCTGCGCATTGAAGACATGGATATTTCCGGCATCCACGGCAAGCGTGATGGTCTCGCCGGCCCGAATGCGCATCTGGCCATCCAGAACGACGCGCAGGCGCGGCGCGGACAGCGCGCCGTCACCCTCGCCGTCATGGCCGATTTCGCGCAGGCTGTCATCGGCGGGACCGATGTCGATATGGGCCAGAAGCGTTGCCCCCAGATCCTCGACGAACACGACCTCGCCGGTCACCGTATTGGCGGCGCTCTCGGACGCTGCGACCGGCGTGAACATTTCCGGACGGATGCCGAGGATCACGCGGTCGCCGATCGAGCGGTTGAGGCCCGGTCGACGGGCGAGATCGCCCGCCCCGAAGACAAAGCCAAACGGTCCGAGGCGGGCTTCGATCCCGCCCTCGATCGCGACAAGATCGGCCGCCATGAAATTCATCGACGGCGCACCGATAAAGCCCGCGACGAAGAGGTTGGCGGGCGTGTCGTAAAGCGCGCGCGGCGTATCGAGTTGCTGGAGAACGCCATGACGCATGACGGCGACGCGGTCTCCCATGGTCATCGCCTCCACCTGGTCATGGGTGACATAGACGGTGGTGACGCCGGTGAGCTTCTGCAACCGCGCGATCTCGGTGCGCATCTGGCCGCGCAGCCGGGCATCGAGGTTGGAAAGCGGCTCGTCCATCAGGAAGGCCTTGGGATCGCGCACCAGCGCACGGCCCATGGCAACGCGTTGCCGCTGACCGCCCGAAAGCTGGCCGGGCTTGCGCTTCAGATGCTCGGAAAGCTCCAGAAGTTCGGCCGTCTCGCGCACCTTCTTCGCCAGCACCTGCTTGTCCGCGCCGCGCACCCTGAGACCGAAGCCGATATTCTCCTCGACATTCAGATGCGGATAAAGCGCATAGGACTGAAACACCATGGCGATGTCGCGATCGCGCGGCGCAAGATTGTTGGCGATGACGCCGTCAATGATCAGCCGCCCGTCGGTAATGTCCTCAAGGCCCGCAATCATCCTGAGCGCGGTCGACTTGCCGCAACCGGACGGCCCGACAAGCACCAGAAACTCGCCGTCCCTGATATGGAGATCGAGATTGGCAATTGCCGCATACCCATCCGGATAGCGCTTGCCGATACCGTCGAAAATAATGTCCGCCATTTTGCGCTTCCCGCTTTTGCCTCGTCAGTTCAGTGCCTGCCGCAACGCGGGCTTCAGGTCATGTAGACGCCGCCAGTCACATTCACGCCCTGCCCGGTCATGAAGCGGGCGGAGTTGCTGGCGAGGAAGATCGCCACATCGGCGACGTCCTCGGGCGTCTCGATCCGGCCAAGCGGGGTCTGCGAGACGTAGTCCGCGATCACCTCTTCCGGCGTCATGCCGCGCAGGCTGGCTTCCCACTCGACCTCGCGCTCCTGCATCGAGGTTCTGACGAAGCCCGGGCAGATCGCGTTGACGCGGATGCCGTCGCCGGCAAGCTCGCGCGCCAGCGCCTGGGTCCAGCCGAGAACGGCGAACTTGCTCGCCGAATAATGCGCCAGCAGCGGCGCGCCGACCTTGGCGGCAAGCGAGGCGGTGTTGACGATCACGCCCCTGCCATTGGCCTTGAAACGACGGCCCGCGGTCTGATTGGTGAGGAAGATGCCGCGCGTATTGACGTCGAAATTGAAATCCCACTCCTCATCCGTCAGCTCAAGCGCGTGCTGCATGGAGGAGACGCCGGCATTGGCAAACAGCATGTCGAAACCGCCGAGCTTTTCTTCCGCCTCGGCGAATGCCGCTTCCACGGAAGCCCGCTTGCGTACATCGATCGCGATGGCAACGGAACCGGTTTCGGCTGCCGTCTTCTCCGCCGTTTCAGGATTGATATCGCACAGCGCGACATCGACCTTCTGGCGTCTCAGCGCCACGACGATGGCCCGCCCGATACCGGTGGCGCCGCCCGTTACCACGGCCTTGCGGCCCTCAAGCTCCGGAAAGACCGGGTGTGTCATTTTTCGTTCCCCTTTTTGGTTGGTTCGATCATATATCAACAAAAACATACACAACAAGAGAAAATAATGTTTGAATTTGTTCGAACCTGCTGGTAGTCATGAGGTTCAGTCTAGATCGGCTTGCGTCAGAATACGCTTTGCCTGTTCGAAGCCTCAATCGTGCCGAAAGGATCCGTCTTGCAGGGTGGCCAGGGAGAAAAGACCGGAGAGAAAACCAAGGTTCTCGCGCAGGTGCGTCATGCGCGCATCCTTGATGTTCTGGCCGAAATCGGGGCGCTCTCGGTCTCCGATGTCGCGGGGCAACTCGGCGTTTCCGAGATGACGGTCCGACGCGATCTTGCCGAACTGGAAAAGGAAGGCAAGCTTGCCCGCACCCATGGAGGCGCCGTGCGCTCCGAACAGAGCGCGGAACCTGCCGCCGCCCCGGCAACCCTTCCCGGCGAACCGTCATTCCAGCTCAGGACCGTCAAGAACGCGCTTGCCAAGCAGGCCATCGCCGCTGAAGCTGAGGCGCTTAGCGCCGGGGCGCGCACCATCGCGCTCGACGTCGGCACCACAGCGTTACTGCTGGCCAGAAGGCTGCAGGACCGTCAACACACCAAGATCTTCACCAGTTCGGTGCGCAACGCCTTCTTCCTCGGCGAGGGCCTGGCCGAGGTCTATCTGCCGGGCGGGCGCATGCGCGGGGACGAAATGTCGATTTCCGGCCCTGCGGCAATCGCCGATTTCAGCGCGCTCTGGTTCGACATCGCCTTCATCGGAATTTCCGGCCTCACCCCCCAGGGGATATACGACTACTCCTTCGACGACGCCGAGATGAAGCGCGTGTTCCTGAGCCGCTCGACGCGGAAAGTCGTTTTGTGCGACGCCTCCAAGTTTTCCTGCATATCGCTGGTCCATGTCGCCGACCTTGAACAGTTCGATGTGCTGATCACCGATGTCGAGCCGCCGCCCGACCTCGCAAAAGCACTCGCGGCCGCCGAGGTCGAAGTCCGCATCGCCGGCCGCGCGCGCAAAATGGCATCCTGACCGCAAGCCTGCGGCCCCTGCCCGCCAGCCTGCTTTCTCAAATGGAGTACTTCAATGATTTTCGAGTTCTTCGGCGCCAAGAAGAAGGCAGTCATCGCCATGGCCCATATCGGCGCGCTGCCCGGTTCTCCGCAATATGACAAGGATGGCGGCCTCGACAAGCTGATCGCTGATGTCCTCGCCGATATCGAGAAACTGCAGGCCGGCGGCGTCGACGCGATCATGTTCGGCAATGAGAACGACCGCCCCTATGTGAAGAAGGCCCCCGTCGAGGGCATTTCCGCAATGACCGCGGTGGTGCAGGCGTTGAAACCGGAACTCAAGGTGCCCTTCGGGGTCAACTACCTCTGGGATCCGGAAGCCAGCGTCGCGATCGGCGCGGTGACCGGCGCAAGCTTCGTGCGCGAGATCTTCACCGGCGTTTTCGCTTCCGACATGGGCGTTTGGGCGCCCGATTGCGCCACCCCCGCGCGGCTGCGCGCCAATCTCGGCGCAAAAGACATGAAACTGCTGTTCAACATCAACGCCGAATTCGCGCATCCGCTCGACCAGCGGCCGATCGCGCTGCGCGCCAAGAGCGCGGTCTTTTCGTCGATGGCCGATGCCATTCTGGTCTCCGGCCCGATCACCGGTCAGCCCGCCGACCAGTCGGACCTGAAAACCGTATGTGAGACGATCGAAGACGTGCCGGTTTTTGCCAATACCGGCGTCAATATCGACAATGTGACCGACGTCATGTCGGTTGCCGACGGCTGCATCATCGGCACGCATTTCAAGGTCGATGGCGACACCTGGAATCCGGTCGACCAGGACCGCGTCAGCCGCTTCATGGACAAGGTCGCAAACCTGCGCTGACCGCGCCCGGAGGCTTGCATGGCTTATGTGATCGGTCTCGATATCGGGACGACATCCACGATCGGCATTCTGATCGAACTGCCTGACCGGGTCGTGGGGGTCGCCTCGAGACCCGTCACGCTCACCTCGCCGCATCATGGCTGGGCGGAGGAAAATCCGGCAGAGTGGTGGGACAACGTCCAGGCGATCACCCGCGAACTGCTGGCGCTGGAAGGCACCGACCCGGCCGCTATCGGTGCTGTCGGCGTCACCGGCATGTTGCCGGCCGTGGTGCTCCTGGATGAAGCCGGAACCGTGCTGCGACCGAGCATTCAGCAAAGCGACGGACGCTCCGGGCGCGAGGTCGAGGCCATGCGCCAGGAGCGCGACGAGGCCGCCTTCATCGCCAAGGCCGGCAATGGCATCAACCAGCAGCTTGTGACCGCCAAGCTGCGCTGGATCGAAAACCACGAGCCGGATGTCTTTGCCCGCATTGCCACGGTGTTCGGCTCCTATGATTTCATCAACTTCAAGCTCACCGGCAAACGCGCCGTGGAGCAGAACTGGGCGTTGGAAGCGGGTTTCGTCGATGTCGCGCGCGGCGAACTTGATGACGACCTGATAGGCTGGGCCCACCTTCCGCCCGGCGCCATTCCGCCCAAGTTCGCCTCGCATGAAGTGCTCGGCACCGTCAGCGAGGAGGCCGCGACCCTCACCGGCCTTCGCGCGGGAACGCCGGTTGTCGGCGGTGCTGCCGATATGGTGGCTTCAGCCTTCGGCGCGGGCGTGCAGGAAGCCGGCGATGTTCTTCTGAAATTCGGCGGCGCGGTCGATATCCTGACGGCAACCGACAAGGTGCGCCCCGATCCCCGCCTTTTTCTCGACTACCACCTGATCCCCGGCCTCTATATGCCGAACGGCTGCATGTCGACCGGCGGCTCGGCGCTGAACTGGTTCATCGCCACCTTTGCGGGCAAGGAACAGCAAGCTGCCGAAGCCGAGGGCATATCAACCTATCGCTATCTCGACCGGCTGGCGGAAAATCGACCGGCGGGTGCGGAGGGCGTGGTGATCCTGCCCTATCTTCTGGGCGAGAAAACGCCGATCCACGATCCCGATGCGCGCGGGCTGATCTCGGGCCTCACCCTGTCCCACGATATCGGCCATCTGTGGCGGGCGCTCCTGGAATCCTATGCCTATGCGCTCAGACATCACGTTGATGTGCTCAACGACATGGGCCTTGAAACCACCCGTTTCCTGGTCTCCGACGGCGGGGCGCAGAGCGGGGTCTGGATGCAGATCGTTGCCGATGTGCTGCAGCAGCCCGCGCAATGCCTGACCGGCCATCCAGGCTCTTGCCTCGGCGTTGCCTGGACCGCGGCCATGGGCGCCGGGCTCGTCGATGATTGGGCGGGCGTTACGGCCTTTGTCGGACACGGCGTCACGATCAGGCCCGATGTGTCGAACCGAGCGATCTATGATGACGGCTATGCCCGCTTTCGCGCGCTCTACCGGCCACATGCCTCCCCCTGAGGCAGGCCGCACCCCCCGCTCAGGAAGAGGCTCTTGCGGCAAAAGGCAATCAGGTCCAGCATGCCCAGCCGAACTTGCGGCGGTTTGGAAGGGCTTGGCGGCCCTCGATGATCCCGCATTTCTCGATCTGTTTCAGGCAACGCCAGCATGCGTTTCGCTGACCTCGAGCCGTTTGTGTAGCGTCGCATTGGTCACGCACCGTCCTCTTGCAGCATGGCAGGAATCGGGGCATTGACGGCTTCAAAGTTAGGTACAGGTTAAAACCAAATATCATGCGTGCAAATGAGCAGCACCTGTCCTCAGTTGATCGAATTTCGACACGAATGACACAGTGATTTCTCAGCGGGAGGCTATGATCTCCTCAATCCAAATCCATAACGAAAAGCCCTGCCATGAAAGCCGTCCTGTTCGAGAAATTCCGGGAAGAACCCAAGCTGGTCACTGTAGAGGACCCGACACCCGACCCGCATGGCGTCGTCCTGCGGGTCGCGGCGACGGGCGTCTGCCGCAGCGACTGGCATGGGTGGATGGGACACGACGGCGACATCACCCTGCCCCATGTTCCGGGTCATGAATTGGCTGGCGTCATCGAGGCCGTGGGCAAGGACGTGACCAGATGGAGGGTCGGCGACAAGGTCACCGTGCCGTTCATTTGTGGCTGCGGCAGTTGTTCCGAGTGCAACGCCGGACATCAGCAGGTATGCCTGCACCAGGAACAGCCGGGCTTCACCCACTGGGGGTCTTTCGCCGAATACGTTGCTATTCACCAGGCCGACCTTAACCTCGTGGCGCTGCCCGAGAGCATGGAGTTCGCCACGGCGGCAAGCCTCGGATGTCGGTTCGCGACGTCCTTCCGGGCGGTCATCGACCAGGGCAAGGTCAGCGCGGGCCAATGGGTGGCCGTTCATGGCTGCGGCGGCGTTGGCCTGTCCGCAGTCATGATCGCCGCGGCAGCGGGCGCCAATGTCATCGGCGTGGATCTCAATCCGGCGAAGCTGGATCTGGCTCGCGCACTCGGCGCGGTCGCCGTGATCGACGGCCGGGAGGCCGACGTGCCCGAGGCTATCAGGGACATTACCCGCGGCGGCGCGCATGTCTCGCTCGACGCGCTCGGTCACCCCACGACCATGAACAATTCAATCCTCTGCCTGCGGCCGCGGGGCAAGCACATCCAGGTGGGCTTGATGCTCGGCGAGCACGCCGCTCCCGCCGTTCCCATGTCCAGGATTGTCGGACAGGAGATCGAGTTGCTCGGTTCGCACGGAATGCAGGCGCACCGATACGGAGCGATGTTGGATATGATCACGAGCGGAAAGCTCGATCCGGCGCGTCTGGTGGGCGATCGGATTGCTCTCGCGGATGCACCCGCAGCGCTGATGGCCATGGACAGGTTCCAGTCCATCGGCGCCACGGTCATTACCCGTTTCTGAGCCAAGCAGAAATTACATGCATCGGCAATTGCAATATGGCCGCTGCGATCGCGGAAGGACTGATCGCCATATCATCAGCCCTTCACGAACAATTTGCGCGGCACGTTGGCGAGGCACTCCGGTCCGCCTTCCTTGATGACGAGGCTCTCGGTGATCTCGAAGCCCCAGTCTTCCATCCACAGGCCGGTCATGAAGTGGAAGGTCATGTTCTCCTCGAGCACCGACTTGTCGCCCGGGCGCAGCGACATGGTGCGCTCGCCCCAGTCCGGCGGATAGGAGAGGCCGATCGGGTAGCCGGTGCGATTGTCCTTGGTGATGCCGTATTTCTTCAAGACGCCGTAGAAGGCGTTGGCGACATCCTCGCAGAGATTGCCGGCGCGCGCCATTTCGAGCCCCGCCTCCATGCCCTCCAGCACGGCTTTTTCCGCATTGAGAAAGGTCTCGGTCGGCTTGCCGAGGAAGACCGTGCGCGACAGCGGGCAGTGATAGCGGCGATACACGCCGGCGATCTCGAAGAAGGTGCCTTCGCCCAGCCGCAGCGGCTCGTCGCTCCAGGTCAGATGCGGCGCGGATGCGTCGATACCCGACGGCAGGAGCGGCACGATGGCTGGATAGTCGCCGCCGAACCCGAGATCATCGTCGAATCTGAGCGAGGCGTCGTAGATATCGGCCACCAGATCGCATTTGCGAATGCCGGGCTCGACCTTGTCGAAGATCCGCTGGTGCATGCGCTCGACGATGCGGGCCGCACGCCGCATGTAGAGAAGCTCCTGATCCGACTTCACCGCGCGCTGCCAGTTCACCAGGCTGTTGGCGTTGACGAAGGCGGCATTGGGCAGATGCTGCCGCAGCGAGGCATGGGCCTGGGCGGTGTACCAGTAATTGTCCATCTCCACGCCGATGCGCGTCTTGTCCCAGCCGCGCTCCTCAAGCCGCGCGGCGAGAAAATCCATCGGATGGCGAACATCCGACTGCACATAATGATCCGGATAGCCGATCATGTCGTCTTCCGACATGAAACAGGTGCGCCTGGCGCCATTGCGGTCCTGATCGCGACCGAACCAGACGGGGTCGCCGTCCGGACCGACGATGACGCACTGATGCACATAGAATGACCAGCCGTCATAACCCGTCAGCCAGGCCATGTTGGACGGGTCTGAGACGATCAGGACATCCACCTCGCGGTCTTCCATGGCCTTGCGCGTCTTCTCGATGCGCTCGGCAAACTCGCTGCGTGAAAAGGCCAGTTGCGGTGAGGACATGTCTTTTGATTCCTATGCCGTATGACTGCCGATCATGCGTCGGAGTCGAACGCGACGCCGAGATCCAGTTGAGCTGCCCTCTTGAGGGCGAGCGTTGCGATGGCCGTGTCCTGAACTCCGGTTCCGGTCAGGTCGGCAATGGTAAGGTCGGACGGCGTGAGACGCGCCTTCGCGGCGCCCGTGATGATGTCTCCGAGTTCCGCGAACTTCTTTTCAGCGGGCACGACGCCCGCCTCGATCGCCGAACGCAGTTCGCCGAGTTCCGCGGTCTGCGACTGGCGGTCGGGTACATAGGCATCGGCCCTCAACAGACAGGCCGGCTCGATCTCGTTCTTGGAATGCTGGTCCGAGCCCATGGCGGTGACGTGCTGGCCGGGTTTCAGCCAATCCGCTTTCAGGACGGGCTCGGTCGCGGGCGTCGTGGTGACCACGATATCGGCCGCACTGACGGCCGCTTCCGGATCGGCCACTGCCACAGCCGCAATGCCGTTCTCACGGGCGACACGCTCGGCCAGCGCCTCGGCTTTGGCGATATCGCGCGCCCAGATCAGCGCCTTTTTCAGCGGACGGACGAGCATCAGCGCCTGCAATTGAAGCCGCGCCTGCATGCCCGCGCCGAAAACGCAGACCGTCGCGGAATCCGCGCGCGAACAGTGCTTCGCCGCGACCGCGCCGGCGGCCGCCGTGCGCATGTCGGTCAGATAACCGTTGTCGAGGAGCAACGCTTCGAGAACCCCTGTCCTGGCTGAGAAAACCATCATCAGCCCGGACGTGCTCGGCAGGCCGATCTTCGGATTGTCGAAGAAGCCGGGCGAGACTTTTATGGCAAAACTGTCGAGACCGGGCACATAAGCCGTCTTCACGTCGACTTCGCCATTCGCTTCCCTGATCGCGAGGCTCAGGATCGGCGGCATGACCACCTTTCCGCCGGCAAGGGCCGCAAAGGCGTTCTCGACGCAATCGACCGCTTCGCCGTCAAGCGGCACGGCTTTCATCAGATCGGACTGGGTGAGGATCTTGATCTTCGGCATTTCAGGCAAGCTCTTTCATGAGGTCGACATCCTCGCCGCCGATGACCCGGAAATGCTGCTTCATGTCGACATTGCCGCCGGACAGGATGAGCGCGACCGGTCCTTGCGGCTTGAACGTTTGCGCGAGGACCGCGGCAATCCCCACCGCACCGGCCCCTTCGACGATCTGCCGCTCCTGCCAGTAAGCGTGGCGCATGCCGGCGGCGATCTGGGCTTCGTTGATCAGCCAGGTTTCATCGACAAGATCGCGGGTCATGGCGAAGGTATAGCGGTTCGATAGCCCGATCCCGCCGCCGAGGGAATCGGCCAGCGTCGGCTGTTCCTCGACCTCGATCGGCGCCCCTGCCTTCAGGCTTGCGATCATCGCGGCGCCGCGCTCCATGGTGATGCCGACGATGCGAATATCCTTGTTCCGCGCCTTGCAGGCGGCCGCCACCCCGGCAATCAGCCCGCCGCCGGAAAGCGGCACGACGACGGTATCGACATCGGGGATCTGCTCGACGATTTCGAGGCCCAGCGTTCCCTGCCCTGCGATCACCGAGGGGTGATCGAAGGGCGGGATCATCGTCATGCCCTCGGCGACCAGCCTGTCGACTTCGGCCTGGGCTTCGTCCTGCGACCTGCCGACGATGCGGACGTCCGCGCCAAGCGCCCGGATGCCGTCGACTTTCACCTGTGGCACCAGTCGCGACATGCAGATCACGCAGCGCACGCCGGAGGCCTTCGCGGCATGCGCCAGAGCCCGGCCGTGATTGCCGGTGGACACGCCGACAACGCCTGCCGCCCGCTCCTCGTCCGACAGAAGGGAAACCGCATTGGCCGCTCCGCGCAGCTTGAAACTGCCGGTATGCTGCAGATGTTCGAGCTTGAGATGCACCGGCACGCCGGCAATCGTCGAAAGCGTGTCGGAGACATTGACCGGCGTTAGACGGATGGTCGCGGCAATGCGTTCGCGCGCCGCCTCGATTTCCCCGATACCGATGAAATTTGTTTGTGTCATGCTGCAAACCCTGCGTTCACGCCGTCGAGCTGCAGCGTGAACAGTCGCCCGTATTCGGTGGGGTGCCAGTCCCTGAACCCGCCGCGGCGCAGCATCTCCCAGGCGCTCGCCTGGTTGGATGTCACCACCGGCTTTCCGGTTCGCTCCTCGATCTCGGAAATCGCACCGACCGCGGGCATGGCTGTGCACGAGAGGAATATCGCCTCGTTATCGGGGCCATCGGCAGAAATCGCCGCCTCGACGATCGTGTGCTTCGAAAGCCTCGCCATGTCGCGATCATCAGCCAGCCCCAGGCAGTGATGGCTTGCGACATCGAAGCCCTGCGAAGCGAAATATCCGGCGACAGCCTCGCTTGCTTCCGGCAGATAGGGCGTGACGATGGCGATACGGTTCACGCCAAGCGCCTTGAAAGCGAGCGCCGCGGCGCCGGTGGGCAGCACCACCGGGATGCCAGGCCGCGCGGCATGGATGGACCGCTCGACCGTCTCGACCCCGATTGTGGCCGCGGCGGACGTGCAGGAATAGCAGATACCGACAAGCGGGACGCCCGGCGTGATCAGTGCCGCAGCATCGGTGAGAAGCGGCGCCATCTTGCGCAGGTTTTCCGGCGTCGTCGGATTGGCGTACTGCACGCGCGTCGTGTGCACGATCGCCTCGGGCGGAAAGATCCGCACGAAGTCCGGCTCCGTCGTCATGTCGGTCGCAAGGGCGATGAGACCGAAACGCACAGTTGCGCCTAGGCTCTCATAGCCGATCTTTTGTGGCGACATGGAAACTTGTGGCTCTGCCATCACGCTCTCCGGGAAACGCACAGACGCGAAGCGGCGTCAGACGACCAGTACTGGACACGACGCCAGGCTCGTCACCTTATGGGAGACGCTGCCCAGCAGAAAACCCTCTATATCGCCCATGCCCCGGCTACCGACGACGATCAGATCGGCGTTGTGCTCGGCGGAGAACTTCACGATGGTGCGCGCCGGCTGGCCGCTCTTGATGAAGGCGCGAAACCTGGTGGCGCCGGCTTCCTTGGCCAGCACCTTGGCCTCGTCCGCCACTTCCCTGGCATAGCCGCGCATGGCGTCATCGATGTTCTCCGGGGTCTGCGGACGCACCATCGACATCGAACCCTCGAGCAATGAGTGGTGTCGGAATACGGTCAGCATCAGAAGCTCGCCCTCATATTGAGCCTGCATCTGCGCACCGTAGCGGATGGCCTTCTTCGAGCCTTCCGACCCGTCGACGGCAACGACAATCGTTTTGAACATTCCTTTTCCTCCCGGTTTATCTGAATGCCAGATCGCGCGCGAAGAGTGCGATCTGCGGGAAGAAGATCAGGGCCACCGCGACACCTATGAGAATGAAGATGAAGGGCGGCGTCCCGCGGATCACCTCGATATAGGGGCGCTTGAACACCGCGATCGCCGTGAAAATATCACAGCCGAACGGTGGCGTGGCCGAACCGATCGCAACCTGTAGCGTGATGATGACGCCCACAAGCACCGGATCGAGACCGACTGCGTCAACGACCGGCGCGAAGATCGGCACCAGAACGAGGATAACGACGATCGGATCAACGAACATGCAGCCGACGAAGAAGGCGATCGAAATGACGAACAGCACGCCGATCGCCCCCATCTCGGTAATGCCGATGGCGCCGAGGATCGCCTGCGGCACCTGCGCAAACGAGATCACCCATGAAAAGGCAGCACCTGCGCCCACCAGAATGAACACAACCGCCGTGATCAGGCCGGTCGACTTGGCGGTCTGGTAGACCTCGCCGACCGTGATCGAACGGAAGACGACCACTTCGAGAAGCAAGGCATAAAGCACGCAGGCCGCGGCGGCTTCGGTCGGGCTGAAGACGCCGCCATAGATACCGCCGATGATGATGACGGGAAAGCCCATCGGCCAGAGGGCCGCAAGCAATGCCCTGCCGCGCTCGGACCATGTTGCCCGCTCCTCGGTCGGCACGTTGTTGCGCAGTGCGTAGATGTAGCTGTAGATCGAGAACAGCACGAGGATCAGCAGGCCCGGGCCGATACCGGCGATGAAGAGTTCGGCGATCGAGGTATTGGACACGACGCCGTAGATGATCATGCCGATTGACGGCGGGATCAGGAAGGCAATGTCGGAGGCGTTGACGATCAGCGCCAGGATGAAGCTGTCCTTGTATCCTGCCTTCAGCATACGCGGCCGAAGCGGCGAGCCCACGGCCACCACCGTCGCCTGCGTCGAACCGGAAACCGCGCCGAAAAGCGTACAGGCTGCGGCGGTGGAAATCGCGAGACCACCGCGGACGTGGCCCACAAAGGCCATCACAAGATCGATCAGACGTCCGGCCGACTGCCCGCGCGTCATGATGTCGGCGGCGAAGATGAACATCGGAACCGCGATCAGCGACGCCGGACGGATGCCCGCCAGCATCTGCTGGACCATGGTTTCCATCTGCCCCATTCCGCCGAACATCGTGAAGAACCCGATGAAGGCGCCGACGATGAGCGGGATCATCATCGGGAAACCCAGAAGCAGGAGGACGATCATCGCGATGAAAATTGTAGCTGCCATGGCTGCGTCCTCAGATCTCTAATTCGTCTTCTTCATATCCCTCGAGCACACTGGTCGAGAGATAGATGTCCCGCGACGTCATGTTCTTGATGGCGGTCAGCACATATTGCGCACCGGTCATGAAGAAGCCGATCGGCACCCAGACGAGGGTGATCCAAACGGGAATCTGAAGGGCGGGAAGGACGCGGCCGCGCGATGCCTGCGTCAGGAGGTAGCCAATCGAGTAATAGCAGAGCCCGAACATGAACAGCGCGGTCACCAGCGCGATGCCTATCATCAGCGGCTTGCGGACATTGCTCGGCAGGGCATCGTAGATCGCCGACATTCGGATGTGGCGTCCGTGCCGCGCTGCATAGGAGATGCCCGCGAATGTGATGAGGATGATGAGAATGCGGTTGAGTTCTTCGGAGAAGAAGATGCTTTGCTGAAACGCGAAACGGCCCACCACATTGGCGACCGTATTCAGTGCCATCAGCAGGACGCCGGTGGCGAGAAAGAAGGATTCTATCCGGCTGATGGTCGTGTCGATCACGCCCAGAACGCCGGGTAGGCTGGATTCATGCCGGTCGATACTGTCGCCGCTGTCGGTCATCTCATATGTTCCCGATACTGAAAGATACCGGGCGGGCTCTCACCCGCCCGGTCCTGTTCCTGATGAGGCCGGACGTATCGGGCCTTAACCTTCTTCGGCAGCCTTCAGGTCGGCCTTCATCTGGTCGAGAATTTTCTGGCCGGACTCGCCGGTCATCTCGATGAAGGTCGCTTCCACGTCCGCGGCGGCTTCCTTGAAGCATTCGCGCTGCTCTTCATTAAGCACCGTCACCGTCATTTCGGGCTTGGCGTCCGTGATCTTCTTCAGCTCGGAATCGGCCAGACCCTTCTGGTAGTCGACGATGTAGTCGTAGGCTTCCGTCGAGGCCTTCTCGATGAGGGCCTGGTCTTCCTCGCCCAGCCCGTCGAAGAAGTCCTTGTTGGCCATCACCGCCGTGGTGAAGTTGTTGTGGCCGGCATAGGTGATGTAGTCGGTCACCTCATAGAGCTTCGTCGAATACAGGAAGAAGGTCGGGTTTTCCTGGCCCTGAATGATGTTCGTCTGCAGCGAACCGTAGACCTCGCCCCAGGGCAGCGGAGTCGGCGTCGCGCCGAAGGCCTTGTAGCTCTCAACCAGCAGCGGGTTGGTCATGACGCGGAATTTCACGCCCTCGAGATCGGCACAGGATTCCACCGGCTCCTTGGTGGTCATGGCGACTTCGCCTTCGGGGAACATCGTGAGGAGTTCAAGACCCTGCTCGGCATAGAGCTCGGGGAACATCTCGTTGACGGCCTTGGAGTCCTTGTAGAAACGCGCAAGCTGTTCCTGGTCGGTCGGCAGCAGGTACGGCACGAAGAAGACCTGAGCCTCCGGAATCAGCGAACCGGTGAAGCCAGGCGACTGGTCAACGAACTGGAGAATGCCGGACTGGGCCTGTTCCATGATGTCCGCGGATTCGCCAAGCGTGCCGAACGGGAAGAGCTGGACCTCGTGATCGGAATTGGCCTCGATGACTTCCTTGAACTTCTGGGCGTATTTGCCCTGCACTTCCTCCATGGCTTCCTCGAAGGCGTACTTCCAGGTGGCCGCATGCGCGCTGCCGATACCGGCGACGGCGACCACGGTCGCAGCAATGGAACTGAAAAGGATTTGCTTGTTGATGCGCATAAATGGTTGCTCCCATTGTGTTGGTGCGCGACCGCAATGGCATAGGGGCCTGCCGCGGCGATACCGGGCAGGAATATGCCTTCAATTCGGTCTGCGTTGTCTCCGGCTTCGACGATCCGAATTGATCGTGCCGGTGTTCCCGCTCTACTTTTATTATTGTTCTGATTTGGTAACGGTGAAACAATGACAATTTAGAGTCAATGATTATATTAAATCATTACAATTTCGAGGAAGGACGGGCGGCTGACCTGGCTTGACCTCGGAACGAACGGACTGGCAGCCGGCGGCCACCCTAATTGGTCAAAAGCGCCGGCTCGAAGCGGCTTCGGACAAGCCGGCTGATGACCCTCAAACCGCTCTCCAGCGTCTCGATCGACTGCCCTCCGAGACACACGCGCACAGCCGGCTCCGTATGATCATCTGCAATCGCGAACGCCTCTCCCGGCGCAACCGCAACGCCCTGCTGGCGGGCATGGGAGACGAAATCGTCCTCGCCCCAGCCGGGAGGCATCGGCAACCAGATGTGCATGCCATTCGGCGAGGACCTGAAGGGGACGCCCGCCAGAATGATCTCGGCCAGCCGGTTGCGTTTGGCGAAGGCCTCTGCCTGGAAGCGTGTGAGCTTCTCGGCGGTTCCGTCCTCGATCCAACGTGCGGCTATTTCCGCAAGCATGGGCGTTGCCATCCAGTTGACAACCAGATGGCGGTTGGCGGTCGCGGCCTCCAGCCCCTCGGGCATAACGAGAAAGCCCAGCCGCAGGCCTGGCATCACGCATTTGGTCAGCCCGGTAAAATAGAAGGTCCGCTCAGGCGCGATGTTGGCGATCGGCGCCGGGCGCTTGGCCTGCATTGGCCCCCAGGCATCGTTCTCGATGATGATGATATCCCGTTGCCGGGCGACCTCGACGAGCGCGCGACGCCGTTCTTCCGGCATGATCCGGGCTTGCGGGCCAAGGCCTGCCGGCATCAGGTAGACTGCGCGAACGGTCTCGCGCAGGCTCAACCTTTCAAGCGCTTCGGGGATCATGCCGTGGTCGTCGGACGGCACGCCGCGAAGGCGATAGCCGAGATAGCCGGCAAGGGGCTTGAGCGTATGGTGCGTGAGTGTCTCGGCTGCGATCAGGTCTCCGCCATTGGCCGCCGTCAGGACCGCCAGCGCCATCGACGGGCTCGACCCGTTGGTGATCATAAGCCCCTGCGATTGCAGTTCGATTCCGCAATATCTCAGCCACTTGATGGCGTTCTCGCGGTATTTCCCGAGCGCGGTGGCCGGCCTGAAAGACGCGTAGATTGTGGTTGGCAGATTGTCGGCGAGATCCCTCAGCGCCTGCTTCATCACCTCGGCATGCATCGGCTCGAGCACCGGCTTCAGCAGCGACAAATCGATCATCGGGCCGTCCGGATTACGCGGCAGATAGGGCGTGCGGGTCTCGTTGCCGGTGGCGCGCACGAAGGTGCCGCGCCCCACTTCGCCGCTGATGACGCCGCGCCTGATCAGTTCGTCATAAGCGCGCCCCACCGTCTGCACGCTCAGCCCGAGATCGTAGGCGAGATTGCGATGGGTGGGGAGACGGTCACCCTGCTTGAGCTGACCGCTTTCAATTGCTTGCATAACCGCGTCGGCCAGCGAACGATAGGCGGGACGACGAAGCGTCCCGGGTTGTGGAGGCCATATTGTCATGATTTAGTGTGACCCGAAAAAGGGGCAATTGACAAGCCCCTCGCCATTCTGTGGAAACCCGCAATGATCAAGCTCGACGACCGCGATATCAAGATCCTGTCCGTTCTCGACCGCGAGGGGCGCATCTCCAAGACGGAGCTCGCCAAGCGCGTTTCCCTGTCGGCCACGCCCTGCGGGGAGCGGCTTCAACGGCTGGAGAAGGCAGGCATCATTTCTGCCTACCGTGCAGAAATCAGCCTGAAGAAAATCGCCGCCCATGTTGAGGTCTTCGTGATGGCGGAACTCGAAAATCACCGGGTCGAAACCATGCAGGGTTTCGAGCGCGCTGTCGAGCGCTACGACGAGATCGTCAATTGCTGGGCGCTGGGGGGTGGCTACGATTATCTGCTGCATGTCGTCTGCAGGGACATCGACACCTATCAGCGCATGATCGACCAGTTGCTCGGCGAAGGCGCGGGCTTTGCGCGCTACTTCACCTATGTCGTCACCAAGCCCGTAAAATCTGGCCGCATTCCCTTCGAGGCCCTGCTGCCGCCACGCGGCAAGGGTTGATTTTTCTCCCTTTCAACCCCGCAAAAAAGAGGAATTCTCTGCCCGGGACATTTCGATAAGAGGATCCGACTGCCAGCCGCCCGATAGTCTCGACGCATCCGATCGCCCCCCTGAGCGGCGATCCGTCACGGACAAAACGGGAGAGAGACATGGCAGAAGCGCACCGCATCGATACCGACCGTCGGGACATGTCCCGTCTCGACGATCCCAAACTCCTGCGCAGCTTCTCATACATTGACGGCAAGTGGACGGCGGCAACCGACGGCGCCGCGATCAGCGTGACCAACCCGGCTGACGGTTCCGAGTTCGGCGAAATCGCAGCGCTGAGCGGTGACGACAGCGCCGCCGCAATCGACGCCGCGCAGACGGCCTTCCCCGCATGGGCGTCCCTCCTGCCGCAGGAGCGCTCGACAATGCTGCGGCGCTGGTTCCAGTTGATGGGCGAACACCGCGAGGATCTGGCCCGCATCATGGTGCTCGAACAGGGCAAGCCGATCTCGGAAGCACGCGGCGAGATCGACTATGCTGCGGCATTCATCGATTTCTATGCCGAGGAAGCCAAGCGCCCCAACATAGAGAGCGTGACCTCGCACCTGCGTGATGCCGAAGTCGAGGTATGGCGCGAGCCGCTCGGCGTCGCAGCGCTCATCACGCCGTGGAACTTCCCCTCGGCGATGATCACCCGCAAGGCGGCGGCAGCCCTTGCCGCCGGCTGCACCGTGCTCGTTCATCCCTCCGCCGAGACCCCGTTCTCCGCACTCGCGCTGGCCGAGCTTGCCGAACGCGCAGGCCTTCCCGCCGGCGTCTTCAACGTCGTCACCGGGGATGCCGCCACGATCGTCGAGCCCTGGCTCAACGATGCCCGCGTTCGCGCGTTGTCCTTCACCGGCTCCACCGAGATCGGCAAGCATCTCTACCGGCGCTCCGCCGACACGGTGAAGCGCCTCGTGCTTGAACTCGGCGGCCATGCGCCTTTCATTCTGTTTGCCGATGCCGACATGGACCAGGCCGTCGCCGAGGCGATCAAGGCCAAGTTCGCAACCTCGGGCCAGGATTGCCTTGGCGCCAACCGCTTTTTCGTGGAACGCTCGGTCTATAAGACCTTCTGCGAAAAATTCGCCGCCCGCACCGCCATGCTCTCGGTCGGCATTGGCATGGACGACCCCGATATCGGGCCGCTGATGAACGAAAAGGCCGTCGCCAAACAGCGCCAGCATGTCGAGGACGCCGTGAAGAAAGGCGCGCGCGTGCTGACCGGCGGCAAGGGTCACGAGGCCGGCGATCTCTTCTTCGAGCCGACGGTGCTTGCCGATGTGCCCGCCGACGCCCTCATCATGCATGAGGAAACATTCGGCCCCGTGGCCGCGATCGCGCCCTTCGACACCGAAGAGGAAGCGCTAGCCCGCGCCAACGACACCGAATACGGCCTCGTCGCCTATCTTCACACACAGGACCCGCGCCGCATCTACCGCGCCAGCCGGGCGCTGCAGTTCGGCATGGTCGCCGTCAACCGCACCAAGGTCACCGGTGCGCCGATCC
Source organism: Martelella mediterranea DSM 17316 (assembly GCF_002043005.1). Classification (NCBI taxonomy): domain Bacteria; kingdom Pseudomonadati; phylum Pseudomonadota; class Alphaproteobacteria; order Hyphomicrobiales; family Aurantimonadaceae; genus Martelella; species Martelella mediterranea. Next base: position 3,023,991 of record NZ_CP020330.1, on the reverse strand, counting down.
CCTTTGGCGGCATGAAGCAGTCCGGCCTCGAACGCGAAGGCTCGCGTCTCGGCATGGAAGCCTTCACCGAAGTCAAATATGTCTGCCGCGACTGGGCGTGAGCCCGCGGCGGAACCTTGCAACAACACGCACGACCGATAATCGAAAGGAAAGCCGATGCTTCGCAACGACCAGCTTGACCAGTGGGACCACGACCACTTCTTCCACCCCTCGACCCATCTGGGCCAGTTCGCCCGTGGTGAAATGAAGAATCGGATCGTCACCGGTGGCGAAGGCGTCCATATCTCGGACCGCGAGGGCAACAGGCTGCTCGACGCCTTCGCCGGCCTCTACTGCGTCAATATCGGCTACGGCCGCCGGGAAGTCGCCGATGCCATCGCCGAGCAAGCCAGGGAGCTCGCCTACTACCACTCCTATGTCGGCCACGGCACCGAAGCCTCGGTGACGCTCGCCAAGATGATCATCGACCGCGCGCCCGACAACATGAGCCGTGTCTATTTCGGCCTGTCGGGTTCGGATGCCAACGAGACCAACATCAAGCTCGTCTGGTACTACAACAACATCCTCGGCCGCCCCGAGAAGAAGAAGATCATCTCCCGCTGGCGCGGCTATCACGGCTCGGGTCTGATGACCGGTTCATTGACCGGGCTCGAACTGTTTCACAAGAAATTCGACCTGCCTCTCGACACCGTCATCCACACCGAGGCGCCCTATTATTACCGCCGCGCCGACCTGACGATGTCGGAAGAAGACTTCGTCGCGCACTGCGCCCGTGAACTCGAAGCCCTGATCGAGCGGGAAGGCGCGGACACTATCGCGGCCTTCATCGGCGAGCCGGTTCTCGGCACCGGCGGCATCGTGCCTCCGCCCGCCGGCTACTGGGAAGCCATCCAGAACGTGCTGAAGAAGCACGATATCCTGCTGATCGCCGACGAAGTGGTCACCGGCTTCGGCCGTCTCGGCACCATGTTCGGCTCCGACCATTACGGCATCAAGCCTGACATCATCACCATCGCCAAGGGCCTGACCTCGGCCTATGCTCCGCTGTCGGGCTCGATCATCTCCGACAAGGTGTGGAAGGTCCTCGAACAGGGCACCGACGAGAACGGACCGATCGGCCATGGCTGGACCTATTCCGCGCACCCGATCGGCGCGGCGGCGGGCGTCGCCAACCTACAGCTTCTCGACAAGCTGAACCTGATCTCGAATGCCGGCGAGACCGGCGCCTATCTCAACAAGGCCATGGCGGACGCGCTCGGCGACCACGCCAATGTCGGCGAGATCCGCGGTGAAGGCATGCTGTGCGCCGTCGAATTCGTCGAGGACCGCGACAGCCGCACCTTCTTTGACGCGTCGAAGAAGGTCGGACCGTCGGTTTCCGCCGCCATGCTCAAGCGTGGCGTCATCGCCCGCGCCATGCCGCAGGGCGATATCATCGGCTACGCCCCGCCCTTCTGCCTGACCCGTGCGGAAGCCGACACCATCGTCTCGGCCACCGTCGACGCGGTGAAGGAAGTGCTCGGCTAGAATGTTGTCGCCGCCTGAAGCGAAAGCGCGGGATCGCAAGGCCCCGCGCTCGGCTATTACACCGCCACCGGCGCGGCGATCGCCGGGTGGGGATCGTAATCGGTTACCTCGAAGTCTTCGATCCGGTAGCCGTCGATGGAGGCCGGGCGGCGGAGCAAGCAGAGTTTGGGGAACGGGCGCGGTTCGCGCGCGATCAGTTGCTGGGCCATGTCGAGATGGTTCAGGTAGAGGTGATAGTCGCCCGCCATCCAGATCAGTTCGCCGGGGGCCATGTCGACCTGCTGCGCCACCATGGTAAGCAGCGCCGCCGAGGCCGCGCAGTTGAAGGGCGCGCCGAGGCCGACATCGAGGCTTCGCTGGAACAGCAGCATGGAGAGCTTCAACCTGGGTTCGCCAGGGCCCGCGCCTTTGTTCTCCGAGGTATGGAACTGATAGGTCATGTGGCAGGGCGGCAGCGCCATCTGGTCCAACTCGCCGACATTCCAGGCGTGGAACAGCATGCGCCGGCTTGCCGGATTGGTTTTCAGCGTCTCGATGACGGTGGCGATCTGGTCATGCTCCTTGCCATTGGCATCAAGCCAGCGCCGCCACTGCTTGCCATAGACGGGGCCGAGATCGCCCCACTTAAGCGCAAAATCGTCATCGGCGAGAATGCGTTCCTCGAAGGCTTCCTGCGATATCTGCTCGCCTGTCGCCTTGCGGTATTTCTCCAGCGGCCAGTCGGTCCAGATGCGGACGTTTTCCTTCAAGAGAGACTGGATATTGGTCTGGCCGGTCAGGAACCACAGCATCTCCTTGATCGCGGTCTTCCAGTAGACGCGCTTGGTCGTGAACGCCGGAAACGTGCCGTCGGAGATATCGAAGCGCATCATCGCGCCGAAGGCGGACAACGTGCCGACGCCGGTGCGGTCTATCCGGCGGTCGCCTTTTTCCAAAAGGTGCTCGAGCAGGTCGAGATATTGGTATTCGGGATGACGCGCCATGCGAAGCTCCTTGGAATCGTGCCGCAAGTCTGAAGACAGCGCGCCGCCAAGGCAAGATATCGGTGCCGAATTCGGCCGGTTGCCCACCGGAATGCGGCGGCAGCGGGCCCGGGACCGGAATTTCTCTGTCCCCGCCCCTTTCCAGAAGCTTTTGAAACACTTATATCAGGTCTGCCGGCTTGACCGGCTATGGTGATAAACGGCAATGCAATAAGCTCATTGGACCCGGGGGCGGTACCCGGCGCCTCCACCATGATCAGGCGGAAAGGCCTGATTTTGATGGGGGCGAAACAGGATCGACAAGAGTGTAAAGATTGACCTTTTACCCGGCATGATACCACCGTTATCGGGTCAAACGAGTAGTTGCAAATGACAACAAAGCTCAGGGTTACGCTGTAGCTGCCTAATGGCGGTTCCAGAAACCCAAATCAAGTCCTTGCGGGTAGCACCGTAAGGCGGGGTCCGGAGGCACCTGGCAACAGAAGCCTCCACCTGATTTTGAACAAAATCCCCTATAATGATTGCGATTTCCGAAAAGCCGACTTATGGCTGTGGGGAACGCAGCAACCGGGCGAGAGGCAGGAAGATTTGATGGGGCAGGACCATATTCGCTACGACGTTTTGGCGCAGGATGCATTGCGGGGCATGATCCGCAAGGTTCTGGCCGAAGTGGCCGCAACCGGCCACCTGCCCGGCGAACATCATTTCTTCATCACCTTCCTGACCGGCGCGCCGGGCGTGAAAATCTCGCCGGCGCTGAAGGAAAAATACGCCCAGCAGATGACCATCGTCATCCAGCACCAGTTCTGGGACCTGAAAGTGACAGACGCGCTGTTCGAGATCGGCCTGTCCTTCTCCGACGTGCCGGAGCGCCTCGTCATTCCTTTCAACGCCATCGTCGGCTTCTACGATCCTTCGGTGAACTTCGAGCTCGAGTTCGACGTCGCGACCCTCGATGTCGAGGACGAGACGCCGACCGATCCGCCGATGAATGACGGCGACGACGGCCCCGGCGGCGATGACGGCGCCTCCGTTGTCTCGCTCGACGCCTTCCGCAAGAAGCACTGAACGTTCGATGTGCGCCGAGATCGTCAATCTGCGGCAGCAGCGCAAACGCAACGAACGCCGCAAATCCGAGCAGAAAGCCGCTGAAAATCGCGCGCTTCACGGCCTCACCAAGGGCGAGAAGCAACGCGAGAAGCTTGAGCGCGACAAGGCTGAGCGCCGGTTCGATCAGGGGCGGCGCGAGCGCGGCGGCGACGAGGCGTGATCCGCAAGCACTCCGTCAGCCTTCACGGCCACCGCACCAGCTTTTCCCTGGAAGATGATTTTTACACGGAACTGACCCGAATCGCGGACGCCCGCGATCTCAGCCTCGCTGCCCTTATCGCAGAAATCGACGACGCGAGGGATGGCGAGATCAACCTGTCATCCGCAATCCGGCTTTTCGTGCTTGCCGAGGTAAAGGCGAGACGCTGAAACCGAGCCGCTGCCTAAAGCGCCGTCAGACCTCGCCGTAAAACGCCCGGTGATAGGCGATTTTGCCCCTTGGAACGTGGCCATCGAAATCGAGCGCCATGAAATGGTCCGGCGGAGCCCCCTCCAGCGTCAGCGCCGGCTCGTGGCGGAAGCCGAAGCGCTGGTAGAATTGGGGCGCGCCCAGCACCACAACGCCGCGCGCGCCTTCGTCCTTCAGGAGCTCCAGCCCGCCGAGCACCAGCGAGGTGCCGATCTCCCGGCGCTGGAATACGGGATCGACGGCCAGCGGCCCGAGGCCGAACCAGCCATCCGTCCCATCCGAGATACCGACCGGCGAGAACGCGATATGGCCGACGGGCCGCCCCTCCTCCTCCGCCACCAGCGCCAGCGACAGGGCGCCCGCCCTGCGCAGCCGGCGGATGATGTCGGCCTCGCTGCCATCGCTGTAGGGCATGCCCGCGAAGGCGGCGGCCACCAGCCTGTAGATCGCGGCCACATCATCCAGGCGTTCCCGGCGGATGATCATTCCACGGTCACCGCCTTGGCGAGATTGCGCGGTTGGTCGGCATCCGTGCCCATGAACACCGCGGTATGATAGGCCAGAAGCTGGATCGGCAGCGAGAACACCATCGGCGCGATGAATTCCGGCATGTCCGGCAGCACGATGGTCTGCATGGTTTTCAACTCGGAAGCCCGCGCGCCGCTCTCATCGGTGATGAAGACGATCTTGCCGTCGCGCGCGGCGACTTCCTGCATGTTGGACACCGTCTTTTCGAAGAACCGGTCATGGGGCGCGATCACGATCACCGGCATATTTTCGTCGATCAGCGCGATCGGCCCGTGCTTCAGCTCGCCTGCGGCATAGCCCTCGGCGTGGATATAGGTGATTTCCTTGAGCTTGAGCGCGCCTTCCATCGCCAGCGGGAAGCTGGTGCCGCGGCCGAGATAGAGAACGTGATGGAAATGCGAGAGTTCGCGGGAGAGCTTTTCGATCTGCGGCTGCACGGCATGCAGCACCTGGCTCATCAGTCGCGGCACTTCCGAAAGCGCGTGCACCAGCTCCTTTTCGTCCGCCGGAGACAGCGTGCCGCGTTCGCGCCCGGCGCGCAGCGCAAGCGATGCCATCAGCGCAAGCTGGCAGGTGAATGCCTTCGTCGATGCCACCGAAATTTCCGGCCCCGCCAGGATCGGGAACACCGCATCGGCCTCGCGCGCGATGGTCGAGCCGGTAACATTGACGAGCGCGCCGGTCTTCGCGCCCTGCTCCTTGCAATAGCGCAGCGACGCCAGCGTATCGGCGGTTTCGCCGGACTGCGAGATGAACAGCGCAAGCGTGTCATCCGATATCGGCAATTCGCGATAGCGGAACTCCGAGGCGACGTCGATCTCCACCGGAAGGCGGGCATAGCGCTCGATCCAGTACTTGCCGATCAGGCCGGAAAGGTAGGCCGTGCCGCAGGCGGCGATGGTGAGACGTGAGATTTTCGAGAAATCGATGCCGTCATCGGCGACCGCCGATCTTTCCGCGGCGAAATCGCAATAGCGGCCGAGCGTATGCGAGATCACTTCCGGCTGATCGAAAATCTCCTTTTCCATGAAGTGACGGTGATTGCCCTTGTCGATCAGCATCGCGGACAATTGCAGCGGCTGGCGCTGGCGGCGCACCGGCTCGCCGGCAAAATCGCAAAACACCGCGCCGTCGCGATCAATGATCGCCATGTCGCCGTCTTCCAGATAGGAAATCCCGGTCGCAAGCGGCGCAAGCGCGATCGCATCGGAACCGACATACATCTCGTCCTCGCCGTGACCGATGGCGAGCGGCGGGCCGTAGCGGGCGACGAACAGCGTATCCGGCCGGTCCTTGAACAGGATGACCAGCGCGAACGCGCCGCTGACCCTCTGCAGCATCGCCAGCACCGCATCGCGCGGGGCCATGCCGTTGCTGCGGTAATCGTCCAGGAGCCGGGCAACCACTTCGGTGTCGGTATCGCTCGAAAAACTCACGCCCTTGGCCGTCAGCTCGGCGCGCAGCTCCGCGAAATTCTCGATGATGCCGTTGTGAACGACGGCGACATCGCCGGCGATATGGGGATGGGCATTGGCCTCGTTGGGAACGCCATGCGTGGCCCAGCGGGTATGGGCAATGCCGGTGACGCCGTCGACCGGATCATCGGCCAGGCAGATCCGCAGGTTTTCGAGCTTTCCCGGCGCGCGGCGGCGCACCAGTTCGCTCTCCTCGATCACGGCAATGCCTGCCGAATCATAGCCGCGATATTCAAGCCGCTTCAAAGCATCGACAAGACGACCGGCCACCGGCCGAACGCCAACGATCCCCACTATTCCGCACATATGGTCACTTGCCCCCGTCCTTCTTGCGCGCCGCCTTGATGGCCAGCGAGCGGGCGCGCAGCATTTCGGCACGCCCTTCCTTGTTTTCCTGGCGTCCGCGCGCAAGCGCAAGCGCATTGTCCGGCACATCGCGCGTCACCACGCTGCCGGACCCGACATAGGCGTGGTTGCCGATGCGCACGGGCGCCACCAGCGACGAATTGGAGCCGATGAAACTGTCCGCCCCGATCTCCGTCCTGAACTTGTTGACCCCGTCATAATTGCAGGTGATCGTGCCCGCGCCGATATTGGCGCGCGCGCCGACGCTGGCATCGCCGATATAGGTCAGGTGGTTGACCTTGGCGCCCACGCCGATATCGCCGTTCTTCACCTCGCAGAAATTGCCGACCTTGGCATCCTCGTGCAGCACAGCGCCCGGCCTCAGCCGCGCGAACGGCCCGACCTTGCTGCCAGCCGCAACCTTCGCGCCCTCGATGTGACTATAGGCGTGGATCGTGACATTGTCCGCAATCTCGACGCCGGGGCCGAAGAAAACATTGGGCTCGATCAGGCAATCGCGGCCGATCACGGTGTCGTGGCAGAGGAAGACGGTCTCAGGCGCGATCATCGTGACGCCGTCAAGCATCAGTTCGCGGCGACGGCGGGCCTGCCAGATCCGCTCCAGTTCGGCAAGCTCGGCGCGGTTGTTGCAGCCGAGCACCTCATCCGCGTCTGCCATCACCACGCCGGCGCGACCACCCTTGGCCAGCGCCGCCTCGACGATGTCGGTCAGATAGTATTCACCCTTGGCATTGCCGTTGCCGATCGCGTCGAGGAGCTCGAGCGCGCGCCTGCCGTTGAACGCCATCAACCCGCTGTTGCAGAGCGTAACCTTGCGCTCCTCGTCGCTGGCGTCCTTTTCCTCACGGATGGCATAGAGCGCGCCGTCGCGGGTCAGGAGCCGGCCATAGCCTGTCGGCTCGTCGGTCTCAAAGCCGATCACCACGACGTCGTCGCCCGCTTCGAGCGCCGCCCGCGCGGTGGCGAGCGTCTCCCCCGTCACCAGCGGCGTGTCGCCATAGGTCACGATCACGTCGTCATAACCGCGTTCCAGCGCCGGACGGGCTGCAAGCACGGCATGGGCGGTGCCAAGCCGTTCGCGCTGCTCATAGGTCTCCAGCGCCACGCCGGGCAGAGCGCAAGCTTCAGCAACCTTTTCGCCATCGCGGCCGACAACCAGCGCCACCGCATCGACGCCGGAACGGGAAACCGTGTCCACCACATGCGCCGCCATCGCACGGCCGGCGACCTCATGCAGCATCTTGGTCCTGGATGATTTCATCCGCGTTCCATCGCCCGCCGCCAGAACGATTGCCAGTGCGCTGCGTGACATGAAATCCCCTTCCGTTTTCGCCGGTCTATAAGATATCGCTTGTAGCCGAATCCTGACCGAGACCTATTCAAAAAATGTGAATAATTTTTATGTGCGGATCCGCCATGCGACACATTTTTCGCCGCGCGCCGCCCCTGCCCCGCGACGAACACCGCCACGTCCTGGAAGCCGTCTTGACCCAGGTCAATGAAGCGCGAGAGGCATTAAACTCTAATAGCGGCAGAACGGTCGCGCGGAAGGCCGAATGACTGCACCCGGGAAACAGTTGTGAACAAGCATATGCTGGTCAAAAACCTGGCGCCGTTCTCGGCGCTCTCATCGACACATGGCACGATTTCAGGGCTCTGCGATGCGCTGGAGGCGGTGGCCGATTCGCTGCCCGGCAATATCGACCGGCACAGTTGCCAATGTCTGTCCGAGACCTTGATGCCCCTGTTGAAGCTCGCCCAGCAACGCGAGGAAAGACAGGTGTTTCCGCCATTGCGCCGCAAAGGTGGGGCGGCGGCCATGTTCGACCGGCTTCATCAGGAGCATTTCGAGGATCTGTGCTTCGCCGAGGAGGCAAGCGAGGCGCTGGGACGGCTCGCCCGGGGTGAAGAGGTCAATACCGAGGCAACCGGCTATCTGCTGCGCGGCCTTTTCACGACGTTGCGCCGGCATATCGTGTTCGAAAAGGACTTTCTCGAAAGTCTGCAAGCCACGAAGTCGTAAAGCCGCTATCCCCGTTTACGTCGGTTCCAGCGATCGTGATACCAGAGCCACTGCTCGGGATATTCCCGCACCCAGCTTTCAACCTTGTCGTTTAGCACCTGGGCGGTCGCCGGTATATCGATCGCGCCTTTTTCATTGCGCGGCAGCGTGATTTCGTCTTCCAGCACCAGACGGAAGCGGTTGTTCGGCAGGCGGATGCAGCGCGCGGGATAGATCGCACAGTCGAACTGGCGGGCAAGCTTGCCGAGCAGCGGGTTGGTCTGCACCTCCTGCCCGAAGAAGGTCGAGTGCGTGCCGCGCTTGAACTTCTGGTCCACCAGCACGCCGACGCCGCCGCCCTGATCAAGCGTTCCCGCCAGCGCGAAGGCCGATCCCGCATGGGACGGCACCAGATCGCCCATGCGCTTGCGCCGGAAACGGAACACCTTCTTGGCGATATAGGGGTTGTTCGGCGGGCGGAACAGCACCGAGACATGGAGGTTGAAGGACGCCGCGGCGACCGGCAGCAACTCGAAATTGCCGGTATGGGCGGTGAACACGATGAACGGCCGATCGCGATCGAGCAGCGTCAGAAACCGCTCCACACCCTCAACCTCGATCCGGCCATGGCTGTCGGCCTCCGGATCAAAGTCAAACAACTCGTCGAGAAACACATATTCCGCGGCCAGTCGTCCGATATGGCCCCAGCTTGCAATCGCGATGCGCTCGATCTCGGACTCATCCTTTTCCGGCAAAGCCTTCCGCAGGTTTTCGAGAATCAGCTTGTGGCGGCCGGTATGGGGTCCGATTCTGCGCATCACCCAATCGGCAAAGCGGATCGAACCATCCGCCGGAAACAGCTTGAGCACCGAAAGCAGCGCGAAAATCAGATAGGCCACCAGCCATTGCTGGAACTGGCGGGCTTTCAGAACGACGCGGGTTATGAAGGATTTCAACGGATCGGGCCCATATTAGAACTTTGCGGCGCAAATGCCGCGCGTCCGTCTTTTATCGGCGAAAGTCGCTGAAGCCAAGTCGCGATCAACCCTCGACCTTGAGCACGATCTTGCCAAAGACCTGACGCGTTTCCATGCGCTCCAGCGCCTTGTCGATGCCGTCGAAGTCTACCAGCGTATCGATCACCGGATGCACCACGCCCTGCGCCATCTTCTGCATGGCGTTTGCCATGTTTTCCATGCGGCAACCGAACGAACCGAGCAGCTTGAGCTGCTGCTGGAACAGCATCATCAGGTTGATGTTGGTGGAAACGCCCGAGGTCGAACCGCAGGTGACCAGCCGGCCGCCCCGCTTCATCGCCAGCATCGAGCCCGCCCATGTATCGGCGCCGACATGTTCGAACACGACGTCGACGCCCTTCTTCTTCGTGAGCTTGCGCACCACGCCCTCAAACCGGTCCTCGCGATAGTTGATGACATGATCGGCGCCGAGTTCGCGGGCCTTTTCCATCTTGTCTTCCGAGCCCACCGTGGTGATCACGGTGCAGCCCGTCTTCTTGGCAAGCTGGATCGCCGCCGAGCCGATGCCAGAGCCGCCGGCATGGACCAGTATCGTCTCGCCCGGCTGGAGCTTGGCGTTATCGAACAGCATATGCTCAACGGTGCCAAAGGTGACGGGCGCAAGGGCCGCCCCGATCGTGTCCACACCGGGGGGGGCTGCCACGAGCTGGCGGGCGGGGATGTTGATCTTCTCCTGCGCGAAGCCGTCGAGATGAAAGCCGTGAACACCGCCGACATGTTCGCACAGATTGTCACGGCCCTCGCGACAGGCCTTGCAGCGCCCGCAGATGCGCGCGCCATAGATCGCCACCAGATCGCCGGGCAGCACGTTCGATACCCCTGCGCCGATCGCCTCGACCACGCCCGAGGCTTCCGCGCCGATCGTCAGCGGCAGCTTGCGCTTGGCGAACGCCATGCCGCGCCAGCCCCAGACATCGATATGGTTGAGCGCGACCGCCTTCAAACGCAGCGTCACCTCGCCGGGCGCCGGCGCGTCGGGCTCGGCCACGTCGCGCAATTCGATCTTGCGGTCATCGGTCAGCTGCAAGGCGCGCATGGGTCATTCCTTCATATTCAATATGTTAGATCTACTAACTAAACTAGACTGTCAAAAGAACAGGCTCACGCCGGTTCTCGCGTCATCACCAGGCAGGCATTCTGGCCGCCGAATCCGAACGAATTGGACAACACGGACGCGACATTCGCCGATCGCTTCACATTCGGCACCACATCGAGCTCGATCGTCGGATCAGGATTGACATGGTTGATGGTCGGCGGCAACACGCCGGTCTGCATCGACTGGAACGAGAACACCGCCTCGACGGCCCCTGCCGCTGTCAGCGTATGGCCGATCATCGACTTGTTGGACGAAAGCGGTATCGATTTCAGCCGCTCGCCGAAGACGGCGTTGAGCGAGGAATATTCCATCTTGTCGTTTTCCGGCGTCGAAGTGCCATGGGCGTTGATATAGTCGATGCCGTCGATATCGAGGCCCGCATCTTCCAGCGCCGCGCGCACGGTCGCGATCGCCGGCGCGCCATCGGGCGAGGACCGGGTGCGATGGAAATGGTCGGCCTTTTCGCCGCAGCCGCGCACGATGCCGTAGACCTTCGCGCCACGGGCGACGGCGGAGGCGAGCGATTCGAGGATCAGCGTTGCCGCGCCCTCGGCGATCACGAAGCCATCGCGATCCTTGCTGAAGGGCTTGGAGGCCTTCTCCGGCGGGTCGTTCTGGGTGGAAAGCGCCGACAGCAGCGAGAAGCGCACCAGCGATTCAGCGCTGACGGAACCGTCGGTGGCAACCGTCATGGCGCGCTCCGTGCGGCCCTGGCGGATCGCCTCGACGCCGAGCTGGATCGCGGTCGCGCCCGAGGCGCAGGCCGTCGATGTCGTCACCGGCAGGCCGCGCGTGCCGAACTTGTCGGCGATCCGCTCCGAGATCGAGCCGAACAGCACCGCTTCGTGAAACGCGGGATCGCCCTTCTCGCGCATCGCGGCGAGGAAGCGGACATAGGCGTCATTGTCTTCCACAGGCGGACCGGAGCGATCGGTCAGCGCGAAACGCATCGACCATTCGGGCTCCACCGGCGGGGCCGCCAGAAACAGCGGCGCATCGAAATCGCCGGAAAGGCCGGCTGCGGCAAGCGCCTCCTCGATGGTCGCCTCGGCGAAGGCATAGGACCGCGAGACGGCATTGTCTTCCGACGGAATGAAATCCACCGTGCCGGCAATGCGGGTGGAAAGATGCTCGGTCGGAAACCGCGAGATCTGATGGATCCCCGACACGCCTTCCGTCAACTTCTTCCAGTTGTCCTCAAGGCCGCGACCGAGCGAGGTCACCACGCCCATGCCGGTGACGGCGACGAGCGGGCGACCGAGATGATCTGTATAGGCATTGCTCATCTGTCCGGTCCTTCCTTATTTCTCGGCCGAGAGCACGGCGACGCCCTCGCCGCGCTGATGGCCGACAGTGGTTACCGCGATCTTTTCCGCCGGGGCCGACATCGGCTGCTCGCCACCGGAATTGAAGACGGGAAGCACGGCCTGTTTGTCGAGCGCCAAGGCTGCGAGCGCGATCCCGAGCGTGAAATTCGCTTCCATGGCATGGCCGGTGACACCGGTATAACCGCGTAGCGGCGCTGACGGGAAATGTTCTTTCACGAAAGCGGCCTCGCGCATCGTGATGTCGGTGAGGCCGGTCGCGCCGGAAAGGATCGCCTCGTTGGACGCGCCCGTAAACCCGGCATCCTTGAACAACCGCTCGAGCCGCTGTTCGAAACGGCCGTCGTCGCGCTTGCCGCGATCGCCTTCGACGCCGGAAAGTACTGCATAGATATGCGCGCCGCGGGCTTCGGCATGTTCGCGCGATTCCAGCACCACGAAGGCGCCGACCGTGCCCATGATCATGCCGCCGTCTTCATTCGCAGGCCGGTCCCAGAGCGGGGCCCAGTCTCCGCGCGAAAGCGCGTGCACCGATTCCATCATCAGCAGGATATCGCGGCGTTCGGCGACGAATGAGCCGCCCACCAGCGTATGGCTCGACTGGCCAGCCAGAATGCGCGCGTAAGCGGTCGCGACGGCGGAAATGCCCGCCGCTTCCTCGCCCATGAAGGTGCGCGAGGAGCCGGCAACCTTGTGCACGATGGAAATATTGCCGGCAACCAGATTGGCGAGCTGGGCCAGAAACAGCGTCGGACGCAGTTCGGTGGTCAGCTTCTCGTTCAGCAGGATCTCGCGATCATTGCGCTGGCGCGCCTCGTTGACGATCAGGCTGTCGACGGCGATATCGCGCTCGCCGCCGCCGGCCGCGACGATCATGTCCATCGTCGCGCAAAGCTCTTCGTTTTCTTTCATGCCCGCATCGTCGAGCGCGAGGCCTGCGGCATAGACGCCGAGGCGCTGCCAGTTTTCCATCTGGCGCTGGTCGCCGCGCTTGGGGATCTGGTCCTTCCAGTCGATTTCCGGCAGCGGATGGACCGGATAAGGCGCGCACACCTCGGAATCGATCCGGACTTCAGGTTGGCCGCCGGTGAGCATCGCGACGTGGGGCTCGATGCCGACGCCGAAACTCGTGACCAGACCAATACCGGTCACGACCACATCATTGGAGGATTTCGCCATGTCAGGACCTCTCCGCGGCCTGCCCGGCGATTGCCGCAAACAGGCCGACTTCCTCGGCGCGCCGCTTCACGAGCGGCGCTAGTTCATTGTCATCGAACGACATCGTGCGGAATTTGAGCTGGGCGCTCGCGATCGGCTTTCCGCCGGACGCGATCTTCGCCTTGGTAACGGCAAAGCCAGAGCCCTCGTGCTCCAGTTGCGCTTCGATATCGAGCACCGCATTGGGCGCGACGAAGCCGCGCAGCTTGGCGCTGTCGACCATCATCAGGAACGGCATCGCCGTGCAGTCATTGATGCCGAGCAGCAGCATGCCGGATGCCTGCGCCATGGTTTCGATCAAAAGCACGCCCGGAACGAGCGGCATGCCCGGAAAATGCCCCTCGAATACCGGGCTTTTCTCCGGAACCGTGGAACGCGCGACGATCGTCCCGGCGTTGATATCCGCCGACACGATCCGATCAATCATCTGGAAATATTCAAGCAGCATTGAATGCTTTCAGCCCCTGCATCAGTTCCGCAGCGAAGCCAGGCGGGCTGAGATGCCGGTCATAAAGCCGACCGCCCTTAAGACTGCTTTGCCGCTCTCAGCTCGTCGATCTTGGCGCAGAGATTCTTCAAAATGAAGTACTCGTCCGCATCGACCTTGCCCTCGTTGACGTCCTGCGTCCACTTTTCGAGCGGGATCTTGATACCGAATTCCTTGTCGATCGCAAAGACGATATCGAGGAAATCGAGGCTGTCGATGCCGAGATCGTCGATCGTATTGCTTTCCGGCGTAATCTGGTCGCGGTCGATTTCGCTCGTTTCCGCGATGATATCGGCAACTTTATCAAATGTAGCGCTCACGCCTATTACCTCTTCATCTTTCAAGTGTGCCCTCCTCATAGGCAATGATTGGCGAAAAGCCAATGGCCACAGGTTGCACGAGGGCAATTTTTCGATTGTAATACCCTTGGTATAACTCAGACGGCCGCCGAATGGCGACCCTTGCCGCGCCCAAGATAGGTATCGAAAACCGCAGCAACAGAGCGCGCGAACGGAAAAGCCTCATTTTTCAGCCGAAATCCGAACCGGTCATAGTCACAGACCTCAGGATTTTCGCGGGCATAGGCTTGGGCCTCGGCGATGATTTCGTCCGTTCCGGCATCGAATCGCGCTTTCAGCTCGCAGGCGGAAAAGCCATAGGCGCACATGATTCTCTCGATCACGAAGGCGCGCGCGCGATCCTCCGGCTGAAGAGCAACGCCGCGAACCACCGCCAGATCGCCGCTTTCGACCATGCGTCGATATTCACCGGTCGCCGGCATGTTCTGCCAGTAGCCCTCAGGCAACTGGCTGATCGACGAAGCGCCAAGCCCGATCAGCGCATCGGCGCTTTCATCGGTGTAGCCCTGGAAATTGCGCCGCAGCCTGCCGGTGCGGGCCGCCTTGGCAAGCGTGTCACCGGCAAGCGCGAAATGATCGATGCCAATCGGCTCATAGCCGGCCTCGGCAAGCATCTCGGCCGCCAGCGACATCTGGCGGAAACGTTCCTCCGCATCCGGAAGCGCATCCTCGGGAATCAGCGCCTGATGCTTCTTCATCCACGGCACATGGGCATAGCCGAACAGCGCAATCCGGTCGGGTTTCAGGCTGATGATATCGGCGACGGTCTTCGCCATCGTATCGAGCGTCTGATACGGCAGGCCGTAGAGCAGGTCGCAATTGACGGACCTCACGCCCCGCTTGCGCATCGCCGCGATCACCTCGGCCGTCTGTTCGAAGGTCTGCAGGCGGTTGATGGTCTTCTGCACCTTGGGGTCGAAGTCCTGAACGCCGAGGCTTGCCCGCGTCACCCCAATTTCGGCCAGCGCATCATAGCGTGCCTCGTCAAGATCGTTCGGATCCATCTCGACGCTGATCTCGGCATTCTCGGCGAACGTGAAGGCGGCCCGTAGCCAGCCCATCAGGCGATGCATGTCCTCGGGCTTCAGCATGGTCGGCGAGCCGCCGCCCCAATGCAGGCCGGTCACGATTACATCGGGCGACACCAATCGCCCCATGGTCTCTATTTCGCACTTCAGGCTTTCGAGATAGGCCGCGACGGGCTCGTATTTGAGGGTGTGCTTGGTGTGACAGGCGCAAAACCAGCAAAGCCGGTCGCAATAGGGAACATGCACGTAAAGCGAGAGCGTCTGGCCGGCGCCAAGCGCCGTAACCCATTGTCTCGCCGTTGTCGGATCCACCCCGTCATGGAAATGCGGGGCCGTCGGGTAGCTGGTGTAACGCGGAACCGGCTCCGAAAACCTGGCCAACAATTGTTGTTGCGACGTCATGACGCGCCCCTTCCTGACTGATAATGCGAACGGGATAGCCCCTTGGGGCGGTCGCAGCTTTGACTTTGATCAAGTTTGGTTGCAGAGTAGCTGTGTACGAACGAATGCAGTTGTGGCGGGCACGAAGACATATCGTTCGACATCGCAGAGTTGAATTCAGGTGGTTCCGCGCCACGGCGAATCGAGAACACGCTATGACCGACAACACCCATAGATCCTATGAGGGCGACGACATTGTTCCGCACGTATGCCGTGCGTGCGAGTCGCGGCATGGCGGCATCTGTTCTGTCCTGACGCACGAGCAACTGGTGCAGCTCAACAAGCATTCTTCGCGCCGGACGATCGAGGGCGGAGCGGAAGTTGTCGGGCAGGGCGAAAGCGTCGGCAGTTATTCCAACATCCTGCGCGGCGTGGTGAAGCTTTCCAAGATGATGGCCGATGGCCGCCAGCAGATCGTCGGCCTGCAGTTCGCGCCCGATTTCATGGGTCGCCCGTTTTCGCACGAGAGTGCGCTGACCGCCGAAGCGGCGACGGAAACGGAAATATGCGCCTTCCCGCGCGCCGCGCTGGAACGGATGATCGAGCAGTCGCCTGAACTCGAGCACAAGCTTTACAACCAGTCGCTGAAGGAACTCGATGAAGCCCGCGACTGGATGCTCACGCTTGGCCGCAAGAGCGCGCGCGAAAAGGTCGCCTCATTTCTGTATCTGATTGCCACCCATATCGACCCGCTTGCCGATGATGGCTTCACCTTCGACCTGCCGCTGTCGCGCGCCGACATCGCCGATTTTCTCGGGCTGACCATCGAAACGGTCAGCCGCCAGATGACCAAGCTGCGCAATGAGAAGATCATCATCGTCGAAAACAACCGCCATGTCAGCGTGCCGGATATCGACAGGCTGAGCGCGGCCGCCGGCAACGACTGATTCTCGATATCAGTCGCCGATCACCACCGTTACGTTTTCCAGCCCCATCGTCTGCGCGAGTTCGAACAGCAGCGCCGCATTGTCCGGGTGAAGGCGCACACAGCCATGCGAGGCGGGACGGCCAAGCCGCGCCAACTGGTCCGTGCCGTGCACGGCATAGCCGTGATGAAAGAAGATCGCGTAGGGCATCGGCGCATTGTTGTATTTGCGCGAGCGGTGGTTCTTCGACAGCCATTCCGCGCCATATATGCCGCGCGGCGTCGAATAGCCCCCTGCCCCGGTCGAGACCGGCCATTCATAGCGCTCATGGCCGCCAATGATGACCTTCATGGTCTGGGTCGTCAGGCTGACGGCCGCCACCACCTTGCCTGGATCGAAAATCTCGTCGCCGGATTTGCGGGCGGCATTCGCAGCCGACGCCGCGCCAAGCAACACCAGTAACGCCAACAGTATGTTACGCATATCCACCCCCGACACACATATGTTTCTAATGAACGATATGTGCAGCGGGGGTTACTATCAACGCGATACTGATTTTAAGGTAAACACAACCGGCACAAGACCGGTCTGTTCCTGCGTCAGGGCGCGAGCGTGGCGGCGATCAGGTCGACGACCTTCTCCGCCTCGATGGTCATCGCCACCTTCTGCTCGGTCTTGTCGTCCCACGGGCTCGGGCCGAACGCCCGGCCTGCGGGCTTCTGCAACGTCAGACCATCGGCAACGCCGCCGCAGACCACGCGCACGGAGCCAGACCTGAGGCCGAAGAGCTCTGGCGCCACCACATAGGCGCAGGCGCAGCTGTCATGCACCACCATGCCCTCCTCGACCTGTTGGCTGTAGAAATCGATATAGGGGTCGGAAATCCTGGCGAGCAGTTCCACCGCCGGGCCGCCCCGCAGGGCCAGATCCTTCATCATCGTGCGGGTCATCACGGTCTGGAGCGTGACGTCGAGGCCGATAATCACAACCTTCCACGGCGCGGTGAAAACGACATCGGCCGCCTCCGGGTCGCCGTGGATATTGGCTTCCGCGGCCGGCGTCACATTGCCGTTGGTGTCGAAGGCGCCGCCCATAACGACGACCTGCTTGACGAGGCCGGCGATTTCCGGATCGCGCGCCAGCGCCATGGCGAGGTTGGTCATCCGGCCGACGGCAACGATCTCGACCTCGCCGGGATGTTCGCGCACCGTGTCGATGATGAACTGGAAGGCCGGACGCGGATCGAGCGGCACATCTTCGATCGTCTCCGGCACATCGATATCGCCGAGCCCGTTGACGCCATGCACGAATGTCGGCCACGAGGCCATCGGCCGGCCCGGATCGAAGGTCACGTCCGCGCCGCGGGCGACCGGGGCCTTTATGCCGAATTCGCGCTTCAGAAACTGCGCGTTGCGCGTGGTCGTATCGGCGGAGGCGTTGCCGAAAACAGAGGTTATGCCGAGGAGTTCGATATCGGGATGGCGCTCCAGGAAGAGCAGAGCCATGGCATCGTCAATACCGGGGTCCGTGTCGAAAATTACCTTGTGCATGAAAGCGCATCCTGTTCTCGGAAATATGGTAACGGCGTTTGCGCCGGATCGAGAAAGGCCCTACACGATCCGGAGAAAAAAGGAAACGCCGCAGGTCCGCGCGGCGATGGCCCTGCAAAGGATGTTTTCGTGTTTGAAGCCAGTATCGAACTGTTGCTGATCCTGTTCGCGGCCGCCTATATCGCGGGCTTCGTCGATTCGATCGCAGGCGGCGGCGGCCTCATCACCATACCTGTGCTTCTGATTTCCGGCGTGCCGCCGCTGCAAGCGCTTGGCACCAACAAGCTGCAGGGCATGTTCGGCGCGGCTTCCGCCACGATCTCCTATGCCCGCGCCGGCCGGGTGGAGCCGTTGCGGCAATGGCCGATGGCGCTGATCGCGATTGCCGGCGGCGCGCTTGGCGCGCTGGTCGCCACGCTGATTTCCGGCGATGCGCTGCGCGCGGCGCTCCCCTTCCTGCTGGTCGCGATCGGGCTTTATTTCGCGCTGCGCACCGGGCTTGATGACAGCGACCGCGAGAAGCGGCTCTCCACCCCGCTCTTCGCCGCGCTGGTCGTGCCCGCGATCGGCTTTTACGATGGCCTGTTCGGCCCCGGAACCGGATCGTTCTTCATGATCGCCTTCGTCACGCTCGGCGGCTTCGGCATGCTGAAGGCCACCGCCCACACCAAATTCCTCAACCTGTCGACCAATATCGGCGCTTTCGCGGTGTTCATGTTCGGCGGCGCGATCCTGTGGAAGGTCGGGCTGGTCATGGGCCTCGGCCAGTTTCTGGGCGCCCGCACCGGCTCCAATCTCGCCATGAAGAATGGCGCGAAAATCATCCGCCCGCTGCTGGTGCTGTCC
Organism: Martelella mediterranea DSM 17316; assembly: GCF_002043005.1. Taxonomy (NCBI): domain Bacteria; kingdom Pseudomonadati; phylum Pseudomonadota; class Alphaproteobacteria; order Hyphomicrobiales; family Aurantimonadaceae; genus Martelella; species Martelella mediterranea. The sequence goes on along the minus strand of NZ_CP020330.1, from coordinate 3,005,338 downwards.
TGCATGGCAATGGCCGTCAAAGTGTTCCTGGATGAGAAGAACCCGACCTATCAATGGCTTATGATGCAGTTTTAAGGTGAAGCGGCAGGCCAGCCGCCATGAACACCACCTCCGCCGAGACCGCCGCGATGCGCTGGTTCAAAATACCGGCGGCATCGCGAAAGCGCCGCGCAAGCGCGTTGTCCGGCACGATCGAGAGCCCCACCTCATTGCTGACTACGATCAGCCGGTAGGGACAGCGCCCGACGAAATCGGCAAGCCGCGCGCCTTCGGCCTCGATGTCGCGCTCCGCCAGCAGCAGGTTGCTGAGCCACAGCGTCAGGCAGTCGAGCACCACCACGGGCGCATTCTCCCGCTCCAGAGCTTCGAGACATTCGACAAGCGCGAATGGCGTTTCATGGGTAATCCAGTCGCTGCCGCGATCAGCCCTGTGCCACGCGATCCGCGCCGCCATCTCGGCGTCGTCTCTGTTTTCGGCGGTCGCGATATAATGCAGGCTTCCACCATGCCGGCGGGCCAGCATTTCGGCATGACGGGACTTGCCAGAGCGCGCGCCGCCGAGAACGAGGCAGGCAGCGTTCATCCGGCCGCGCCCGCTCGGCTGTTTGCTCGGAAGGAGAAGGCGCCGGCGGGCGGCAGTTTGGCGAAAGCGGACGATTCGTAGTTCATGGAGGCGTCCGCTGTGTTGATCGCCACGGTCACGATGACCGAACGGGGACCATCCCCGACTGCGGCCCTGCCGGCACGCCGCGATGATAGCGGCGACGGGTCGGCAGTGCAATAACCGTCGCCGGTCAGATCGTGTCGGCGACCTTTTCGGCGATGTCCTCCGGCAGCCAGGCCTTCCAGACATCGGGATATTTGGCGAGGAAATGCCGCGCGCCGGCCTCATTGCCGGCTTCCTCCTCATCCATCCAGGCCAGCACTTCGCTTACCGTGCCGTTGCTCCAGGAGCGCGTATTGAAATAGTTCATCAGTTCGGGATTTTCATCGACGAAATCGCCCGAGATCAGCGTGTAGACGGCTGAGACCGGATAGGTGTTGAGCTTGGGGGCCGGGCAATCCGGCACGATGGTGCAATTGTCCCATTCCTCCTTGCTGAACTCGACGCCGAAGCTGAGCTTGACCATCGGATGATTGCCGAGAAGGGCCGTTGGCGCCCAGTAATAGCCCAGCCACCCTTCCTTGTTCTCGAAGGCCTCGATGATCGATTCGTCGAGGGCGGCGGCGTCCTTCACATCGTGGAGCGCGAAGCCGGCCGCTTCCGCATCGAGCGCGCGGAACAGGTTTTCGGTCGAGGCGCGACAGGCCCAGCCCTCTGGACAGTTGAACACCGCCGGCTTGCCGCCCTCCTCGGCCGGCATGAAAAGTTCCGGATGCTGCAAAGCCTGCTGAACGGTTGTCATGCCGGGATTGGCGTCGAGGATATATTTCGGCATCCACCAGCCCTGCACCCCGCCTTCGTTCAGCAACGCCGCCCCGAAGGCCACGCGCTTGTCGGCGACCGCCTCCTCAAGCGCCGGCGACATGCTTTCGAACCAGAACTCCGGCACGACTTCAGGCTTGCCGTCTTTCGCGATCGAAGCGACGGCGCTGTTGGTGTCGCCCTCGACAAGCGTCACCGTGCAGCCGTAGCCAGTTTCCATGATCAGCTTGTCGACCCAGGCCGCAAGCCCGGCCGAGGGCCAGTTCAACTCGGCGATCGTCAGATCGCGACAGTCGGTCTCGGCTGCGGCGGCTCCGGAAAACAAGGCAACGGCCGAGGCCAGTGACAACGCGACGACACAGGACTTCATTGTTGTTGCCTCCTCCGGTAACCACATTCGGCGGACTGCTGCCGCCAGAGGGCACTACCGCCCAACTCGGTCAAGAATACGTCTGCCGCGCTAAAATAACAAACCGCAAGACGCGGCTTTTGCGGTGAAATCAGACCGGTTTCCGCCTTTATTCGGAAACGCTAACCAACCAGTAACGTTCTGCCGCTAGAACGGGTGTCAGCGGACGGTTGCGCGGCAAATGTCCTCCCGGCTTTATCAGTTTCGCGTTTCCGGGAGTGCCGTTTCAGGTATTGCGTATGCAACCGCCGCGTCGAGCCGAGCTTCGGCTCTAGATTTTCTTCACCACCCAGGAATAGCTGTCTGTCACCACATGCAGCGGCGCCGTAAAGGCGTTGGTGAGCTGCTGGCGCGTCGGCACGATACCCATCAGCGCGGCCATCGACCCTCTTGTCAGGCGCTGAAGGCGACCCGGCGCTTCGGGCGGCGTCTCGGCAACTTTCGTTTCGGGCACGGACGCGGACAAGGGCAAGGCGGCATCCGGGTTTCGCCCGAGCGCGGCATTGACGAGCTCGCCCGGCTCCCGGCAGACGGCGATGATCGTCGGAAAACCGCTGTCCTCATAGACCGAGAGCCTGTTTTCAATCTCGCTGTCGCAGGCCTGGACGGTGGCGTAGCGCGTTTCGGCCATATCGATATAGCTGCACTGGTTCAGGCTGTCATCACAGCCGAAAATCGTCATCGCAATCAACGCCGCCTGCATGAATCACCTCACTCGTTTCAGGGCTGAATACATCTTCCGCGCGAATGCGCCTCAAACAAGGCAGCAGAACGCGAGCGCCGCAAATTTGCGGCGCGGTTTGTGAGCGCTGGTGTTCGATAACAATGACGGCGACCGACTCTAGGCTTCGGCGGCCGCCTCGTCACGTTGCTCCTTCAACAGTTGAAGGGCGACGACGCAGGCGTTCTGCACATGCAGAGACGCAATTCGCGCAGCTTCCTCCGCATCGCGCTTTTCCAGCGCGGCCGCAAGCGCGTCGATCTCGGCAAGGCTTTCGTCGATTCGCGCGGGATGCATCAGCGAGGTGGCGCGCAGGATGTTGATCCGGGAAAACAGGCTTTGCAGCACCTCGCGGGCGAGGTTGTTGCCGCAATTGCCGAGCATGATGTTGTAGAGCCGGCTCTTGGCTTCCAGCACCTCCGCCTTGTCGCCGGAGAGAGCGTGCTCGCGAAGCGCCTCGGCGCCCTTCGAAAATTGCCGTATGGCTTCATCGGAGCCGTTGAGCGCGAATTCCCGCGCCGCGAAGCCTTCCAGCACCCCGCGCAGGGCGTATAGCTCCTTCGCCTCTTCCAGCGAAATGACGGCGACGACGGGTCCCTTGTGGGGAACGATCTCGAGCAGCTTTTCGGCTTCCAGCTTGCGCAGGGCTTCACGCAGCGATGTGCGACTCACGCCGAGCTCTTCGCAAAGCTCCCGCTCCACAAGGCGCGCTCCCGGCTTGTACCGGCCGGAGGTGATTGCCTGACGGACGGCGTTCTCAATCTGTCGACGCAAAGTGTCCGGTTGCAGCGCTGTCCCACGTGAGCTCATCAAGCCTTCCCGTATTACATTATGACTATCCGCCATTAACACGAAACACCGCTGCGCAACAAGCTTTCCGCCGCACACGCCACTCTCGCCCGTTGGCGAAAACGCTACTTCCCGGCGGCCTGATAGTCGGTCTCGCCGACCTCCTCCAGCCAGTCGGTCCTGCCGATCGAGATGGCGGTGTGCAGCAGATAGCTGTCGGCGGCCGCGCCGTGCCAGTGCTTTTCACCGGTAGCGATCCAGACGGTATCTCCGGCCTTGAGTTCCTGGGCAGCCTCGCCTTCCTTGCAGACCCAGCCCTTGCCGGCAATGACGGTCAGGACCTGACCGGTTTCATGAGTATGCCAATAGGTGCGCGCGCCGGGCGAAAAGAACACGTTGTTGATGACGACGCCATCCGTTGGTGGCATCACGGGATCGGCGTGAACCGTCCCGGTGAAAGTATCCGATTTCACTTCCGATGGAGCGCCGGTCTGCCGGCCATGGAAAACCTTCATATCTTCAATCCTTCTCGTGGAGACGAACTTTGCCTGAAATATCGCCGATGGCATCGACGACGCGGTTGCTGATGACATCGCCATAGCCGAGCGCGGTTGCAAGCCCGAAGCTTGCCATCGGCCCGGATGCGTTCAGCGAGGAAACGCCGAGCTCGTGCAGCAGGTCGCAATAGAGCAACACATCCTTGGTCATCAGTTTGGAGGTCAGCCCGCCCTCAAGGTAATCACCGTCGACGATCTTCGGGAAGCGGTTCAGCGTGGCGAAGTTGACGCCGCTGCTGGCGTTCAGCACCTCGAGCAGGCGATGGAGATCGAGACCGGCCTTCTTGCCGGCGACCATCACTTCCGCCGTGGCGGACAGGCTGACGGCATTGAGAAAATTGTTCAACAGCTTGGCGGTGTGGCCCGCGCCGCTTTCGCCCATGAGGATGACCTTTTTGGCGATCAACGCGAAGACCGGCTCAAGCCGCGCGATCGCGCCAGCATCGCCCCCGACCATCAGCGTCAGCGCGGCCTTTTCCGCCGCAACCGCGCCGCCGGAAATGCCGGCGTCGACATAAAAAGCCCCCTTCTCGGCAAATTTCGCCGCGATCCCCCGGGTGGAGGCCGCAGACGCGGTGCTCATGTCGGCGACGATCTGTCCAGGACGGACGTTATCCAGCAAGCCGCCCTCGCCTTCCACGACCTTCTCGATCACCGTGCTGTCGGGCAGGGAAAGAAAAACGATGTCGGCCTGTTCCATGATCTCGCTGGCAGAGGAGGCCCGCGTCGCGCCGAAACGGTCGGCGGCGGTCTCGTCCATATCGAACCCGAGCACCTTGACCCCGCCCGCCACGATGCAGCGGGTCATCCGCCCGCCCATGTTTCCAAGTCCGATAAACCCTACCGTATCGATTGCCATAATGTAGCGACCCTTGCTGAACCTACCGTTTTCAAAATGCGCGACGACCGCACCGGCCATCGTTCCGTGCCGATGAAAGAGTGACGCGAAAACTTATTCCGCCGCGCCGTCCTGCTTTTCCTGCTCTGCGGACCACTCCTTCAGAACAGCGCTCGCGGTTCTGAAGGCGGAAAGTGCTGCCGGCGCGCCGCAATAGACCATCGCCTGCAACAGCACCGCCTGGATTTCCTTCGGCGTAACGCCATTGTTGAGCGCGCCCCTGACATGGACGGCCAATTCATGATGCTGGTTCATCGCGGTCAGCATCGCAAGGTTCAGCATGCTGCGGGTGCGGAACGGCAGCGTTTCATCGCCCCAGACCTCGCCCCAGCAGTATTCGGTCACCAGCCTCTGTGCGGGGCGGTTGAAGGAATCCGCATTTTCCCAGGACTTCTCGACATGCGGGGCGCCCAGCACCGCCTTGCGGTTCCGGAACCCCTTTTCGAACATTTCGCTTTCACTCGGCATGATATCCATTCTCCCCCGCTCCGCGCGGTCGTCCAATTCCCAAAACCACAAGGGCAATCGTCACCGCCCCGCCTCGTCTACCGTCGATATAACGCCGGGCGTCGTCCTTCATTGCGCGTCTTCCGAAAGGAGGCGGTACATCTCAGTGTGATCGGTCGTCGGCGAAACCCCTTCGGCAACCCGGTGCCAGGTATCGATGCCATAGGCGCCGAAGCTCAGTGTGTAACCGACCGATTCCGCAAGCTTGCCCGCGATCGAAAGGTCCTTGTCCATCAGCTTGAGCGAGAAGCCGGAGCCGAAGGTGCCCGAAAGCATGAACTGCTTGACCTTGTTTTCCGACGTATTGCTGCGGCCGCTCGAGGCATTCAGCACGTCGGTCATGACGTCTTCGGCGATGCCGAAACGTTTTGCGACATGCAGCGCCTCGACCGTGATCATCAGCCCGCAGGCCGAGACCAGATTGTTGAGCGCCTTGGCGGCGTGACCGGAGCCGGCGGGCCCGATGAACAGGATCGATTGGCCCATGGTTTCCAGGAGCGGCCGCGCGGCATCCATTTCCGCCTGCTCCCCACCCACAAGAATCGCCAGCGTGCCGTTTTCGGCCCGTTTAACGCCGCCGGAAACCGGCGCATCGAGATAGTGAAGCCCGCGTCCGGCAAGCGTCTCCGCAAGCTCGCGCGAACGCACCGGTTCCGAAGAACTCATGTCGATCACCAGGGCACCAGGCGTCAACCGATCGGCCCAGCCCTCATCCAGCAGAACGGATTCCACGATGGATGAGTTCGGGAGCATGGTGGTCAGAACGTCGAGGTCTTTCGCCGCAGCCTCCGTCAACGGCGCGGCGGAGAGTTTCCCGCAAATCTCCTCGACGCGCGCCGGGTCCGCATCCGCGACATACAGCGTGTGACCGGCTCCCGCGATGCGTGCGCACATCGGCGCGCCCATCATGCCAAGTCCGATGAAACCGACTTTTTGTATGTTCATAACTTGGCCGCCTCGCGTTTCAAGGACCAGAATTCCATTCCCGATACGCCCTCCGTGGCGATGATTTACCGCAATGCCGAAAAGTCGGTGGGCGCGAGAAAGCTGTTTTCGACCCGCGCGACGATCGGCGCCTCGCGTTCGGATTCGGCGCGCGCGGCGATCCAGTCGGCATCCGCCTGGAATGCATTCCAGCGCTTTTCTCGCTCGGCCATGCTGTCCCATTTCAGCAGATAGGTCAGAGCATGGTTGTCGGGGCCGATAGTAGTCGTCCAGAAGCCGATCTGCTCAATGCCGTATTTGTCGAAAAAGCCCAGCGTCGTTGACCGGAAACGCTCGAGAAGCGCCGGCAGGCGACCCGGCGCGCAATAGTAAATCCGGAGCTCCACAATCATTCGAGATTTCCTTCTTTTGGTCGGTTTTGAGTCTATTTTTGCTATGATATTATGTCAATAATACAATCATTGATTTCGCGGTTAAGTCGGCACATTTCACAGACTGAAACTAGCTGCCTGGTAAACGTTCATCCTCATCAAGCCTGACAGCGAAACTGGCCGTTTGCTCGCTGAATGCCGGATAGCGGTTCATCACCTCGGGATCGTGCCCGGGCACGATATGGCTGTCCCTGCCCGCCAGCTCCTTCAGCCGCTGGTAGCCAACGACCGTGTCGGAAACGCTGTCGCAGGTCGGAAACACCCGCCCCGTCTGGAAGTGCTGGTAGAGATGGCTGGCATCGGATGCGAGCACCACGGGACCGCGTTTGGTCTCAACCCGCACGCATTGCAGGCCGTGAGAGTGGCCGCCGATGTGATGGACCGTCACGCCCGGGAAAAGCTCGCGATCGCCCAGGCAGAACGACACCTTGCCGGCATAGGTGCGCCGGACCATGCCGACGACATCGTCAACCTCGTAGGGGTGGTTGAGGAAATGATGGCACATGCAGGGGCCGGTCGCGTAGCGCATCTCGCTCTCCTGCATGTAGAAGCAGGCATTCGGGAACAGGTCGTTATTGCCGGCGTGGTCGTAATGCATATGCGTGGTGATCACATGCTCGACGGCGTTGAAATCCACGCCGACGGCCGACAAAGCCGTATGGACCGGCGTAATGAGTTCACGGCCGCGCCTTGTGCCCGATTGCGGATTGAAACCGGTATCGACAACGATGGTGCGCGCCTCGTTACGGATCACCCAGACATAATAATCGATCGGCATCGAGTGGTCGTGGGCATCGCCGCCGATGAAGTTCTGCGACGCCGGACGGTCGTTGCGGGCGTATTTCAGTGCCAGGATTTCATATCTATCGGTCATGCTGCTCTCGCTTCAACGATTCATTTTGCCCGCGCGGAAACGCGCGTCCGGCGATCACCCGACCGCCGGACGCAGACTACTACTTCTTCGGCCAGCTCGGCTGCGAAAGCGCCAGGTCTTCCGGGAACACGGTCACCGGAACACCATCCTGCCACTGGATGATCGTCAGGCTCGCACCCTCGCGCCGGCCCTTGTCGTCAAAGCTCAGCGTGCCGCCGGGATAGTATTCGGCAGGACCCGCATCGAGCTCGCGCAATGCATCGCCCAGCGCGGCGCGATCGCGGCTGCAGCTCTTTTCCAGCGCTTCCTTGAACAGCCAGATATCGCCATAGGTCGAAACGGCGTTCTGGGTCATCCAGGGCTCGCCATAGACGGTGTTCAACCGCTCGATGAGTTCTTCCTGGCTTTTGGTGCCCCAGTTGGCGACGGCGGACATCACGCCTTCAAGCATTTCCGGCGGCATGGTGTTCAAAACCTCCGGTTCGGCAATCGCGATGCCGAAGGAGATCACCGGCACCTGAACCCGGAATTCTTTCATCTTCTCCAGGATCAGCTTGCTGTCGGAAATCACCGTCGGCAGGAAGAACAGGAGGTCCGGCCGTTTCTGGCGCACCTGCTGGACAAGCGAGGTGGCGTCGGCGAGCGGCGGCGTGAACACTTCCTCCAGCACCACTTCGAGGCCGACATCGTCCAAGAGGCCGTTCGTCATGCGCTCGACAGACGAGAGCGACGCGGCGGTATTGTCGGTGATGATCGCAACCGTCTCGGGTCGTTTGCCGGTCTGTGCCTCGGCAAGGTCCAGAATGATCGGCAGGGCAAGCTGCGCCTGGACGCCGGCCGTGGCCGAGGTCTGGAACACGTTCTTGAAACCGCGATCGGTGATCAGGTCGGAATAGGACAGCGTCAGCATCGGCAGGTTGGCCCGCTCCGTTACCTCGGTCACGGCGAGCGTGAACGAGCTGAGATAGGCGCCCGTGCCACCCACCAGTTCCGGATATTCGGCAACCATGCGCTGGGCGGCATTGGTGGCCTTCTCGACCGTATCGCCGGAATCGATCACGACAAGCTCCAGCGGCGCGCCGTTCATGCAGGAAATGCCGCCGGCTTCATTGACGTCCTGCACGGCGAGTTCCGCGCCCATTTTCATCACCGTGCCGGGACGGGCGTAGATGCCCGATGTCGGCGCGATCAGGCCGATCTGGATTGGCTTTTCCTGCGCCAGCGCGGGTATGCCGGCCATCGCGGCGGTGCTCGCCGCGAGCGCAAATGCGAGACTTCTCTTCAATGGATTTGTCATGTTTTCCTCCTCCTTTGTTCAGTTCTGGTTACATTCCAAGATAGGCCTGGCGGATGCGGTCATCGGCCATCAGCGTGTCGCCGTCTCCTTCCAGAACGATGCGACCGGTTTCGAGCACGTAACCGCGATCGGCAAATTGCAGCGCCTCCGCCACGCGCTGCTCGACCAGCAGGATGGCAAGGCCGAGATCCCGCCTGATCTCCATCAGCTTCTCGAACACGAAATCGGCGATCGACGGGGCAAGCCCCATGGACGGCTCGTCGAGCATGATCAGCTTCGGCGAGGACGCCAGACCGCGACCGATGGCGAGCATCTGCTGCTGGCCGCCGGAAAGCGTGCCGGCATACTGCCCGGCGCGCTCCTTCAGCACCGGAAACCAGGTGTAGATCCGTTCCAGGTTCGTCGCCCATTCGTCCCGTCCGGCCTTGGGCACCGCGCCCATTTCGAGATTTTCCAGGACGGTCATCGACGGAAACACCTGCCGGCCTTCCGGGACATGGGCGATGCCCAGATGCGGCCGCCGCGACGGCTCGAGGCTGGAAATGTCCTCGCCCTCGAAGCTCAGCCGGCCGCTTGACGGTGTCAGCGTTCCCGAAATCGCCTTGAACAGCGTCGTCTTGCCAGCGCCGTTCGGCCCGACGACGGAGATGAACTGGCCGGCCCCGATGCTGATCGAAACATCGTGCAGCACCGGAACGCTCGCGGAATAGCCGACGGTGAGATTTTCAATCTTCAGCATGGGCGCTCCACTTCTTGCCAAGATAGGCCTCGATGACGTGCGGGTTCTTGGTGACTTCTTCCGGAGCCCCCTCCATGATCACCTGACCGTGGTCGAGGACCAGAAAGCGGTCGACCAGCTGCACCATGGCCTGCATCGTGTGTTCGATGATCGCCACCGTCACGCCGCTCGCTGACAGCCGCCGGATCACCGCCACCACTTCCGCAGCCTCGTCGCGGCCGAGGCCGGCAAGCGTCTCGTCGAGAAGCAGCGTGTGCGGCTTGCCGGCAAGGGCGCGCGCCAGTTCCATCAGGCGCAGTTCCTTGGTGGTGAGTTCGCCGGCGAGCCGGTCCGCGATCGCCGACAGCCCGACCTGGCGCAGGGCATCGTCGGCAACCTCAGCCGCCTCGGCCTCGCTCCCGGCCCGCACATAGGCCCCGGTTCGGACATTGTCACGCACGCTCATGCGGGTGAACGGACGCATGATCTGGAATGTGCGGCCAACCCCTGCCCGGCACAGCACATGCGGCTTGCTGCGCGCCATGTCCTTGCCATTGACGAAGACCTGACCGGATGTCGGCGTCTGGAAACCGTTGAGGAGATTGAAAAGCGTGGTCTTGCCGGCGCCGTTCGGGCCGATAATGCCGAGGATCATGCCGCGCCGCACCTGGAAGCTGACATCCTGCACCGCCTTCAGCCCGCCGAAATTCTTCGACATGCCGCGGACATCGAGAACGATGTCGGCGCCATCGGCAGCCGGCGTGAATTTCCGCGGTTCGACGGCGACCTCGTCCATCGGTTGCGTTTCAGGATGCGTTTCGGAGGCGGCCTTCTTCCGGGCAGACCCCATCCAGTCGCGCACCTTCCAGAACATCCCTTCGGGCGCGAGCGTGATCAGCACCACGATCGCGACGCCGTAGACCACACCCTGAATGCCGGGAAGAATGCTGCCGAGCTCGGCATGCAGGATTTCCGCGATCGGGATCAGGAAACCCGCGCCGATGATAGGCCCCCAGAACGTGCCGATCCCGCCGAACATCGCCACCGTCAGCGCCTGCGCCGACACCAGCATGCCGAACACGGATTGCGGCGTGATCACCAGAATGACGACCGCATAGAGCGAGCCGGCCATCGCCGCGATCGCGCCGCTGACGGCGATGGCGCGAAGCTTCCAGCGCAGCGAGTCGATCCCGGCCGCTTCTGCCGCCGCCTCGTTCTGCTTGATCGCGATCAGCGCCATGCCGAAGCGGGAGGATTCAATCTTGCGCGACAACAGCACCACGACGATCAGAAACGCCATCGCGATCAGCGTGTAAACCCGCCCGTCGGAGAACTGCATGTAGGCGGCCGGATTGTCATGCACGCGCGGCACGCTGACCTCGGGAAAGCCAAGCCAGAGGAAGACGTACATGAAGGCCAGCGGATAGGCGAGCATGCTGAGCGCGAAATAGTGGCCGCGCAGGCGGAAGGTCGGGAAGCCGATGGCAACGCCAAGCACCGCGCCGATCGCGCCCGACGCGAAGAACATCACCCAGGGCGTGATCGACCAGTAGATCTGCGCCAGCACCGTGGCGAAGGCGCCCGCCCCGAAGAAGGCGGCATGGCCGAAGGATATCAGCCCGGTATAGCCGCTCAGAATGTTCCAGCTCAGCCCGAAGATCGCCCAGATCAGGATCAGCGTCAGCATGAGCTGGTAGTAGGAATTGGTCACGAATGCCGAAAGCGCGAGATAGGCGAGCGCCGGAACGATGAAATAGAGGAGAGATTTGCTGCCTGTCTTCATCATCATGTCCGATCCACATTGCGTCCGAACAGGCCCTGCGGGCGGAGCATGACAACGAGCAGGAAACACACGAAGATGGTCGCGTTCTGAAGCTGCGTCGGCAGAACCAGCGTCGAAAACTGCTGCACCAGGCCGATGATCATCCCGCCCCAGAACGCGCCGATAATGCTGCCGATGCCGCCCAGCACGACGCCGGCATACATGATGATCACATATTCGAGACCGACGAACGGACTGAAGGGATAGCTGGTGGCGAGAAGCCCGCCGGCAATCGCCGTGACCGCCGTGCCGATCGCAAACGCGATCCGGTGCGCCCGGTCGACATCGATGCCCATATAGGTGGCCGCCTCCGCATTATCGGCGGCCGCCCTCAGCGACTTTCCGAGGAAGCTGCGCTGGATCAGCAGCCACAGCGCAATGATGACCGCTGCCGAGACCAGCATGGCGAAAATGCGCGACTTGTTGAAGAACAGCATGATCGGCATGCTCTCGCCGAACGGCTCCAGCACCCAGGCTTCGCTCGAAAGCGGCGTGCGGATCGAAACCAGATCGGCGCCGACGAGGATCATCGCGCCGTTCTGCAGGATCAGCGCAATGCCGAGCGTGAGGATGAGCTGGGCATAATGGCCATCGCCTTCCATCTCGATCGACTGCCGGCCGGTGACGCGGCGGATCAGGAAGCGGTGGATCAGCCAGCCGAAGGCATACATGGCGGGCGCTGCGGCGATGACGGAAAGGTAGGGACCGAGGCCGCTTCCGAACAGCGCCTGAAAGCCGAGCGCGGTGAACACGAAATAGGCGGCATACATGCCGACCATCATGAAATCGCCCTGGGCGAAGTTGATGACCCGCATGATCCCGAAGATCATCGCAAGGCCGACGCACATCAGCCCGTAGATCGCGCCGAGCGATATGCCCGTGATCAGGAGCTGAAGGACATTCTCGATGAAGAACTGGAAATCCGTCACGGGACGCCCTCCCCGGCGTGTGCAGCGGCGAGCTTTGCCACAGCGGCAAGGCTCGCGGCGTCATTGCCGCCCCTGGAAAGGTGATCGATCGCGCCGTCGAGATCGCCTGCCTGACCGGCACCTAGCCGACCTTTCGCCACCTTCGACAGCCGTTCGCGCACCAGCGCGGGCGATGCAGAGCGGATATCGTCCAGCGCCTCCTCGATCACCGCGCCCGCTGCCGTCTCGATCCTCACCCTTGCGCCCTGGCGGGCGGGAAAGGCGCTGTTCAGCTCGTCGGAAATCGAAACCGTGGTCATCCCGATCAGTTCGGCGATGCGCGGATCATCGAGCAGCGCATAATTCGCCTCGGCAATCTCGCCGCGCGCAACCGCCGCCCCCATGCCGAAAAAGATGCTCATCTTCGCCTGCAGCGGCGTTTCGAACGGTCCGCGATAGTTACAGCCCGGATAGTTGAGCGCGGCATCATAGGTCGACAGATGGATGGTCTTGATGCTGTCGCCCTCGCCGATCTGCTGCGCGGCGGCAAGCGCCGCCTGGCAGGGCGACTGGGCAAAATTGCAGGCCGGCACTTCCTTGTTGAACACCGCCATGATCTCGCAGTCTCCCTCTGGATAGAGGACGATTTCGGAGGGCGCCTTCTGGCGTCCGAAAGCTGCGAACAGCCCGGCCACGCCGTCAATGGCGCTCGCGGAGCCATGCGCGCCGAGACGCGCCAGCCGAAGGGCCGTGAGCGCGTTGCGCGAGGCGAAGCCCGGATGGAAATACATGTCGTCCGCGCCGCTGTGCGGCCATTCGTTGAGGCCGCCGGCGGAATTGATGGCCAGCGCCAGCGCGTTGACCGTGGTCTCTCTGTCGAGACCGAGAAGCAGGGCGCCCGCGAGCGTGCCGGAAAGTGGCCCGATCAGTCCGGTCGGACGGAAAAGCCGCGCCATTTCCGGCGTCATCAGGACCCGGCCGACACGACCGCCGATCTCGTATCCGGCAATCGCCGCATCAAGCGGTCGTGTCGCGAGGTCCGCCGCCTCACCGGCAAGCGCCAGAAGCACGGGCCAGATTACAACGCCCATATGCGAAAGGCTGCCGGCATGCATGTCCTCTCGCACGAGACCGTGCCCGCGCACCGCATTGGCAAAGGCCGCATCTTCCGCAACAAACCCGCCAGCCTCGCCAATGATGGCGCACTCGCCAGCCCGGCCGGTGGCAAGCGCAAGGGACTGCCGGCTCCACGGCAGATCCGCCGCTTCAATGGCGCACGACAGGAAGTCTGCGAGGCAGATCACAGCCTTTTCGCGCGCGGCCTTGGGAAATTCGTTTTTCTCGAAAGCCTGATCGACCAGATCCGTCAGAACGGTTCGTGCGGTCATGAAATTCTCCCTCCCATCGGGCTATCCGCCCTATCCTTTCGACTGCCTGCTTTTGCGCGATCGTCCGTCACGCCCCCTTGATCGTCATGCCGCAATCCACCTTGAGCGTGACACCGGTGATGCAGCGGGCATCGGACGAGGCCAGAAACGCCACCGCGCGGGCGACATCCTCAGGCTCGGCAAGCCGGCCGAGCAGCGATTTCGCGGTCCGCTCCTCCCAACCGCTGTCGGTGATGACGGCGGACGCGCCGGGCGTGCGCACGGAACCGGGCGCGACGGCATTGACTCGGATGCCCTTGGGGCCGAGTTCAGCCGCCTGCTGGCGGGTCAGCGCATCGAGCGCGCCCTTGATCGAGGTGTAGACCGAGGCCGTGCCGATCGCGATCGACACCGCGATCGAGGACAGGTTGACGATGCTGGCGTTTTCGCTGTTTTTCAGAAATGGAATGGCCGCCTGCGATGCCCAGAACGTTCCCTTGAGCCCGACATCCAGCATCCGATCGATCTTTTCGGGGGGAAAGACCTCCAGTTCGGCATAGTGGAACGCCACGGCATTGTTGACGAGGATATCGAGCCCGCGGTTTTCGGCAAAGCCTTCGATCGCGGCCATTGTCGCGCCGCGATCGGAGATGTCGCAGCGCAGGGGCACAAGCCTGCCGCCCTCAGCCTCGTCCGCCATCCGGGACAAAGCCTCTCCGTCAATGTCCAATGCGCCGACGGTTGCGCCGCGGGCAATCAGGTCGAGCGCGATCGCGCGTCCGAGCCCATTTCCGCCGCCCGTGACGATGGCGCGCAGTCCTTCCAGCATGAAAATCACCTCCCGTTTCGCGCGGTCTCCCGCCGCGCTTCAATAATCCGTAGCATATAACGACAATAATACAATATTAAAATATGACATAAGCCTTCGCATGGTCTCCTCTCCACAGGCATCATCCGCATTGCCGGTTCTGCACCAGAAAGCGGACCTCAGTGAACGGCGGCGTACATGATCTTTTCCTCGCTTGCCTCCTCCATCGAGAACTCCTCGACAATACGACCCTGCCGCGCCACCAGGATGCGATCCGAGAGGTTGAGCACTTCCGGCAGGTACGAGGAAATCACCACCACGGCGAGGCCGTCATCGGCGAGCTTCTGGATGATCTCGTGAATTTCGGCAATCGCGCCGACATCGACGCCGCGCGTCGGCTCGTCGAAGATCACGATATTCGGATCCTGCACCAGCGCCTTGGCGATCACCACCTTCTGCTGGTTTCCGCCCGAAAGCTCCAGCACCCGGGCATTGGGATCGATCGACTTGACCGAGAGCGCCTTGGTCCAGTGGTCGGCGAGCTGCCGCATCTTGCGCCGGCTCACGAACCACGAGCCGCCCTTGTCGGCGGCCAGCGCCCCGATATGGATACTCTCGGCAATCGACATGGTCTCGAAAATACCCTCGACCTTGCGATCCTCGGTGACATAGGAAACGCCCGCCTTCACCGCCGGCCGGGGAATCCGGTAGCGCACCGCCCTGCCCATCAGCCGTACGATGCCGCCGTGAAAGAAGTTTCGCTTCACGACGCCCGACACGACCTTGAAGGATTCGGTCCGCCCCGACCCGATCAGCCCGAAAACGCCGGTGATCTGGCCCGCATAGACCGAAAAGGAGGTATTGCGCACCATCCGCCCCATGGACAGGTTCTGCACGCTCAGCACCTTCTTGCCGTAAGGCCGCGTCGGCCGGCCGGCCGCGCGTTCATATAACTGGCTCGACAATGTTCGACCAACCATCGATCGGATGATCAGGTCGCGATCGAATTTCGAGGTATCGTCGGTGATAACGTGCTGACCGTCGCGCAGCACCGTGATCCTGTCGGAGATCGCGAGCGCCTCTTCCAGCGCATGCGAGATGAAGACGATCGAGACATTGCGCTGTTTCAACCGCTCGATGAGCTCGAAGAAATAGTGCTTTTCCTCGGGCGTCAGCGTCGCCGTCGGTTCATCGAAAATGATGACGCGCGCGTTCTTGCGCACCGCACGGGCAATCTCCACCATCTGCCGCTGGGCCGCGCCGAGCGTCGAGACATTGGCGGTCGGATCCACCGGAAAGTTCAGCGATTGCAGGAATTGCTGCGCGGCGATGTAGAGCCCGCGCAACCGGTTGAAGACCTGCTCGTCGCCGAGAAACAGGTTCTGCGCCACCGTCAGCGAGGGCACCAGGCTGGTCTCCTGAAACACCATGGCGATGCCGTGCCGCAGCGCATCGCCGGGCGATGACAGGGTGATCGGCTTGCCATCCAGCAGTATTTCGCCGCTGGTCGGGGCAACCGCGCCGGCAATCATTTTCGTCAGCGTCGATTTGCCTGCCCCGTTCTCGCCCAGGATCGCGTGAACGCGGCCCGCCTCGAGTTCAATCGAAACATCGGAAATCGCGGGTACGCCCCTGTATTCCTTGGTAATTTTCTTGAGCTGGAGCAAAGGCGTCATTGTTCCTCTCCCGCATGATCGAGGGCGCCATTGTCGGTATCGGGCGCTATCGCTCCGATCACGCCGTCGCCCCGGCTGGCGAATACCACCGCGCCGTTCCATTCGCACAGGCTGACAATGCCATGCCGTTTTCCATCCGCGCGACTGTGGAAGGATTGCAATGGCTGAAGGTCGGGCCCGAGCCGAACCGCAAGCCCGTAGGATCGCGTCGGCGCCCAGGGCTTGTAGATGCCATGGACCCGCACGGCCCCGCCCTGCATCGGTTCGCGAAACGACAGGCCCGAGCGCAGCGACGGCGCGACCCAGTATTCCTTCGGCAGTTCCGCCAGCATCCGGCCGCAATAGCCGCGTTCGCGAAGGACGAACTCGATGAGCTGGCTGCGCGGCGCGAACACGGCAAGCCAGGCGCCGCCATCCGCGCTTGCCGACAGCCGGCCGGGATAGCCCGGAAGATCATCCGCCACGATCTGCGGGCGGGCATTGGCCTTCCGGAGATCAAAGCGCAACAGACGATGGTTCCAGCTTTCCGAAACCACCAGCCCGCCATCGTGAACGAGCACCCCGTTGGGAAACGCCAATCCGGTTGCGATGGCGGCTGCGGCTCCGCTTGTCAGATCGACTTTCCAGACCGACCCGCTCGACCGCCTTTCCATCAGGTCGCGCTGCCATTCACCCGCCTCGTTATGCGCCGATCCGATCGCCACGAACAGCGTATGCGGCCCATGGAAACAAAGCGCGGTCGGGCCGAATGCGGGCGATGAGCCGAAGCGGTCCACCTGCAATCCGTCATGAGCGCCGCCGACTATCCTGACGCCATTGCCCGAAAGGCCGAAGGCAAGGGCGCCGTCGGAGCCGGACGCCAGCGCCGTCACCGGGGTCTCGAATGCATGGATCTGTTGCGGCTCTCCGGATGTCGCGCGCGTCAGCCGGTAAAGGGCGTTCGCGCTGGAGAAGACGAGATCGTCGCCCGACGCGGCGAGATTGTCCGGCTCCGCCGCGGCCGCGAGCACCGGGGCCTCGTCGAGCCTCGAATTCGGACGCAACACGCCGTCCATCGAAGGCACCGTCGCGCCGTCCCTGCGGATGAGCCTGCTCAGAAAATTCATCATGTCCGCCCCCAATAGCTGGAGAAACCGGTCCAGGTCTCGTCGACACCGTCGAGCTTCAGGCTGCCGATGCGGTTGTTGAAGATGCCGCCGATATAGAGCCGGCCCTTGTGCTCGCGCATCGAGGTGATCATCGGGTGGTTTTCGCCCGCCTTGTCCCAGAGGCTTTCCAGCACCTTTCCGTCTTCGCTGAAGCGCAGGATGCAGCCATTGTTGATGTTGGGGTAAAGCCATTCATCGGCCGAGACTTCCTGCGCCATCCGCTTGCGGAAGCCCGGCATGCGCAGCGCCAGATCGAGCGCCGGCGAGCGCATGCCCATCACCGCCATCCAGTAGGTGCCATCGCTCGCCCGGTTGATGTTGTCGGGATAGCCCGGCAGGTTCTCGACAACGGGCTCGACCTTGCCGGCCTTCGGCCCGTCGAACCAGTAGCGGCTGATGCGGCAGGCCCAGCTTTCGGCAAACAGGATCGACTGACCGTTGTGGCTAAGCGTGATGCCGTTCGGGAACGTCAGGTTGCGGGCGACCGTGTGGGTGGATTTCTTCGCCGGATCATAGCAGACGATCCGTCCGCTGGGCCGGCTTTCAAGCGCATCGGAGGGCCAGCTTGCCATGTCAAACCGAATGGTCGCCTCGCTGAAGAAAATCCGGCCGTCCGGCGCGATGTCGCAATCATCGGTCAGCCGCAGCCGGGAATCATCGATGATCGAGAATAGCGAGCGGTTGGTTTCGTCGGTCAGCTTTTCGACGGTCCTGTCCTGGTGAACGCGGTAGAGCCCCATGCCGCCCACGCAGACGACGATATTGTCCTGGGCGTCGATCGCCATGCCGAGCGGATGGCCGCCGATATGGGCGAAAACATGGGCTTCCTGGTGATCCGGGCCGTCGAGCCGCATGATATTGCCGTGACGGTCGCCGCAATAGAGATTGCCGGCGCTGTCGAAGATAACATCCTCCGGGCCGTCAAGCTGGCCCACGCCGTGAATATCGACAGCACCCAGCCTGTCATTGGCCGCGAACGGCGAGCCCGTTCCCGCATCGGTGGAGGGTGGCGCGGGCAGCGCGTAATAGGTCGGCGACATGTAGACGCGCGAGAGGATCTTGTCGCGGTTCTTGACCCAGCGCACGTCGAAGCCGATTGCCGCGAGCAGGATCAGCCCCAGCACGAACTGGCCCGCGCCGCTCTGCAGGCCAAGCTGCACCACCGCCAGGCTGACGATCTGCACGATCATCGCCCCGATGACGGCCTTGGCGACCGAGCCGCGGCCGCCGCCAAGGCTTATGCCACCGACGATCACCGCCGTCAGCGCCAGAACCTCCAGGCCGACGCCCGGATAGGAGCCGCCATTGCCGAGCCTTGCGGCGTAAAAGAACGACGAGATGCCGCAGAACGCGCCGGAAAGCACATAGGTGATGCAGACTGTGTAGGGCACGTTGATGCCGGCATTATGCGCCGACCGTCGCGACCCGCCGACCGCCATCACGTGCCAGCCAAGCCGGGTACGACTGATGACGATATGCATCAGCGCGGCCGCCACCAGGAACAGCACGAAGCTGACCGGAATACCGAGAATATTGCCCGCGCCGAGGAAATCCCAGATGGCGTTGTCGTAATATCCGGCGGAAATCTGGAGGGCATAAGCGAGAAGCAGCGTATCGACCAGCGCCCTTATGCCGATCAGCATGACGAGCGTCGTGAGGAACGCCCGCAGTTTCAAAACGCCGACGAGCAGGCCGTTGATCAAACCGACGAAGGAGCAGAGCGCCACCACGGCGACAAAGACAACGCCAACCGGCAGTCCGAAGATATTGGTGAGCGCGAGCGCGAACAGATTGCCGAGCGCGAAATTGGAGCCGACGCTGAGATCGATGCCGCCGCCGAGCACCACCAGCATCATGCCCAGCACGACGAAGCCGAGCTCGCCGATCTGGCGGGTGCCGTCGGAGACATTGGCCGGCAGGAAAAAATTCGGAACGATGCTGCCGAAGACCACGATGATGGCGACCAGGATCGCGGCCGGCACGATATTGTCGATCCAGCTTTTCGACAGCAGCTCGCCGAAAATATGGGTCGGGATCCATTTGTGGCGCCAACGCACGAACATATCCGAAATTCTCTGCGAGGATTTCGACGATTGACTGATGGTTTCCATGACGGCCTGATCTCGAAGCAATGGGAAAGTGTGCCGGGCCGGCAATGCCGGCCCGGTGATCGCGTCGCGCGTTACTTGAAGTCGTCCATCACCCAGCAGGAATCGGGCTTCAGATTGTCCTTCGTCAGCACGACCATGTCGGTCGGCAGGCTGAAGGCCGGCATGTCGACCGGCGGTTTGGACTGCAGGAGAATCTTGATGACGGTGTTGATGTCATGCGCCATCGTGCGGACATCGTAGCTCATATAGGCGGAATAGGTGCCGTCCAGGAGCTTGTCGCAGGCCGCTTCCTTGGCGCCCCCGCCCGACGTCACCACATAGACCGGCTCGGCAAGGTTCGCTTCCTTGACGGCTGCGCCAGCACCAATGTCCATGCCGTCCCAGAAGCCGACGACGCCGCAGAGATCAGGATGCTGCTGCAGCACCGTCTGGGTGATCTCATGCGCCTTGCCGGCATCCCAGTTGGCGGACTGGTTGGACACGACCTCGATTTCCGGATGCTCGGCGAAGACGTCACTCACGCCCTTAAGCTGGTAGGCGCTGGCGGCCGAGGTCAGGATGCCCTGCAGGATCGCCACCTTGCCGGAACGCCCGGTGCCCTCGCCGCACTTTGAAACGATGTATTCCGCTTCCGCCGCGCCGTTGAGCTGCCAGTCCTCGCCGATATAGTGGGTCGGCACCACCGATTTGAGGTTCACAGCCACGAGCTGGATGCCGGCGGCCTTCGCCTTCTTCAGGATCTTGGCGTAGGACTGCAGATCGGGGTTCATGTAGACGATGATGTCGGGCTTTTCGTTGATGAGCTGGTTCATCGCCTGCGAGCCGACATCGGTATTCCAGTTGGGATCGCGCACGATGATCTCGTAGCCGAGTTCGTCAGCCTGTTTCTGCATGCCGGCGAGCCAGCCCTGCGCGAGATCGAAGCTCATCGAGAACGGCACATAGCCGATCTTCTTGCCCTTGAAGGCTTCGAAATAGGGCGCGAGCGTGGGATCCTCCAATCCTTCGGCATGCGCCGCCGTGATTTGCGGAGCAACCGTCAATCCGGCCAGCCCGATTGCAGCTCCGAGCGCCAGGAACCGCTTGAAAACGCCCCCCCGCTTCAGTTGATGAAATGAAAACATGCCTTCTCCTCCTGTTGAATTCCGGTTTTCCGCCAGCCCCTCGCCGGCTTAGATATCCCCGTGCTGTGAGGTCTGCTCGTCACGCGGGTTGACGAGCGTGTCGATCGTGATCGCCACGAGCAGGATCACCGCCTTGATGGCGTTCTGCACGGTGAACTGGACGTCCATGATCGTCATGCCGTTCAGGAAGGTGCCGATCAGCAGAGTCCCGACGATGACGTTGCGGATGCCGCCGCGCCCGCCGGAGAGGCCCACGCCGCCGAGCACGACGACGAGGATGACGTCGTAGATCAGCAACGTATCGGAAATCCGGGTGTTCATGCTGCTGACGGTCATGGCCTGGGTCAGGCCGGCGATGAAGGCAACGAGGCTGCTCAGCACATACTGGCCGATGAGCACATGGCGGATCGGCACGCCGCTGACCCGAGCCGTGGCATAATTGTCGCCGACCGCGTAGCTGAAGCGGCCGAATTTTGTGAAGTGCAGTATGGCGCCGACCAAAGCGGCGACCGCAGCAAACACAACGACCGGCATCGGCAGGCCGAGAAAGCGGCCCTGGCCCAGCTCCACGAGATTGCCAACGGCGGGCGTGACATAGACCAGATCGCTGTGGATCAGCGCGAAGCGCCCGAAACCGTAGACACAGGCGCCGGTGGCGAGCGTGGCGAAGATCGGTGGGATTTCGGCATAGGCGATCAACACGCCGTTGATCAGCCCGACCAGAACCGCGCTTGCGATCCCGATCGTCAGCGCCATCGTGAGGCTCATTCCGTCGGCGTTCAACTGCAGCGCCCAGGCCACTGACAGCGCCATCGTCGCAACCATCGAAAGGTCGATCCCGCGTCCGATGACGACGATGCACATGCCGACGCTGAGGATGCCGAGAACGGAGACGCCGCGCATCAGGAGAACGAGATTCTGGGTATTCAGAAAGCCCGGCAATGCTAGCGCGAAAATCAGGAAGATCAGCACGAAGAGAAGGAAAACGACCCTCTCCTGATTGAGGTCGGACACCAGGCTCTTCATCATCAAACCCGCCCCGGCCCGAACGACGCCGTCTCGCGGAGATCGCCGGAATGCCCGGCTGTCGTGACTGCTTGCCTCAATGTCCCCTCCTCCGGTCACATTGTCGCGCCGCGCTCCCCCGCGGGCCGATCAACCGGAGTCTTCT
The DNA here is from genome assembly GCF_002043005.1 of Martelella mediterranea DSM 17316. Lineage (NCBI taxonomy): Bacteria > Pseudomonadati > Pseudomonadota > Alphaproteobacteria > Hyphomicrobiales > Aurantimonadaceae > Martelella > Martelella mediterranea. Next base: position 2,983,631 of record NZ_CP020330.1, on the reverse strand, counting down.
CTACCACAAAACTACAATAATACAATATTAAAATCATTCCGTTTCAGGTGACCGAATGACGACCGGAACGACTTGGAAATGTCGCACTCGTTTCGAAACGCCAAAGGCCGTCCAGGATGATGAAAACGCGATTGCGGCTTGTGGAAATGGGGCATCGCGGCCCCGAGCGCGACCATCCGCCGGCGTCCGGCTTCACGCTGGATGAAAGACGTGTGGCTCGCTCATGGCATGAATAGAACGCGCTGCCGTGGTTGGCCCGGACGCTCCTATGGCTGTCCGGCCAAAACTGACCGCCAACTGGATCGGCTGACACCCGGCTTACCTCGGCCCGTTAACCGAAAGCGCGGGTGCCGGGAAGCGTCTGGCGGCTTCTCGAATTTCAGGCGGATGGTGTAGAGGAATAGTGACGCCTCAGACAGCCCGGGAGCATGCCATGATAACCGATCCGACAACTCTGCACATCCTGCACATATTCTACCTGGTTGCCCTGGCTGCCGAAGCCATGACCGCAGCGCTTGCAGCCGGGCGGCGTAGCATGGACTGGGTCGGCGTCATATTGCTGGCCTGCGTCACGGGACTGGGCGGCGGCTCGGTGCGGGACCTGCTTCTCGATCATCATCCCCTGTCCTGGGTCGGCTCGCCGAGCCTGCTTCTGGTAACCAGCGGCGCCGCCATACTGACGATCATGATTGCAAGGCACATGCACCGGCTGCAACGTCTATTCCTGTTTCTCGATGCAGTCGGGCTCGTTGTTTTCAGCGTCATCGGCAGCAATATCGCGATCGGCCTGGATCAGCCGATACTTGTCGTCATAGCGGCGGGCATGATCAGTGGCTGTGTCGGCGGCGTCCTGCGCGATATCCTCTGCAACGACGTGCCGCTCCTGTTGCGCGCCGAGCTTTATGCGACGGTTTCGATCATCACCAGCGCAATTTTTGCCGGCGGCGGGCGGCTGGGGTTCGATCACAATCTGGTTCTGCTGCTGGCCGTCGCCACAGGCCTTTGCCTCCGAATGCTGGCTTTGCGGTACAACTGGAGCATGCCGAAATTCATCTACAAGCACGATCTAGACTGAACCGGCAATAAGCCCTGCTCCCGGCCATGCCAAAGCCAAGACCGGCGAGGTCTACACAAGCCGAATCGAGCGCTGAAACGCGTCCCGGATACCGTGCAGCGCCGCGAAAACGCCCGGCAGGGGAAAGCATGCCGTAAAAACAACGATGATAACTTTGAAAATGGTGCGGTCGAGAAGACTCGAACTTCCACGGGTTGCCCCACAGCGACCTCAACGCTGCGCGTCTACCAATTCCGCCACGACCGCATCGTGGTAGATGCCGGTTTGTGCCGGCGCCGCAGCATGTAGCAAAAGCAAACTCGCCACACAAGCGCCATTGATCGTTTTTTTTCATTTCTGCACGCGAAGTGTGAAACCGCGCTTTCCGCCCGCAGCGGCAGGCCTTGCGGCGCTTGCCGTCCCGCCCCAAATCTGCAAGGAGAAGGCCGAAGGATCCGCACATGCAAAGAAGCGACATCGAGACCCTGATGCAGCCCGAACCCGGCAGCCCGCCGGTGCGCTGGCGGGTGAGCGAGGGACTGACGGAATACCCGCAAGCGCTGGCTGAAATGGAGCGTGAGGTCGACCTGATCGCGTCCGGCGAGGCGGACGAACTCGTCTGGCTGGTCGAGCATCCGCCCCTCTATACCGCCGGCACCAGCGCCAATGCCGGCGACCTGCTGATCGCAGACCGATTCCCTGTCTATGACACCGGCCGCGGCGGCGAATATACCTATCACGGCCCCGGCCAGCGGGTCGCCTATCTGATGCTCGATCTGAAGCGCCGCCGCCGCGATGTGCGCGCGTTTGTCGCCGCGATCGAGGAAACCATCATCAAGACGCTTGACCAGATGAATGTGCGCGGCGAGCGGCGCGAGGACCGGGTCGGCGTCTGGGTCCGGCGGCCCGAACGCCCGCCGCTGCCGGACGGCTCCATGGCCGAGGACAAGATCGCGGCGATCGGCATCAGGCTTCGGCGCTGGGTGAGCTTTCACGGCCTGTCGATCAATGTCGAGCCGGAACTCGAGCATTTCGGCGGCATCGTGCCCTGCGGCATTTCAGGCTATGGCGTCACCAGTCTCGTGGATCTCGGCCTGCCGGTGACCATGGGCGATGTCGATATCGCGCTGCGCAAGGCCTTCGAGGATGTGTTCGGGGAAACCGAAAACGAGGGCTGACCCTGCTACTGCAGCGTCCTGTTGCCTGTCGCAAAGCCTGAAAGACGCGCGCGCGATGCGCTGCCTTTCGCATCGCCGTCGCGACGGCCGGTTTTTCCCACGCGGTTGATGCCCATCACCATGTCGGTGTGTTTAAGCCCGGCCTCGCCGCAGTCTTCTTCCCAGTCGCCGGAAATCAGCCAGAACGGTCGCACGCCGAAGATCGCGGCGATCTTCACCAGGCGCTCGACGGTGGGTTCGGCGCGGTCGCATTCCCAGTTCCGCAGCGTCAGGGGTGCGACGCCAAGCCGCTCGGCCGCGGTATTGAGGCTGAGCCCGGCGCTCTCGCGGGCGGCAAGCAGCCTGCCGCCGAGCGTGTCGTCGGCGTAGAATTTCTCGTCCATTGCGCTTCCTTCCCGAAAACCGCGCCGGTTTGCCCGATCTTGACCCTTCATAGCCAATCGCGGGCAAAACCGCCACCCACGCCCGCCGCTTTCCGCAAATCAGCTGAAATTAGTCGCTTGCATACTTGCCGACGATGGAGCGCGCATGCGAAACTCTGTGCACGAAAACAAGAGAATCCGGGAGTAACGCCAATGGATGTACGCGCCGCAGTGGCTGTTGAAGCGGGAAAGCCGCTGGAAATCATGGATGTTCAGCTCGAAGGGCCGAAAGCGGGCGAAGTCCTGATCGAGGTCAAGGCCACGGGCATTTGCCATACCGACGATTTCACCCTGTCGGGCGCCGACCCCGAAGGCATTTTTCCGGCGATCCTCGGCCATGAGGGCGCGGGCGTGGTGGTCGATGTCGGCCCGGGCGTGACCTCGGTGAAGAAGGGCGATCACGTGATCCCGCTCTACACCCCGGAATGCCGCGAATGCCCGTCCTGCCTGTCGCGCAAGACGAATCTGTGCACCGCTATCCGCTCGACCCAGGGCCAGGGTCTGATGCCGGACGGCACGTCCCGGTTTTCGCTCGATGGCAAGCCGCTCTACCACTATATGGGCTGCTCGACCTTCGCCAATTTCACCGTGCTGCCCGAAATCGCGGTCGCCAAGATCAACCCGGACGCGCCTTTCGACAAGGTCTGTTATATCGGCTGTGGCGTGACGACAGGGGTCGGCGCGGTGATCAACACGGCCAAGGTGGAAATCGGTTCGACCGCGATCGTCTTCGGCCTCGGCGGCATCGGCCTCAACGTCATCCAGGGGCTCAGGCTTGCCGGCGCGGACATGATCATCGGCGTCGATCTCAACAACGACAAGAAGGAATGGGGCGAGCGCTTCGGCATGACCCATTTCGTCAATCCCAAGGAGATCGGCGAGGAGATCGTGCCCTACCTGGTCAACCTCACCAAGCGCGGCGCGGACACGATCGGCGGCGCGGACTACACGTTCGACTGCACCGGCAACACCACCGTCATGCGTCAGGCGCTGGAAAGCTCCCATCGCGGCTGGGGCAAGTCGGTCGTCATCGGCGTTGCCGGCGCGGGCCAGGAAATCTCCACCCGTCCGTTCCAGCTCGTCACCGGGCGCTCGTGGATGGGCACCGCCTTTGGCGGCGCGCGCGGGCGCACCGATGTGCCGAAGATCGTCGACTGGTACATGGACGGCAAGATCGAGATCGATCCGATGATCACCCATCTGCTGAAGCTCGAGGACATCAACAAGGGCTTCGATCTCATGCATAGCGGCGAGAGCATCCGCTCGGTCGTCCTCTACTGATGGCATTGACCGTCGATATCGCCCGGCTGGACGCGCTCACGCCGGGCGAACTGCATGACCTGCTCAGGTTGCGAATCGACGTGTTCGTGGTCGAGCAGAACTGCCCCTACCCCGAGATCGATGGCAAGGACCCTGAGGCGCTGCATCTGCGCCTTCTGGACGACGGTCGGCTGGCCGCATATGCCCGTATCTTCGCAGCCGGTGAGACTGCGGGCGAAGCGCGAATCGGCCGCGTCGTCGTCGCGCCCGGCTATCGCGGCCAGCGGCTTGGCGAGCGCGTGATGCGGGAGGCGATTGCCGCCTGCGGCAAGCTTTCGCCGGGCGCCGTTATCGCGATTTCCGCGCAGGCGCATCTGCAGCGCTTCTATGGCGGTCTCGGCTTCAGCGTGACCTCGGCGGAATATCTCGAAGATGGCATCCCGCATGTGGACATGATCCGCGCCGCCGAGAGGATCGCCTCATGATCTATGTCGATGCCGATGCCTGTCCGGTGAAGCCGGAGGTGATCAAGGTGGCGGAGCGTCACGGGATGCGCGTCACCTTCGTGGCCAATACCGGCCTGCGCCCGTCGCGCAATCCGATGATCTCCAATGTCATCGTCTCCGGCGCGTTCGATGCCGCCGATGACTGGATAGCCGAGCGCGCCGGTGTGGGCGATATCGTCGTGACCGCCGATGTGCCGCTTGCCGAGCGTTGCGTGGTTGCCGGCGCGCTTGTCACCGGCCCGACCGGCAGGGTCTTCGACGACAAGAATATTGGCATGGCCCGCGCCATGCGCGATCTCGGCCAGCATCTGCGCGAGACCGGCGAGAGCAAGGGCTACAACGCCCCGTTCTCGGCCCGCGACCGATCGGCCTTTTTACAGACCATGGAACAGCTTTGCCGCAAGGCGAAGGCATCCGGTGAATGACGAAGGAATCACGATGAACATCATTTCCGAAAACACCGCCTTTGGCGGCATGCAGGGCGTCTTCTCGCACGAATCGCAGGTTTGCGGCACGGAGATGACCTTCGCGGTCTTCCTGCCGCCGCAGGCCACGGAGCGGCCCTGCCCCGTGCTCTGGTATCTCTCCGGCCTCACCTGCACCCATGCCAACGTCATGGAAAAGGGCGAGTACCGGCGCATGGCCGCCGAGCTCGGCCTGATCATCGTGTGCCCGGATACCAGCCCGCGCGGCGCAGACGTTCCCGATGCGCTCACCGACTGGCAGATCGGCAAGGGGGCAGGCTTCTATGTCGATGCCACCGAGGAGCCGTGGTCGCGGAACTACAGGATGGAAAGCTACATCACGGAGGAGTTGCCGGCGCTGATCGCCAAGAGCTTCCGCGTCGACATGGATCGCCAGGGGATTTTCGGCCATTCCATGGGCGGCCACGGCGCGATGACTCTGGCGCTGAAAAACCCCGGGCGCTACAAGAGCTGCTCGGCTTTCGCGCCGATCGTGTCCCCCTCCACATCGGCCTGGGCGCAGGGTGCGTTCACGAAATATCTCGGGGCCGACCAGTCCGTCTGGCGCAAGCATGATGCCTGCGCGCTGGTGGAAGACGGCGCGCGCTTTCCCGCCTTCCTGATCGACCAGGGCAAGGCCGACAATTTCCTGGAGGACGGGCTGAAGCCCTGGCTGTTCGAGGAGGCGGTCAAGGACACGGATATCGACCTGACGCTGCGCATGCACGAGCGCTACGACCACTCCTACTACTTCATCTCCACCTTCATGGACGATCACCTGCGCTGGCACGCGGAACGGGTTTGAGTGACCGCCGAACAGCGCCGCCGACCATGTAGCCATTGGTAGGTATTGGGAGCCTTGCCGTTCACAATCTCCCCCCTTGAGGCCAGGGCTATGGCATATGGCGTAGCAGCCTGCTCCCAATACTCTCTCCCGCTGGCGTTTCAAATCGTGACGGCGCTCGCGGGGATAGGCTCCCCCCTCACTGTCGCTGTCGCGACATCTCTCCCCTCCGGGGCGAGAAGATTGAGGGGCTATGCGGGGAGACCATATGCGATAGCCTCGCCCTCAAGGGGGCGGATTACAGGGAAAACGGTGGCGCTTCGAAGCACCGAAGCTCTGCCCGCGTCGCCTACCCCAGCGACACGAACAAATCATGCGCGGCCTTCATGTCCTCGAACCGCTTGGCGCGGCGGGCGGCGGCTTCGGCGTCCTCGCCCCAGTGTTCGATGGTCCAGTCCTCTTCCAGATTGGCGAGCGCCCAGGCCTCGTCCAGCGTCAGGCGGCGGCGCGCCAGCGCGAGCGTCACAAGGGCCGAGCCGGTGAGCGTCGTCATGACGTGGAGACTTCCAAGCGCGAAAGGCGCGCGGTGACGGTCGATCTCGCTCCTGAAAGCCGCAATGCTTTCAGTTGGTTGCTCGGAAAACATAATGCCTTCCACGAGCACGAAACGCGCGCCGAATTCTTCCGCCATCCAGTCGAGAACCGGATCCCAGCGCTCGGCCTGACGGGCTACCAGCTCTTCAGGGCTTTCGGCGCGATAGAACAGCATGTCGTTGCCGGCATAGGCGAGGATTTCCTCGAACACCGCATCGGCGTTTTGCGCCACGCCATCGATCACGGTATTTGCAAGCCGCGTGACCGGCATTTTCGCCGGATCGATGACCTTCTCCTGCGCCTGCCATTCGGCGCGCACCATTTCGGCCGCAGCCGGCGTTGGCAGGATCAGCGGATTGCGTCCGGGCGTCTTGACGCCGCGGCCATCGAGCTTGATTGCGAACCCCTCGCCCTCCTGCTCGACTGTGGCGGTCTGATAGAACTTCTTCGGCAGTTCGGCCCGCATCAGTTCCTGCGAGCGGCGGATCGGATCGGTCATTGGATGGTCTTCAGCACGAGTTTCAGGATATCGTCCGGGCTTTCGGCAATCGCGGAGGCGCCCGAGGTGGTCAGGTCGGTGGTTGCGCCATAACCCCAGGATACGCCGATCGCATCGGCGCCGGCGGAACGGGACATCTGCATGTCATAGACGGAATCGCCGATAACCATGGTTTCGGCCGGCTCGATGCCGGTCTCGACGCAGCATTCCAGCACCATCGCCGGATGCGGCTTGGACGGGCAGTCGTCGGCGGTGCGCGAAACCACGAACTTGCTGGCATAGCCGTGCAGATCGAGCATGTGGTCGAGCCCGCGCCGCGACTTTCCGGTCACGGCCCCGATCAGGATATCATCCTGCAGGAAAAGCTGCTCCAGCATCGGCGCGATGCCTTCAAACAGCCGCTCCTGCATGGCCGGGTCGGAACGCACCTCGGAAAACAGCGAGCGGTAATAAGCCATCATCTCGCGGCATTCCTCATCCGGCCCCTCGCGGCCAAGCAACAGCGAAATCGACACGTCGAGCGTCAGCCCAACGGTGGCGCGGGTCTTCTCGATGGCTGGAACCGGATAGCCGAAACGGGTGAAGGTGCGCGCCATCGATTCCTGGATGATGGCGATCGTATCCACCAGCGTGCCGTCGCAATCGAACAATACAAGTCTCATGTCATTCCTTGTCGAGATCCTCGCGGTCGGCGTCAAAGCCGAGCAGGTTCCAGCTCTGCACCATGTGCGGCGGCAGCGGGGCGGTGACCTTCAGCCGTCCGCCGTCGGGATGGGGCACATCGATATGGCGGGCATGAAGGTGAAGCCGCTTCTGGATGCCGCCCGGAAACTCCCAGTTGGGATCGTCATCGAAATATTTCGGATCGCCGATGATCGGGTGGCCGATATGATGGGCGTGGACGCGCAACTGATGGGTTCGCCCGGTATAGGGCTCCATTTCCAGCCAGGCGAGCGTATGGGCCGCCGTGTCGACCACGCGATAGAAGGAAACCGCATGATCGGCATCCGCCTCGCCATGCTTTGCGATCCGCATGCGGTCGCCATCGGGCGTCTGTTCCTTCACCAGCCAGGTCGATATCTTGTCCTCGCGCTGGCGCGGCACGCCCTTGACCAGCGACCAGTAGGTCTTCTTGGTCGTGCGGTGGCGAAAGGCTTCCGTCAGCGATTGCGCGGCGCGGCGCGAGCGGGCAATCACCAGCACGCCGGAGGTGTCTCGATCAAGGCGGTGCACGAGGCGCGGCTTTTCGCCCTTCTTGTTGGTCCAGGCCTCCAGCATCTTGTCGATATGGCGCACGACGCCGGAGCCGCCCTGCACCGCGAGGCCGGCGGGCTTGTTGAGCACAAACACCCGTTCATCCTCATGCAAAAGCATGCGTGAGAGAAGCTCGCCATCCGGGGAATGCTTCAGATCCCTGCCCGGTATCGGGCCGGATTTCTTCGGGTCGACATTCATCGGCGGGATGCGGATCATCTGGCCCGGTTCGACCCGGGTATCGGCTTTCACCCGCCCGCCATCGACGCGTATCTGCCCGGAGCGCAGCAGCTTTTGCAGCGCGCCGAAGCCGAGGCCCGGATAATGCTGCTTGAACCAACGGTCGAGGCGCATGCCCGCCTCGTCGTGATCCACCTTGATATGTTCGATGCCTGCCATGCGGTACGCCCTTGTTCTCAGGAGAAGGCTTCTATCGCATGATCGCGTGGAATGAAACGGGCTAAAATACCAACCGCCCGATGGCGAGCCCTGCCCAGACCGCTCCCAGCCCGATCGCCACGCTGCCGATGACATAGGCTATGGCGGGCAGCACGTCGCCACGCTCGATCATGTTCATGGCGTCGAGCGAGAACGAGGAGAAGGTGGTGAAGCCGCCCAGAAAGCCGATCACGATGAACATCCGCGCCTCGGCGGATTCGTTCAGCACCCGCGCCACGGCCTCCACCAGCAGCCCGATCAGCAGTGAGCCGATGATATTGACCGCCAGCGTGCCCCAAGGGAAAGTGATGGCGCCCATACGCGTAGCCAGAACGCCGATAAAATGACGACCAACGGAGCCGAGCGCGCCGCCGGCGGCCACGATAAGTGCATGTTGCAGGAATGTTGGCAAAGATCTGCTCCGTTATTGCTGCGGGACGGATCGGATTCTCGGACTACTCAGCCGCCACCATGGCAAGCTTCTTCGCGCGGTTCTCGCGCAGCCGGGCAAAGTCCTCGCCCGCGTGATGCGAGGAACGCGTCAGCGGGCTTGCGGACACCATTAGGAAGCCCTTGGTATAGGCCACCGTCTCGTAGGACTTGAACTCGTCCGGCGTGACGAAACTCACCACGCGGTGATGCTTGCGGGTCGGCTGCAGATACTGGCCGATGGTCAGGAAATCGACATCGGCGGTCCTCAGATCGTCCATGAGCTGGAGCACTTCGTTGCGCTCCTCGCCGAGGCCGACCATGATGCCGGACTTGGTGAACATGTTCGGATCGAGTTCCTTGACCCGCTGCAAAAGCCGGATCGAATGGAAATACCGCGCGCCGGGGCGAACCGTCAGATAGTTCGACGGCACGGTCTCGAGATTGTGGTTGAAGACGTCGGGTCTTGCGGCCACCACGCGTTCCAGCGCGCCGGGCTTGCGCAGGAAATCGGGCGTCAGCACCTCGATCGTGGTGGCGGGCGAGGCCGCGCGGATGGCGTGGATCACCTTCTCGAAATGCTCCGCGCCGCCATCGGCCAGATCGTCGCGGTCGACAGAGGTGATCACGACATGCATCAGCCCCATCTGGGCGACGGCCTTGCCGATATTTTCCGGCTCGTTCGGATCGAGCGCGCCGGGCTTGCCGGTCGCGACATTGCAGAAGGCGCAGGCGCGGGTGCAGATTTCGCCCATGATCATGAACGAGGCGTGCTTCTTGTCCCAGCATTCGCCGATATTCGGACAACCGGCCTCCTCGCAGACCGTGACGAGCTTGTTGTCCTTCACGATGCCGCGGGTTTCCTGATAGCCGCGCGAGACCGGCGCCTTGACGCGGATCCAGTCCGGCTTGCGCAGCACTTCGGTATCGGGCCTGTGCGCCTTTTCGGGATGGCGCACGCGCTTTTGTGCGTCACTTGTCGTATCGAGAAGCGTAACCATCTGTTCGTCCTTCAGCGCCGCCGGGCCTCTCCGGCCCGGGCGGCCTCGTTTTCCGTTAGACCGGAACCGCGTTTCGCGGCTCCGGTCTATCTTGTTCTTACGGCACTTTCGCGGACGTTGCGTCCAACAGCGAAATGCCTCAGCGCCGGATCATGCGTCCGACGAAAATCAGAATCACCGCGCCGATAAAACCGGCGATCAGATAGCCCAGCCATCCGCCAAGGGCGATGCCGAACACGCCCAGAATTGCGTTTGCAACAATGGCGCCGACAATGCCGAGGATGATGTTCATGAGAATGCCCATATTGGACTTCATGAACTTCTCGGCGAGCCATCCGGCGATACCGCCGATGATGATGGCGGCAATCCAGCCTACACCCTGTTCTTCCATAAATGCGTCTCCCTTTTTGCTAGACGTCGAAGCAGGTCCTCTCGTTCCCGCTACCGATAACATAGAGGAATCATGCGTTAAGTACACGCCCATATGCGTCGAGCACGCTTTCCTTCATCGTTTCCGAAAGCGTCGGGTGCGGGAAGATCGTGTGCATCAGTTCTTCCTCGGTGGTCTCCAGGTTCATGGCGACCACGAAGCCCTCGATCAGTTCGGTCACTTCCGCGCCCACCATATGGGCGCCGAGCAGCTCGCCGGTGTTCTTGTCGAACACGGTCTTGACCATGCCCTGATCCTCGCCGAGCGCCACCGCCTTGCCGTTTGCGGCGAAGCTGAAGCGGCCAACGCGGACCTCATGGCCGGCTTCCTTGGCCTTGGCTTCGGTGAGGCCGACCGAGGCAACCTGCGGATTGCAGTAGGTGCAGCCCGGCACCTTCAGCCTGTCGAGCGGATGGACGTTCTTCTCGCCGGCGATCTTTTCGACGCAGATCACAGCCTCGTGCTCGGCCTTGTGGGCGAGCATCGGCGGGCCGGCGACATCACCGATCGCATAGATGCCCTCGACATTGGTCTTGCAATAGTCGTCGATGACGATGCAGCCGCGATCGGTCTTGATGCCAAGCTTTTCCAGCCCGATATTCTCGATATTGCCCTGAACGCCGACGGCCGAGATCATCCGGTCGGCGGTGATCTTCTCGACCTTGCCGTCCTTGGTCTCGACATGGGCGGTAATGTTGTCGCCGCCCTTTTCGACCTTCGCGACCTTGGCTTCGAGCATGATCTTGATGCCGCGCTTTTCCAGCCGCTTCTGGGCGAATTTGGCGATCTCGTTGTCCTCGACAGGCATGACCTGCTTCATCACCTCGACCACCGTCACCTCGACGCCGAGCGAGCGGTAGAAGGAGGCGAATTCGATCCCGATCGCGCCCGAGCCCATCACCAGCAGCGATTTCGGCAGCTTGGCCGGCTTCAGCGCGTCGAAATAGGTCCAGATCAGCTTGCCGTCGGGCTCGATTCCGGGCAGCGCGCGCGGCCGTGCGCCGGTCGCAACGATGATGTGCTTGGCGTTGTAGGTGCCTGGACCTTTGGCGCCCTTCGGCGTCGGGGCCTGCGGCTCTACGATCTTTTTCTTCACCTCGGAGACGGTCACCTCGCCGGGCTTCGACAGCGTCGCCTCGCCCCAGATGATGTCGACCTTGTTCTTCTTCATCAGATAGATCACGCCGGCATTCATCCGCTCGGCAATGCCGCGCGAGCGTTTCACGATGGCATCGAGATCGGCCTTGACCTGGCCTTCGATGACGAGCCCGTATTCCTTGGCATGATTGGTGTTGTCGAGCACTTCGGCGGACCTGAGCAGCGCCTTGGTCGGGATGCAGCCCCAGTTGGAGCAGATGCCGGCCATGTGCTCACGCTCGACGACAGCAGTCTTCAGGCCAAGCTGGGCGGCGCGGATGGCGGCGATATAGCCACCGGGGCCGGCGCCGATGACGAGGACATCGTAGGTCTCAGACACGGGTACATCTCCTTTAAGGGGAGCCGGGCAATAAACCGCCCGGCCCGCTTGCGGGATGCCGCCGCTCTATTGTTTCAGCATCCCGTAGATTTCGTCCTTCAGAACCATCCGGCGCTTGCGCATTTCTTCCATATGCACGTCATCGGTCGGTTCGATGTTTTCCTCCGCGCGGTGGATCGCGCGGTTTACCTCATGATAGTCGTCGAAGAGCTTGGCAAAATGCGCGTCCTCGACCTTCAATTCGTGAATCCGGTCGGCGAATTCCGGGAATTCATCGGCCAGTTCGTGCGGGGTGTTCGACATGGATATCTCCTCTGTTGTGGTTGATATCCACCCTATCCGCGCTTCGTGTCCACTCCTTGATATTAATCAAAAAAAATCACAGGCCGAGCATCATCCTGACGATCGGTTCGAGGCCGCGGCCGATGGCGCGGGTATTTTCCGCATCGAGATGGACGCCGTCCACCGGACTTGCGCGCGAAACCGAGGCCGCATCATAGAAACCGCAGCCCAACTCATCGGCCAGTTCGCTGTAGAAGGTCGAGAGCATCTGCGATTGCTCGACCACGCCCTTCAGGAACCCCATGCCGGTATCGTTGGCCGTGGGCACCGCATGCGGCGGGGCAACCACCAGAATGTCCGGCGCGGTATGATCGAAGGGATAGGGATGCGCCCTTACGATCTCGATCAGCCGCTTCATGCCGTTTCTGGCCGCCAACGCCCCGCCCCCGGTCCAGGGCTTCAGGTCGTTGGTGCCGAGCATGATGATGACCAGATCGAGCGGCGTGTGGCTGGCAAGCAGCGTCGGCAGAACCCTGGCGCCGTTGCGGTCAGCCGCCGCCGTGTGATCGTCAAAGGCCGTGGTGCGGCCGCCCAGCGCCTCGGGGAGAACGTGAACGCCCTCCCCCAGCGCCTTCTGCAACACCATCGGCCAGCGGTCCTCATGCGCATGACGGTCCTGCCCGGCCGCATCATGGCCGAACGTCAGCGAATCGCCGTAGCAGAGAACCGTCTTCATCGGACCGCCCTCAGACCAGCATCGACATCGGGTTTTCGATGTAGCCCTTGAACGCCGCCAGAACTTCGGCCGCAAGCGCCCCATCGACGCAGCGGTGGTCGGTCGACAGCGTCACCGACATCACGGTCGCGATCGCCAGTTCGTCATTCTTGACCACCGGCCGCTTCTCGCCCGCGCCGATCGCCAGGATCGAGGCGTGGGGCGGGTTGATGACGGCGGCGAAATCCTTGACGCCCATCATGCCCATGTTCGAAACGGCCGTCGTTCCGCCCTGGTATTCGGCGGGCTTCAGCTTCTTGTCGCGCGCGCGGCTGCCCAGATCCTTCATCTCGTTGGAGATGACCGAGAGCGGCTTTTCCTCCGCCCGGCGCACGATCGGGGTGATCAGACCGCCCGGGATCGACACGGCGACGCCGACATCGACATGCTTGTGGACGACCATGTTGTTTTCCGTCCAGGAGACGTTGGCGCTCGGTACATCCCGGAGTGCAAGCGCCATGGCCTTGATGACCATGTCGTTGACCGAGAGCTTGTAGGCCGGCTTGTCGTCCTTGACGGGGGCCGCCTTGTTGAGCTGGCTCCTGAGCGAAAGCAGCGCGTCGAGCTCGCAATCGACCGTGACATAGAAATGCGGCACGGTCTGCTTGGATTCGACGAGACGCTTGGCGATCGTCTTACGCATGCCGTCATGCGGCACGAGTTCGTAGGAGCCTTCCTCGAACAGCTTGAGAACCGCCTCTTCGGAGGTCGCCTTCGGCAGCGGCGCGGCGGCAGCCTCTTGTCTGCCGGCTTCCGGCTTGGCAGCGGCGTTGCCGACGCCTTCGCTCTCCGCCTTCTCGACATCGCGCTTGACGATGCGGCCATGCGGGCCGGAACCGGAAAGCGCCGTCAGATCAAGACCGGCCTCCTTGGCGAGACGGCGGGCAAGCGGCGAGGCGAAGATACGCTCGCCATCGGCCTTGGGCGCTGCCGGCGCCTTGGGTTCGGGAACCGGCGTGTCGGAGGATGGAATGCCGCCCTTGGCGACCTTCTCGGCCGTTTCGTCGGAGGACGATTTCTCGGCCTTGTCCTCTTCCTTGGCGGGCTGCTTCGGCTTGTCTTCCTTCGGCTTTTCCGCCTTGGCCGGAGCCTCGCCGCCGCCTTCGGCCGCCTTGGCGGCCTCGGCAACGTCCTCGCCATCTTCGGCAAGGATCGCGATCAGGGCGTTGACCGCCACGCCGTCGGTGCCTTCCGGCACAACGATCTTGGCGACCGTGCCCTCGTCGACGGCTTCGACTTCCATCGTCGCCTTGTCGGTTTCGATCTCGGCAATCACATCACCGGCCGAAACGCTGTCGCCTTCCTTGACCAGCCACTTGGAAAGATTGCCCTCTTCCATGGTCGGCGAAAGCGCCGGCATCGTAATCTTGATGGGCATCTTGACGCTCCCTTACTTGTAGCAGACGGCCTTGACCGCATCGATGACTTCACCGACGTTCGGCAGGGCGAGCTTTTCGAGGTTGGCGGCGTAGGGCATCGGAACATCCTTGCCGGCGATCGTCATGATCGGCGCATCGAGGTAATCGAAGGCCTGCTGCATGACGCGGGTCGCGATCTCGGTGCCGACGGAGGACTGTGGGAAGCCTTCCTCGACGGTGACCAGACGACCGGTCTTCTTCACCGATTCGATAACCGTCGGCAGATCCATCGGGCGGATGGTGCGCAGATCGATGATCTCGACGTCGATCCCTTCCTCCTCAAGCTTGGCCGCCGCTTCCACCGCATAGGTCATGCCGATGCCGAAGGAAACGATGGTTGCGTCCTTGCCCTGCTTGTGAATGCGGGCCTTGCCGATCGGCAGCACGAAATCATCAAGCTTCGGCACATCGAACTTGTGACCGTAGAGGATTTCGTTTTCGAGGAAGATCACCGGATTGGGATCGCGGATCGCCGCCTTCAGGAGCCCCTTGGCGTCGGCAGCCGTATAGGGCATCACGACCTTGAGGCCCGGAATGTGGCTGTACCACGAGGCGTAGCACTGCGAGTGCTGGGCCGCCACACGGGCTGCCGCGCCGTTCGGACCGCGGAACACGATCGAGCTCTCCATCTGTCCGCCGGACATGTAGTGCGTCTTGGCGGCGGAGTTGATGATCTGGTCCATCGCCTGCATGGCGAAGTTGAAGGTCATGAACTCGACGATCGGCTTCAGCCCGGCCAGCGCTGCGCCAACGGCAACCCCGGTGAAGCCATGCTCGGTAATCGGGGTATCGACCACGCGCTTGGCGCCGAATTCCTGCAGCAGGCCCTGCGTGATCTTGTAGGCGCCCTGATATTCGGCGACTTCCTCGCCCATGACGAAGACATCGCCATCGGCGCGCATTTCTTCGGCCATGGCATCGCGCAGCGCTTCACGCACCGTCGTCGAAACCATTTCTGTGCCTTCCGGAATATCCGGATCGGAGGCGACCTCGACGGCCTTCGGTTCGGCCGGCGCGTTGGAAGCGGAAGCCTGCGGCTTTTCTTCCTGCTCGACCTCGGGGGCCTTTTCAGACTGTTTCGGCTGCTCGGCGGCGTCGGCCTTGCCGATATCGTCGACGCTTTCGCCCTCTTCCAGGAGCACGGCGATCGGGGTGTTGACCTTGACGCCTTCGGCGCCTTCCTCAACCAGGATCTTGCCGATCGTGCCTTCGTCCACGGCTTCGACTTCCATCGTCGCCTTGTCGGTCTCGATCTCGGCGATCACGTCACCGGCGGCGACGCTGTCGCCTTCCTTCTTGAGCCACTTTGTAAGGTTGCCCTCTTCCATCGTCGGGGAGAGTGCCGGCATGAGAATATTGGTAGGCATGGTATCCCTCCCCGTCTTAGCGCAGGATGTCGGTGTAGAGCTCGGACGCATCCGGCTCCGGATCGGTCTGGGCGAAATCGGCGGCGTCGGAGATGACCGAGCGCACGTCCTTGTCGATCGCCTTCAACTCGTCTTCCGTCGCCCACTTCTTGTCCAGAAGCCGCTTTCTGACCTGCTCGATCGGGTCGTGCTCGGCGCGCATCTTCTGGACCTCGTCCTTGGAGCGGTATTTCGCCGGGTCCGACATCGAGTGGCCGCGATAGCGGTAAGTCATCATTTCGAGAATGAACGGCCCGTTGCCTTCACGCGCGAACTTTTCCGCCTCTTCGGCAGCCGCCTTGACGGCGCGGACATCCATGCCGTCGACCTGCTTGCCGGGAATGTTGAAAGATGCGCCGCGCTTGGAAAAGTCGGTCTCAGCCGACGAGCGCGTAACCGAGGTGCCCATGGCATAGCGGTTGTTTTCGACAACATAGACCACCGGCAGCTTCCAAAGCTCGGCCATGTTGAAGCTTTCATAGACCTGGCCCTGATTGGCCGCGCCATCGCCGTAATAGACGACGGCGACATGGTCGTTCTCGCGGTAACGGTTGGCGAAGGCGAGACCGGTTCCGAGCGGAACCTGCGCGCCGACAATGCCGTGGCCGCCGTAAAACGCCTTCTCCTTGGAGAACATGTGCATCGAGCCGCCCTTGCCCTTGGAATAGCCCGAGCGGCGGCCGGTCAGCTCGGCCATCACGCCGCGCGCTTCCATGCCGGTTGCGAGCATATGACCGTGGTCGCGGTAGCTGGTGATGATCTGGTCGCCGTCCTTCAGCGCCATCTGCATACCGACGACGACGGCTTCCTGACCGATATAGAGGTGACAGAAACCGCCGATGAAGCCCATGCCGTAAAGCTGGCCGGCCTTTTCCTCGAAGCGGCGGATCATCAGCATTTCGCGGAGCGCATGCATTTCCTGATCGCGATCGAATTCGACGATCCGTTTGTTATCTTCTTTTTTGGGTGATTTCCGTGAAGCGGACGCTTGGGACGCCATCAGGGTCTCCTTCGTTGAGGAAAGACGTGGAATTGGCAGTCACAATAGGCGGTTTTGTGCGGCACGGCAATGCTAGATTTAGCACGCTCTATGACAACTCAAAATATTGAAATTATTTATAAAAGATTGAATTAACTTGATTTCAGTTTATTGCAGATGTCGCTCGAAAATCACGATCTCGTCCGGCTTCAGCAGGTTGAGCGCGTAGCGCGCATGCTCGTCAAGCGCATCCTTCATCAGCGAGCCGTCGGAGAGCATCTTGACATGCTTCTCCCTCGCCTCGCGTTCGGCCACGAGCTTCTCCAGCTTGCGCTCGTTGAGCGCCTTGTGGGCCGCAAATCGCTCGCCGGCAATCAGGCCGTAATCGCCATGGATCGAGTGATAGATGAAATAGCTCATGAAGCAGACGGTGATCGCCGGTACGATCAGGCGGCCGTAAAACCGGGATTTATGATGTCGGGTCCACATGAAGCTGTCCGGAAGGCTACGCAATACAATGGAGTCACACTAGCGCGTGAACCTTAACCAAGGCTAAACCGGGTGTCGGGGGATGGGACGAAGTGCGGCTTTTTGAGGCAAAGCCGGAGCGGCAATCAGGCCCGGCTGAGGGGCAATGATACCCTCTGGAATCTCAGTTTCGCTCAACGTTGGTTTCAACCAAGGAACTGGCCGCCAACAATCTCCCCCCTTGAGGGGGAGATTATGGGCTGGGGCTCCAGGCGAGGCCGGAGCTTCCGAAAAATCAACCCTTCAGGATCGACCGGCCGGCGTAGACGGCTTGGCTACCCAGTTCTTCCTCGATGCGGATGAGCTGGTTGTACTTGGCGAGACGATCCGAGCGCGACAGCGAGCCGGTCTTGATCTGACCGCAATTGGTGGCGACCGCGAGATCGGCGATCGTGGCGTCCTCGGTCTCGCCGGAGCGATGCGACATCACGCTGGTGTAGCCGGCCTTGTGCGCGGACTCGACGGCGTCGAGCGTTTCGGTCAGCGAGCCGATCTGGTTGACCTTGACCAGCAGCGAATTGGCGACGCCCATCCTGATGCCGTCCTTCAGGCGCTTGGTATTGGTGACGAACAGGTCGTCGCCGACGAGCTGGCACTTGTCGCCGATCAGCGACGTCAGTTCCTTCCAGCCGTCCCAGTCATCCTCGGCAAGGCCGTCCTCGATCGAGAAGATCGGGTATTTGCCGATCAGGTCGGCGAGATAGGCGGCCATCTCGCCGGAATCCAGTGTCTTGCCTTCGCCTTCCATCACGTATTTGCCGCCCTTGTAGAATTCGGTCGAAGCGGCGTCCATGGCGAGGTAGACGTCCTCGCCGGGCTTGTAACCGGCCTTTTCGATCGACTTCATGATGATGTCGAGCGCCGAGGTGGTGCTCGGAAGCGCCGGCGCGAAGCCGCCCTCGTCGCCGATCGCGGTATTGTAGCCGCCGGCCGAAAGTTCCTTCTTCAGCGTGTGGAAGATTTCCGAACCCGTGCGCACCGCGTCGCGCAGCGTATCGGCGCCGATCGGCATGATCATGAATTCCTGGAAGTCGATCGGGTTGTCGGCATGCTCGCCGCCATTGATGATGTTCATCATCGGAACCGGCAGCTGGTGAGCGAACA
Source organism: Martelella mediterranea DSM 17316 (assembly GCF_002043005.1). Classification (NCBI taxonomy): domain Bacteria; kingdom Pseudomonadati; phylum Pseudomonadota; class Alphaproteobacteria; order Hyphomicrobiales; family Aurantimonadaceae; genus Martelella; species Martelella mediterranea. The sequence goes on along the minus strand of NZ_CP020330.1, from coordinate 2,965,349 downwards.
CGCCGCCGACATAGCGGTAGAGCGGCAGGCCGCAGGCGGTGGCGGCGGCCTTGGCGGTGGCAAGCGACACGCCGAGAATGGCGTTGGCGCCGAGGCGGCCCTTGTTGGCGGTGCCGTCAAGCTCGATCATGGCCTGATCGATTTCCATCTGGTTTTCAGCGTCGAGCCCGACAATCGCCTCGAGGATCTCGTTGTTGACGGCATCGACCGCCTTTTCCACGCCCTTGCCGAGATAGCGTTCGCCGCCATCGCGCAGTTCGACGGCTTCGTGCGCGCCAGTGGAGGCGCCGGAGGGAACGGCGGCGCGGCCGATCGTGCCGTCTTCCAGATACACATCGACCTCGACCGTGGGATTGCCACGGCTGTCGAGGATTTCACGGGCGAGAATGTCGGTGATTGTCGTCATGATTGTCTACCTGTCGACCTTGCTACAAAAAAAATGAAACGACCGCGTCTAAGCGCTGGAGCCTTGCGAGGGCCACCCCTTCAGCAGGCGGACCGCGTCGTCGGAGTTCTGCTTAATGCAGTTCGTGCGCCAGCACTATGACGAATGAATGATTTTGGCGATCAAGCCGCGCATATTTGCGGCACGATCGCCCGATTTCGAAAGAACTTACCTTCCCTTGGCAATGGCGTCAAAAGCAAGAAGCTTGTCCAGAAGCCGCGGCATGTCATCGAGCGGCACCATGTTGGGACCGTCCGAAGGCGCATTGTCAGGATCCTCATGGGTCTCGATGAAAACGCCGGCAACGCCGACGGCAACGGCCGCGCGCGCCAGCGTCTCGACGAATTCCCGCTGTCCGCCGGTCGAACCGCCCTGCCCGCCCGGCTGCTGCACCGAATGGGTGGCGTCGAAGATCACCGGCGCGCCGGTGGATGCCATGATCGGCAGCGCCCGCATGTCGGAAACCAGCGTGTTGTAGCCGAAGGAAACGCCGCGCTCGCACAGCAGAACATTATCATTGCCGCTGTCGACGATCTTGGCGAGGACGTTTTTCATGTCCCAGGGCGCCAGGAACTGGCCCTTCTTGACGTTGATCACCCGGCCGGTCTTCGCGGCGGCGACCAGAAGGTCTGTCTGGCGCGACAGGAAGGCCGGGATCTGCAGCACGTCGACGACGGTCGCTACCTCGGCGCATTGCTCCTCGGTGTGGATGTCGGTCAGCACCGGAAAGCCGAACTCTCTCTTCAGGTCGGCGAAGACTTCGAGCGATTTGTCGAGCCCCATGCCGCGCGTCGCCTTGAGCGAGGTGCGGTTGGCCTTGTCGAAGGAGGATTTGTAGACCAGCGCGATCCCGGCATCCGCGCAGATTTCCGAAAGCTTTCCGGCCATCATGAAGGCGTGATCGCGGCTTTCCATCTGGCACGGCCCGGCGATCAGCGACAGCTTCCCGCTATTGGAAAAGGCGACTGCTTTTTCGCCGGCGCCGGCGGTCACGGTACGGTCGGTCATGCTAGTATTCCCTGAATATGAAGGTCACGCCCTGGCCGGGCGCCGGCGGCACGGCGATGCCGTCGCCGGTCTGCCGTGAGGCGATCTCGTTGGCTTTCAGAATATCGGCGAGGTTTTCCAGGTCGGCCACCTCGAACACAATAGCGGCGGGCTCGATCCCGCGGCCCGCGCCGGAACGAGCGATGCCATATTGCCTGTAGAGATGATCAAAGGTGAAGACCGAAAGCTTCGCCGTCAGCGCATCGGTGCTGAAGCCGTCGGGATGGATATCGGCCTCGCCGGCGCGGGTGAGCGTCTGCAGCAGCGGCTCGAATTCCATCGGGTAGTCCTCGCCGAGCAAGACGCCAGCAATGCCGGTCACGCCGTTCTGATGGCCCATGAGGGTCTCGTCGGGGGCAAGCGCCTGCATGCGTTCGCAGGTGAAGAACAACAGGTCGGGCGCGCGCAGATCGGCGGCGAAGGCGAGCTTGAAACCGGCTGTGGCTTCCGTCCCGTCGGCAAGCTTGTAGGGCCGGGAGAAGCTGAACAGATCGCCGACGCCAATGCCGGCTTCGGCGAATGCGGCATGGTCGGCCGCCGCATTCTCGCTCTTGAAGACGATCGCGGAGAACCCGTCATCGCCGTTACGGAAGCGGTAGGCGCGGTCGCGGCGCACGAATTCGGTTTTCGGAATATTCTGGTCGTAGATTTGCTGGTCGGCGATCGCGAGCGGTTCGAGATAGGTCGAATCGGCGAAATAGACGCAGGCATTCTCCGTACCGAACGGATGCCGCGCCTCCGGCGCCACGGCGAAGCCGAGCGCGGAAAGCCTGAGCCGCGCGGTCGCAAGATCGACGACCGGCAGAACCAGATGATCGATAGGACGGTGGGAAAGAGACATGGCCCCTCCTTTTCGGCGCTCTTGATGGCACAGAAAAGCCCGCGCCTCAAGAAGGAGCGCGGCGGTCTGCGCCGACTCCTACCAGACGTAACGCAGTTTCGCCGATGCGATCAGCGCCGAATAGCTCTCGCCCCATTCGCCATAGGCGCCAAGGCTGAGATCGGCCTGGCTGGTCAACTGGATTCTCGCTGCGACATTGGCGGCGACGGCGCTGCCGGTGGGCGCGTTGCTGGAGATCGAGAAGCCGTAGCCCGGCACCGCCAGGAAACTGGCGCTGGCATCGCCGCCGCCGCCATAGCGATAGAGATAGGAAACCCGTCCGTTGAGCGCGAACCGGCGCGCCACGTCGCCGGCCGCCGTATCGAAGCCAAGCCCAGCCTCGACCGTGCCGCGGAACAGGCCGACATCGGAATAGGCGAGCGCCGCATTGCCATAGCCGGCCTCGACCTCTTCCTGATAGTCGGGCGCATGGGTATAGACCGCGCTCGCCCCCACGAACGGCATCAACGCCACGCCGTTCTGGACGATGCGCCCGCCCGCCTCGATCCGGCCGCCGACGGTGGTTGCCGAATAGGAGCCGCGCAACTGGTCGACGGCATTGCCGAAGGCGACCGTGCGCTTTGTATCGATGTTGTCGACGCCGCCGCCGAGGGCAGCGGTGGCATAAAACCCTTCTTTCGTCTGGGTCACGCCGTTGATGGCGGCGTGGAAGCTCTGCGAATCCGCCTTGCCGTCCTGATCCGTCTGCTTGTAGGTCGAGCTTCCGCCGCCGAACACGATGCCGATCGCGTTGGCATCGTCCAGCCGCGCCAGATAGCCGCCCTCGATCATGCTGCTGTCGATATCCGCGCCGGAATTGCCGGCCTGGGCATCGCCATCCACGCTCGAACTGCCGCCGTTATACTCCAGCCAGCCGGTGTTGACCGGGTTGAGCGCGGCATAAATCCCCTGACGGCGGGCCGCGGACCAATCCCAACGCGGATCGCCGGCAGCGCCCGCATAGCCGTCATAGCCGCCGACCGCCCAGTAGGCGAGACCCGATGTCGCCGCCGGCGCGTTCTGCACGGTGTCCTCATCGGCATCCTTTTCGATGGGACGCCAGCCGGCGAGCAAGCGGTTGGGATTGGAGGAGCGGCGCAGGAAATTGTCCATGCCGAGCGTCGCCGTCATCGTCGCATTGATGCCGAGTTCGCCGCCGAGCGTCGTCATCGCCGCCTCATAGGCCTGGCCGGATTGCAACATGCCGGCCGCAAGCGTTCCCTGCAGCGGCACGCCGTCATTGAAGGCATTGACGAGCGCCGTGTTGACGCCCTGGCCGAGCGCGGAGAAATTGAAATTGCCGCCGACATAGGCAAGGCCGAGCTTCAGCGCATTGTTTTCGTCGGTTATCGTTCCGCGGAACTGGGAGGGGAGCGAATCAAGCGAGGGATCATAGGTGCCGGTCAGGTTGCCTGCCTGAAGCAGCGTGTATTCCTTCTTCAGCACCCCGCCCTGATCGAAATCGAGATCGATCGCGGTGTCGTCGAAGGCGACGGTGCCGGTGACGATCGCCGGTTCCTGATTGATCGTGATCACCGCGACATAGGTGGCATCGGGATCGAAATCGAGATCGCCGTCGACCGTGATCGACCCCTTGCTGTCGCCGCCGCGGAAGGTGCCGCCGGTGCTCACATGCGTATCGCCGATGATGCCCGAGCCGCCAAGCGTCGCGCCGCTCACCACTTCGGCGGTCGCGCCGCGCAGGTCGGCGTCGATATCCAGCGTGCCGCCGGCCGCTTCAAGCGAACCGGTGAAATCCGTGCTGTCGGTGGAAAGATTGAGTTCTCCCGGTCCCTTCTGCACCAGAGCGCCGCCGCCGCTCAGCGCGCCGCGGAACTCGATATCGTCGGAGCGGGCAAAGCTCAGCGTGCCGCCGGCATCGATCGCGGCATCGCCGCCGAGCGTTCCCGTCGTGCCGCCCGCGCCAACCTGGATTTCAGCGCCGGAGCCGATCGTCGTCAGGCCGGTATTGGTGTTGTCGGCAGTCAGGATCGTGGTGCCGGACAACGCAGCTATCTGCCCCGCCCCGCTGATGGTCGGCGCGAAGACATAGTCAGACGATGTATGATTGAAGACGATGAGGCCCGTGCCCTCGCCGAAGGTGATGGTGGGTATCGCAACTTCGCCCGGCGCCACGGCGCTGCCGACACCCGGAATGCCGCCGATGACGAGGCCGCCCTGCGAACCGCTGGCGGCGGCAAGAACGAGGCTGTCGGCTGTGACGATACCGTTCTCTGCGACGTCGAGGACACCTGTCCCGCCATTGCCGACTACAAGGTCGCCATTGACCGTCCAACTGCCACCATAGACTTCGGCAAGGCCGAACGATCCCGCCGCATCGGCCACAACGCTCGCCGTGCTGGTGACCGTCGCACCGGTCGTGACCGAGAACAGGCCCGTGCCGCCTGCGCCGACGGTGATGCCGCCGTCGACGTCCCAGCTCGATCCGGCGCCCGCGACCAGCACCCCGCCGCTCCCGGTCGCAGAAGCGCCGAGCACGGTCGTCTTGTTGGTCACCTTCGCGCCGCTACCGATGCCGAGAAGGCCGGTGCCATCCTCTCCGACAGTGAGATTGGAGGTGTTGGTCCAGACGCCGCCGGTCGTCAGCGCAACGGCGCCCTCGCTGTCGGCGTCGCGGCCGATCACGCCGCCATTGGAATTCAGCGTGCCGCCATCGAAAATGCCGAGCGCGCCATCGCCCTTGGCGGCCACCGTCATCCTGTTGGTCAGCGTCACGCTGCTGCCGGCGCCGGTGATTACGGTTCCGCCGTAGCCCGTTGCATTGACGCCCAGCATCGCGTAATCGGCTGTGACCGTCGCACCGTCCGATACGGTAAGGCCGCCATCCCCGGAATTGCCGACCTTCAGCGCTGCCGAAAGCTGCAGCTGCGTGCCCGCGCCATCGATCGTGACCGTGCCTTCGCCGCCGGTGACATAGCCGACCGTCATGTTGCTGGCGGTCATCGTCGCGCCGGCGAGAACGGACAGTTCACCCTCGCCGCCGGAGCCGCCGCCGGCCACGTTGCCGCCGATCGCGATGTCGTTATAGACGTTCCAGAGCGAGCCCGCCCCCGTCACCGTCGCGATGTTGCCTGTGGAGCTGTTGTTCTGGCCGATGCTGAGCGAGCCGCTGATCGCGTGGCCGCCATTGTTCACGGTCACCGAGCCGGTTCCGGACAGCCCAACCGTCAGGTCACCATAGCCGTTCCATTCCGAATTCGCGCCGGAGATCACGACCGCGCCGTCGCCGCCAGCGCCCTGTCCGATGATCGTCTGATTCGATTCGAATTTGGCCCCGCCGGTAATGTTGAGCGTGCCCGTGCCCAGATTGCCGATCACCACGCTGTTGGCGCCGGTGCCATAGGTGCGCATCTCCGTTCCCGCGCCGTCGAGCGTGTAGGTTCCCTCACCGCTTGCCGCGTTGCCGATGGTGATCGCGCCGGTCTGCCCCTTGGCGCCGGACTGCATCGTCAGCGTGCCGGTGCCCGCGCCCCCGACCACGATCTGCTTGTCGAACTGGATCGCGCTGCCCGCGCCCTGAACGATGATGGTGCCGTTGCCGCCGGCGGACGCGCCGAGCGTGACCACCTCGCCGCTGACCGTGGCGTTGGAGGTGAGCTTGCCGGCGGCCGTGTCGCCCACGATGAAGTTGCTGATATATTCCGTGCCGCGGTCTGGAGTCAGCACCGGCGCATTGTTCAGCGTGTTGATGGTTACGTTGTCACCGGATTTCGGCGGAAGCGGCGGCTGGCTGCCGTCGACGGTCCAGTTCTCGGTCGCGTACCAGTCTGTGGAGGTCGCGCCCGTCCAGTTGAAATCGGCGGCCAGCCCCGGCGCGCTCCAGGCCACCAGAAGTGCCGAGGAACTCAGGAACAACGCTCTGGCAGCGCCCTGCCGAAATTTCAAACCACGCATTATCTACCCCTTGCGACGCGATCCGCTAATCCGGGGAATCGGCCGACTGTCCAAAACTGGGGTGATTCTGGTTGCAGGTCCTTAAGAACCTATTGCCATGCGTGCTTTTGCGAACATGCTTAATATTTATGGTTAATGAACGGTTATCATCCCCTGCCCGGCCGGCCATCGCATCTGCGGCTTCAATTCGGTTGCATCTTCGTCTATGAAGCGTCACAAAACCGAAGGACCGGCAAACAGGGACTGCACAAGAATGCTTGAGACACTGCGCAAAGGCGCCCAGACCTGGGTCGCGAAACTCCTCTTGATCCTGCTGATCATCTCCTTCGGCGTATGGGGGGCGTCGAGCGCGTTCCTGTCCGGCAATTCCGATGTGGTGCTGAAGGTCGGCGACAAGACAGTCTCGGCCAATGAGTATCGCCTCGCCTATCAGCGCCAGTTGAACAGCCTCAGCAACCAGTTCGGCCGGCGGCTGACCGGCGAGGAAGCCCGCATGATCGGCGTCGACCAGCAGGTCAATGCCCAGCTCGTTGCCGGCGCCGCGCTCGACCAGCTCGCCGACGACATGAATCTCGGCCTCTCAGAAGACCGGTTGGCAGAGATCATCGCCCAGGATCCCGCCTTCCAGAATGCCGACGGCCGTTTCGACCGCCAGCGCTTCAGCGCGCTGTTGCGCAATGTCGGCCTCAATGAGGATGACTATGTCGCCGAACGTTCCAAGGTCGCCGTGCGCTCCCAGGTCGTCGATGGCATCGCCGACGGCTTCGTCCCGCCCAAAGCCCTGGTGGATGCCATCAGCGAATACCGCAACCAGTCCCGCGGCGTCGATTACATCGTCCTCAACAACGCCTTCATCGAGCCGGTGAAATCGCCGGGCGACGAGGTGTTGAAGCCCTGGTTCGAGCAGCGCAAGGCCGCCTATCGCGCCCCGGAATACCGCAAGGTTTCCTATGTGGCGCTGCATCCCTCCGATATCGCCGATCCTGCTGCCATCACCGATGCCGCCGTGCGCGAGGATTACGATGCCCGGATTTCGAGCTTCACCACGCCGGAGGAGCGCCGCATTCAGCAGCTCACCTTCTCCGATCAGGCCGAAGCCGAACAGGCCGCCCAGGCGCTCGCGGATGGCACCAAGACCTTTGACCAGCTTATCAGCGAACAGGGCAAGACCACCGGCGACGTGACCCTCGGCATTTTCACCAAGGGCCAGTTTCCGGACGCCTCGATCGACGAGGCGGCCTTCGCCATCGAGAACGAGGGCGGCACCAGCGAAGTCGTCCAGGGCAATTTCGGCCCTGTGATCCTGCGCGTCACCGCGATCTCGCCCGAACAGGTCACGCCCTTCGACCAGGTCAAGGACCGGATCCGTCAGGAACTCGCCGAGCAGCAGGCAACGGACGATATCCTGAATGTCGAAAACCAGTATGAGGACCAGCGCGCCGGCGGTGCTTCGATGGCCGAAGCGGCCCAAAGCCTGGGCCTTGAGCCGGTGACCATCGACGCCATCGACGCCCAGGGCAACGATGAAAGCGGCACTCCCGTTGCCGATATTCCGCTAGGCACAGAACTCGTTGCTTCAGCCTTCGACAGCGATATCGGCGTCGAGAACCTGCCGCTCACGCTCAATGACGGCGGCGTCGTCTGGTACGAGGTCGTCGACATCACCCCCTCGCGCGACCGCGAATTTGACGAGGTTCGCAGCCAGGTGGAGGTCGACTGGGCGGCCGAGCAGCAGCGCGAGGCTCTTGCCGACAAGGCCAGCGAGTTGCAGGCCCGCGTCGAGGGCGGCGAGAGCCTGCAGCAGATTGCCGACGAGCTGGCGATCGACGTCAACAGCGTGACCTCCGTCACCCGCACCACGCAGAATGACGATCTCGGCCCGGAAGCCGTCGCCGCCGCCTTCAGCGGCCCGCTCGGCACCGTGGCCACCGCGCCGCGCGACAGCGGCACCGAACAGGTGGTGCTGAAGGTCGTGGCCGTCGTCAACCCGGTCGGCACGCTGGCCGCATCCGGCGACGACCAGGCGGTCAACGCCATAGCATCCTATGCCGGCGACGACATTCTCGACGAAATGATCAACAAGCTGCAGGGCGAATATGGCGTCACGATCAACCAGACGCTGGCCCAGCAGGCGATCAACCTCAGATAAGAAGAGCGAACTATGTCCGAGTTGAAGCCCTTCATCGCGAAAGTCGCAAGCGGCCAGTCGCTTTCCAGTGACGAAGCCCGCCAGGCCTTCGATCTGCTGATGTCGGGCGAGGCCACGCCCTCGCAGATCGGCGGCTTTCTGATGGCGCTGAGGGTCAAGGGCGAGACGGTCGACGAGATCGTCGGCGCCGTCTCGACCATGCGCGCCAAGATGACGCCCGTCAAAGCCCCGGCCGATGCCATCGATATCGTCGGCACCGGCGGCGATGGCGCGGGGACCTACAATATCTCCACGCTGGCGGCGATCATCACCGCCGGCGCCGGCGTCACCGTCGCCAAGCACGGCAACCGCGCGCTCAGTTCCCGCTCCGGCACCGCCGACAGCCTGTCGGAACTCGGCGTCGATCTCGATATCACGCCGGCCCTGATCGAGGCCTGCCTGGAAGAGGCCGGCATCGGCTTCATGTTCGCGCAGAAGCACCACGCCGCCATGCGCCATGTCGGTCCGTCGCGCGTGGAGCTCGGCACCCGCACGATCTTCAACCTGCTCGGCCCGCTCTCCAATCCCGCGGGCGTCAAACGCCAATTGCTCGGCGTGTTTGCCGCCGAATGGGTGCGCCCGCTCGCCGAGGTCCTGCGTGACCACGGATCGGAAAAGGTCTGGGTCGTCCACGGCCAGGGCCTCGACGAGATCACCACGACCGGCGAGACGCTGGTGGCCGAGCTTGCCGATGGCAAGGTTCGCGAATTCACGCTTTCGCCCTCCGATTTCGGCGTTCCACAAGCCGAACTCAGGGCGCTGCGCGGCGGCGATGGCAAGGTCAATGCGGCCGCGCTGCGCAAGGTGCTTGCCGGCGAAAAGAATGCCTATCGCGACATAGCGCTCTGCAATGCCGCCGCGGCCCTCGTTGTCGCCGGCAAGGCCGATACGATCTCCGACGGTATGGCGATTGCCACGGATGCGCTGGAAAGCGGCAAGGCGACGCTTGCGCTCGAGCGGCTGGTTGCCGTTTCAAACCGAAAGCCCGAACATGGAATCCGGCCATGACCGATATTCTGAAGAAGATCGAAGCCTACAAGCGCGAGGAAATTGCCGCCGCCAAGAGCACTGTGCCGCTCGATGAGCTGAAGGCCCGGATCCGCGACGTTGATCAACCGCGCGGTTTCGCCGATGCGCTTTTCGCCAAAAAGGCCGGAGGCGCATTCGGCCTGATCGCAGAAATCAAGAAGGCAAGCCCCTCCAAGGGGCTGATCCGCCCGGATTTCGATCCGCCGGCCTTCGCTGCGGCCTATGAAGAAGGCGGGGCGGCCTGCCTTTCGGTGCTGACCGATACGCCGAGCTTCCAGGGCGCGCCGGAATTTCTTGCCGCCGCCAAGGCGGCCTGCGCCCTTCCCGCGCTGCGCAAGGATTTCATGTTCGAGCCCTATCAGGTCTACGAGGCCCGCGCCTGGCAGGCCGATTGCATCCTGATCATCATGGCGAGCCTTTCCGATGACGAGGCCCGGCTCCTGGAGGAGACCGCCTTCGAACTCGGCATGGACGCGCTGATCGAGGTCCATGACGAGGCGGAATGCGAGCGGGCGCTGAAGCTCTCCTCGCCGCTGATCGGCATCAACAACCGCAATCTGCGCACTTTCGAGGTCTCGCTTGAGACCAGCGAAAGGCTCGTTCCGATGATCCCGGAGGACCGGCTGATCGTCGGCGAGAGCGGCATCTTCGTCCATGACGATTGCCTGCGGCTGAAAAAGGTCGGCATTTCAACCTTCCTCGTGGGCGAGAGCCTGATGCGCAAGAACGATATCGCCGCAGCCACCCGTGCGCTGCTGAAGGGCACAGCCGAGGCCGCGCCATGACCGACAAGCCCGCCGGCCTGACCCATATCGGCGAGACCGGCGAGGCCCGCATGGTCGATGTCGGCGCCAAGGCGGAGACAATCCGCTCCGCCACGGCGGAAGGCCATGTCCGGATGAAGCCGGAAACGCTCGCGCTGATCGAAAGCGGCAACGCCAAGAAGGGCGACGTGATCGCCACCGCCCGGCTGGCAGGGATCATGGGCGCGAAGCAGACCGCCAACCTCATCCCGCTCTGCCATCCGCTGATGCTGACGAAGATCGCCGTCGACATCGAAGCCGACACCGCGCTTCCGGGTCTGAGGGTCGTCGCCACTGCCTCGCTTTCCGGCCGGACCGGCGTCGAGATGGAGGCGCTGACCGCCGTTTCCATCGCCTGCCTCACGATCTACGACATGGCCAAGGCCGCCGATCGCGAAATGGAGATCGGCGCGATACGGCTGGTCGAGAAATCCGGCGGCGCGAGCGGCGACTTCAAGCGCGAAGGCTGAGCCATGGCCGATCCCCTGCTGAGCGTTGAAAGAGCCGGCGAGATCCTGCTGGAGCATGCTCCGCAGGTAAGCGACACGGAAACCATGGCGCTTGCCGATGCCAATAGGCGCGTACTTTGCGAGGATATCGCCTCCCGTATCACCCAGCCGCCCTTCGCGGCCTCCGCCATGGACGGCTATGCGGTGCGCGCGGGCGATATCGGGCCCGAAGGCGCGGAGCTTCAGGTCATCGGCGAGGTCGCCGCCGGCGCGATGCCGGACGCGCATGTGACCGCCGGAACCGCGATGCGGATTTTCACCGGCGCGCCGCTGCCACAAGGCGCCGATAGCGTGGTGATACAGGAAAATACCGAAAAGCGCGGCGATGCCGGCGTGTTCTTCAAGACTGCGGCCACCGTGGGCGACAATATCCGGTATGCCGGACAGGATTTTGCCGCAGGCGATATCCTGCTCAGCCGCGGCCGCACGCTTGACGCCCGCGCGCTTTCGCTTGCGGCAGCCGGCGGCCACGCTGTGCTTCCCGTCTTCCGCCGGCCGCGCGTCGCCGTGCTTGCCACCGGCAATGAACTGGTGCCGCCCGGCACGCTTCCAGGCCCCGGCCAGATTTCGGCCTCCGGCAGCGTCGCCATTGCCGCTCTTGCCCGCGACAATGGCGCGGATGTCATCGATCTCGGCATTGCCGGCGACAGCGAAGCGGCGATACGCGGGGCCGTGGAAAAAGCGGTCGAGGCGAAGGCCGATATTCTGGTGACGATCGGCGGCGCGTCGGTCGGCGATCACGACCTGATCCGCCCCACGCTTGCCGCCATGGGCATGGAACTCGATTTCTGGAAGATCGCGATGCGGCCGGGAAAGCCGCTGATGGTCGGCCGGCTAGGGGAAATGCGGGTGCTTGGCCTGCCCGGCAACCCGGTCTCGAGCTTCGTCTGCGCCCTGCTCTTTGCCGAGCCGCTCATCCGCCATGTCGGACACTTCCCGCCGCGCAACCGCGAGACCACGGCAATCGCCGCATCAGCGCTCGCCGACAACGGCCCGCGCCAGCACTATATGCGCGGCCGGTTTGATTGCGAAGGTCGCGTCGAGATGTTCGAGCGGCAGGATTCATCCCTGCAGGCCACCCTTGCCGAAGCGGATTGTCTGATCGTCCGCCCGCCCCACGCCAAGGCGGTTGAAGCGGGCGAGACTGTCAGGATCGTGAACCTCGGCTGAGCGATGCGCCGAGGAGCAGCCCCATCGGCCGCCCCTGAAAAAGAGGCAGAGAGCGGTCACGACTTCCTGGAAAACGGAGACCGCTCCAGCTGCCTCAGGCCGAACCCTTTTCCTGGGCAGCGGCCGCGAGCATGAACTCGTTCAATTTGGCATGAATCGTCTGCTCATCCATTTGGACGCCGGCGGCGGCGAAGTCCGCCATCAGCTTTCCCGTCAGGTCGGCATCGCCGGCCTCGATGAAATGGCTGGCCATCACTTCGCTGATATAGGCCTGGTCGCCTTCACGGTCCAAAAGTCCTGCCGCCCAGTTGGCCAGCATCCGGTTGCGCCGGGCGAGCGTGTTGAAATGCGCATGCTGTTCCGCCGTGTAGGCGGCCTCGTGGGCGCGCCCGCGGTCTGCAAAGATTCGATCTGCCATGTCGACCTCCCTGATAATCTTGTCCTCCTAAGATGGTATGTCTTTGCGCGATTGAGAAGAAAAAAACCGGCATTTGCTTCAAAATTTGCCCGCATGCGACAGTTTGTCGTCAGCAAAAGGTGCAAAACCGCAATTGCCTTGAAAAACACGTGGTTTTGATTGAGAAAGCGGCGCAAACTCGCTATTGCAGCGAAACTGATGATTTCAGCGCGCTTGGCGCGCCAACGTATACGAGACAGAGATGAGTCGTCGCCGCCGGGTTTATGAAGGCAAGGGTAAAGTCCTCTATGAGGGCCCCGAGCCCGGAACCCTGATCCAGTTCTTCAAGGACGACGCCAGCACCGAGCCGGGTGCGGGCGCCGACGTGATCGACGGAAAGGGTGTTCTGAACAACCGCATTTCGGAATATGTCTTCGGACATCTGAACGCGATCGGGATTCCCACCCATTTCATCCGCCGCCTGAACATGCGAGAACAACTCGTGCGCGAAGTCGAGATGATTCCGCTGATCGTCACCGTGCGCAATATTGCGGCAGGCTCGCTGTCGCGCCGTCTCGGCATCGAGGAGGGCGTTCCCCTGCCCCGCTCGATCGTCGAGTTCAGCCTGAATTCCGATGAGCTCGGCAATCCGCTGGTGACCGAGGAACACATCACCGCCTTCGGCTGGGCCTCGCCGCCGGAGCTCGACGACATGATGGCGCTGGCGATCAGGATCAACGACTTCCTGTCCGGCCTGTTTCTCGGCGCCGGCATGCAGCTCGTCGATTTCAAGATCGAATGCGGCCGCCTGTTCGAGGGCGACATGATGCGCATCATCCTTGCCGACGAGATTTCCCCTGATTCCTGTCGCCTGATGGATCTGGCGACCCGCCAACGCCTCGATTCGCGCGTCGAGGGCGGCGATGGCGTTGCAGTCAGCGCCTATTCCGAGGTCGCCCGCCGGCTCGGCATCATGAATGAGAACGAGCCGACGCGCGCCGCCGGCCCCGTCCTGGTCAAATAGAATTTTCGAACAGAAGCTGAGGTTAAGCCAGTGATCAACGCACGCGTCATCGTCACCTTGAAAAACGGCGTACTCGATCCGCAGGGAAAGGCGATCGAAGGCGCGCTGCATGGCCTCGGCTTTACGGGCCTTTCCGGCGCGCGCCAGGGCAAGGTCTTCGACCTCGCGCTCGATACCGATGACCGCGCCAAGGCGGAAGCCGACGTCGCCGCGATGTGCGAGAAGCTGCTGGCCAATATGGTGATCGAAAACTACGCCATCGAGCTGAACTGAACGGAGCCGCCATGAAATCCGCTCTTATCCAGCTTCCCGGTCTTAACCGCGACCGCGACATGTTCGCAGCCCTCCGGCAGATTTCCGGCACCGATCCGGTCACCGTCTGGCAGACCGAGACCGAACTGCCGGATGTCGACCTGATCGTGATCCCCGGCGGCTTCTCCTACGGCGACTACCTGCGCTGCGGCGCGATCGCCGCCCGCATGCCGGTGATGCGCGCGGTTGCCGAGAAGGCCCGCGCGGGCGTGCGCGTCATCGGCGTCTGCAATGGCTTCCAGATCCTGCTCGAGGCCGGCCTTCTGCCGGGCGCGCTGATGCGCAATGCATCGCTGAAATTCGTCTGCCGCGAGGTCCGCCTGACGGTGGCGAACAACCGCACCGCTTTCACCAGCCTCTACGCCGCCGGCGAAGTGATCCGCTGCCCTGTCGCCCATCATGACGGCAATTACTTCGCCGACGCCGATACACTTGCGGCTCTCGAAGATCGCGGCCAGGTCGTGTTCCGCTATGCGGAGGGCACCAATCCCAACGGCTCGGTCAACGACATCGCGGGCCTCGTCAACGAAGCCGGCAATGTTCTCGGCATGATGCCGCACCCCGAAAATCTGATCGAGCCGGCCCATGGCGGCACCGACGGCCGTCGCCTTTTCGAGGCGGCGCTGGGCCAGGTTGAGATTGCCTGACACGGCGCATGTTTGGCTTGACCTGAACGTGAGAATGATCAGTATTAGGAAAAAATAAGGCAGCGCACGATTGCTGCTGTATTGATTCGATTAGGTCGGCCCTATGCATCTGAACAGATTTCCGACGTCGGCGGCAGCAATTGCGTTTGCCCTGATCACCGCAACTGCTGCCTCTGGCGCCGATATGGATAGCGCACCCGCCTCTCCCGCGCCCGTTTCCAGCGACGGTATTTTCGATGAAGTCCGCTTCGAAGTGGCAGCCTCGCTCGGCGCCAAGTCGGATTTTGAAAGCGGCGTATTCCTGATCCCCAGCGTGTTCTTCGATCCGTTGCACAGTGAAGGCCGGGAAGGTTTCGACAAGGTTTTCCACCCCCGTTTCTTTCTGAGCGCCAGCATCTCGACCGATGACGAATCGTCGCAGATCATGGCGGGCGCGAGCTGGAAGTTTCCGCTGCTGGGACCGACCTTCGCGGATATCGGTTTCGGCGGCGCGCTGACCAACGCCGATATTGACGAGGGCGGTCGCGGACCCGGCGTCGGCTCGCACGTCCTGTTTCACGAATATGTCGCTCTCGGCGTCAATCTCGACGAAAGCTGGAGCCTGACGGCCACGGTGCGCCATTCCTCCAACGCCGATCTCGCCTCCCCCAACAGCGGCCTGACCTATGGCGGCATCGGGCTTGGCCGCAGCTTCTGATTCCGGTCAAACTGACGAAGGCGTCGGCTTGAGCATCGCAGTGCGCTGCGTTCCGAAAACCCCAGCAGTCTTCGCCGCCTTTAAATCGCCGGAATATTAACCATATATGGGAACCATACGGACACAGGCCGCGTTTTGTGGTTATACGTTCGAGCATGACCCCCAAAGAAACGCCCCGGCATCCCCCCTGCTCCGGGGCGTTTCGTTTTTCGGCGATCCTCAAGAGACCATGTCGCTCTCGGCGCGATCGAATTCAATGCGCGCATCGCGTATCTGCCTGTGATTATCCTTCGCCCAGGCGACCAGCAGCGAAAACGGCTCAAGAAATGAACGCCCCGTTGCCGTCAGATCATAAACCACCTTGGGCGGTTTGGTCGGGAACACGGTGCGGGTGATGTAGCCGTCCCGGTTCAGGTCCCTCAGCGTCTTGGTCAGCATGCGTTGCGAGATGTCAGGCGTCATCCGCTTCAACTCGGCAAAGCGCATGGGACCGCTCGAAAGCGCCATGAGCAGCAGCGTGCTCCACTTTCCCGCAACCTGATTGAGCACATCGCGCACCGGACAATTCTCGACCATATCGTCGGACACGATTTCGGCGATTTGCGCGCGACTCCATGCGGAAAGATCGTCAGTCATTTCATCTCCTAGGCACAGCAGTGTAACCTGCGAACAAATTAAACCCGTCTTTACATCATCGAAAATCACATTAGATGAGATAGCGGTCTCTTTTTGAGACTAGAGCTCTTTAATAGTTTTAATCTTACAGGAAGACCACCCCATGACCAACCCGACAATTCTCTTGACCGGCGCGTCCGGAAAGCTCGGCCGCGAAACGCTGGACTTTCTTCTGGCCACCGGCAAGGATCCCGCCCGGATCATCGCCACCACGCGCGACGTTACCAAACTCGCCGGCTATGCCGAAAAAGGCGTCGTCGTGCGGCAGGCCGATTTCAATGCGCCTGAAACGCTTGGCCCGGCATTCGCCGGCGCAGAGCGGGTCGCGATCATCTCCACCGATGCCGTCGCCCCGGGAACCGATCGGGTCGCCCAGCACGGCGCCGCGGTGGACGCCGCCAAGGCAGCCGGTGCCCGCCATATCATCTACACCTCGCTGCCGAACCCGGAAGATTCGCTCATCAGCTTCGCGGGCGATCATCTGGGAAGCGAGAAGGCGGTGAAGGATAGCGGTCTCGGCTACACCATCCTGCGCAATACCTGGTATCAGGAAAACCTGCTGATGAGCCTGCCGCAGGCGCTGGAGCACGGCGTGATCATGTCGGCGGCCGGCAACGGCAAGCTCAGCTACGTCGCCCATGAGGATTGCGCGCGGGCGCTTGCCGCCGCCCTGCTTGCGCAAACCGACGAGAGCGCGATCTACACGCTTGTCGGCCCCCAGGGCTATTCCATCGATGAGATTGCGGCGTTGGCACGGGAATTCAGCGGAAAGCCGCTCGAGGTACAGCATGTCGACAGCGACACGCTGCGCAAGACCCTTGAAGGCTTCGGGCTGCCGCCCTTCCTCGTGGACATGCTCGTCAGCACGGACGACAATATCCGCACGGGCCGTTTCGACATCATCAACGATGATTTCGAGCGCCTCACCGGTCGCAAGCCGAAGCCGCTTCGCGCCTTCTTCGAGAACAACCTGTCCGCCTGAAGCTGCGCCGTTTCAGACCGGTTCGCCACAGGCATGGCGGAAGCGTCTCACGCTCTCCGCCATGCCATATTCCAGGGCATCGGCGGTAAGGCCATGGCCGATCGAGACCTCCGCCAGATCCGGTATCGCCGCGACAAGCGGCGGAAGGTTGGCGACGGTCAGGTCGTGGCCGGCATTCACGCCGAGACCGCGTTCGCGGGCGCGTCGGGCGGTGTCGCCCAACTGCTTTGCCAGCGCGGCCTCCCTGTCAGGATCGTCGAAACACGCGCCATAGGGGCCGGTATAGAGTTCGATCCGGTCCGCGCCGCTCGCGCGCGCGTCCTCAAGCTCGGCGTCGGTCGCATCGCCATCGGCGAACATCGAAACCCGGATATTCTTCTTCCTGAGCTTATCGACCGACTTCTTCAGCAGGTCGCGATGCGCGGCGAATTTCCAGCCATGGTCGGAGGTCGCCTGCGCCGGGTCATCCGGCACCAGCGTCACCTGCTCGGGCTCGGTTTCAAGACAAAGTCCGATAAAGAAATCGCTCGGATAGCCTTCGATATTGAACTCCGCCTGTGGAAATTCATCATCGATCAGCGCCCGCAGGACCGGAAGATCGGAAAACCGGATGTGGCGCTGGTCGGGCCTTGGATGCACCGTCAGGCCATGCGCGCCCGCTTCAAGCGCAATCCTGCCGAAATGGCGTACATTCGGCCATGGCAGGTCGCGCCGGTTGCGCAACTGGGCAATCGCATTCAGGTTAACGGACAGCTTGGCGACCATGGCTCCCTCCAGATGGACCGCGCCGAAAGGCGTCTTGCCGTATATGCGACAAAGTGCGCCTTGCGGCAACAAAAGGTTGCGTCATTGCATGACGATGGTCAGTTTTTCGGCCGCGCGGGTGATCGCCGTGTACAGCCAGCGCTCCCGCGTGTCGCGAAACGCCCAGCTTTCGTCAAACAGCACGACATTGTTCCATTGCGAGCCCTGGGCCTTGTGCACCGTGAGCGCATAGCCGTAATCGAAGTCGTCATAGCGCTTCTTGGTCGACCACGGAATCTCGGTTTCACTGTCCTCGAACGCCGCCTTCAGCAGCTTGATACGAGACGCGCCGCGATCGGGGTCGTCCTCCTCCGGGTTCACCAGAAGATTGATGCCGGGCTTCACGGTTTCGCGCGAGGCTGACATCACCTTCCACAGCGAGCCGTTGAGCAGGCCCTTCGCCGGATCGTTTCTGAGACAAACCAGCTTGTCGCCGGCCTGGGGGTGAATCTGCGAAAAACCCTTAAGCTCGCGCAGCCGCTGGTTATAGCGCCGGCGGGTGCGATTGGTGCCGACCAGAACCTGATCGGCCTCTAGCACCAGTTCCTGCGTGACGTCATGCTTGGAGATGACCTGCGCAAGGCCGTAATCGCCATAGCCGATCTCCTTGCCCTCACGCACCTTCATGGCAAGGTCGATGATCGGATTGTCGCGGGCCTGGCGATGGATTTCGGTCAGCAGGTAATCGGGTTCGTGATTGGTGAAATAGCCGCCGCCCGAAACCGGCGGCAACTGGCCGGGATCGCCGAGCACAAGCACCGGCGTGCCGAAGGAAACCAGATCCTGGCCGAGCTTTTCGTCCACCATCGAGCATTCGTCGATGATGATCAGCGCCGCCTTGGCGAGCGGGCTCTGGCGGTTGAGGGTGAACATCGGCGAAACCGAGGTCTTGCCGGTCTCCTCGTCCTCGATCATTTCCTCGCCCTTGGGGCGATAGATCAGCGAATGGATGGTGCGGGCATTGGTGGCGCCGCGCGAGCGCAGCACCTGCGCGGCCTTGCCGGTGAAGGCGGCAAACAACACCTCGCCGTCGACATGCTCGGCGAAATAGCGCGCAAGCGTGGTCTTGCCCGTTCCGGCGAAGCCGAAAAGGCGGAACACCGGGGCCCGGCCTTCCTTCAGCCAGCGCGCCACCGCCTGTAGCGCTTCATCCTGTTGCGGTGAGAAATCCATGAGCGTGAATTGGCAGGATTCGCCGCCGCTCGGCAACAAAAAACCGCAAGGTCCGGGAATAAAACCACCCGCCGAGGTGTCTATGGCATGTAACCACCGCAATCTGCGGTTATCACGACACGGAACGACAACCATGATGAAGAAGACACCGATCCTCGCAGCCGCGGCACTTGCGGCCTTTGCAGGAATGGCCCATGCCGGCACCACCACCTTCCAGGCCATCAACACGCCGGACGGCCCGGTTCTCGCCGGCCAGAACGGCCAGACGCTCTACACCTATGACAAGGACGCAAGGCACCAATCCGTTTGCTACGGTAGCTGCGCCAGGGAATGGCCCCCATATCTCGCCAACCCATCCGCGCAACCCTTCGCACATTACAGCTTTGTGGTGCGCAAGGATGACCAAAGACAGTGGGCATTGAATGGCGAACCCCTCTACTTCCGCTCGGCGGACAAGAAATCCGGCGACATCACCGGCCAGAACGCCGATCACGGCAACTGGCAGGTGGCGCGACCGGCTGCATGATCGCGCCGGAACGGCGCAGCGTCGCTGCGAGGCTGCGCCGCCACGCATCGCATTCGAGACTCAGTTGCTCGAGCAACTGCCGCGGCTTCGCCGCATGGCCGGTGCGCTGGCCGGATCGGCCGCCGACGGCGACGATCTTTTGCAGAACACGCTCACGGTCGCCTTCGAGCGCCGCGGCCAGTGGCGGGGCGAAAATCTCGGCGGCTGGCTTTACGCGATCATGCGCCACATCGACGCCAATCGTCGCCGCCATGACCGCGTATTACCGATGATGGTTCTGGACGAGGATTGCGGCCTTGCCGACAATTCGACGGAAGCCGTCGAGATCGACCGGCTCGGCGTCGAGGCCGCGCTTGACGCGCTTGAGCCGGATTTCCGCGCCGTCGTGATCCTCAGGGATATCGAGGGTTATGGCTATGAGGAGATCGCGGAAAGGCTCGCCATTCCCCTCGGCACGGTGATGTCGCGCCTGTCGCGGGCGCGGCGGCGGCTGGCCGCAGCGCTATCAGGAGAGCATCGGCCAGAGGCTTGCCACCAGCAGGATCGCCATCGCGATGTTGAACCATCGAAGCCGGTTGCCGACAGACAGCCAGTCGCGCAGCCCAGCGCCGAAACCGCCCCAGATCGAAAGGCTCGGCACCGACACCACGCCGAACATGCCTGACACCAGCGCGACCGAAAACGCATAGCGGTCCGGATAGGTATAAACCGATATCGCCGTCAGCGACATGATCCAGGCCTTCGGGTTGACCCATTGAAAGGCGGCGGCCTGAAGGAAGGTCAACGGCCGGCCGGAGACCGTCCGGCCCGAATCCATCTGCCTTGTGTTGGCGATTTTCCAGGCGATCCAGACAAGATACGCGCCTCCAGCGATCTTGGCGACGATCAGCAGTTTGGGAAAGGCGGCGACGACCGCGCCGAGCCCGGCGCCGATCGAAGCCAGCAGCACCATAAAGCCGATCACGACGCCGGCCATATGCGGGATCGTGCGGTAAAAGCCGAAATTCACCGTCGACGCAAACACCATGAAATTGTTCGGTCCCGGCGTGAACGAGGCGGCGACCGCGAAACCGAACAGGGCCAGCAATGTTTCATGGTTCATGTCGCCCGTTTCCCGAACTGAATTTGCCGCCAGCAAAGCCTCTGCCGCCGCTGTTCGCCGTAAAGGGAAACGCCATCGGCAGAAACTCGTCTTCTACCTTCCATAGCAGTCCGGGAGCAAGCTTTTCCGATATCCCCGGCCCCATAGCTCAAGCCTCCCCTGACGAGAATCCGGCCTTCCAAGCAAAACAACCAGAGCGATCGCAAACGGGGGATGAGCGAAAAATGGCGCTCTCGGCACCATCCCGAGAGAACGGCAGAACAGACCTTCCGCCCAATATGTCACGGTAAAAGCGGGCCCGCGCTTCGATTGAAGGCGGGCCCGGTTAAAGATCAGGTATCGGCGGCCGAGGCCGCCTTGCCGGACTTGCCCTTGGGGCCGTCCGACTTCAGCTCGCTGGGCTTGATCGGCGTTGCCTCGGGGATCGCCTCCAGCGTCAGTTCCGGCTTGCCATCCTTTTCGGCCACGCCGACGCGGACGACGCCGCCCTTCTTGAGCTTGCCGAACAGGATCTCGTTGGCGAGCGGCTTCTTGATGTACTCCTGGATGACCCGCGACAGCGGCCGCGCGCCCATCTTCTCGTCGTAGCCGCGTTCGGCGAGCCATTCGACGGCCTTGTCCTCCAGTTCGAAGGTGACATTGCGTTCCGAAAGCTGGCTTTCGAGCTGCATGACGAACTTCTGGACGACCTGATGGATGACCTCGGTCGGCAGCGGCGCGAACTGGATGATCGCGTCGAGACGATTGCGGAATTCCGGTGTGAAGATGCGGTTGAGCGCTTCCTCGTCCTCGCCGGTGCGCCGCGACGACCCGAAGCCGATCGCCGACTTCGACATTTCGGCAGCGCCCGCATTGGTCGTCATGATCAGGATGACGTTGCGGAAGTCGATCTTCTTGCCGTTATGGTCGGTCAGCGAGCCGTGGTCCATCACCTGCAACAGGATGTTGTAGATGTCTGGATGGGCCTTCTCGATCTCGTCCAGCAGCACGACGCAATGCGGATGCTGGTCGACGCCATCGGTCAAAAGACCGCCCTGGTCGAAACCGACATAGCCGGGAGGCGCGCCGAGCAGACGCGAGACAGTGTGCCGCTCCATGTATTCCGACATGTCGAAGCGCAAAAGCTCGACGCCGAGCGAGGAGGCAAGTTGCTTCGACACCTCGGTCTTGCCGACGCCCGTAGGGCCGGAGAAGATGTAGGAGCCGATCGGCTTGTTGGGCTCGCGCAGGCCCGCCCGGGCGAGCTTGATCGAGGTCGCCAGCGCGTCGATCGCCTTGTCTTGCCCATAGACCACCGAGCGCAGTTCCTGTTCCAGATTGGCGAGCACCTGCTCGTCGTCCTTCGAGACGGTCTTCGGCGGGATCCGCGCCATGGTCGCGATCGTCGCCTCGATCTCCCTTTCGGTGATCATCTTGCGACGGCGCGATACCGGCACCAGCATCTGCGCCGCACCGCTCTCATCGATCACATCAATCGCCTTGTCGGGCAGCTTGCGATCGGTGATGTAGCGGGCGGACAGTTCCACCGCCGCCTTGATGGCGTCGTTGGTGTAGCGCAGGTTGTGATATTCCTCGAAATAGGGCTTCAGGCCCTTCATGATCGCGATGGCATCGTCCACGGAGGGTTCGTTGACATCGATCTTCTGGAACCGGCGCACCAGCGCGCGGTCCTTTTCGAAGAACTGGCGGTATTCCTTGTATGTGGTCGAACCGATGCAGCGGATCGCGCCCGATGACAGCGCCGGCTTCAACAGGTTCGAGGCGTCCATCGCCCCGCCGGACGTGGCGCCGGCGCCGATCACGGTATGGATCTCGTCGATGAACAGCACCGCGCCCTCATACTCCTCAAGTTCCTTGACGACCTGCTTCAGCCGCTCCTCGAAGTCGCCGCGATAGCGTGTGCCGGCCAGCAGCGTGCCCATGTCGAGCGAGAAGATGGTGGCGTCGATCAGCGCTTCGGGCACCTTGCCTTCAACGATCCGTTTGGCAAGACCTTCGGCGATCGCCGTCTTGCCGACGCCGGGATCGCCGACATAGAGCGGATTGTTCTTGGACCGGCGGCACAGCACCTGGATGGTGCGGTTGACCTCGGCGTCGCGGCCGATCAGCGGATCGATCTTGCCGCTCATCGCCTTTTCATTGAGGTTGACGCAATAGGCCTTCAGCGCATCCGGCTGCTTGCGAGCGCTGTCCTCGCTCTCGCGCTGGCCGCTGGCATCGCTTTCCTCCGGCTCGTTGACGCCACGCGGCGTACGGGTCTCGGAGGAGCCAGGACGCTTGCCGATGCCATGGGAAATGTAGTTCACCGCGTCGTAACGCGTCATCTCCTGCTGCTGCAGGAAATAGGCGGCATGGCTCTCGCGCTCGGCAAAGATGGCGACGAGCACGTTGGCGCCGGTCACTTCCTCGCGACCGGAGGACTGCACATGGATCACCGCGCGCTGAATGACGCGCTGGAAGCCCGATGTGGGCTTGGAGTCCTCGTCATAGCCGGTGATCAGGTTCGCAAGTTCGGTATCGACATATTCGGTAACAATCTTGCGCAATGCGTCGAGATCGACATTACAGGCACCCATGACGGCGGCTGCGTCACCATCATCGATCAACGCCAGCAGGAGGTGTTCCAGCGTTGCATATTCGTGGTGCCGGTCGTTGGCATAGGTCAGAGCTTGATGCAGCGCCTTTTCAAGACTGGGGGAGAAAGTTGGCACGATCAGTTCCTCACTTCTTTTCCATGACACATTGCAATGGATGTTGATGCTGGCGCGCGAAATCCATCACCTGCGTGACCTTGGTTTCGGCCACTTCGAAGGTAAAGACCCCGCATTCGCCCACGCCATTGTTGTGCACGTTGAGCATGATACGGGTCGCCGCTTCGCGATCCTTCTGGAAGAAACGCTCCAGAATATGGATGACAAATTCCATTGGTGTGTAGTCATCATTCAACAGGAGAACCCGGTACAGGCTGGGTTTCTTTGTTTTCGGCTTGGTACGCGCGATGACCGCCGTTCCGCGGCTCGGATTGTCCCCATTCTTGGAGGGATCGTTCTGCATCCGGATCGACATCGCGATCATTCTCACTAACTCCGTAAGTCTCTCAGGCGTGTTCACCAAGTCTTTTGTTGGTGTTCATATCTGTATCTACCGAGTCCGTTTCAAGCTCCCTTCGACTGATCCGATCTTAATGCCGATGTTCCGGGCTTGTCATTAACAAAATAGCGGAATTTCGAGCATCTCGGGATTGCAGGGACACGGTCGGCGTCCGCGCGGGCGGAACAGGCCGCGACACGGACGTGGTCTCAGAAAACGAAACTGACGACAAAGGAACTGAAGAGATGGGCAGGAGAAAAGCCGCGCAAGCCTCTCCCCTTCAAATGCCGCGCGGCGCGAGACCTACTTGCAGTAGCTCCGCCCGGAATTGCGCTGTTTCAGGTCGAAATGCAGGTGGTCGTTATGCTTGGGGTAGCCCGGCCCCAGGACGGTGTTGAAATAGTCGCAACCGCTGGCGCGAACCGATTTCAGCAGGCCTTTCTCCCGGAAGGCGAAGAAGCCCTTGGGCGAGACATCGATGGTCTTCCCGGTATTGAGCGTGAAGCCGCCGACATCGATGGCATTGCCCTTCGAATGTTCGGACCATGTGCGGGAGTTGGTGCCGTTGTTCACGCGCCGGCAGGAATAGCCGCCCATCGTATTCACCGATTTGAGGCCGGTGAGATAGCGCACGCGCGCGGCGGGCGCGACATCGTTCTGGACCCATTCGGCGAAGGCAAGCGCCGTCTGGCAGTTGACCGTGACGCTGGGCGAGATCGCCACATTGCCCGACAGCGATTCCAGCTCGACCGGATAGGCAATGCCGCACTGGCTGCCGTTCGCGATCGCCGCGACATCGGAAAAGCTGACGCCCATTTCCCTGAGCGAGCTGCGGCACTGCCGCTCGGCCAGCGGCATCAGACCGGGCAGCCGGCCCTTCTGCGGCGAGGCGACGCCGCCAGGCTCGCTCAGCGGCAGCAACGAGGCGGTCTGGATCGGGTCGATACCGGGATCCGGCGCCGCGACATCGGATGCCGGGCTCTCGACCTTCGGGCTGGAGGGCGTCAAGGGCGCCGCGGCATTGGTCGCAACAACAGCGGCCTCCTCGTTCGCCGAGACGCCGAGATAGCTGTCGATCGGCACGCCCGCTTCGGTTTCTGTGCTGGCGATCAGTTGCTCGATGGAAGGCGGCGGCTCCGGCTTGGCCGCCGGCGTCGCGACGGCGGCAGTCTGCTGGGGCTGCGGGTTTTGCGCGGCCTCCTCGCTGCGGGTGACGATCTGGGGGCCCTTGTCGCTGGTATCCACCGAAAAGGACGTCATCAATCCGCCGATGGAACAACCGGTGAGCGTCGCCGCAATGGCTGCCAATGAAACCGCGCGTCGCAAGGGAAACGTCATACTGAACCGAAATCGCGTTGATACTCCGAACGCGAGTAGACCAGACAAGAGTAAACAAATGCTTTTGCGGCAACGTCGAAAAGACAACCGTATGCTGCCCGCCGGCCGGACTGACCGAGTTGCAATTCCGCACCCGTGCAATATTGTCGGACCTGATCAGGGTGCAGCGCCCGCAAGCCACAGGAGAGATCGATGAACGACGACAAATCGCCCACCGGCAACCTGACCATGCGCACGGTCGCCATGCCGGCCAACGCCAATCCGTCAGGGGATATTTTCGGCGGATGGGTGATGTCGCAGATGGACCTCGCCGCCTATGTCGCCTCCTCCGAGCGCGCCAACAACAGGACCGTCACCGCGGCGGTGAATTCGATGGCCTTTGCCCAGCCGGTCAAAGTTGGCGACACGCTCTGCGTCTACACCTCGTTCGAGCGGATCGGCCGCACCTCGATGACGATCCATGTCGAGGCCTGGGTGCATCGTCACCGCATGCCGCACCGCGAACAGGTCACCGAAGCCCAGTTCGTGATGGTGGCGATGGACGAAACCGGCAGGCCGGCCGTCGTTCCGCAGGAGGCCTGAGCGGACCGCCGAGCCCGGCTGATCAGCCCCGGAAGATGAAAGCCGCGCCGACAGCGATCAGCGCGAAGCCGATCACGTGATTGATGGTGAGCGCCTCCTTCAGCCACAGGATCGAAAAGCCCGAAAACACCAGCAGCGTGATCACTTCCTGGATCGTCTTCAACTGCGCGGTCGAATAGACCGACGCACCGATCCGGTTGGCCGGAACCGCCAGGCAATATTCGAAAAACGCGATCCCCCATGCGGTGATGATCACCAGCAGCAGCGGCGCGCTTTTGAACTTCAGATGGCCGTACCAGGCAAACGTCATGAAAACATTCGAGCAGACCAGCATAAGAACCGGCCAAACGGCCGCGGGCGAAAGCGAAAATGGCATGAAATTTCTCCGGAAGCGCTGCCGGCCTGGCAGCTTCGCGCGTTCTTAGCGCAAACTGTTGCGGACGGCATCAGGAATTTGAACTGTGAAACTTGACCGAATCGCGGCGTAAGTTCTATTTTTGTTCTGCCGCGACACCCTTTTCTTTTACAGGCTTGTTCCCCATATTCGCCCCATGGCCAGATCACCCAAGAAATCCTCCGACAAACAAGGTTTCGAAGAAGCGCCCCAGGCGCCGTTCGAAGGCGAGAGCTATGAAGGCTCGATGACGGACTGGCTTGCCGGGCTGGAGAAGGAAGCCGAGGCCGAAACCGTCGACAGCCAGCGCAAGCTCGCCTCGAAAGCCGGCAAGCATCGCCGCAAGGCCGCCGAAAGCGGCGGCGCGACGGCGAGCCGCACCGCGCGCGGCGTCTCCATCGGCGGCTCCTCCGATCCCAAGACTCGCGCCGCCGCCGGCCTGAACCCGGTTGCTGGCGTCGATGTTTCTTTGGAAGAAGCCCAGAACCTCGCCAAGGGCGGCGTCACCGCGACGGTGGATGCGCTCTCAAGCCTGATCGAAAGCGGCAACCCGCTGTTCAAGGACGGCAAGATCTGGACCCCGCACCGGCCGGAACGCCCGGAGAAATCCGAGGGCGGCATCCCGATCCGCATGGTCACGGAATACAAGCCGTCCGGCGACCAGCCGACCGCGATCGCCGATCTCGTCGAGGGGCTGAAATCCGGCGACCGCAGCCAGGTGCTGCTCGGCGTCACCGGCTCGGGCAAGACCTTCACCATGGCCAAGGTGATCGAGGAGACCCAACGCCCGGCGGTGATCCTCGCGCCCAACAAGACGCTCGCCGCCCAGCTCTATTCCGAGTTCAAGAACTTCTTTCCGGACAACGCGGTCGAGTATTTCGTTTCCTATTACGATTACTACCAGCCGGAAGCCTATGTGCCCCGCTCCGACACCTATATCGAGAAGGAATCCTCGATCAACGAGCAGATCGACCGGATGCGCCACGCCGCCACCCGCGCCATTCTGGAGCGCGACGACTGCATCATCGTCGCCTCTGTGTCCTGCATCTACGGTATCGGGTCGGTCGAAACCTATACGGCGATGACCTTCCAGATGTCGGTCGGCGACACGCTCGACCAGCGGCAATTGCTGGCCGACCTCGTGGCTCAGCAATACAAGCGCCGCGACATGGATTTCCAGCGCGGCTCGTTCCGGGTGCGCGGCGACACGATCGAGATCTTCCCCGCCCACCTTGAGGACGCGGCATGGCGGATTTCGATGTTCGGCGACGAGATCGATGCGATCACCGAATTCGACCCGCTCACCGGCCAGAAGACCGGCGATCTGAAATCGGTGAAGATCTACGCCAACTCCCACTACGTCACCCCGCGCCCGACGCTGAACGCGGCCATCAAGTCGATCAAGGAAGAGTTGAAGGCGCGCCTGCAAGAGCTTGAAAAGGCTGGACGACTTCTAGAAGCACAGCGCCTCGAACAACGCACCCGCTTCGATATCGAGATGATGGAGGCCACCGGCTCCTGCCCCGGCATCGAGAACTATTCGCGCTATCTCACCGGCCGCCGGCCCGGCGAACCGCCGCCGACGCTGTTCGAATATATTCCGGACGACGCGCTGATCTTCATCGACGAGAGCCACGTCACCGTGCCGCAGATCGGCGGCATGTATCGCGGCGACTTCCGTCGCAAGGCGACGCTGGCCGAATACGGCTTCCGCCTACCCTCCTGCATGGACAACCGCCCGCTGCGTTTCGAGGAATGGGACGCGATGCGACCCGATACAATCGCGGTGTCGGCGACCCCCGGCGGCTGGGAGATGGAGCAGGCCGGCGGCGTGTTCGCCGAACAGGTCATCCGCCCGACCGGGCTGATCGATCCGCCGGTGGAAATCCGCTCCGCCAAGACCCAGGTCGACGACGTGCTCTCCGAAATCCGCGAGGTTTCGGCGAAGGGTTACCGTACGCTGGTGACGGTTCTGACCAAGCGTATGGCCGAGGACCTGACGGAATATCTGCACGAACAGGGCATAAGGGTGCGCTACATGCACTCCGATATCGACACGCTGGAGCGGATCGAGATCATCCGCGACCTGCGTCTCGGCGCATTCGACGTGCTGGTCGGCATCAACCTGCTGCGCGAGGGCCTCGACATTCCCGAATGCGGCTTCGTCGCGATCCTCGACGCCGATAAGGAAGGGTTTTTGCGCTCGGAAACCTCGCTGATCCAGACGATCGGCCGTGCCGCCCGTAACGTTGACGGCAAGGTCGTGCTTTATGCCGACCGGGTCACCGGTTCGATGCAGCGCGCCATGGACGAGACCAGCCGTCGCCGCGAAAAGCAGCTTGCCTATAATGAGGAGCACGGCATCACGCCGGAATCGGTCAAGGCCAGGATTTCCGACATTCTCGACTCGGTCTACGAGCGCGACCATGTCCGCGCCGATATCGGCACCAAGAGCGGCAAGGGGTTTGCCGCGGACGGCCATCTGGTCGGCAACAATCTGCAGGCCCATCTCGACGCGCTCGAAAAGCAGATGCGCGACGCCGCAGCCGATCTCGACTTCGAGACGGCCGCCCGCGTGCGCGACGAGATCAAGCGCCTCAAGGCCGCCGAACTCCAGGGCATGGACGACAAGCTGGAGCGGCAGGAATCGCGGCAGGCGGAAAGCGGCGGACAGAGCGGCTATTTCGCCAAGCCTTCGCTGGACGACATGGGCCCGGGCACCGATACCGCCCGCCCGCTGTTCCGCAAGAACGATCTCGATGAGATGACCGTTGGCCGCACCGAAAAGCCGCTTGGCGGCGACGCCAAGCCGGTCAAGCGCGGCAAGATCGGCACGGGCTCCTACGAAGACCCCGGCGAGCAGAAACGGCGCGGCCGCCGCACCGGAAAGACCGGCAAGCCGGGGAAGTAAGACGGGCGGCGACAATGGTTGTGCCTGCCTGCCGATGGCGATACGATAGCATTGATCAAACAAGCATATGGTTCAGAAATGACAGATTACGGAAACGTTCAGGAGCATGTGAAGTCGGCATTCAGGAATGCCAACTCCAATGCCGAGCCCTATCGCCACTGGCTGCTTTCGGACATGTTTCCGACGGATTTGCTGAAGGATATTCAGGCGCTGGATTATCCCAAACCTGACCTCGGCGGCGTTTCGGGCACGCGCGAGGTTCACAACAAGAGCAGGCACTATTTCGACCAGCCGAATATCGCGAAACATGCGTGCTGCGCAGCCGTCGCTGAAGCCTTTCAGTCACCCGAAGTTGCCACAGTCATCCAGGACACTTTCGGCACCAATATCGAGGGATCGAGCCTGCGCATCGAATTTGCGCAGGATATCGACGGTTTCTGGCTGGAACCGCACACCGATATCGGCGTGAAGCTGTTCACCCTGCTGATCTATCTCTCCGATGGTCCCGGCCATGACGAGCTTGGAACCGATATCTACGCCTCGAAGGAGGAGCATGTCGGCCGCTCGCCCTTCGCGCCGAACTACGCGATGATCTTCGTGCCCTCCACCAACACCTGGCACGGCTTCGAAAAGCGCCCGATCCAGGGCGTGCGCAAATCGCTGATCATCAATTACGTAACGCCGGAATGGCGCGCCCGCGAACAGCTCGCCTATCCCGACCAGCCGATCAAGGTCGCCTGAGGGCGAGGCGTTTCAGCCCTCAATCTCCCCCCTTGAGGCAGGGCCATCGCATATGGTGTAGCAGCTTGCTCCCAATACTCTCTCCCGCTGGCGGGAGAGATGCCCCGAAAGGGGCAGTGAGGGTGGAACAGCGTCCCAGAGCTGTGACGCCGTCTCCGGGGATAGACTCTCCCCCTCACTGTCGCTGTCGCGACATCTCTCCCCTCCGGGGCGAGAAGATTGGGGGGCTATGCGACAAAGTCATATGCGATAACCCTGCCCTTGAGGGAGAGATCGTTTTGCCACCTTCGCCAAGAAACACAACGTTCCGGGCGTGGTTGCAGGCACAGCCCTGCTGCGGCCTCACCTGTTGCGAGCAGCAAGCCCCCTCCGGATCGCCTCCGCAATCTCTTCCGTCGCATCGACCGGCACATAGTCATAGGGCTCCAGCGCGCCCTCGAACGGCCGCGTCAGGCCCGCCGTATCCAGCCTGTCGATGAAGCCGGCGAGCTTGGGATTGAGGCGGTAGGGCCGCATTGGAAAAACCGGTTTGCCGGTGGAAAGCGCCTCGCTCATCATATTGTGCGAATCTGCCGTGACCGCCAGCATGTCAACGTAGCCGAGCATCGCGCGATAGGGATTGTCGGTTTCCGGCGACCAGATCCAGTGCGGAAAGCCTTCAAGCCGCTTGCGCAGAGCCGCCATCACCGGTTCAGGCGTGCGCCGCGACTGGGTAACGATGATGCTGCCGACCTCAGACTTCGCGTGATCGATCTGCTGCATGAAGTGCGCGAGCGCCGCCGCCTGATCCCGCGATCCGGAGACCGGGTTGCCGATCAGCACGCCAAGCCGCGGTGACGGCAGTTGGTTCCATTCGGCAGGTCGCGCTTCGACCGCCGCAGCGATTGCCTCGGGCGTCAGCGGATGCGGCCCGGTATCGGTGACCAGAACATTGTCGGCGCGAAAACGGTCGTGGCGCGGCATCCAGATCAGATCGGCGGCAGACTTGCCAATCCTCGGGTCCTTCAGAAACACGGTGAATGTCCTGCCGCCCGAAGCGGCCTTCACCGCTTTCAGATAGGGCACCATGCGCCGGCCACTCGCGATCGCGACATCCGGAAATGGCGGCGCGATCGGGCTGCCCGGCTTGCCGGGGCGGTGTTTCGGCGGAACGGGCCCGCGCGGCATCAGCCATTCCCATGGCTTGCCCGGCGAAATCACCTTTTCCTCGGCCGCCTCGCCCAGCCGCGAGACCACCCCCAGGCACTGCACCCGATCCCCGATCTTGCCGTCCGTGAGTATCCAGATATGCAATGGAGAAGGCCCTTTCCCGAGAACAGCGACATCCGCTTGTGGCCTGCGGAAACGCAGCCGTCAACAGCCGGAGCGCTTCGACGGCTTGCGGCAAGTCACGACAACGAAGGCGGTTCAGCCTCGCCGCACAGCCCCCCAATCTTCTCGCCCCGGAGGGGAGAGATGTCGCGAAAGCGACAGTGAGGGGGGGGTCTATCCTCGCGAACACCTTCACGAAACCGAAATGCCGCGCCACCCTCACTGCCCCTGTCGGGGCATCTCTCCCGCCAGCGGGAGAGAGTATTGGGAGTAACCCGCGAGGTCATCTGAAATCGCCGGCGGAACACCCACCGGCTCCTCACTCATATGCCAATGAGGCCTACATCCCCTCGGGGCCGCGGTTCATCGAGGCGGGGCCGGTGCGGCAGATCTCGACGAGACCGAGCGGCTTCATGATGGCGATGAACTGATCGACCTTCGACACCTTGCCGGTGATTTCGAACATGAAGTGTTCCACGGTCGCGTCGACCACCTTGGCCTCGAAGGCATCGGCTAGCCTGAGCGCCTCCTGACGCTGGTCGCCATTGCCGACGACCTTGACCAGCGCGACCTCACGTTCGACCGGCGCTGCCTGGCCCAGTTCGCGGGCGCGCACCGAAAGGTCGACGACCTTGTGGACCGGCACCATCCGGTCAAGCTGCGCCTTGATCTGCTCCAGCACGTCGGGCGTGCCCTTGGTGACGATGGTGATGCGCGATAGATGCGCCTCGTGCTCGGTCTCCGAAACGGTGAGGCTTTCGATATTGTAGCCGCGGCCCGAGAACAGGCCGATGACCCGGGCGAGAACGCCCGGCTCGTTGGCGACGACGACCGAAAGCGTGTGGCGTTCGGGCGCTGCGGTCTGGCTCGAAATGAAATAGGCCGAGCCGGTGGGCTGTAGTTTCGCGTTCATTGTTCTGACCTCTTTCAAACGTTAGACGAGCTGACGACCCTTGGCATCGATGGCGGTGGCGACGGCCTCGTCATTGGCCTCGTCCGGCAACAGCATGTCGTTATGCGCCCTGCCCGACGGGATCATCGGGAAGCAGTTGGCGAGATTGGCGACGCGGCAATCGAAGATCACCGGCTTCGGGCTGTCGATCATCCGCTGGATCGCCTCGTCGAGATCGTCCGGGCTGTCGCAATAGATGCCTTCTGCGCCATAGGCTTCCGCCAGCTTGACGAAATCGGGCATCGCCTCGGTATAGGAATGCGACAGCCGGTTGCCGTGCAACAGCTGCTGCCACTGGCGCACCATGCCCATATACTGGTTGTTCAGGATGAAGATCTTGATCGGCGCATTGTGCTGGATCGCCGCCGACATTTCCTGAATGCACATCTGGATCGAGGCATCGCCCGCGACATCGATGACCAGCGCTTCCGGGTGGGCGATCTGGACGCCCAGCGCCGCCGGCAGGCCGTAGCCCATCGTGCCCAGCCCGCCCGACGTCATCCAGCGCTTCGGCTCCTCGAAATGCAGGAACTGCGCGGCCCACATCTGGTGCTGACCGACCTCGGTGGTGATATAGGCGTCACGATCCTTGATCGCCGCATTCAGCCGCTCAAGCGCGTATTGCGGCATGATGACGTCCTTGTTCGGCGCATAGGCGAAGCAGTCGCGGCCGCGCCAGCGGTCGATATTCCGCCACCAATCGTCGAGCGACGGCTTTTCGGCCGGCAGCGCCCGCCACAGCCGCACCATGTCTTCCAGAACATGGGCGACATCGCCGAGGATCGGGATATCGACGCGAATGTTCTTGTTGATCGAGGACGGATCGATATCGATGTGGATCTTCTTCGAATTCGGCGAGAAGGCGTCAACCCGGCCGGTAATGCGGTCATCGAAGCGCGCACCGATACAGACCATGACGTCACAGTCATGCATCGCCATATTGGCCTCGTAGGAACCGTGCATGCCCAGCATGCCGAGCCAGTTCTTGCCCGATGCCGGATAGGCGCCGAGCCCCATCAGCGTCGAGGTGATCGGAAAATCGGTCAGTTCGACCAGCTCGCGCAGCAGCCGCGAGGCCTCGTCGCCGGAATTGATGACGCCGCCGCCGGTGTAGAGAACCGGCCGCCTGGCATGGGCCATCAGCTCGATCGCCGCCTGGATCGCCTCGGCATTGCCCTGGACCTTCGGCTGGTAGCTTTCGCGGATCATGTGTTCGGCGAGCGGCGTGTAGCGGCCGGTGGCGAACTGGATATCCTTGGGAACGTCGACGACGACCGGGCCCGGACGACCGGTCTGGGCGATGCGGAAGGCTTCATGAATGACATCAGCCAGTTCGTTTACGTCCTTGACCAGCCAGTTATATTTGGTGCAGGGCCGGGTGATGCCGACGGTATCGCATTCCTGGAAAGCATCCGAGCCGATCAGCGCGGTCGGAACCTGGCCAGAAATGCAGACCAACGGAATGGAATCCATCAGCGCGTCCTGCAGCGGGGTTACCGCATTGGTGGCGCCTGGACCGGAGGTGACAAGCATGACGCCGACCTTGCCGGTGGAGCGGGCATAGCCTTCGGCCGCATGGCCGGCGCCCTGCTCATGGCGCACAAGCACATGCTCGATTTCGTCCTGCTGAAAGATTTCGTCGTAGATCGGCAGCACCGCGCCGCCGGGGTATCCGAAAATGTGTTCGACCCCGTTTTCCTTCAACGCCTGCAAAACGATTTCGGCGCCTGTCATCATGTTGTCCGCTGCGGTCATCTCATTTTTCCGTTTGATGGTCCTGGGTTTCCTCGGGCATAAAAAAAGGCCCCTTCAAGGAGCCTGTCGTCGCGCATGGGTGGCTGCTGCCGGATGGTTACACCATCCTGCCCATGCGCGATCCCACCACAATAAGAAGTTCTTTCTTAGCCATGCTTGGCCTGATAGCCCGACTTTCCGCCCGCGTCAACGCGCAACTGCAAGAAAAATGCCGTGAAGCCCAAACGCGCGCAATAAAATTAGCCGGCCTGGATAGGCATCCCTCGCCCTAACCCCTTGCCGGATCGAGCCTTTTCCATTCCGGCCCCATCTGGTTGCGAAACCACGTCATCTGACGCTTGGCATATTGCCGCGTGGCAGCGCTTGCCTTTTCGATCACCTCGGTGCGGCTCATCTCGCCGGAAAGCATGGCCGCGATCTCCTTGACGCCGATGGCGCGCATCACCGGGGCCGCGGGATCGAGATCGAGCGCCAGCAGCGCCTCGACCTCCTCCACCGCGCCCGCCTCCAGCATCGTCTCGAAGCGGCGGTTGATGCGAGCGTGCAAAACCGGCCTTTCCGGCAGCACCACGATCTTGTCGGCGTTCGCCGCGTCGATCAACGGCGGCGGATTCTCGGCCTGGAAATCGGCGATCGACCGGCCGCTGGCCTCGAATAACTCAAGCGCGCGGACAATCCGCTGGCCGTCGCTTGGCGAAAGGCGTCCGCCCATGACCGGATCGATCGCCAGAAGCTGTGCGTGAAGGGCCGTAGCGCCTTCTTCTGCAAGCGCCTCTCGCCACTTCGCGCGGATTTCAGCGGGGACCGGCGGCATGGCGGCAAGGCCCTCGGTCAGCGCCTTGAAATAGAGCCCCGTACCGCCGACGATCACCGGCACCCGCCCCTCGGCTTCAAGCCGCTTGAGTAGCACTTCCATGTCGCGCAACCATGCGCCGGTCGAGTAGTCGCCGCCGGCCGGGACATGGCCGTAAAGATAATGCGGTATGCCCTGCATGTCTTCGACGGAAGGCCGCGCCGTCAGCACGCGCAGGGTGTCGTAGACCTGCATGCTGTCGGCATTGATCACCACGCCGCCGGCCGCTTCGGCCCGCGCGATCGCATAAGCGGACTTGCCGCTCGCCGTCGGTCCCGTTATCAGAACGGCACGCCAATGTTCACCCGAGGAATTCGCCATGGCTCTCGTTGCCACGCTTGTCGCCAATCCGTCAAACCCTGTCGTCACTGAGGACCTCGTTTCCCGGCTTTCCGGCGCCGCGCAGACGGAAAGGACGAACTGGCTGGCAACCGGCATCGCGGCGGATCTCGTGCTATCCGAAGGCGCGGATGGAGCGGCAGCGGAGAGCGCCCTCAGAGCGACAATCGGCCCACTGCCGGTCGACGTCGTGGTGCAGGATGCCGCAACGCGCCGCAAGAAGGCGCTGCTGGCGGATATGGACTCCACCATGATCGGCCAGGAATGCATCGACGAGCTGGCCGCCGAAGTCGGCCTCAAGGACAAGGTCGCCGCCATCACCGCCCGCGCCATGAATGGCGAGATCGAATTCGAGCCGGCCGTGCGCGAACGGGTCGCATTGCTGAAGGGGCTTTCGATCGGCATCGTTGACGAGATCATCGAAAAGCGCATCACGCTTACGCCCGGCGGCAGGACGCTGATCGCGACGATGAAGGCAAATGGCGGCTATGCGGCGCTGGTCTCCGGCGGCTTTACCGTGTTCACCAGCCGGATCGCGGCCATGCTGGGCTTTGACGAAAACCGCGCCAATATCCTGCTGGAAGACGGCGGAAAGCTCACGGGCCACGTTGCCGATCCCATCCTCGGGCGCGAGGCCAAGGTCGAGGCGCTGCATGATGTCGCGGCCAAGCGCGGCATTTCCGTGGCCGATGTCATGGCCGTCGGCGACGGCGCCAACGATCTCGGCATGATCAAGCTCGCCGGCAGCGGCGTCGCGCTCCATGCCAAGCCGAAGGTTGCCGCGGAGGCCTCGATCCGCATCGACCATGGCGATCTGACGGCGTTGCTTTATATTCAGGGCTACCGACAGGAGGATTTCGCGCCATGAAGCTCGCTGAAACCGAACGCCTGATTATCCGCAACTGGGAAGACCGCGACCGCGACCTGTTCCACGAGATCAACTCCGACGACACGGTGATGGCCTTCTTCCCGATGCGGCGCACCAGGGCGGAGAGCGACGCACTCTTCGACACGATCCGCGCGATGATCGCCGACACCGGCTATGGCTTTCCAGCCGTGGAGCTGAAGGACAACGGCGAGGTGATCGGCTTCACCGGCCTCAACAAGGTCTACAGCGCCGACATAAAACCGGACGGCACGCCCGAGATCGGATGGCGGATGACGACGGCTCACTGGGGCAAGGGCTATGCCACGGAGGCCGCCCGCGCCATGATCGCGCTCGCCTTCGACGAACGCGGCCACGACCAACTCGTCTCATTCGCGGTCGCCGACAACCACCGCTCGACGGCGGTCATGGAACGGTTGGGCATGGAGCGGGACCTTGCGGGCGATTTCGACCATCCTTCAATTCCGGACAGCCATCCGCACCTGAAACGCCACGTGCTCTACCGTCTCCACAAGGCCGACTGGCAGGGCTGAGTCCGCTATTCCAGCACCAGGCTGACAATGCTGAGCGCGCCGTCCGGGGCCGCAACCATCAGCGACACGCTGCGGCGGCCCTCGGAGATCAGCTTGACGATGCTTGAGCGCACCTCCTGCGGCGTCGAAACCGCATCCTGCTCGACCTCCACGATCACCATGCCGGGCTCCAGCCCCTCGTCGGCGCCGGCGCTGTCCGGCTCGACCTCGGTGATCAGCACGCCCTCGACATCGCCGTCGATCTGGTAGAGCGCGCGGCCATTGTCGTCGAGATCGCCAAGCGTCAGCCCGTAGAGCGACACCGGCAGGCCGGGCTGATCGGGCACGCCATCCTCCGGCAGGGCTTCATCGGTCAATGCCGGCCCGCTCTCCGCCAGTTCTGGTTCCTCCAGCAGTTGCGGCGTCACCTGAACCGTCATTCGTTCGCCATCGCGCACGATCTCGACATCGGCCGGCTCGCCGATCCGGCTTTCGGCGACAAAACGCGGCAGGTCGCGGGGGCTTTCGATCGGATGGCCGTCGAAACTGAGGATGATATCGCCTTCCTCAAGCGGGCCGCCGGCACTCGGTCCATCCTCGATGATCGAGCCGACCGCGACGCCCGATGGATCGTCCGAACCCAGCGAAGCCGCAAGGTCATCGCTGACCTCCAGCACGCGAATGCCGATCCAGCCGCGCCGCGTCTGACCGAACTCGACGAGCTGATCGACGATATTCTCCGCCAGTTCGCTTGGGACGGCAAAACCGATGCCGATCGAGCCGCCCGAGGGCGAAAGGATCGCGGTATTGATGCCGATCACCTCGCCATCCATGTTGAACAGCGGGCCGCCGGAATTGCCCTTGTTGATCGCCGCGTCGGTCTGGATGAAATTGTCATAGGGCCCGTCGAGCTCGCGCCCGCGCGCCGAGACGATGCCGAGCGTCACCGAGCCGCCGAGACCGAAGGGGTTGCCGATCGCCACCACCCATTCGCCAATTCGCACGGTGCGCGAATCGCCGAACTTCACCGCCGGCAGCGGCGCATCGGGCTCCACCTTGAGAACCGCGAGATCGGTCTTGTCATCGACGCCGAGCAGCGTCGCGTCCAGCGTCTCGCCATCGGCAAGCGTCACGGAAATCGTGTCGGCATTCTCGATCACGTGGTTGTTCGTGACGATGATGCCGTCCGGATCGATGATGAAGCCGGAACCGAGCGACGACACCGGCCGGCTGCCGGGCCCGCCTTCGCCGTCGAAAAAGTCCTCGAAGAATTCCTCGAACGGCTGGCCTTCGGGCACCTTGGGCACCGGACGATCGCCGGCGTCGCCATCGCCTTCCTGCGAGATCGAGATATTGACCACGGAGGGCAGCAGCCTTTCGGCCATGTCGGCGATCGAGACGTCGGAGAGGGTTTCCGCCTCCGCCCGGCCGGCCGGACCCGCAAGCGGCGTCGAAGCGGCCAGAGCGACAGCAAGCCCGAGACCGGCAAGGCGGCGGACAAAGAGGGAATCGACTGTCTTCGACATGAAGCCTCCGTCATTGATGATCAGATCATAGGGCATTTCCGGCGAAGATCGAGACCGGACCCTCCGAAAATGATGGGCCCGCCTCCCACGGCCTCACCCGTGCACCAGGAACACCAGCAGCACGCCAAGCGCGACGGCGACAACGCCTGCCAGCCTCAATGCGCCTTCCGAGAAAGTCGGCAGCAGTCTTGCCATGGAGACAAGAAACGAAGGGGCCAGTGCATAGACCAGCCCCTCGATGATCAGAAAGAATGCGAATCCGATCAGGATATCCTGCATCAGCATGGATCAGTTGCTCCCGGCGGGAGCTTCCGTCGTATCCTCTTCCACGTCCGGCGCGAATGGCGCGGGCGCATCGTCGCTGCCGCTGGAGCCGAAATACTCGAAGAACTCCGAATTCGGCGACAGCACCATCGTCGCATTGTCGTTGATGACGTCCTTGTAGGCGTTCATCGAACGATAGAAGGCGAAGAAGGCAGGATCGCGGCCATAGGCATCGCCAAGGATGCGGTTGCGTTGGCCATCGCCCTCACCGCGCAGGATTTCGGCTTCCTTTTCCGCCTGCGAGGTGATCTCGACGACCTGGCGATCGGCCACGGCCCGCCGGGTTTCGGCCTGTTCGCGGCCGTTTGCCCGGATCGCCTCGGCTTCCGCAAGACGCTCCGACTTCATCCGCGAATAGGTATCTTCCGAGACCTCGGGGGTCAGGTCGGTGCGCAGAACGCGGACGTCGACGATCTTGATGCCGAGCTTCTCGGCGTCGTTGCGCAGCAGTTCCTGGACTTCCTCCATCATCGAAGCGCGTTCGAAGGAAAGCGCCGCCTGGAAGCCGCGCAGGCCATAGACCCGGCGCAGGGCCGAATCGAGCAGCGACCGCAACTGCCCTTCGGCCTCCGTCCGGTCGCCCGAAACGGCCTCGCGGAAGCGTTCGGGATCGTTGATGTTGTACACCGCGAAAGCGTCGACGATGTAGAACTTGCCGTCGGCGACCTGGATACGCAGATCGCTGAGGTCAAAGCGGAGATCCTGCTTCGAGACATACTGAACGCGGTCGGCATCGATGAAGGAGAAGGGAAGCTTGAAATAGATTCCCGGCTCCGACTCCACGCGCTGGATCTCACCGAAACGGATGACGATCGCCTGCTGGCGCGGATTGACCACGAAGAACGAGCCGTAAAGCACCACGAGAATGACGCCAATGGCGGCAAGGGTAGCGAGAAGACGATTGGATGACATTACTGGCTCGCTCCCTGCGTCAGGTTCTGCGTCGAGGATGATGCGGGAAGCGTCCGCTGCGTCCGCTGGGCCGCATCACGGTCGATCTGATCGAGCGGCAGATAGGGAACGACCCCCTGCCCTTCATCATCGACGATGACGTTCTTGGACTGCGACAACGCGTCCTGCATGGTCTCGAGATAGAGGCGCTTGCGTGTCACGTCAGGTGCGGTGCGATAGGAATCATAGATCGAGATGAAGCGCTCGGCCTCACCCTCTGCTTCCTTGACGACGCGGTCCTTGTAGGCCGCCGCCGCCTCGCGGACCACGGCCGCGTTACCGCGGGCAGCGCCCAGTTCCTTGTTGGCATACTGGTTGGCTTCCTGCTGGAAGCGGTCCGCATCCTGTCCGGCGCGCTGCACCTCGTCGAAGGCATCGGCCACCTGTTGCGGCGGCGACGCATCCTGGAAGGACACCGCGTTGACGGTGATGCCGGCGCCGTATTCGTTCATCGTTTCCTGAATGATCGACTTCACGTTGACGGCGATCGCCTCACGCTGCTCGCGGTAGACGTCGTTGGCGGGCCTGCGGCCGACAACTTCGCGCATGGCGCTTTCCGATACCTGATTGAGCGTCTCGATGGGCGATTCGACATCAAACAGGAAGCTCTTGGGGTCGGTCACGTTGTAGATCACCGAGAAGCTGAGATCGACGATGTTCTGATCGCCGGTCAACATGATGCCCTCGGGGTCTCCGCGGCCGCCGCCAAGGCTCATGCGACGTTCGGTGATGTCGACCTTTTCGACGGTCTCGAACGGCCAGAACATGAAGTGCAGACCCGGTTGGGCGACGTCCGTCTTGGGCTTGCCGAAGCGCAGTTCCACGCCGCGCTGGTCGGGCTGGATGGTGTAGACCGACTGCATGATCCAGAACACCGCCAACACCAGAACGATGATCGCGATCAGGCCGGCGCTGAAACCGCCGGGGAACATGCCCTTGAACTGATCCTGGCCCTTGCGGAAGAAATCCTCGATATCAGGCGGGCCGCCGTTTCCGTTGCCGCCATTGCCGCCGCCGGAGGGGCGCTTCGGCCCCTGGCCCCAGGGCCCCTGATTATCGCCGCCGCCTCCCCAGGGACCGCCGCCATTCTGATTGCTCCAGGGCATCCACACCTCTTAACTGTTTGTTTCCTCTGAACCGCAAAGCGCGGTCCCGTTGACGCGCAAGGCGTTTGACCCGTTATAAGGATGCAGACGACCGCTTTCAACGCGATCCGTGATAACGAAAGAGTTTTCTCGGTAAATTCCTGTTCAACGACACCGCTCATAGACCCTGTAGCAGGTCGGATAGTCATCCTTCTCGCCGGCGGGAAGCCTTTCCTCCTCGCCAACCTCCCAGAGCGCGGGATCGATTTCCGGAAACACCGTATCGCCTGCAAGCGTGGTCTCGACATGGGTGATGCGCAGCCGGTCGGCCAGTGCTAGCGCCTGCCGGTAGATTTCGCCGCCGCCCTGAATGCAGATTTCGTCCACGCCCTTCTCCACGGCGTCCTTTCTGGCGAGCGCCAGCGCGTCCTCCAGCGAGGTCGCGGTCAGGCATCCCTCGATCACGAGGCCGGGATCGCGCGACACGACGATATTGGTGCGGCCGGGAAGCGGCTTGCCGATCGATTCGAAGGTCTTGCGGCCCATGATCTGCGGCTTGCCTTTGGTGATCGCGCGAAAGCGTCTGAAATCGGAGCCCAGGTGCCAGGGCATGTCGCCGGCCCGGCCGATCACCCCGTTTTCGGCCACGGCCGCGACCAGCACGATATCGATTTTTTCCATGATTGGGCTCCTCAAAAGCGGCTCGCCGCTTCATGCCATACCCATCTTGCAAGGCGCAATGCCAGAGGGGGCCAGAGGGGGCCCAGAAGAGGGGGATTGTCCGCGCGAGGGCTGGACGGGTACGACGCGACTGCATAATCTGGCCGAAAGCCTTCGGCAGGCGCGACGACCCTTTCAGAGAACCGCCTTTGACCCAGATCGACCAGACACAGAAATTCATCATGCGCGGCCGTTTCGGCGCCGACAGCTTCATCCCGTGGATGGACCGGCATGCCCGCAAGCTCGGACTGGAGAAGCGAATCATCACCGCCTCGCCCGAGCGCATCGAGATGGCGGTCAAAGGCCCGCCTGCCCTGATCGACGCGATGGAAATGGCCTGTTCGCTGGGGCCGATCGATATCTGGGTCGAAGACATCGAATGCCTGCCGCTCAATGCCATGCCGAAATCCGATGAGCCGGTCGGCCATTGACGGGGCCAGCTA
The DNA here is from genome assembly GCF_002043005.1 of Martelella mediterranea DSM 17316. Taxonomy (NCBI): domain Bacteria; kingdom Pseudomonadati; phylum Pseudomonadota; class Alphaproteobacteria; order Hyphomicrobiales; family Aurantimonadaceae; genus Martelella; species Martelella mediterranea. Next base: position 2,924,311 of record NZ_CP020330.1, on the reverse strand, counting down.
TGCCTCAAGACGCCCGGCTTCGGCGACCGCACCCTGAATTACCTTTGCATCAAATTTGTTCATTCTTGCCAATGCATATTTGCTGTGCAAATTTAGACGCCGTCGATGCGATCACTTGTTGAAAGGGCGCGCCGGCCGATGACAAATCAATGTTTGGAAAGCCCCGAAATGCACCCCCAGACAACAGGCAGATGGACGCCGGCGGCGCTCTCGGCCGACCTGGCCGCGAGCACGGCGATGCCGGCCAGTCTCGCGACCAAGACCATCGCCCTGTGGCGCAGCGCCTCCGGCCGCCTGACCGCCTCCGACGACCGCTGTCCCCACAGGGGCATGCGCCTTTCCCACGGCTTCGTGCGCGGCGAGGCGCTGTCCTGCATTTATCATGGCTGGCGCTATGGCCAGGATGGCCAGTGTCTGCGCATCCCGGCCCACCCCGATCTGACCCCGCCAAAGACCATCCGCGTTGAAACCTATCCCGTGATCGAACAGGACGGCATCATCTGGATCGCGAGCGGCGAGGATGCCGGCACGCCGCCGCCCCTGAACGGGCTGATGCCGCTTCGCTCGCTGAGCGTGAGCGCCGGCATTGCCGCCATCGAACTGGCCACTGAAGCAAAAGCGGATGCCGACGGCCTGCTGAAACCATCCGATGACGCCTTCTGTCTTCTGCTTGCCCCGCAGGGCGAAGCCGCAACGTTGATTCATGTGCTCGTTTCCGCCGACGCAACGCCCCCGCAGCGGATCGCCGTCTCGCGGCAGGCGGAAACGCTGCGCCGCAAGGCGGAAGCCGCCAGCAACCAGGGAGCCGGCTCATGAATGCCATGCGAGACGAATGGTATCCGGTCGCGCTGTTCAGCCAGCTCGATCGCCGCGACACCATGCTGATGGGCGAGAACATCACCGTGGCGCGCGTCGGCGCTGACGAGGCGAAGGTGACAACCGAAGACGGACGTGCGCTGCCGGTACGGATACGCTACGGCCACGTCTGGACCTCGCTCGGCACGCCCGACCACGAACTGTTCGACATTCCGGAAGCCGACGATCCCGAACGCCGCCTTGTCGAAGTCGGGATCGTCCGGGTTCAGTGCTCGCCGCTCAGGGCCGTGGAAAACTTTCTCGACATCGCCCATTTCCCGTTCGTCCACACCGATATTCTCGGCGCGGAGCCGCATACCGAAGTCTTCAACTACAAGGTCGAAATCCGCGAGGAGGAGGACGAGGTCTGGGCGACCCAGGTGAAGTTCTACCAGCCGCAGGCGGCCAAGTCGGCAAGCGGCGGCATCGACACGGACTATATGTACCGCGTCCCCGCCCCCACCTGTTCGGTGCTTTACAAATCCTGTCCGCCGCGCCCCGGCGAGTGGGATGTGATCGCGCTCTTCGTTCAACCGCTGACGGAGGAAGTGTGCGAGGTATGGCCGTGGATGGCGCTGTTTGACGACACCTCCTCGATGACCGACCTGATCCAGTTCCAGCAGATGATCTTCCTGCAGGACCGTTCGATCCTCGAAAACCAGATCCCCGCGCGCCTGCCGCTTGACCCCGGCAAGGAAATCCCGACGCGGGCCGACATGACATCCATCGCCTACAGACGCTGGCTGAAGCGCCACAACTATACCTATGGCGCGCAATTGGTGGCCCAATGAAACTCTACGACTACATACTTTCTCCAAGCTGTTACAAGGTCCGGCTGATGGCGGCGCTGGCCGGCGTCACGCTTGAGACCCGCGCGGTCGACTTTCACCCCGGCAGGGAACATCGCGGCCCGGAAATGCGGCAGCTCAATCCGGCGGGAACGCTCCCGATCCTGACGGATGGCGATCTCGTGCTGACCGAATCCTCGGCCATGCTCGCCTATATCGCGGCCGGTTCGGCGCCCGCGTGGCTTGGTCGGGCCGATAATCCCGTCGAGATCGCCCTCGTGCAGCAATGGCTTGCCTTCTCGCCCAGGCTGACGGCGAGCCTCGGCGGTGCCAGGCTTCATCAGATGCTCAACATGCCGGGCGACATCGATGCCATGTCCGCCGCGGGCGTCGCGGCCCTCAGGGAACTGGAGATGGGGCTTTTCGAGCAACGCGAACGTGGCATGCGCTATCTTGCCGCCGACCGGCCAACGATAGCCGATATCGCCTGCTTCCCCTATGTGGCGCTCGCCCCCGACGGCAATATCCTGCTCGATCCCTACCCGACGATCCGCATGTGGCTGCGCGCCATCCGCTCGCTCGACGGCTTCATCGAGATGCCGGGCATCCACCGGCTGCATGAACTGAAGCCTGAACCGGAACACGCGGCGGAGGAAAGCTGAGTGACCGGCTATCTGCTCAAGAACTGCGCGGCCGTTGTGGTCGATGAAGGCAACGGTCCGACCGTGCTGCGCAATGTCGATCTTCTCACCGAGGGCCCGGCGATCAAGGCCATCGGCACGGGTCTTGCCGAGGGAGAAATTCCCGGGGGCACGACGGAAATCGATGCGGATGGATGGTTCGTCTATCCCGGCCTCGTCAACACGCATCATCACTTCTTCCAGTGCTTCGTGCGCAACCGGGCCGATCTGGACTGGACCAAACTGTCAGTCATCGAATGGCTCGACCGGATTTATCCGGTGTTCTCGCGGCTTGACGAGGACTGTTTCTATCATTCCTCAGTCACGGCCATGGCCGAACTGATCAAGCATGGCTGCACCACCGCCTTCGACCATCAGTACAATTTCCCGCGCCATGCCGGCAAACGGCTGATCGACCGCCAGTTCGAGGCCGCTGACCTGTTCGGCATGCGGTTCCACGCCGGGCGCGGCGGCAACAGCCTGCCGAAATCCGAGGGCTCGACCATACCCGACGAGATGCTGGAGACCACCGACGAATTTATCGATGACTGCGCGCGGCTGATCGACGCCTATCACGATGCAAAGCCCTTCAGCATGCGCCAGGTCGTGGTCTCGCCCTGCCAGCCGGTCAACAGCTATCGCGAGACCTTCGTGGAATCGGTGCGTCTGGCGCGCGATCGCGGCGTGTTGCTGCACACCCATGTCGGCGAGGGCGAAAGCCCGGTGATGGAGGCCCGTTACGGCAAGCGCACTGTCGACTATCTGGAGGAGATCGGTTTTGCCGGCCCCGACACCTTCTACGCCCATTGCTGGGAACTGAGCCATGACGAGCTTCGCCGGATGGCGGCAAGCGGCACCGGCGTCTCCCACTGCCCGGAGCCGGTGTATCTGGTCGGCGCCGAGGTGACCGACATTCCGGCGATGGCCGCCTTCGGCCTGCGTGTCGGGCTCGGCTGCGATGGTGCTGCCTCCAACGACAATTCCAACCTGATGCACTGCCTGCATTCGGGCTACATGCTGCAATGCCTGGTCTCATCGACCCGCGAGCACCCCGTGCCGCCGCCCGCCGATTTCCTGGCCTACGCCACCACTGGCGGCGCAAGCCTGCTTGGGCGCAACGATATCGGCCGGCTCGCGCCCGGCATGGCCGCCGACCTGTTCGCGATCGACACGCGCCGCATGGACTATGTCGGCACCAGACACGATCCGCTGAGCCTGATCCCACGCGTCGGCATCGGCAGCGCGACCGACATGACCATGATCAACGGACGGATCGTCTGGCAGGATGGCGCATTCGCCGGCCTCGACGAGCACAAGCTTTTTGCGGACGCCGAACAGGCGCTCGCCGGCATTGCAATGTGAAGACCAACCTCCAGGGAACCGATAACATGACCAAGATTACCCGCAGAACCTTGATCCAGGCCGCAGCCGCCACCGGCCTTGCCGGTGCCATGGGCACCCGGCACGCCTTCGCCGCCGACGAACCGCTCGGCATCACCCTCGTCGTGCCGTCACCGATCGGCGATGTCGGCTGGGGCCATGCACTGGCCGCAGGCCTCGAGCCGGTCAAGGAAGCCTATGGCGACAAGGTGAAGGTCACCGTGCTTGAAAACATCATGGAAGGCCCGGATGCCGACCGGATCATGAACAAGACCGTCGCCGATGGGAATAATTTCCTGATCGCCGGATCGTTCGGCTATCAGAACGGCGCGTTCCAGATCGCCCGGCGCAATCCGAAGATCAGCGTGCTGCATGCCTCCGGCTATATGGTCGGACCGAATTTCTCGCCGTTTGCCGCCAAATATTTCCAGGGCACCTATCTGCTCGGCATGGCCGCCGCAGCGGTTTCAAAATCCGGCAAGCTCGGCTCTGTCTCGGCCTTCGCCATTCCTGAGCTGATCACCTCGATCAATGCCTTCACGCTCGGCGCGCAGGCGGTCAATCCGGATGTCGAGGTCTCGGTTGTCTGGGTCAATTCCTGGTTCGATCCGGCACAGGAACAGGATGCCGCCAAGGCGCTGATCGCGCAGGGCTGCGACGTGATCTTCTCCAACGCCCAGGACACGCCCTCGGTCATCTCGGCCTGCGAGGAAGCCGGCGTCTACGCCTTCAACCTCAACTCGTCGATGCAGAAATACGCGCCGGAGAAATATCTCGGCTGCGTGGCCACCGACTGGTCGCCCTATTTCAAGGCGCAGGTCGATGCCCATATGAACGGAACATTCAAGGGCGCCAATGCCTTCCTCGGTATGGCTGACAATGTGGTCGAAGTCGTCGACCTCAACAGCGACATCCCTGCCGACATCATGGAGAAGATCAAGTCGACCGAAGCCCAGATCGCCGACGGCAGCTTCTCGCCGTTCACCGGGCCGATCGCCAAGGCTGACGGCAGCGAGGGCGTGGCCGCCGGCGAGACCATGACCGACGAACAGATCGTCGCCATGGACTGGCACGTCAAGGGCGTCACCACGCCGCTGCCGCAATAAGGCCCGCAGGGAATGGAGACACCACTCCTTTCGCTCAGGGGCATTTCGAAGAGCTACGGACAGGTCCAGGCCAACCAGGACATAGACCTCGCCGTCGCTCCGCGATCGATCCATGCGATCCTCGGCGAGAACGGCGCGGGCAAGTCCACGCTGATGAAGCTGATCTATGGCGTGGAGCAGCCCGACGCCGGCAGCATGGCGTGGAATGGCGAGCCGATCGCGCTCGCCTCTCCCGCCGCCGCCCGCCGCCAGGGCATTGGAATGGTGTTCCAGCATTTCTCCCTGTTCGAGACGCTGACCGTCGTCGAGAATATCCAACTCGTCATGCCCGGCGCCAAGGCCGCGCTTGCCGAGCGCATGCGCGCGCTCGGCCGCGATTTCGGGCTGGAGGTCGATCCCTTCGCCCATGTCCACGCGCTTTCGGTGGGCGAGCGTCAGCGGGTCGAGATCATCCGCTGCCTGATGACCGATCCCAAGCTGCTCATCCTCGACGAGCCGACATCGGTGCTGCCGCCACAGGCGGTCACCCTACTGTTCGAGACATTGCAACGCCTGCGCGATGGCGGCGTGTCGATCCTGCTGATCTCGCACAAACTGGAGGAAATCCAGGCGATCTGCGACCGGGCGACGATCCTGCGCGCCGGTCGCGTCACCGGCCATCTCGACCCGCGCGCGCATGACGAGCATACGCTTGCGAAGATGATGATCGGCCGCGACATCCCCGAGCCGGTGCCCGCCGAACCGGTCGAGCAGGGCGACAAGCAACTCGAGATCATCGGCCTCGACTACAAGCCCGAAGACCCGTTCGGCGTGTCGCTTTCCGGCATTACACTCACCGTTCGCGGCGGCGAAATCCTCGGCATCGCCGGCATTTCCGGCAATGGCCAGAGCGAGCTGACCGCTCTGATTTCCGGCGAGACCCGGCTTCCCACCGCTGACCGCATCTTCATGATGGGCAAGGATGTTGGTCCCATGGGTGCCGCCGCACGCCGCAAGCTCGGATTCGCCTTCGTTCCGGAAGAACGGCTTGGCCGGGGCGCGGTTCCGGAAATGTCTCTGGCGATAAACGCCATTCTGACCGCCCATGGCCGCAACGTGGTCCGCAACGGCGTGATCGACAGGAAAGCGGCAGAGGCCTTCGCCCTTGAGTGCATCAGCGAATATGACGTCCGCACGCCGGGCCCGCAGGCCGAAGCCGGCGCGCTTTCCGGCGGCAATCTGCAGAAATTCATCGTCGGGCGCGAGATCATGCTGGCGCCGAAACTGCTGTTCGTTGCCCAGCCGACCTGGGGCGTTGACATCGGAGCCGCGACCGCGATCCGGCAGCGGCTGGTCGCGCTGCGCAATGCCGGCATGGCGATCCTGGTGATTTCCGAGGAGCTTGAGGAATTGTTCGAGCTTTCCGACCATATCCAGGTGCTCCATCACGGCAGGCTGAGCCCGCCGCTCGTCACCCGCGACACCCGACCCGAGGAGATCGGCCGCTACATGATCGGTTCCGAAGCAGGAAAGCGCGCCTCATGACCGCCCTGTCATTCCTGCCCAATCTGGTGAAGCGCGAGCAGGCCTCCTTGAAGGCGACCCTGCTCGCGCCGCCGCTGGCGCTGCTAGTGGCCGTGATCCTCAATGTCGGGCTTTACGTGCTGATGGGCCGCAGCCCGGTGGCGGTCGTCTATGCCATGCTGCTCGAACCCTTCATCTCCTGGACCTCGTTTTCGGAAGTGCTGCTGAAAACCGGACCGCTGCTTTTGATCGCGCAGGGTCTCGCGATCGGGTTCCGGGCGAAGGTGTTCAATATCGGCGCGGAAGGACAGTTCATCCTCGGCGCGATCTTCGCCTCCGCGATACCGGTCTGGTTCCCGATGGCGACGGGGTTCTGGATCTGGCCGCTGATGCTTCTGCTCGGCGCCGTCGGCGGCGCGCTGTGGGCGTCGATCACGGCGTTCTGGCGCGCGCGCCTCAACGCCAGTGAAATCCTCGTTTCGCTGATGCTGAGCCTCGTCGCGCTGCAATTGCTCTACTACCTGCTGCTCGGGCCGTGGAAGGACCCGAACGGCTTCAACTTCCCGCAATCGGTGATGTTTCAGTATGACGCGATGGTGCCGACGCTGATCCCCGGCACCAGGGTCAATGTTTCGCTGCTGATCGCGCTCGCCTTCTCGGCCGCCGCCTTCGTGTTCATGCAGAAGAGCTTCATGGGCTACAGGCTGCAGGTCGGCGGGCTGGCGCCGAAGGCGGCGGGCTATGCCGGGTTTAGCGACAAGAGCGCGATCTGGCTTTCGCTGCTGATCGGTGGCTTTGCGGCCGGCCTCGCGGGCGCTGCCGAAGTGGCCGGCCCCGTCGGCCAGCTCCAGCGTTCGATTGCGACGGGCTACGGCTATGCGGCGATCATCGTTGCCTATCTCGGCGGCCTGCACCCCATCGGGATCATCTTCTCCTCGCTGTTCATGGCAGCGCTCTATATCGGCGGGGACAATGCCATGGTCTCCGCCAACCTACCGGTCGCGGCGGTTCGGGTATTCCAGGGCAGCCTGCTTCTGGCCTATCTCGTCGCCATCGCTTTCGTGCGCTATCGGCTGGAGTGGCCGGCCACCCATCGTCGGAGCGCGGCATGAACGCAGTCGAATTCATCATCGCCGGCATGCTCGCCGCCGCAACGCCGTTCCTGCTGGCCGCCCTCGGCGAGCTCGTGGTCGAGCGCTCCGGGGTGATCAATCTCGGCCTCGAGGGGCTGATGGCGCTGGGCGCGGCGATCGCCTTCATCGTCGTCTATCAAAGCGGAAGCCATATTCTCGGATTTGTCGCCGCAGGCATCGTCAGCGCGCTGCTTGCGTTGATCTTTGCCTTCGTCGTGCTGGGTTTCCGGGCCAATCAGGTCGCGGCCGGGCTTGCGATCGGCATTCTCGGACAGGGGCTTTCGGCGCTGTTCGGCAAGACCTATGAGAGCCTGACGATCAAAGGCCTGCCGAAGCTTGCGATCCCTGGCCTCTCCGATATCCCCGTGGTCGGTGGACTGTTCAGCCAGGATATCGTGGTCTGGCTGTCGCTGGTGGCCACATTCGGCGTCTGGTTCATGCTGAACCGCACCAAGACGGGCCTCGTCATACGGGCCGTCGGCGAAAACCCCAAGGCCGCGCATGCGATCGGCTTTCCGGTCATCGCCGTGCGTCTGGCGGCGATCGTCTTCGGCGGCGCCATGGCAGGTTTTGCCGGCGCCTATGCCGCAACGGTCTACACGCCGCTCTGGGCCGACGGCATGATCGCCGGACGCGGCTGGATCGCCATCGCCCTCGTCGTCTTCGGCACGTGGCTGACGGGCCGGGTCTTTCTCGGCGCCTGCATGTTCGGGCTGGTTTCGCTGCTGAGCCTTGCCGCCCAGGCGTCCGGCGTCGGCCTGCCCTCGCAACTGCTCTCCGCCCTGCCCTATATCGTCACCATCATCGTGCTCGGCATCATCTCTGCCGACCGACGCCTGCTGAAGCTCAACGGCATCGCCTCGCTCGGCGAGCCGTATGAACGGTAGACCCTGCCAGGCTGAAAAGAGGAGCGCCTGTTTGCCCAGACCGGCGCGTCCTTCTGTGCACACTGCCCCCATTTAAACCTGAGGGGCTCTATGCCAGTTGACGGTTTGCCAGCGCGGTGAAAGCACCGTCCCGCGCGAGCAGTTCGTCAAAACTCCCGCTTTCGACGATCCTGCCGTTTTCAAGAACATGGATGCGGTCGGCGTGGCGGATCGTTGAAAGCCGATGCGCGATGATGATGCGAGTCGCCTTCATGCGCTCCAGCGCGGCGCTGACCTCGGCCTGGGTGACATTGTCGAGAGCGCTGGTCGCTTCATCGAACAGCACGATGCGCGGCTTGCGCACCAGGGCGCGCGCGATCAGAAGCCGTTGCTTCTGCCCGCCCGAGAAGGTTGCCGCGCCCTCGCCGACCGGCGTCTGCAAGCCCATCGGCATCGCCCTGATATCGCGCTCGAGGCCGGAATCCCTGACGGCCTGCCAGATATCGGCCTCGGTGTAGATGCCGTTGGCGGTGATGTTGTCGCGAATGCTGCCTGTCAGGAGCTTGCCATCCTGAAGGACCACGCCGATCTGCCGGCGCAGCGCGGCGGGATCGACCTTTTCAAGATCATGACCGTCATAGGCAACGCCGCCCTTTTGGGGCGTCGCGAAGCCCAGCAGCAAGCGCAGCAGCGTCGACTTGCCGCTGCCCGACGGCCCCACGACCGCCACGAACTCGCCGGGCCGGATATCCAGGCTCACATCGTCGAGGATCGGCCGGTCGGCCGCCTCATAGGCGAAGCTGGCATGGGCGATGACGATCCGGCCGCTCAACTCGCCGGGGTCTATTTTAGCGCCCGAAACCTCCGGTTCACCCGCCAGAATGGGCTCGGTGCGTTCATAGAGCGGCTTCAGCGACATCAGCGTGACGAACGCGCCGGCAAAGCCGGAGAGCCCGCCGTAAAACTGCCCGAAGGCCGTGTTGAACGCGATGAAGGTTCCGGTCGACACGTCCTCGACATAAAAGGCGAACACCGCCAGCGCGACGATATGGAAGACGATGAGAACCCCGCTCGTCAGCAGCCCCTCGCTGTAGGACAGCACGTTGGAGCGCAGCCGGAAATGCATGTCGCGGGCAAAGCGTTCGGTCCAGTCGGCAAATGCCAGCCGTTCCGCACCGTTGACCTTCAGCGTAGCAATGCCGGATACGAACTGGAAGGTTCTGGCGGACAGTTTTCCGCGCAGTTCGTATTGTTCGCGCTGGTATAGCAATTGCAGATAGGCAAAAGCCGAACTGATCAGAATGACGAACACCACGAAGCCCACGGCAATGCCGGCGAGCATGGGCTGATAATAGAACATCATCGCCAGGCTGACGGTGGAGAACAAACCGCTGAACAGGACCGAAAGGGTCGAGCCACTGAGTGCCCGGCTGAGCGCGTTGATCCCGGATGCGCGGTTCGCGAGATCGCCGACCTCGTATTGCTGGAAGAAGGAGGCCGGCAGGCGCAGCAGCCGGTCCCAGACCGCGCTCTGCACCACCGCGTCGATCCGGCCGCGCATCCGCAATTGCGTCAGCGCGCGCGCCGTGCCGAAGCCGAGCGTGGCGAACGCCGCCGCCACCAGAACGATGGTGACCTGGCGCAACTGGTCATATTCGGCTTTCGGGATGATCGTATCGAAGATATGGCCGGACACCAGCGGCGTGAGCAGCGCCAGCAGCGCCGCGCAGGCCGACGCGATCAGGATGGTGGCGAAAGCCCGGACATTGTTGCGGAACACGAAGCCGAGCAGCATGCGCGACGTCACCTTGCCGTCCGGCAGCGGTCGATAGAAGATATAGGCTTCCGGCGCGAGCGTTTCGGCAAACTGCCTGCCGACCTTGCGCTCGCGGCCCTCGGAATCGATATGGCGATAACCGAAGCGGCCGGGAATGAGGCAGGCGGGTTCGCCGCTTTCGGTAAAGGCCAGGAACGCGCCGTGGTCGCCGCGCCACCATTCCTCCGGCAGCCGGGCGCGCCTGCAGCGCACATGGTTGGCCCGGGCGATCGCCGCGATCGCCTCGCCGCGCTCCCCTTTAACAAGAGACCGTTGGGCCTTCAGCCGGATACCATCCGCCGCCGCCACGCGCGCCGCGCAGCGCGCCAGCGCATCGGGCTCCAGCGTGCCCGCTGGCTGTTTCGCCCGGTGATCGAGAAGCGCCGCCACCTCGCCGGAGGCGGCCTTCAGGCGCAGCTCTGCCGCCTGGTCGCGACGCCCGACATCGTCCCGGCCGACAAGACGATTTGTGGCCAGCATCGTTGCGATGCCTGCGAGCGCGACACGCAGCGCTTCCGCCCGCCCGCGTTGCAGCCATCCCGCCTCGGCAAGGGCTGCGCTATCATGGACCCGCGCCGTGACCGGGGCCTGCGCCTGGACCCAGAAATCCGCCGTCAGCGGCGCCAGACCCGGCCCGAGCTCGCGCCCGTCGCCTGACTTGAGAACGCCATCCGTCTCAAGCCAGAGCAATGCGCCGGCGGCGCAGACCGCCGCTCCTTCCGGTATCGAGACATGCTGCCCGGCGCGCAACGGCGCGATGCCGCGTGGCGGCAGGGCGGATGGGCAGGCAGCCAGCAGGCGGCCGATCCAGGCGTCGACGCCAGCGCCGGACGGCCCTTCTTCGGTGGCGGCGAGGCGGCAGCCGGGTGCGGGGACAACGATGATATCGGGCGCGCCTCCTTCCCAGACGACATCGGCCAGCCCGGTGAATGCGTCGCCGCCGGCGAGGCGCATGAGATGATGCAGGGGGCCGTAGATCTGCGTATCGGGGTCGACCGCGAACACGTCGGCAGCGCCCTCTTCGACAACGAAGACGCCATCAACCTCATTGAGCGGGATGGCACGCGGCATCCGGGCGGCGTCGCGGGCCTTGCGAAGCGCCGTTGGCAGGTCTGTTTGCTGGCTGTCGGTCATCCGGTCTGCTTCTCAGTGAGCGGCCACAAGGCGGGCATAGTGCCCGTCCGGCTCAGCTATCAATCGATCATGTGTGCCGCGCTGGACGATCCGGCCCTGATCGAGAACGATGATCTCGTCGCTGTCGCGGATGGTCGAGAGCCGCTGGGCGACGATCAGGCAGGCGCAGCCGCGCCGTCTAAGGTTCATGTCGACGGTCTGCTCGGTGACGGGGTCGAGCGCCGACGTCGCCTCGTCCATGATCAGCACCGACGGATCGCGCGCCAGAGCGCGGGCAATCTCGAGCCGTTGGCGTTCGCCGCCGCTGAGATTGCGCCCTGCTTCCGACAAGGCGGCATCGATCCCCTGCTCGCGCACCAGCGGCAATTGATCGAGGCAGGCATCGGCGACCGCGCGGCTGATCGCAGGTTCGGGGATCGATGTATCCCAGAGCGTGATATTGTCCCGCAATGTCCCGCTGAAGACATTGATATCCTGGCTGACCACGCCGAGCGACGAGGTCAGCGTCAGACGGTCGATCTGTTGCAGGGGGATGTCATCGAAGAAAATTTCGCCCTGCCATGGCCGGTAAAGCCCGGCAACCAGCTTGCCGACGGTCGATTTTCCCGAGCCGCTGGCGCCGACGAGCGCGATGCGCATGCCCGGCTGCAGCAGCAGCGAGAAATCGTCGAGCAGCGGCTTTTCAAGCCGGCTGTATCCGAAGGTGACATTGCGAAGCTCGACCTTGCCGACGAGCCTTACCGCGGCGGTGGCGGCCTGCGGCCGCGCCGCGGCCCCTGCCGGCTCGGCGGAACCGTAATTGATGACGTCATCGAGACGGTTGAGGTCGACCTGCGTGGTCTGCAATGACGAACCCAGTCCCACGAGCCCCGAAATCGGCCCGGTGAAACTGCCGACCAGAACCTGAAACGCGACGAGGTCGCCCACGGTCAGCCGACCGTCCAGAACGAACAGGGCGCCGAGGCTGAGAATCGCGATATGCCCCAACGCTGAAAGGGTCCCCGGCAGCAGGCCGAGCAGGTTGTTCTGCCGCCCGATGGTCTGCGACAGCGAGACGAGCTGGGCCTGGAGGCCGCCCCAGCGGGAAAACAGATCGTCCTCGAGCCCGGCGGCCTTGACCGTCTCGATCGCCGAGAGGCCGCTCATGATCGCCGAGGCCTGCTCCGCCCCGTTCTTGGCCAGAAGATGGCGCGCGTTTTCAAGCCGCAGCCAGACGACCCGCGCCATGATCAGGTTGATGACGGCCATGGCGACGACGAGCGAGGCCAGCGGCACACTGTAGGAAAACATCAGAGCGCCATAGACGACAACCGAGATCATGCCGACGATGCTGAACGCCAGCGGCCCGGAGATCATCGACGCAACCCGGCCGGCGGATCCGAGCCGGCTCGAAATATCCCCGGCAAAACGCTGGCTGAAAAAGTCCATGGGCAGGTGCAGCAGCCGCCACAGCACCTTGCGCGTCATGTCGATGCTGACCCTGGCCGAAAACCGCATCAGGTAATGCTTCTGCAGCCAGCTCAGAAGCAAGCTCAGCCCGCCGGCCACGACATAGGCCGCAAGCAGCGGCCGGACCCAGTCCTCCTGTCCGCCGACAAGGAAGCCATCGACATAGATCTTGCTGAGCGCCGGTATCACGATGCCGGGTATGACCATCAGGAGCGTTACCAGCAATATGAAGGCGAAGGGTCCTGCCGTGCCGCGCGAAAGCTGCCTCAACTCGCGCAGGACCGATGGCTTCTCGCCGCCGGTCTTAAAATCCGGCCCGGGCTCGACGGTCACCACGATGCCCGTGAAATCCCTATCCATCTCCGACCAGGCGACGCGCCTGCGCCCCTGCGCCGGGTCATTGATCTGGGCGCCCTTGCGGTCGATCTTTTCCAGCACGACGAAGTGATTGAAGCGCCAGAAGATGATGGCAGGCAGCGTTACCTCGCGCAGTCTCTCCAGTCCGACCTTGAAGCCTTTTGCCTCGCAGCCGAAGCGTCTGGCGGCCTCGATCAGGCTCCAGGCGTTCGAGCCATTTCGCGACACGCCGCATTCGAGCCTCATCCTTTCAAGGGCGACCCATCGGCCGTGATGGGCCAGCACCATGGCAAGACAGGCAGCCCCGCATTCGACCGCCTCCATCTGCAGGATGGTCGGCGTTTTTGCGTTGCGAAAGATCCTTCCCGGTCTCAGCGCCGAAAACCGTTTCGTCATGCCCGCGCTCCGCCAGTCATTGATCGAGACCGAGGACGCGGCGGATCGCGGGTATCACCAGAACGATCGGCGGAACCTGCTCCACGGCGACATCGGCATCGGCCAGCGTGCCGGTCCGGACCTTCATGTTCGGGCCGTGCCCCGAAGTCCATTTCAATCCGGAGGGCGAGGCCGCGTCCTTTTCCAGTTGCACGCCGAAGGCGATCGGGGGTTCGCTGCCGGCAAGCGCCTTGGCCAGCGTTTCGTTGCCGAGCTGACGCGCGACGGCGGTGTCGCTTTGCGGGTCTTCGCTGACCCAGACGACCTTTCCGCGGATCGTGCCGAAACGGGAGGCCTCAACGGTGGATGGCGAAACATTGACTTCCATCCCCGCCAGGACTTTCTTTCCGTGCAGGGGGTTGGCGAAAAACACCCCTTCGATATCGGTGTTGACGGGCTGAACCGTCACGATGGGGGATCCCGGCTGCACAAAGGAGCCGATGCTGGCGTCGACCGCAATGACCCGCCCGGACATGTCGGACAACACCTTTCCGCCGCTATCGAGCGTGTCTTCGAGATCGGCGAGGTTTTCCTGGGCCTTCAGCAGCCGGTCGCTCATCGCCTGAAACGCCGTGGTCTTCTGGTTTTCAAGCTCGAGCCGCTTGGCCGCGAGCTGTTCCTTGTCGAATTTGTTCCCATCCAGATTTGCGGATGCCTCAATGAATGAGTCCCGGGCCTGTTCAAGCCTCAGCGGCGTTATCGCGCCATCGCTGCTGGCCTGTTCGAAGCCCTCCAGAATTTTCTTCCGGCTGTCGAGCTGCTGCTCGTCCCACGCGATCTGGCGCTCCAGATCCTCTTCCTTCTGCTTGAGGTCGGCCATCTGTTGCGGCAGCAGGTTGTTCCAGTAGGTTTCCAGCAGGTCCTGCTCTGTCTTCAGCGAGCGCAGCGTCCGTTCTGCCTCGCGCTTGTCCTCGGCCACGGAGACGATTTCGATGGATGCCAGAAGCTCGCCCTTTTCGACCGTATCGCCGAGTTGAACCGGCAGCGAGCGCAATATGCCGGAATGGGTCGCCACAAAGTCGCGGGTCTCGCCATAGGCCGGACCGAGAATGCCCTTGCCCTGCACAAAGGTCGTCACCGTGCCGAAAATGCTCCAGTAGATCGCGCCGCAGAAGACGAGCGCGATCGCGATCGCCACGACCCAGCCGCTCGGGCCGACGACACGCATCAGACTGTCAGTGCTTTCAGGGGTCTGGAGATGTTTGAGAGCGGATTCGCGATAGACCTGCTTGCGGGGCTCTTCGGGATTGGACATGAACTTGGCGCACTTTCGATATTCTTGGAGCACGATGTTACGGTGCTCGATTTCCACGTCCGAAAAACCGCCCAGCCTGCATTTCGCTGCGTTCAGAACTAATCCGTCGCTCGCGGAGCGGGATCCGCTCCTGCGAATGTTGGCGTTCGAGAAAACTGCCGAGAACGATCTTTAGAGTCTTGCTGGCTGGCAGCCCAGTACCGCTTGTTAGATCTTTAGTCACCTACCAGGATGGTCGCCCTTAACGTCTGTCTTCACCATCGCCAATTAAGTCGCTCCCGGCGACTTCCATTCTGGAAGTCTACGCTAGTCAGGCCCTCCATTCGCCCCTGGGCACTTTTCACTGGAGGAACGTCTCTTTCAGAAAAGAGCTTCTTCAGCCGTAAGCAGCTTTCGCCCAAGTCGCCCAATCCGGCGACCTGAGTGGCGATTTAGTCATAGTCGGGATCATCCCTCAAGACATCCGCGACCCGCTTGGCCGCCCTTAAAAATCCCGCCTTCTCGGCATCGGCTTCCGCACCAGCACTAATCGCTTCAGCGATAGCGCCACCTGCTGCGACGCCTACTGCCATCGACCCCGCAATTGCGATCCCCTTGGCGATATCAGGATGCGCTTCAGCCTCGCTCTTGGTCCAGTTATATGCGGAAGAAGCGGCGCTACCGACATCGTCCGCCCCTGTTTTAATTCCGTCCCAAACATCGCCAAAGACACCGCCACCAGCGACGACTTGCAGCTCCTCTTGATTGAGCTCATCCATGTTCGTTTCGTCCGACTTGGCTGGACAAATGCCGTTTGCAGAAGCTTTCATAAGACAACCTTCCGTCAGATTGGATTTATTAAGAAAGGAAACACACGACCCGACATTCTTCACGCAACCCCGTTTCCGGCCTCGATCATCATCCGACGTGGAGCGGCGATACTCAAACCGCTCGACGCAATCACCGGCTTATATGGCTTGGACCGACGGCGGTCAGCTTGTTGAAAGCCTGTTCGGACACCTCATCGCCGGCGACATACTTCATTTCCCTGAGCAAGTTTCTTAGTTCCATTTTTTCGAGCTTAGGACCCCTCTATTTCCGACCTTCGTCGGCTTACCCTTCGGCGACGATGGTCCAACGCGACCAGCTGTGCGGTCAGTCGGATTCGTCGAACATATCGCGCATGTTGTCTTTAAAGGAAAGTCCGTTGGGCTTCAGCGCCACGTCGG
This sequence comes from Martelella mediterranea DSM 17316, assembly GCF_002043005.1. NCBI lineage: Bacteria > Pseudomonadati > Pseudomonadota > Alphaproteobacteria > Hyphomicrobiales > Aurantimonadaceae > Martelella > Martelella mediterranea. Next base: position 2,908,346 of record NZ_CP020330.1, on the reverse strand, counting down.
CCGCCGCATCTTCGCCTGCGTCTGCAAGCAAATATGCGACGCCGCCGACAGCCGCAATGCCAACAGCCCCAATCCCAGCAGCAACGTAAGGATGCTTCTCGGCTTCGTTCTTAACCCATTTGCCCGCCGTCGCAGCCGCATGACCGACATCTTCGGCACCCTGTTCAAGATCACTCAAGGCATCACCGAAAAAACCTCCGCCAGAGACACTTTGGAGGTTCTCCGGGCCGAGCTCCTGGAGCTCGGTATCGTCGGTCTCCGGACCGGCCAGTTTTTTACCTTCGTTTGTCATCCTAACTCCTTCATAGAAAAGTGTCGCATTGCTTGCCACGTGATCGCCTTTGCCGTCGTTCATCGCGCAGCGATCTATCAGAAGCCCACTGGGTTTTCTTCTCATGGTCGGCGATTGAATCTCCGATATCCTCCACAGAAATACCAACAAATCCAATGACTTAATGGAATGTCGGCAAGCGTGACGGAATTATCAATGGTCTGCTTTATCTCATCAGCACCAGTCGGCAGAGGCGTCCCAGATGCCCTTGGCGACATCCTTGACACCGGTCTCAAGCGCCGATCCGGCCTTGGACGCCGCATCGCCAACCCAATCCGCTGCTTTAGCGACATCCGCGGCGCCAGTTTCGACTACATTCTTGACCGTCGCGCCAACATCTTCGACACCATTTGCCACAGCGTTCGCCAAACCATCGGGCAGGGCAATGCCGGGCATGAGCATCGAGCCGCCGGAAGCCGCCTGCAGTTCCTCGGAGCCCAATTCCTTGATTTCAGCTTCATCTGCGCCCATCGGCGATTTGATGTTCTCGTTTGCCATTTCTGCTCTCCATAGAATTCAGTTTTCAAACGGCCACAGCTAGCGGACACGGATTTGGCATCCGGCTGCGAAGTCTGTCCGACATTCGCGAAGCCGGCCAGTCATCGTCACCCAGACTCACGACTTCCAATCGAACAACCAATGGATACCCGCCAAGAGAAGTAAATAATACTAAGTCAAAAATATCAAATAAAAAATGGACTATTGACGAATTTTAACATTGTTACTTAGTTATATTGCGTTACGAGACGTAACTAAAAGTAACTATGATAGCGCAATCTTGAGATGATCAGGCACGATGGGTAAATGCCTTCGCTCCATGGCGTTGAAAGAGGTCTGCGTCGAGGAGGCACGCTGCCGCCATCCCGACCGCCGAGATAAAGCGGGCTCTGCGACGCTGCACGATAATGAATTGCGATAGCCCCCGCCAAAGACGGCAATGCTCCCAACGCTGGTGCAACAGAGGGGACTCTTTCCTTCGAAGGGATGTAACCAAAAAGGGGGACGGGACGGCCCGCGGCGCGGGCTCACCCTCTGTCCGAGGTGTCTTAAGCCTCGTCCTCTTCCGAAGCGCTGTCTTCCTCCGCCGCTTCGACGCGCTTGCGCTCGACAATCCGCGCCGCATAGATCGCGACCTCGTAGAGAAGCACGGTCGGCAGCGCCAGACCGAGCTGCGAGAGCGGATCGGGCGGGGTCAGGATGGCGGCGATGATGAAGGCGATCACGATCGCGAATTTGCGCTGCTTGGCAAGCCATTGCGACGAGACAAGTCCGACGCGCGCCATCAGCGTGGTGACCACCGGAAGCTGGAAAACCAGACCAAAGGCCAGCACCAGCGACATGATCAGACTGAGATATTCCGAAACCTTCGGCAGCAGCGAGATCGCCACCTCCCCCTCTCCCGCGGATTGCTGCATGCCAAGGAAGAACAGCATGACCACCGGGATCAGGAAGAAATAGACGATGGCGCCGCCAAGGATGAACAGGATCGGCGATGCGACCAGGAACGGCAGAAAGGCCGAACGCTCGTTCCGGTAAAGACCGGGCGCAACAAAACTGTAGACCTGGAAGGCGATCACCGGAAACGCCAGAAGCAGGCCGCCAAACAACGATATCTTGATCTGGGTGAAGAAGAATTCCTGCGGCGCGGTATAAATGAGCTGCATCTTCTCCGGATCATGTCCGGACCAGATCACCGCCCATTTATAGGGCAGAACCAGAATGTTGAAGAGATCCTTGGCGAAGGCGAAACAGAGCAGAAAGCCAAGGAAAAAAGCCACCAGAGACCAGACAAGGCGCTTTCTGAGCTCGATCAGATGCTCGACAAGCGGCTGCGGCTTGTCGTCGATATCGTTCTTTACGCTCATCGCCCGCTCCTGCGTCCACCGGACGATTTCGATTTGACCGGCCTGGGCGCGGCCTTGAAGCCGGGCCTGTGGCTGACAAGCTTTTCGTCCCGGGGCTTCGAGACCAGCGCCGGTGCAGCCTCGTCCTTTTTCGCCGCCGCCTTGTCGAACGCATTGACGGGCGAGACATCGGGGTTTGTGCCGGGCGTGGGATAGGACGCCTTCTTCAGCTCCGGCCCATCGGCTTTGGGCTTAGGCTTGTTGTCGAGCGCGGTCGATTTCCTGAGGTCGGAGTCGATATCCCGCGCGGTCTGGCGCAATGGATTGATCGCGTCGCGCAACTGATTGGCGGGATTGATTCTTCTGACGTCCCGGATCGCCGTCGAGACGTCTTCCATATCCGCCTCTTTTAGCGCATCGTCCATCTGTGACCGGAAGTCGGACGCCATGCGCCGAAACTTCGTCATGGTCTTGCCGAAGGTCCTCAGCACATGCGGAAGTTCGCGGGGCCCAACGACAACGACCAGCACGATCGCCACGACCAAAAGCTCGGTCCAGCCAATGTCAAGCATTCACATTCTCCTGCGGCCAGCCGTTGCCGGCTGCCCGGCATCAGCCCTGCTTGGTCTCGTCTGCCCTGTGGTCAACAGTGTGCTCGACGGTCTTGTCCTTCTCCGCCGGCTTTTCGTCGTCGTCCGAAATGCCCTTCTTGAAGCTCTTGATGCCCTTGGCGACATCGCCCATGAGTTCGGGAATCTTGCCGCGGCCGAAAAGCAGCACGACAATCGCCAGAATGATGAGCAGCTGCCAGATACCGAGATTACCCATAACCAAATCTCCTGTTACTTAGGTGTCTCTGGTGTAAGGCGTTTGCTCGCGATTTTCAAATACCAAAATAGTCTGATCGTCGACTTCGATGAAAACCCGTCCCACGCCCTCACCGATCGCGCCGGCGGAAATGCTGGCGTCGACAACATGCGACGTACCCTCGATCCTCAGCCGGAACAGTTCCTGGGTACCGAGAAAGCGGCGTTCGAGCACCTCCGCCGGCTGGCCGGAAAGCGTCGCCTCCTGGCTCAGACGGATATCGCCGGGGCGGATCGCGATCGTGACAGGGCCGTCCGGCATGGCGGCGGCGACCGACCGGCTACCGAAAGGAATCTCAACCCGTCCCGCTTCAACTTTTCCTTCGAAACGATTGATTTCAGAGAAGAAAGAGGCGGCGAACAGGCTCTCCGGTCGGGAAAACAGCGCGCGCGGCGTGCCCGTCTGCACCAGATGTCCGTCCTTCAGCAAGGCGATCCTGTCGGCCACCCCCATCGCCTCGCCGGGGTCGTGCGTAACGATCATGACGGTCGCGCCGGTCTCGCGCAGAACGGCCAGCGTTTCGGCGCGCACCTGATCCTTCAGCCGCGAATCGAGGCCGGAAAACGGTTCGTCCATCAACAGTACGGAAGGGCGCGGGGCGACGGCGCGCGCCAGCGCCACGCGTTGCTGCTCGCCGCCCGACAGCATATGCGGATATTTGTCGCGGTAGCCGGAAAGCCCGACGCGCGCGAGAGCCTCGCCGACGGCGGCCTGCCGTGACGCTCTTGGCAGGCGCTGCAGGCCGAAGGCGACATTGTCGGCGACCGTCATATGCGGAAACAGCGCGAAATCCTGAAACATCAGCCCGATGCCGCGCCGCTCCGGCGGCAGGAAGGTCGACGGCCCGGTCACCTCGACGCCATCGATCAGCAGCCGGCCGTGATGCGGCTGTTCAAGGCCGGCGGCGATGCGCAGAAGCGTGCTTTTTCCCGAACCGGACGGCCCCAGCAGGCACAGCACCTCTCCGGGCGCGGCAGACAGCGACACGCCCTTGACGACGTCGCCCTGGCCATAGCCGTGGCGGATATCTTCGAAACCGAGCCGCGCGGTCTGACCGCTCTCAGCTACAGGGCGCCGGGCAAAATTCATCGCCGCTCCAGAACGTTTTGCCTCGCCATACATCGGCGCGACGGCTTTTTCTAGAGCTTATTCATCATGTTTACCGCCCGGTGTCAAAAGCCCCAGATCCTCGAGGTCGGCGGCATCCAGCGGCTCTTCGTCATCGGTGAGGTCTTCGTCGTCATTGAGCGGCAGCGGTATCTGGAAGCCGGGCGGTATCCGGCCAGACAGCAGGCCCGCGCCGCGCAACTCCTCGAGGCCCGGCAGGTCGCGGATTTCCTCAAGGCCGAAATGATCGAGAAAACTGCGGGTCGTGCCCATGGTCACCGGACGACCAGGCGTGCGCCGGCGTCCGCGAAAGCGGACCCAGCCCGCCTCCATCAGCACGTCGAGCGTGCCCTTGGAGGTCTGAACGCCCCTGATTTCCTCGATCTCGGCGCGGGTCACCGGCTGGTGGTAGGCAATGATCGACAACACTTCGAGTGCTGCGCGGGTCAGCTTGCGCGCCTCGCGCTCGCCGCGATGGATGACGAAGGAGAGATCGGCTGCGGTGCGGAACGCCCAGTGATCCTCGACCCGCACCAGATTGACGCCGCGATTGCGGTATTGTTCGGCAAGGCCCGCCATCAGCTCGGCCACATTGACCCCGTCGGGAATGCGCTCAGCGATATAGGCCTCGCTCACCGGCTCGGCGGAGGCGAAAACCAGCGCCTCGGCGATCCGCTCGGCCTCCAGCATCCGTTCCGGGCTCAACGACTCATCGTTGTCCTCGGGCTCGCTCATTCGGCGGCCTCGCCGGTGAAGGGCTCGCTCCTGCCTCTGCCGCGGCGCATCATCAGCGGCGCGAAGGCTTCGTCCTGCCTCAGGTCAAGCCTGCCCTCGCGCGCCAGTTCCAGCGAGGCGGCGAAGGTGCTGGCGATCGCGGTGCGCAGATCCTCCGGCCGGGTGAGATAGCGCAACAGGTAGCGATCGAGCGCGGTCCATTCGCCGATCTCGCCGATCAGCCCCTGCAAGAGCTCGCGCGCATCGGTGAGCGACCACACGTGACGCAGGGCGATCGTCACCTCGCTGACCGCCGCGCGCTGGCGCATATTGGCATAGGCGTCCAGCAGCTCGTAAAGCGACGCCATGTAGCTGGAGCCGGTTTCATCGGGGATATGTTCCGGCGCGCCGCGGCGGAACACGTCCCGGTCGAGCCGGTTGCGGTTGACGAGCTGGCTTGCGGCATCGCGCATCGCCTCCAGCCGCTTGAGGCGGAAGGCGAGCGTGGCCGCCATATCCTCGCCGGAAGGCTCCTGGTCGCTCGGCCTTTTGGGAATCAGCAGCCGCGACTTCAGATAGGCGAGCCAGGCGGCCATGACCAGATAATCGGCGGCAAGCTCGATGCGGATGCGACGCGCGCTTTCGATGAAGGCGAGATATTGCTCGGCCAGCGCCAGAACCGAAATCCGGGCAAGATCAACCTTCTGGGTCCGCGCCAGATGCAGAAGCAGGTCGAGCGGCCCCTCGAAACCGCCCACATCGATCACCAGAACGGCCTCACCGGCGGCGCGCACCTCGACGGTCGCATTCTCGTTTTCGGGGAAGAAGCTTTCCTGCATGATCAGCTCCTCGCCTGAAGAATGTCGTCGAGACGGCGGGACAGCGCGGCGAGATTGGCGTCATCGGCCGCAGGACGGCCATCCAGTGCGCGATCGCTGCGGATCAGGGATACGCCGGCAAGCGCCGGGGCGGCATCGGCGACGGCGCGCATCTCGTCCATCTTGCCGTTGCAATGCAGGATGATGTCGATGCCGGCAGCAGCGACAGCACGGGCGCGCTCGCCGATATCGCCGGCCAGCGCGTTCATCGAGATATCGTCGGAGATGATCAGCCCGTCGAAACCGATCGAGCCGCGCATCACCTGCTCGACCACCTTCGCCGAGGCCGAGGCCGGGTTCTCGGCATCGACCGCCTCGAAAAGTACATGGCAGGTCATCGCCATCCGGATGCCTGTCAGCTCGCGAAACGGCCGGAAATCGCGCTCGGCAAGCAGCGCCAGCGGCTCTTTGACCACCGGCAGGCCGATATGGGAATCGGCAAGGCCGCGCCCGTGGCCGGGCATGTGCTTGATCACCGGCAGCACGCCGCCGGCCTTCAGCCCGTCGGCCATGGCCTGCGCCAGAACCCGCACCTGTTCCGGGTCAGACCCGAAGGCGCGATTGGCGATGAAGCCGGTATCGGGTTCCGGCGGCATGTCGAGCACCGGGGCGCAGTCGACATCGACGCCAACCGACAGAAGGTCCGCGGCAATCAGCCGCCCGCAGGCATAGGCCGCCTCTTTCGCCTCATCGGGAGAGCTGGCGTAGAGCCTGCCGATCACCGAGGCGGGGGGATAATCGCGCACCAGCGGCGGGCGAAGACGACGCACCGTGCCGCCCTCCTGATCGATCAGAACCGGGGCATTACGACCGACAGCCGCGCGCAACTCCGCCGTCAGCGCCCTTATCTGCTCCATCGTCTCGACATTGCGGCCGAAAAGGATGAAGCCCCAGGGCTGCTCCGCGCGGAAGAATGCCCTCTCCTCGTCGCTGAGGCGGGCGCCGGCGCAACCGAGAATCATGGCTTTCGGGGCGTTTGTCATGGGCGAATCATATGAGATCGGGGCCAAAGCTCGAACAGGCCCCGTCATTCATGCACAATTTTGTGTGGTCCTGCACTGCAAAAACACCAATTCCGCGTCAAACGCGGAATAAATCAGCGCGGAACGAAGCAGCTTCCGCCTTCCGCCTTGTAGCGTTCGCACAGCGAAAGCGCTTCGGAAAGGCTGGATGCACCGATGCGTACCCGATAGAACGTCCCCTTGCCTGCAATCGTCGCAGGAACGATCTCCACCGGTCGCCGTCCGAGGACCGAGGGATGCTGGGCGCTGAGCCGCCGATAGGCCTGCTGCGCCTCCTCGACCGAAGGCAGCGATGCGATCTGCATAGCGTAGGCAGATGTCGACTGCGCGCTCGGCTGAGGCGCAGCTGCGGCAGGTGCCGTAGCGGCAGACGCGGTGACCGACGCGGCTGCTGCGGGAGCCGGGCTGGCGGCGGCAACGCGCGCGGGCGCGCCGCCGGGCGGCCGCGGCATCGGCAGCGGCACATTGGCGATGCCGAAATCCTGTACCGGCTCTTCCGTCGCGGCCGGCTCCTCCGTCGCATCGCCGGCATCCAGAGCAGCGGCGTCAGCCACGGTGGCAGGCTCGGTAACGGGCGGCGTTGCCGTTTCGTCCGACCCTCCAGAAGCCGGCGCCAAGGACGGCGTCGCGGTCTCACCGCTCGCGCCGGCATTCGCACTATCCTGAGGCATGGAGGTGACAAGCTGACCGGTTTCATTCGGCAGCGCGGTCTGAGTCTCAAGCTTTCTGACCCCGGACGAAGACGAACTGCTGATTTGAAGCGGTTCGCGCTCGACCAGCGTGCCGTCCGGCCTGACGATCATGGTTCTGACCTTGCGCGGCTCGAGACCGCCTGTATCGGCAGTGCCGCTCGCGGCACTGCCGGCCAGCGGGTTGGGCGCGACGCTTTCGACATCGGTCGGCTCCTGGTCGGAGGCGATCAGGCTGTTCTGACGCGGCGCCTCGGCCAACGTTCCGGACACATCATTGAAGACGGCGTTGTCCTGGTTGGGGACAACCTCGCCACCCGGATCCTCCGGCGCCTCTTTGACGCTCGAATTCTCCGCGGTGATGACCACCGGTTCGCCGCCGCTGTCGCCGGCGAAATAGCGCATGCCCGCGAACACGAACAGCACGGCCAGCGCAACCGCGGCAATGCCGATCAGGGCGACGCGCCCTGCCCCAAGGAAGGTCGCAGGCAGCAGGCCCGGACGGCGCTCGCGATCGTCAAAGTCGTAATAGTCCTCATCGGCCGCGGTTTCAAAGCCCTCCGCAGCCTCGTTGTAGCCAGCCTGCGGAGGCACTGTCTGCCGAAGGGGCTCGTCATAAGCCTCGCCCTGCGCCGCGCCATAATAGTCAAGCTCCTCGGGCAGGTCCGGCTGCGCCGGCGCCTCCTGCAGCGGATCGACCAGAGCCGGCTGGCTCGCCAGTACATCGGCAAGCTCCTCGTCGAGATCGAATTCGTAGGGCTCGGCGGAGGCGCGGGCCGGCACGACTTCGTCATCGCCCATAGGCGGCAGGTCGAGTTCGTCAACCGGCGCGGGCGGCTCCTCTGTCGAAATCAGCGCTGCCGGATCGAAATCGCCGTCACTGTCGTCGTCGCCGGCCGCCACGTCGTCCAGCGGTCCCGGGCCGTCATCGGCCAGTTCGAGCTCCGAAAGCTCAAGCGCGATTTCGTCGAGGTCGAGATCGAGCTCCTGATCCTCATGCGCCGCCGGCTGGCGCGGCTCTGGCTCGTATGCGGGTTCCGGTTGGTATTCCGGTTCCGGTTGGAGCGGAGGCTCCGGCGCGTATTCCGGCTCCGGCGGGTATGGCGGCGGGGACGCAACGGGCTCATCGACGGGCGGCATTACATCGGACTGACGGGGCTGTTGCGGCTCGTATCCGCCAAGCGAGCCGCGCAATTCGAAGCTGCCGAAATCATCCGGCTGCTCTTCCTCGGGCGCGGGCTCGGCCGGCATGCTGTCCCAGATCGAAGCAGGCTGCTCCTCGGGCTCGAAGGGCTGGGGCTCGTCGTAGCGTTCCTCCTCTTCCGGCGCGAAGGATGGCTCGGCCGCATGGCGCGACGGCGGGTCGGAACGTTCGGAAGGACCGCGAAAGGAATCGAACTCGCGCAACAGCTCGTCCGTCAGGTCATCCGCCGTTTCCGGCGGATACGGACCTTCCTGTCGGCGCGGCGGCTCATTGTCGGACGTGCCGATCAGCCTCGCCAGTTCGGCAAAGGGATCGTCCCCGTCAAAGCCGCCATTATTGCCGCTACCCGGCTTGTTCTTGTCTGCCATTTTCAAACCACCAATGCTGCCATCGGCCGCAAGGCCGACGGGAGAGTGCAGGTGGACCTAACGCATTTCCTGCGGCGCGTCGGTTCCCGTGAGAGCCAGTCCGGAACGCAATACGGCAGCGACAGAATATACGAGTCCGAGCTTCGCAATCGTTGATTGTCTGTCACTCTCATTAATAAAGCGTAACTCCTGCTTTTCCTTCCCTTTATTCCAATGGGAATGGAATTGCGACGCCAGATCATAGAGATAAAACGCCAGCCGATGCGGCTCGTGCATTGTCGCCGCCGATTCGACTACCCGCGGATATTCCGCAAGCCTGGCTACAACTCTAAGTTCTTCCGGCTCGTAAGTCGCCTGCTTTACCGCATCTTCCAGTGTTTTTTGTGAAATATCCAGTCCCGGGAAGTTCTCCTGGGCCTGCCGCAGGACAGACATGCAGCGCGCATGCGCATACTGGACATAGAATACCGGATTGTCCTTGGATTGCTCGGTAACCTTGGCGAAGTCGAAATCGAGCGGCTCGCTGCTCTTGCGATACAGCATCATGAACCGCACGGAATCGCGGCCGACCTCGTCGACGACCTCGCGCAGCGTCACGAAATTGCCGGAGCGCTTCGACATCTTGAGTTCCTGCCCGCCGCGCATCAGCTTGACCATCTGGCACAACAGCACCGTCAGCTTCGCCTTGCCGCCGGACACCGCCTTGGCGAGCGCTTCCAGCCGCTTCACGTAGCCGCCGTGGTCGGCGCCGAGAATATAGACCATCTCGTCGAAGCCGCGTTCGTACTTGTCGCGGAAATAGGCAACGTCGGCGGCGAAATAGGTGTAGCTGCCATCCGACTTGATCAGCGGTCGATCGATATCGTCACCCACTTCGGTGGAGCGGAACAGCGTCTGCTCGCGATCCTCCCAGTCTTCGGGCACCTGCCCCTTCGGCGGCGGCAGCGTGCCCTTGTAGACATGGCCCTTGAAGGTGAGGTCGTTGATCGCCGAACGGATCGCCGCAGCATCGTCGGCATGAAGCTGCCGCTCGGAGAAGAACACCTCGTGGGTGACGTTGAGGGCGGCGAGATCGGCGCGGATCATCTCCATCATGGCATCGATCGCCCGGTCCTTGACGATCGGCATCCACTGGTCTTCCGGCAGATTAAGCAGCGATGGTCCAAATTCCGCCTTCAGCGCTTCGCCAACGGGTACGAGATAGTCGCCGGGATAAAGCCCCTCCGGGATGTCACCGATCGTCTCGCCCAGCGCCTCGCGATAGCGCAGGAATGCCGAGCGGGCGAGCACATCGACCTGGGCGCCGGCATCGTTGATGTAATATTCCTTGGTCACCGCGAAGCCGGCGTAATCCAGGATATTGGCGAGCGTGTCACCCACCACCGCGCCGCGGCAATGGCCCACATGCATCGGCCCGGTCGGATTGGCGGAGACATATTCGACGTTGATCTTGCGGCCCTTGCCAATTTCGCTGCGGCCGAAATCCTCGCCTTCACGGACCAGCGCCAGCAGAACGCGCTGCCAGTAGCGCGGCGAAAGCCGGATATTGATGAAGCCCGGGCCGGCGATCGAAAGCTCGGCGATATCCTCATCGGCCTCAAGCGCGGCGACGATCTTTTCGGCAAGGTCGCGCGGCTTGGTCTCAAGCGGTTTGGACAGCACCAGCGCGGCGTTGACGGCAATATCGCCATGGCTCGGGTCGCGCGGCGGCTCAACCACGATGCGGGCGAAATCCAGCGTGTCGCGCTTTTCCGCGATTTCGGCAATCGTCAGCAGTTGTTCGTTCAGTCTCTGTTCGAAATCGGTAAAAAGGTTCATGTCAATTTCCATCCGCCGCCGCGCGACCGGCGCAAAAGGGCGCAGTTTGCCGCGCTCCTACCGTAAATCAGGGGTATGGTCAAACAACTGGCGGTGCGTGTTGTAGGCATAGGTGTCGGTCATGCCGGCGAGATAGTCGGCGACATGCCGGGCAAGCTGGGCCGGCTCCAGCCGCTCGATCCCCTCGCTCCACGAATGCTCGCCCATCAGCTTCGGGTCGTCGATATAGGCGTCGAAGAGGTCGGTAACGATCTGCGCCGCGCCCTTGCGGATCACCATGATATTCGGATTGCGGTAGATATGGTGGAACAGCAGCTTCTTGATCTGGCGATCGATCTCCGCCATCGCCGGCGAGAAGGTCGCCAGCGTCATGCCGGCGCGGCGAACCTCATCGGCCGATTGCGGCGCGACCGTGCGCAGGTTCTCCTGGGCAACGCCGATCACATCCTCGACCATCGCCGTGATCTGCCGGCGCATGATCTCGTTGGTGAAGCGGCTCGATTCCAGCCCGGGATAGCGATCGCGAACCTCATACATCAGGCCGGCCAGAAACGGCACCTCCTCCAGCATGTCGTAGCTCAGATAGCCGGAGCGCAGCCCGTCATCGATATCGTGCGTGTTGTAGGCGATATCGTCGGCGATCGCGGCCACCTGCGCCTCCATGCTGGCATGGGTCGAAAGCCAGAGATCATGGCGGGCGCAATAGTCGAGGATCGGCTGCGGAACCGGCCCGCCAATGCCCTTCCCCTCGGCGTCCTGCAAGGGGCCGTTATGCTTGACCAGTCCCTCCAGCGCCTCCCATGTCAGGTTGATTCCGTCGAACTCGGCGTAGCGGCGCTCCAGCTTGGTCACGATCCTGAGCGATTGCGCATTATGGTCGAAGCCGCCATAGGCCGCCATCTTCTCGTGCAGCGCATCCTCGCCGGTATGGCCGAACGGGGTATGGCCGAAATCATGCACCAGCGCCACGCCTTCCGCGAGGTCCTCGTCCAGACGCAACGCGCGAGCGAGCGAGCGGGCGACTTGCGCGACCTCGATCGTGTGGGTCAGGCGTGTGCGGTAATGATCGCCGTCATTGGCGATGAACACCTGGGTCTTGTGCTTCAGCCGGCGGAAGGCGGTGGTGTGGATGATCCGGTCGCGGTCGCGCTGGAATGGCGAGCGCGTCAGGCTGTCGGGCTCGGGATAGAGCCGGCCGCGGCTTTTCCACGGATTGCAGGCATAGGGCGCGAGCGCCACATCGCCGAAACCCAATGCCGATTTGTCGATTGTCATGCTTATTCCTGTCGCGGGAAGCGTTCCTGCTTGCGTCCTGCCGGCCACCCGGTTGCAGATAGACCGTTGACGGCTGTCATCGCCGTTCTTAACTAAGATCAAAGGCCATTGGAAGGCGTGGATCATTCCGTGCGCCAAAACACCGATTTCAGCCCGCCTGCCGGGCTCAGGAGACTGACAATGGACACCAAGACTGTCACGCTTTCAGAGGCGGCGGCCAAGAGGATCGCCGCAATCATCGCAGCCGAAGACGGCAAGAAGGCCTTGCGCGTTGCCGTGGAAGGCGGCGGCTGCTCCGGCTTCTCCTACAAGTTCGATCTCGCCGAAGACCCCGAAGCCGATGACGTCGTGATTACCCGCGGCGACGCAAAAGTGCTGATCGACGAGATTTCACTGGTCTACATGGCCGGATCGGAAATCGACTTCGTCGACAACCTGCTCGGCCAGTCCTTCCAGATCCAGAACCCGAACGCGGTCGCAAGCTGCGGCTGCGGCACCAGTTTCTCGATCTGATTGTTCTTGCAAAAGCGCTGCGCTGGCTGCCACTCGTGGGCGCTCGGCACCTTCTCCGAACGACGTTCGAAGGCCGGGCCAAGGGGCGTCTGCGGCAGCCTTCATTTTGAGGCTTCTGGCATCAATGCCCCTTTCGCCGCACGGCGATTTATTTTTTAATCATCTGATTGACTAAAGAACGACAAGTGATTACGTTCAATTTATAGCGCTTGGCGTTATGACCAAATTCATCGTGGGTTGGTTAAGTCGGCCGTCTACCGACCTTGGCCTTTCAGGCAGCCGCGTTCGCGATGACCTCCAGGAACACCCCGGCATATCCCTGCGCCGGGGTGTTCTTTTTTATTCAGGCCCGTCATATGATCGCGCCATCGCGAGCAACGCCTGGACAACCAGCAGAACAGCTCCGTTCCCGACACACCAGCAAAACAAAACGCCCCGGACGCGGTGTCCGGGACGCTGCAAAAGCCGGGGCCCCCAAGGCAGCCCCCGCTCGGCTTCAGGCATCGATCGTCTTGCCCGCCCGCTCCGGAATGAGGAGCGAAAGCAGGATGGCCGAAATGCCCGACAGGGTGATCGGCGTCGCGAACACCTTCTGGATGATATCCGGCATCTGCTGCATCGACTGGGGCACCAGGGTGACGCCAAGCCCGAGGCCGAACGAAACCGCCATGATATAGACCTTGCGATGGTCGATCGGCTCGGAGGCAATAATCCTGATCCCCGCGACAGCGATCGATCCGAACAGCACCACGGTTGCCCCGCCGAGCACGGGCTTCGGCACCAGCAGGAACGCCCCGCCGATGATCGGGAAGAAGCCGAGCACCACGAGGATACCCGCGATATAGAACCCGACATGGCGGCTGGCGACGCCCGTCATCTGGATAACGCCGTTGTTCTGGCTGAAGGTCGTGTTCGGGAAGGTGCAGAACAACGCCGCAATCCCCGAATTTATGCCGTCGGCGAGCACGCCGCCCTTGATGCGGTCCAGATAGACATCGCCCTGAACCGGCTCGCCCGAAATAACCGAGTTTGCCGTCAGGTCCCCGGTCGTCTCGATCGCGGTGATCAGGTAGACGAAAGCGATCGGGATGAACAGGCCGAGATCGAAATCCAGGCCGAACTTCAGCGGCACGGGAACGGCAAACAGGGGCTGTGTGCCGAGTTGCGAAAAATTCACCATGCCGAAGAAGATTGAAACGATGAAGCCAACCAGAAGGCCGAGCATGATCGCCGCGATCCTGACCATGGGCTGTTTCGAGAACGAGAAGAAGATGATCACCGCAACAACGAGCAGGCCGAGGAAGATATTGACCGGCGCGCCAAGCGCTTCTCCGGCGCCGGCGCCGCCGGCAAAATCCGTGAAGCCCGATTTCACCAGGCTGAGGCCGATCACGGTGATGACGATGCCGGTCACCGTCGGCGTGACAATGCGGCCCATCCGGGTGATGAACTGGCTGAGCACGATCTCGACCACGCAACCGACGAGGCAGAGCCCGAAAATCATCGCCAGAATGTCCTCCGGCGTGCCCCCCCTGCCCTTGACCGCGAAACCCGCCGCCAGAATGACGCCGAGAAAGGCGAAGCTGGTGCCCTGAACGCTGAGAAGGCCGGAGCCAACCGGCCCCATGCGCCGGCACTGAATGAAGGTCGCGACGCCCGAGACGAACATCGACATGGCCAGAAGATACGGCATGTGAACGCCAAGCCCCAGAGCGCCGCCGATGATGAGCGTCGGCGTGACGATGCCGATGATGCTGGCCAGAATGTGCTGTATGGCAGCCAGAAACGAGGCGCCCGGCGAAGGCACGTCGTTGAGTTTGTATATGATATGATGTTGATCGGACATTAGTTCATCCCCCGCGGCCCTGGCCGCTTGTTATCGCTCGCACTTACACGAATGTCCCAAGCAACATCCGTGCCACAAATGTGTCACATAATGTTTCATGCGCGCAAGAAGCGAAAATTATGCCCATTACACGTTTCGCATCCCGGCGACTGTCCGAGGCAGCCTGAAGCGGCATGGCTTGCGCCTCGCGCCTGAGGCACGAATTCATGCAACGAGAACGCGAACTGCTCATTTCTGTGGCAAATCACAAGGGAAGCGCAGCCGACGAAACCGCGCCCTGCCGACCTGCCGTTTGCCCGTCTGGCTATCGGCCGTGCCAAAGACATGTTGATTAACGCCGGCCGGGGGCTTCCTTGCCCGCCCCTGATCCGGCATGATCGCGCGACCCGGTTGCCGCGACGCAAGCGTCGTGAAGGATGGCTTCTCTGAAACGCCTGGCACGGGCGAAACGGTTTCCCCAATGCGGTCGCGGACACGGATTTTGACATGAAGATAGCCACCTGGAACATCAACGGCATCAAGGCGCGGCAGGAAAACCTGGTCCGGTGGCTGGAAATGGCATCGCCCGACATTGTCTGCCTGCAGGAGATCAAGTCCGTCGATGAGAATTTCCCGGCGACCCCCTTTCAGGACCTCGGCTACCACGTGGAGACGCACGGCCAGAAAGGCTTCAACGGCGTAGCACTTCTGTCGAAGAAAGCGCCGGAAGACGTCCAGCGCGGCTTTTCAGATGGCCATGATGATGATCAGTCGCGCTATATCGAAGGTGTCTTCAGCGTGAAGGACGGTGTGATCCGCGTCGCCTCCATCTATCTGCCGAACGGCAATCCCGTTGACACGCCGAAATATCCCTACAAGCTTGCCTGGATGGAGCGTTTGAAAGCTCTGGCCAAAGAGCGGCTCAGCCTTGAGGAACCGCTGGTGCTGGCGGGCGACTACAATGTCATTCCGCGCCCCTGTGACTGCCACGATCCCGCCGTCTGGGCGGGCGACGCGCTGTTCCTGCCGCAGACCAGAGAGGCCTTTTCAGAATTGCTCGGGCTGGGGCTCTACGATGCCGTCGCCGGCGCCGACGAGGCCGGAGGTCAGTACACATTCTGGGATTATCAGGCCGGAGCCTGGCAGAAGAACAACGGCATCCGCATCGATCATATGCTGCTATCGGCCGAAGCCGCCGACAGGCTGGCGGCCACCTCGATAGACAAGAGTGTACGAAGCTGGGAAAAGCCATCCGACCATGTGCCGGTGATCTGCCAGTTTGATTGCGCCTGGGCCTAGAAACTTTGAGGTTTGGATGCCGGCTGCGCCACACATTCGGATGTGTGGCGCCTCAGGGAGAACCGGTGCTCATATTATGCGCGAGCGCTATCGCGCCGCGGCGGTCATTCTCGTCCACCACGGAAAAGCACTTTTCCTGCAGATCACGAATCCAGCTGCAATCGCCGATCTGGCAACGATCGGCCGCCATGGTGAGATATGCAAGACCGAGCACCGGCTGGCCTTCGTTGAAGATCAGGTCGCCGAAAACGGCCATCGCACTGATATTGCCGTTCTTTCTGGCGAGGTTCAGCCATTTCTTGGCGAGGCGCACATTCTTCGCGCCGCCCTCGCCATTCAGGATCATCTGGGCGAGTTGAAACTGCGCCTCGGGATTGCCGAAGACGGAAGCGGCCTGAAAGTAAAGTTGACGGGCCTGCGCCAGGTCCTTCTCCACCGGCGTATCCGGAATGCCGGCCTTGTAGTAGCCGGCAAGCGCGAGAAGCGCATTGACATAAAATCCGGTATCGGGCGAGCCGGGTTCGACATCGTGGTTGACGATCTCCGCATAGGCCTTGAAGGCCTCATAGTCGTTTTCCGGCACGCCATCACCGAACGCATACATATTCGCGAGTGCCCAGCGCGAGCCGGTATGGCCCTTCTCGGCCGCATAGCGATAGGCTTCGACCGCCTTTTGCTTGTCGCCGTTCTTGTAGGCCTTGAAGCCGAAGCGGAAGAGATCGAAACGCCCGGAATCCTTGGGTATGTCATTGGAGATATCAAAGGCCGATACCGGCGCGCTGGCCATGACGAACAAGCCCGCCGCCACCACATACACGCCTGTCTGTCTCAGAATTGCCTTCATCATCAAACGATTTCACCACGTTGTCGAGGGCGCAAAGATCTTGTCGGATAAAACCGCGATCGCACGTCCGGCGGACTGCTGCGCGCTCTGTCCCCTTTCACATGCCCCGTGTTTGTGGCGGGAAATAGACGCTAACGCCGAGATCGTTTGTACGAGAGAACTGAAACAATTGCTGTGACAGAAGAGCCACAGTCATCGGATTCATTGGAAAGCGTTAACATGCCGATGATGCGGGAAGGCCTCGGCTCTCCCGCCAAGCGCACCGACCCGCGCTCCAGGCGAGGTCTCGGACAAACGCTGCCCGTTCACCTCCAGATCCCGTGTGGAACCATCGCCCCAATTGCCTTGCTCTATTGCGGAAGTCGCTTCGCCATACTACACATCGCTCACCGCTTCGCCGATTGCGGGGAAGCGATGCAGGTTGCGGCTTAACTTCGCCAAAACGCACCCGGAAAGGTCGATACCCCTTCTCCGACGCGACCAGGCGGAAGTCGAGCCATTCCCGTGTTCGGGAAGACCTGTTGCGGGCGTGGCGAAACTGGTAGACGCAAGGGACTTAAAATCCCTCGACCGGATGGTCATGCGGGTTCGACCCCCGCCGTCCGCACCAGCCTATCGGAGAACAGCAACCAGGCGCTCAGTCGACGCTTCCAGCGGTGCACAGTCGGACCGAAAAAGCGGCGAATCATATCCAGATCAGCTCGGCGTTTTACAGCAATACCGCCCATCCCAGAGAACGAGCGCCTGGTCGCCGAAATACTGCAGAGCTGAATGAACTCCGCGTCAGCCATTGCGCCTCATTGACGTCCGCAGACAAAGCAGGTGCCGACTTCCGCAATCGAGGCCATCCGGACAATCGGCAAGGAGACCCGGCTCGCCGGCCGCAAAACACAGAGAACGTCACCGCTCTTCTGCACAACGAAAAAGCCCGACCAGACGGCCGGGCTTTTCCTGATATCTAGAGGCGTCTTCTTAGAAGTCGCGCTGCAGACGGAACCAACCAGCCCAGTAATCATCAGCATAGTACTGATCAGGCGTGTCGGTGTAACGAACGTTGAGCTTGGCGCTCAGACCTTCAACGATGGTGTAGTCGAAGAGTACGCCAGCGGACCAGAAGTCCTCGTTGTCGGCACCCGGAATGTTAGCCGAGGTCCACTGAACAGCAGGCGTCATCGCGAAGTTGTCGCTTACGTTCAGCTTGTAACCGGCGGCCAGAGCCCACTCGGCATATACGCCCGGAATAACGGTCGGGGTCGCCAGCGAGTAATCCTGGAAGTCGTTGGCGCCGTAGGTAACGGCATAAGCGTTCCAGCCGGTTGCATAGATAGCACCGAGGTCAAGAGCGCCCGGGCCAAGCGCCAGCGAGGCCATAGCGCGGAAAGCAGCTTCTTCGTTGTAGGTGTCGTAACCGACATCGAGCTTGGCGCCAACACCGCCAGCCTGGAAGCCGATACGGCCCGAAACGCCGAGATGCGGTACATTGTCGCCGCTATTCATCAGGCCGATCATCGAGGGCGTAAGAGCGTCGAGCGAGATGCCGCCTACGAAACCGTCGCCGGTGTAAACGTAACGGACCGAGTTGAACTTGGTCTGGCCGTTCAGGTCATCGATCTCGCCGAGAAGGCCCTGATCCCAATAGCTGTTGAAGTAACCAGCCTGAAACCCGCCAAGAGCGAGGTAGGTCTCGTCGAGGTAGGTATCGGTGGAAGCGTCATCCGAATAATATTCGGAGTTCAGCGAGATGAAACCGGTCAGAACACCGAGTTCGGTTTCGGTCTTCGAAGAGATGTCGATATGGCCGCGAGTCCATACGTTCCAGCTATCCGGCGAATTCGCACCGGTCTGAGCGTCAATCTGGAAACGGATGTAACCACCGATATCGAGGCAGGTTTCAGTACCCGGGATGTAGAAGTAGCCGGCACCAAAGGCGTCGCAGATTTCTACATAGTTGGCAGCTACAGGCTCGATGACCACAACCGGGTCGGCAGCCTGGGCGCCGGAAGCTGCCGCGACTGCTGCAGCGGAGCCGAGAAGAAGGCTCTTCACGTTCATAATGACCTCCAAAAGGTTTTAAAGCGGAATGGGTTTATCGCCTGAGCGTTCCCTGCCCCATTCCGGGTTTCAAGAAGATCGGGCTGTCTAGACCCTCGCTTCTGACTATGAACATACAAGACCGCCGCCCGATCGCAATCATCAATCGCCCGCATAGCCGCCGCCGAGGCTTCCTTACCGGCTTGCTGTTGCCGATACGCAACAAGTTGGGGTCGTGGGAGGCCCAAACCTTTACAAAAGGTAAAGAAAACAAGCATCAACAGAGCGGTTCCATCCAGCCACGGCAAGCAGAACGCGACAAAAACGCCGCATATTCTGCGACTTCGACGTGCAAACGCGCCCAATAGCCGCCAAAAACGAAGCGGACTCCGGTACTCGACCGCTGCAGAAACGAATCGAACCCCCTCCCTACTCCCGACGATGGCTAAACGAGTTCGACGTCGACCACGCCCGATACCGCGCGCATGGCTGACGCCACTTCCGGGGAGAGCCTGTATTTACCCGGAAGCTCGACCTCCACTTCGCGCAGCCCCTCGTTCTGGATGACCACGAAGGACACGATCCCGTCTCCGCTGCTGTTCAGGTGCCGGGACAGCGAGGCCAATGGCGAATCATCGCGCAGGTAGACGCGCATCGCGCTTTGCTGGCGCACCGCCTCTTCCTCGAGCGACTGGACCGTCTGTATCCGCATGCCGATCCCTTCGGGACGGACATCGGCCGCCACGGTGATGACAACGGAGGTTCCCGGTTCCAAGAGGTCGCGGTACTGATAAAGCATCTCGGAGAACAGCACTGCCTCGAACTGGCCGGTCGCATCCGAAAGCGTGATGATGCCCATACGGTTGCCGGTGCGCGTCTTGCGCTCCTGCTTGGCCACCACAGTGCCGGCCAGGCGCCCGCGACCGGAACCATTCTTCACCGAAAGCGAGAAGTCGGCAAAGCTCTGGACGCGCATGCGGGACAATATATCGGCATAGGCGTCAAGCGGATGGGCAGTCTGATAAAAGCCCAGCATCTGGAATTCGCGCATCAGCCGCTCCGAATCCGGCATCGGGGTATAATCCGGTAGCGTGATCTGAGGCAAGTCGCCAGCGCTGCCGAAAATATCTGCCTGTCCGCTCGTCTTGTCGTCCTGGCTGCGTTGCGCCAGACCGATGATGCGATCGAGACCGGCCAGAAGCGCCGCGCGATCTTTGCCAAAGCAATCGAAGGCGCCGGCGCAGATCAAGCTTTCGAGCACCCTCCGGTTGACGAGTTTCGGATCGATCCGCCGCGCGAAATCCTCCAGGCTATCGAACGCCCGGTCCCCTCTGACCGCGACGATGTGATCGACCGCCGCCTCGCCGACGCCCTTGATGGCCGCGAGTGCATAGAAAATCCGTCCTTCGCCCGGCTCAAAATGCCGGAAGCTGGTCTGCACCGAAGGGGCGACGACCTCGATGCCGAGACGCTGCGCATCATGACGGAAATCGTTCAGCTTTTCGGTATTGGCCATGTCCAGCGTCATCGAGGCAGCGAGGAACTCGACCGGATAATGCGCCTTTAAGAAGGCGGTATGATAGGACACGATCGCATAGGCAGCGGCGTGGGACTTGTTGAAGCCGTAATTGGCGAATTTCGCGAGCAGATCGAAAATCTCGTTGGCCCGCTGCTTCTTGACACCCTTCTCAACCGCGCCCTCGACAAACCGGACCCGCTGCTTGTCCATCTGCTCCTTGATCTTCTTACCCATGGCGCGGCGCAGAAGGTCCGCTTCGCCGAGCGAATAGCCCGCCAGCACCTGCGCCACCTGCATCACCTGTTCCTGGTAGATGATCACGCCCTGGGTTTCGGCTAGCAGCGGGTCGATCAGCGGGTGGATCGATTCGATCTCCTCCTCATTATGCTTGCGCGCATTATAGACCGGGATGTTTTCCATAGGTCCGGGACGGTAGAGCGCCACCAGCGCAATCAGATCCTCGATGCGGTCGGGCCGCATGCCGATCAGCGCCTTGCGCATGCCGGCGCTTTCCACCTGGAACACGCCGACCGTCTCGCCGCGCGCCAACATTTCGTAGGATTCGGGATCATCCAGCGGGACGAGCGAGAGATCGACCACTATCCCCTTGCGGGCGATGAAATCGACGGCGGTCTTCAGCACCGTTAACGTCTTCAGCCCCAGGAAGTCGAACTTCACGAGGCCAGCCTGCTCCACCCATTTCATATTGAACTGGGTGACCGGCATGTCTGAGCGCGGATCGCGATACATCGGCACCAGCTGCGACAACGATCGGTCACCGATAACGATGCCCGCCGCATGGGTCGAAGCATGGCGGTAGAGCCCCTCGATCTTCTGTGCAATCGCGAGCAGCCGACCAACAATCGGCTCCTCCTCGGCGGCCTCCTGAAATTTGGGTTCGTCCTCGATCGCCTGGGCGAGCGTCACGGGGTTGGCGGGATTGTTGGGAACGAGTTTGGAAATGCGGTCGACCTGACCATAGGGCATTTCGAGCACGCGCCCGACGTCGCGCAGCGCCGCGCGGGCCTGCAGCGATCCGAAAGTAATGATCTGGGCAACCTGCGCGCGGCCGTATTTCTCTTGCACGTAGCGGATGACTTCCTCGCGCCGGTCCTGACAGAAGTCGATATCGAAGTCCGGCATCGACACGCGTTCGGGATTGAGGAAGCGTTCGAACAGCAGTGAGAAACGCAGTGGATCGACATCCGTGATCGTCAGGGCATAGGCGACCAGCGAACCCGCGCCGGAGCCGCGGCCGGGCCCCACCGGAATATCGCGTTCCTTCGACCATTTGATGAAGTCGGCAACGATCAGGAAGTAGCCCGGAAACTTCATGCCCTCGATCACGCCGAGCTCATAGTCAAGCCGCTCGAAATACTCTTCGCGCGTGTGGCCCGGGCTCAGGCCCACATGGGCGAGCCGCGCCTCCAGACCCTCACGCGCCTGCCGGCGCAATTCTGCGGCCTCCGCCCGCTCCGCTTCTTCGGGATCATCTGAGGCGCCGGTGAAGCGCGGCAGAATGGGCATGCGGGTATCCAGCACGAAGCTGCATCGGCGCGCGATCTCCACCGTGTTCTCGATCGCTTCGGGCAGATCGGCAAACAGAGCCGCCATTTCTTCCTGTGACTTCAGATAGTGATCCGGTGTCAGTCTGAAACGGCGATCGTCGGATACGATGGCATTGTGCGCCACCGCCATCAGCGCATCATGCGCCTCGAAATCATCGCGGCTCGGGAAAAACGCCTCATTGGTCGCAACCAGCGGAAGATCGAGTTCATAAGCGAGAGCGATAACCCGACGCTCGTGCTGGACGTCGAAGTTGCCGTGCCGCTGCACTTCCACGTAGAGCCGGTCGCCAAAAGCGGATTTCAGGAATGCGAGCCTTTCAGCGGCCTTCGCCTCGAAGCCGGAAATAACGGCTTCGTCGATCGGGCCGGTCCGCCCGCCGGTGAGCGCGATCAGTCCGTCCGAATGCGCGCTGAGCCATGACTTCGTTATATATATACTGTCATGCCCCTCTCCGCCGAGATAGGCCTCACTGACAAGATGCATGAGATTGGCATAGCCAGTCGGATCGGCGGCGAGTAGCACGATTGACGATTTCTTCGGCGGCAGATGTCCGCCGCTGCGGCGCTCGCCGTCGCCACCATCCTCCATATCGATCGACAACTGGCAGCCGATGATCGGCTGGAGCCCCTCGCCCACGGCCTTCTGGGAAAACTCCAGCGCGCAGAAGAGATTATTGGTATCGGTCACCGCAATTGCGGGCTGCCTGTCGGCTACGGCGAGCTTCATCACCGTTTTCAGCGGCAGCGCGCCCTCGAGCAGCGAATAGGCCGAGTGAACGCGCAAATGCACGAAACGAACCGCCTGCTCTTTGCCTTCAGCCTGCATCTCGAGATTACTCCTTCATCGCCGCCAAATCAGATACGTCACCTGATTTTGGCAGGCGAGCAACGCCGGTGCAATCGCTCGTCTCGCAATGCACAGAAACCTATAGCGAGCTCACGATCAACGCCATGCTGGCCAGAAACAGGCTGACTGAGAAGAAAGCCGCGATGTCGCGCAGAATATCGGTCATGATTGCCTCCGTTTTGCTTATAGTCCTTTTATGTTCTATTTTTGTTCTCATTTCAAGCCGGTTTATTGCCGACGAAGACGAACCACTGCGCACGAAGAGACTCGAAATCCGGGCAAGCATCTGAAAATATGTACTATATTGATAGAAGTCCGTTCCTGAAAAAAACCTCGACAGAGGCCGCTCTCCGGCACCTTTGTTCAGGTTTCATGCACAATTCGATCCGCCGCGCGAAGGCTCCCGGCGCCGTATTTCGGGTTCGACAAGAGCGAAGACTTCGCCCAAAGCCGTCGGCCGCGAAAGCGCGACAGACGAACCCGATTTTGCCTTTTCAGATAGCCCCGGTCGAAAGCAATCCCAAACTCCATTCGCGACTTGCATCGGGTATAAATTATACTCATAATACCCAGATGCAGAACAAGACCAAGCAGGTCGTCGCCGCTATCGGGCGGTGGCTGGACGACAGGATTGACAGGGCATCGCCGGGCGAAAGGCTTCCGACCGTCCGTCATCTGATGCGCGAATTCGGAACGGCGCAGCGCACCGTGGAGGCGGCGCTGAAGCCGTTTCTCGAGGACGGCCGTCTGATCGCCCGTCCGGGTGCGGGTATCGTCGTCGCCGGCATGCCCGAGGAGAAGGAGCCCGAGAATTATGCCGCGGACCTTCTTATACTCTATCGCAACTCCGACAGCAGGCTGGCGCGGGTGACGCTGCAGGAGGTCGCGACACGGATAAAGTCCGCCGGCTTTTCAGTGCTGCAGCTCGGCTTTTCGAGCGACGCCCAGGCGATCGACGTGCTGGAACGGATCGGGCGGTTCCGAGCCTGCCTCATTCAGGTGAATTTCGAGATTCTGACGGTCGCATTCCTGGCCGCCCTCCACAGGCAGGCCGACCATATCGTCATCGACGGGGTTTCGGCGACCGGCATCGATGTCGACGCCATCGGCACCAATTGGCGCGAGGCGCTGTCGATCGCCTTCCGCACCTTCAGGGAAAGCGGCCACGACAAGATCGCCTTTCTGACATCGGCCCATCATGCCCGCCAGATCGCCATGGCGCGCCGCGAGTTCCACCTGCTCGGCAGCTTCCTTCCCGATCCAGACCAGCGCTTTCTGATCGAGCTGAACGCGCTGCCCGGCAGCTATCAGATCGACGACATTGCCGCGGCCATCGGTCGGCATGCCGATGTCGAGGGGCGGCTTCCGTTCACGGCGTTGATCGCCTGGGGCGTTGTCGAAGGTTTCATTCTGGAACGCGCGCTCGCCAAACTCGGCCTCGAAGCGGGCCGCGACCTCAGCGTCATCATGCTCGGCAGCACGGATTTTCAATCGGAGCATCTCGGCCGATTCGACGTGGTGGGCAACAGCCACGACGAAAAGCTTGCGGTGTTCGAGCGGATCATCCGCGCGCGAATCGCCGACAGGCCGGAGGAGCCGCAGACCCATTATCTCCCCATTTCCTACGTCCGCCATGGTTCGGTGATCGATCTCCACACCGATTGAGTACATCATTTATTGTACGCATAAATATACTCAAATACCATCCAATGCCGATAACGAATACAAGTGCAGAGGCGTTGAATGCTCCAGGAGCCGGTCCAGCAGAAAACCACGGGCGTCGCCATCATCGGCGCCGGCGAGCGCGGCATTTATTATGTCGGCTCGCGCATGGCCGAAATCGCGGCGGAGACCGGCTTTCGCATCATCGGCGTGTTCGACCGGCTGGAAGACCGCGCCGGCTATGCCGCCGACCATCTGAACGGGCTCTACGGCAAGGCGGGCATCCGCCAAGCCGTGCGGATATTTGAAAGCCTGGAAGCCGCCGTCGCGGATCCGGCCGTCGATCTCGTAATCGTCACCACCCATACCAACGCCCATCGCGCGCCGGTCGAGGCGGCGATCGCGGCCGGCAAGCGTGTCTATCTGGACAAGCCTATCTCGGTGACGCTCGATGACGCGGAAGCCATTCAGGCGGCGGAAAGGCGCTCCGGTCAGCCAGTACTGATGGCATTCACCCGACGCTACGAAAAGCCGTGGGTCGAGACGGTGAAGCTTGCCCATTCCGGCCGCATTGGCGATCCACAGATGATCCTTCTGCGCTCGGTCATCCCCTATACCCGCTATCTCCAGCTCTGGCACCGCAAGCAGGCGCTGTCGGGCGGCGCGCTCAACGACAAGTGCTCGCATCATTTCGACGTGCTGAACTGGGTTGCGCGGGCCCGCCCGCTTTCCGTCACGGCCATTGGCGGCCGCAGCAATGTGTTTCCGCCCGACCCGAACGCGCCGGAGCGCTGTTCGCTCTGCGACCGGGACTGTCCCTATCGCCGCCATGAAACGCTGGTTGACCGCTTCGAGGGCGCAGGCGCCATCGCCAATCCGAGTTGGGGCGAGGCGGCGCTGCCGGAGGACCGCAACGATACCTGCGTCTATCGGCCGGGCGCCGACATCGACGACCACGCCATCGTCACCATCCGCTATGAAAACGGCGTGTCGGCCTGTCTGTTCTTCGCCATTTTCGGCCCCTGGGCCGAGGATCAGGAAACGCTGGAAATCGTCGGCTCCTCGGGTCGTATCCGGATGGAGCGTCATTCCGGCGAAATCGATATCGTCGAGGATTACGGCCGCAAGCACGGCACGCTCGGCTTTACCAGCCCGGACCGCAGCTCGACCCATTTTGGCGCCGATCTCGAGCTTGTGCGCACGCTCCGCCGCTTCATGGACGGCGAAAACCCGCCCGTCGGCATCGATGATGGCGTTGCCTCGCTGCGGATCGTTCTGGCGGCGCAGAAATCCATGAAGAATGGCGGCATGCCCGTCGATCCCGAAACCCAGGAGTTTGCGAAATGACCCGCCGTTTCCCCGAACGCCTGACCCCACTTGCCAACCGGCTCGGCCTTCAGCCGCTGTTCGGCGACATCCACAACCACTGCGCCCTCTCTTACGGCCACGGCCGGCTGGAGGACGCGCTGGCCCGCGCCGCCCTGCAACTCGACTTCGTCTCCATCACCGGACATGCCGCCTGGCCCGATATGCCGGTCGACGTGCCGGAGGTCGCCCATATCGTCGATTTCCACGTCAAGGGTTTTGCCAAACTCAAGGCCAACTGGAAGGACCATTTCGAAGTGCTGAAAGCCTTCGAGAATCCCGGCCGCTTCGCCGTGTTTCCCGGCTACGAGATCCACTCGTCGGAACATGGCGACTACACGATCGTCTATGGCGACCTCGATGTCGCCGAACCGGAACTTGCCGATAGCCCGGCCGAACTGAAGCAGGCGCTTCGCAGCGCCAAGGGCGACAGCGCCCTCGCCTTTCCGCATCATATCGGCTACCGGCAGGGCGCGCGCGGCATCAACTGGGATACGTTCGATCCCGAACTGTCGCCCTTCGTCGAGATGTTCTCGATGCATGGATGCGCGGAAGAATCCGAATCCGAACGCTCCTATCTGCATTCCATGGGTCCGGTGGACGGCGCATCGACCATGCGCGCGGGGCTGAAGCGCGGCGCGGTCTTCGGCATCGTCGGCAATACCGACCATCATTCCGCATTCCCCGGCTCCTATGGCCATGGCCGCATGGCGGTCTACGCGGCAGATGACAGTCGGGACGCGATCTTCAAGGCGATGCGCGCGCGTCGCACCAATGCGCTGACCGGCGACAATATTCACCTGCTGACGGCGATCGGCGACACCGTGCAGGGCGGTATCACAGCGCCCTCGCCCGACGCCGCCTTGGAAATCGAAGCGATCGGCGGCGGTTTCATCGATAGCATCGATATCTTCCGAAACGGCGAACTGTTCGAGCGTATCTCGCCCGAACTGAGCCCCGCACCGATCGAGGCCGGGAGCGAAGCGGAAACCATCCTGTTTGTCGAACTCGGCTGGGGCGCGCGCGGCAGGAGCCATGACTGGTCCGGCGAAATCACGCTGGAAGGCGGCGAGATCACCGGGCTGGAGCCCCGTTTTCGCGGCGCGGAGATCGTCTCACCGCTCGAGGGCGAGGACGAGGCGGCGCGATTGCCGAGCCTGCACCTTGAAGATGGCGAGGTCCGGTTCTCCGTCACCGCCGCAGCCAACCCCAACAACGTCACCTCCGCCACCCAGGGCTTTGCCATCCGAATGAAGACCGGACCCGGGGCGCGGCTGAAGGCGACGCTTTCGGGCAAGCAGCTCGATATTGCTCTCGATCAGCTTTTCGAGGGCGCGCTTTCGGGCAATCTCGGCCCGATCGACAGCCCCGCTTTTCGCTTCCACGCCCTGCCGCGACCGCACCAATGGCAATGGCATGGCACGGTCGCGCTCGGCGCATTGGCCGACGGCGAGACCATCTATGTGAGGCTGCGCGAGAAGACCGGGCAGATGGCCTGGACCTCGCCGATTTTCTGCAGAAGGGAGGCGTGAGACGAGACAGGCGAAACCGCCGGATCGCAAGATCGGGCCCATACGGGCAATGACGGCAAGGCCGTGATACGGCGATGCGCCGGATTGCCCGGACAACAGGAAAGCGGCCCCCGATGGACCGGCTTTCAACCGCGGGAACTTTTGAAAACCGGACCTGACAAAGGCCGGAGGGAGAACAGGCAATGAAGCATTTTGGAAAATTCACGGGCGTGCTGCTCGGCGCAAGCGCGCTGATGGCGGTCTCGGCCGGCGCCGTCGAACTCAACATCGTCCATGGCGCCATCGGCAAGGATAACGAGGTTCTGCGCAAGGAGCTCGACCGCTATGAGGAGATGACCGGCAACACGGTCAACATCGTCTCCATGCCGGAATCGACGACCGACCAGTTCGGCCAGTACAAGCTCTGGCTTTCGGCCAAGTCGCCGGATATCGACGTCTACCGCATCGACGTCATCGGCGCGCCGCAGCTTGCCGACCACTTCGTCGACCTGACGGAGGCGACCGCCGATATCATCGACCAGTTCGTTCCGGCAGCCGTTGAATCGCAGACCGTCGACGGCAAGCTCGTCGCGCTGCCGATGTTCCTCGGCGCCCCGGCGCTCTACTACCGAACGGATCTTCTGGAAAAATACGATCAACCGGTTCCCGAGACCTGGGACCAGATGACCGAAACCGCGAAGGTCATCATGGATGGCGAGCGGGCCGAGGGCAATGGCGACATGTGGGGCTTCGTCTTCCAGGGCGCGCCCTATGAGGGCCTGACCTGCAACGGCCAGGAATGGATCTATTCCTATGGCGGCGGCCGGATCGTCGAGCTTGACGGCTCGATCGGCATCAACAATCCGGAAGCGGCCGAAGCGCTGAACATGGCGAAATCCTGGGTCGGTACCATCGCGCCCCAGGGCGTGCTCAACTACATGGAAGAGGATGCGCGCGGCGTGTTCCAGTCGGGCAATGCGGTATTCATGCGCAACTGGAACTATGCCTATGCGCTGGCCGATGGTCCGGATTCTCCGGTCAAGGGCAAGTTCGACGTGACCACGCTGCCCGTCGGCGGCGAGGGCGACAGTTCGGCGGCGACGCTGGGCGGCTGGCATCTCGCCGTTTCCAAATATTCACCCAACCCGGACGAAGCGATCGAACTGGTGAAGTTCCTCAACAACTTCGAAAACCAGAAGGAACGCGCGATCGAGACCTCGCGTCCGCCGACGGTGACGGCCGTCTACGACGATCCGGA
Source organism: Martelella mediterranea DSM 17316 (assembly GCF_002043005.1). Taxonomy (NCBI): domain Bacteria; kingdom Pseudomonadati; phylum Pseudomonadota; class Alphaproteobacteria; order Hyphomicrobiales; family Aurantimonadaceae; genus Martelella; species Martelella mediterranea. The sequence continues at coordinate 2,879,987 of NZ_CP020330.1, read as the reverse complement.
AGTGGCCGAGGCCCAGCCCTTCATTCCGCGCTGGAAGCCGGTGGTGCTCAACGCCCTGCCGCGCCCGTCGGCCGCCACCAAGCGCAAATATAACGAGGTCTCCTCGGAATTCTGGACCGCCGTGCATGATACGCTTTCAGGCGACGGCACCGCCGAGCAGAACCTCGCCAAGCTGGAAGCCAAGCTGAAGCGCCTGCGCGGCAACGGCTGGTAAGACATAACGGCGCCGCCCGCACCCCGGCGCGGCGCCGTTTTGCGCAAGAGAAGAAGGGAACGGAACATGGCAGAACCGGTCGAAAAATCGACCCTGTCGCATCAGCGCGTCGTCTCGGCCTGGGTGTTCCTGGCGCCGATGCTGGCAGTGCTGGCCGTGGTCGCGGTCTATCCGCTGGTCAGAACGATCTATTTCGGCTTCACCGATGCGTCGATCGATTTCCCCGGCCAGGCGCAATGGATCGGCTTCCGCAACTACCTCGAATATCTCGACTTTGGCGACGGAACCGGCGAATTCTACGGGCTTCTCGCCGACCCCGACTGGTGGCGGGCGGTCTGGAACACGCTGCGCTTCACCTTCTTCTCGGTGCTGTTCGAAACCATTTTCGGCATGGTCATCGCGCTGGTGCTCAACACCCAGTTTCCCGGCCGCGCGCTGGTGCGCGCCGCCGTTCTCATCCCCTGGGCAATCCCCACCATCGTCTCGGCCAAGATGTGGGCGTGGATGATGCATGACCAGTTCGGCATTTTGAACGATATCCTGATGAAACTGCACATCATCGCCGAGCCAGTAGCCTGGACGGCCAATCCCGACACCGCGCTTCTCGCCGTGCTGATCGTCGATATCTGGAAGACCACGCCCTTCATGGCGCTGCTGATCCTCGCCGGCCTGCAGATGGTGCCGAAGGACATGTATGAGGCGGCGAAGCTTGACGGCATTCATCCCGTGCGCGTGTTCCGCAAGGTCACGCTGCCGCTGATCATGCCGGCCGTGCTGGTGGCGATCGTGTTCCGCGCACTGGATGCGCTGCGCGTCTTCGACATCGTCTATGTGCTGACCCCCAACAATCCCAATACCGCCACCATGTCGGTGTTCGCGCGCGAGAACCTGTTCGATTTCGACCAGTTCGCCTATGGCTCGGCGGCTTCCACCCTGCTGTTCCTGATCATCGCGCTTCTGACGATCGGCTTCATCCGCGCCACCCGCATGAACCTTGGAGGTGAGCGATGACCATCCCCACTCCCGTCAAACGCATCGCGTTCTACGCGCTCGTTCTGGTCATTCTCGTTCAGGCCCTGTTTCCGTTCTACTACGCGATCCTGACCTCGCTGGAGAATGGCCAGGCGCTGTTCGAGGTCAATTACCTGCCGAAGGCGGTCACCTTCGACAATTACCAACACATGCTGACCGACGGCGTTTTCGGCCACCAGATCTTCAACTCGATCTTCGTCGCCACCGTCGTCGTGATCTTCTCGCTGTCTCTCGGCGTCACGGCGGCCTTTGCGCTGAGCCGCATCCGCTTCAGGGGGCGCGGACTGCTGCTGTTCACCATCCTGTCGGTGTCGATGTTTCCGCAGATCGCCGTGCTTTCCGGCCTGTTCGAACTGATCCGCAATTTCGGCCTGTTCAATTCGCTGTGGTCGCTGGTGTTCTCCTACATGATTTTCACCCTGCCGTTCACGGTCTGGGTGCTGACCACCTTCATGCGCGACATGCCAATCGAGATCGAGGAGGCGGCGATCATGGACGGGGCCTCGTCGTTCACCATCATCCGCCGCATCTTCCTGCCGCTGATATGGCCAGCGATGGTCACCACCGGGTTGCTCGCCTTCATCCACGCCTGGAACGAGTTCCTGTTCGCCCTCACCTTCCTGTCGACCGACAGCCAGCGCACCGTGCCGGTGGCGATCGCGATGATCTCGGGCCTTTCGGAATTCGAGGTGCCGTGGGGCAACATCATGGCGGCGTCCGTCATCGTCACCGTGCCGCTGATCGCGCTCGTTCTCGTCTTCCAGCGCAAAATCGTTTCCGGCCTCACCGCCGGCGCCGTGAAAGGATAGTCTCATGGCCTCCATCGAACTGAAGAAAATCTGCAAGTCCTTCGGCCATGTCGAGGTGCTGAAGGATATCGACCTCAACCTCGAAAAAGGCGAGTTCGTCGTCTTCGTCGGCCCGTCCGGCTGCGGCAAGTCCACGTTGTTGCGACTGATCGCCGGCCTTGAGGATATTTCTGGCGGCGACCTGATGATCGACGGCGAGCGCGTCAACAACGTGCTGCCGGCAAAGCGCGGCATCTCCATGGTGTTCCAGTCCTACGCGCTTTATCCGCATATGACGGTCTATGAGAACATGGCCTTCGGCCTGGAACAGGCGAAGCTCAACAAGGCCGAGGCCGACAAGCGCATTCGCGAGGCGGCCGAGATGCTGCAGATCACGCCCTATCTCGAGCGCAAGCCGCGCCAGCTTTCCGGTGGCCAGCGCCAGCGCGTCGCCATCGGCCGGGCGATCACCCGCCAGCCGCGCATTTTCCTGTTCGACGAGCCGCTGTCGAACCTCGACGCGGCACTCCGGGTCGATACCCGCATCGAGATCGCCGCGCTTCACAAGCGTATGAAGGGCGTGACCATGATCTATGTGACCCATGATCAGGTCGAGGCGATGACGCTCGCCGACCGGATCGTGGTGCTGAACGCCGGGCATGTGGAACAGGTCGGCACGCCGATGGAGCTCTACATGAAGCCCGCCAGCCGCTTCGTCGCCGAATTCATCGGCTCGCCGCGCATGAATGTGATCGAGGGCGACATCGCGGAAGGGTTCGGCGCAGCGGCCTGCGGCATCCGCCCGGAGCATCTCGCGATTTCGCGCGAGGATGGCCTCTGGAGCGGGAAAGTGCTGCTTTCAGAGGAACTTGGAAGCGATACTTACATTCACGTGGAAACCGAAAATGCCGGCATGCTGAATGTCCGTGCGCCAGGCGCGCAGGATTTCGAAGCCGGTGAAACGGTCTTCGTGACGCCCGACGAGACGGCGCTGCATCGCTTCGACGCGGCCGGCGCGGCGATCTAGGAGGCTGGCATGAACGGCAGACCAACCGAACCGCCGCGCCCGATCTGCGTCATCGGCAATGCCAATCTCGACCTCGTGACCGGCAGCGTCGATGACTGGCCGGAATGGGGAACGGAGGTGTTTCTGGAACGCTCGGATTTCCGCATCGGCGGATCGGCGGCCAATACCGCGCTCGCGCTCCAGCGTCTCGGCCATCCCGTCGGCCTGGTCTCGGCGACCGGCAGCGACGCGGCGGGCGCGATGATCACCCACCAGTTCGCCAGCGCGCTCGATTGGGTCGCCGCCCGGCCGGGCCCGACATCGATGTCCGTCGGCATCTTGCAGACGGGCGGCGAGCGCAGCTTCTTTTCCACCAATGGCCATCTCGACGGGCTCGATGCCGCCTTCTTCTCCTCAGCGCTTGAAGACTGGCCGCTTGCTGGCGCGATCGCGCTGGTCTCCGGCGGCTTCGCCCTGCCCGGCCTGATGGCGGAGCACACGGCGTTTCTGGAGCGGTTGAGAGCGCGCGGCGCAACCATCGCCATCGACCCCGGCTGGCCGGGCGGAGGCTGGACCGATGACGCAGTCGACAAAGCCCACGCATGGATCGGCCTCGCCGACCATGTCCTGCTGAACGACAAGGAAGCGCTCGGGCTATCCGGCGAGAACGCCGTGCACGCCGCCTGCCGGACGCTCGCCCCCCATATGCGCGCCGATGCCGCCCTTCTTGTGAAACGCGGTCCGGAAGGCGCCGCCTGCTACCGGCATCGCAACTATATTATCGAACAGGCCCTCCCTCTCGACGTCATCGACACGGTGGGCGCCGGCGACGCCTTCAACGCGGGCTATCTGAGCGCCGTCGCGGAGGGGGAAACCGAACGCGCGGCGCTCAGGCGCGGCATTGATGTCGCCTCCGCCGTGATCAGCGAATTTCCCCGCAGCGGCGCTGCGATCTTCCCGGAAAAGAGTCTGGCACCATGCCCAACATCCTCCTCCTGATCGCCGACGATCTCGGACGCATGACTGGCTGCTACGGCGAGGCCGCGATCGCGACGCCCAATATCGACCGGCTTGCCGAAACCGGCACACGCTTCGACATGGCGTTCACCTCCACCGCCTCGTGCTCGGCCAGCCGCTCGGTGATCTATACCGGCCTGCACACGCATGAGACCGGACAATACGGCCTCAACCACGACAATCACCACTTCATGACCTTCGATCATGTGGAAACCGCCCCGGCTCTTCTGAACGCCGCCGGCATGAAGACCGGGATTATCGGCAAGATCCATGTCGGCCCGGATGCGGTCTATCCATGGCAGGTGCGCGAGGAGAGCTGGCAGCGCGATGTGCGCTGGGCGGCCGACCGCGCCGCTGCCTTTTTCCGGGACGCGAAAGCGGAGCAAAAGCCCTTCTTCCTCACCATCAGCTTCATTGATCCGCATCGCGACGAGACCCGCGGCGGCTTCGGCAATGACCGCGCCTATCCCGGCGTCGAGGATCGCATCTTTGCGCCCGAAGCAGTGACCGTGCCGCCCTTCCTGACCGACCTGCCGGAGGTGCGCCACGAACTGGCCGATTATTACCGCTCGATCCACCGCCTCGATCAGGGCGTCGGCATGGTGCTCGATGAACTGGAAAAGGCCGGACTTGCCGATGAGACGCTCGTCGTCTTCCTTTCCGACAACGGTTCCCCCTTCCTCAATTCCAAGACCACGCTCTACGATGCCGGCGTGCATCTGCCGCTGATCATCCGCAGGCCCGGTGGTCACGCGGGCGTCGAAAACCCCAATCTGGTGTCATTCACCGATTTGCTGCCGACCTTTCTAGACTGGGCCGGTCATACGCCGCCGCCCGGCCCGCGCAAGGGACGTTCACTGCTACCGATCCTCGAATCCGAAACGCTCGAAGAGGAATGGCAGGCCGTGTTCGGCTCGCACACCTTCCACGAGATCACCAATTACTGGCCGACGCGCTTCATGCGAACCACCCGCTACAAATATCACCGCAATGTCGCCTGGCAGCTCGACTTCCCCTTCTCGGGCGATCTCTACGGCTCGCTGACATGGGAGGGTATCCGCAATCAGAACCCGGCGATGATCGGCAGGCGGACTGTGAAGGACTATGTCCGCCGCCCGCCCGAGGAACTTTACGACCTTGAGGCCGATCCATATGAGGTAACCAACCTGGCCGACGACCCGGACCACCGCGACCGCCTGCTTGAAATGCGGGCCGCGACAGAAGCCTGGCAGCGGGGCACCCGCGACCCCTGGCTCTATCGCGACGGCGTATCGCTGCGCGCCATCGAAAAACACCTCGAAAACGGCCTCGCGGTGCCGGACCGCTTCGATTTCGACCCGGACAAACCCGGCTCGCGATAACCTATCTGATATCCGAGGCCGGTCTGCCCGCCGAGATCACCTGAGCTCTAGTTCCCGAGCAACCGCTCGACGTGACGCGGGATTGCAGTTTCGCGTTCGCGCTTGGCGCGCTCGGCCCGCAGGATCGAACGGACGAGGTCGTAGGCGTCGTCAAGGTCATCGTTGATGACGACATATTCGTAGTCCCGCCAGTGCGAAATCTCGCCGGTGGCGTTCTTGAGGCGCACTTCCATGGCGGCCTTGCTGTCTTCCGCGCGCGCCAGAAGCCGGGCCCTCAGCGCTTCCATCGAGGGCGGCAGCACGAAGATGCCGACGACATCGCCGGGCATGGCCTGTTTCAACTGCTCGGCGCCCTGCACATCGATATCGAACAGCACGTCGCGCCCGGCGGCAAGGGATTGTTCGACAGCGGCCTTCGGCGTGGCGTAATAATTGCCATGCACCTCGGCCCATTCGAGAAAGGCGCCCTCGTCGCGCTTTTTCATGAAGCCTTCCGGATCCATGAAGAAATAATGCACGCCCTCGCGCTCGCTCGGGCGGATCTGCCGCGTGGTGGCGCTGATCGAAAGATCGATCATCGGGTCCTCGGCCAGAAGCCGCCGCGCGATCGTCGATTTGCCAGCGCCCGAAGGCGCCGCCAGCACCAGCATCACGCCCCGCCGTCTCACCGTTTCGCTCACGTCCATGCTCACTCCAGATTCTGCAATTGCTCGCGAAATTGATCGATCACCGTTTTCAATTCAAGCCCGGCAGCCGTAACCCCCACCGAATTGGATTTGGAACAGATCGTATTGGTCTCGCGGTTGAATTCCTGCGCGAGAAAGTCGAGCCGGCGACCGCAGGGGCCGGGCTCGCCGAGCAGCGCGCGGGCGGCCGTCACATGGGCGCGCAGCCGGTCGATCTCCTCGCGGATATCTGATTTCGTGGCCAGCAGCACCGCCTCGGCATAGAGCCGATCGCTTTCGAGCGAGGGGGCCGCCTCCAGAAGCCGTTGCACCTGTTCGGAGAGTTTTGCCGCGATCATGGCGGGCTGGCGCGAGGGATCCGCCTCGATATCGTCCGTCAGCGCCTCGATCGCGTCGACCTGCCCTTGCAGCACGGCGACGATCTTCTCGCCCTCCTCCGCACGCATCGAAGCCAGCCGATCGATTGCGAGTTCAAGATCGTGCAAGATCAGGGCTTCGCGTTTCTGCAAGGTTTCGCCACGCTCCTCCGCCTCGCGCAGTTCGGCAATGCCGCGAATCGCCAACAATCCTTCGAGCGACAGGCGCGAATCATCCAGCCTGGCAGCAAGCCGGGACTTGAGATCGAGCACGGCCTCGAGCGCGCTGTCATTGACGGCCAGTTCCAGCTTGCTGTCGGATACGCTGAGGTTGAGCGCAACCTGCACATTGCCACGCGTCAGCCTTGCGGCGGCAAGCTTTCTGACAGCGCTTTCCAGATGATCAAAACCCTGCGGCAGTCTGAGACGCAGATCGAGGCCCTTGCCGTTGACGGAACGCAGCTCCCAGGTCCAGCGATAGCGATCGAACTGCCCCTGACTGCGGGCAAAACCTGTCATCGATTGCTGTGTCATGGTCCCTCGCTAACGCTCGCGTGGCGGCACACTACAGGATTTGACGCGCCGCCGGAACGCAACAGACGGGCAAACGCACCGTTTTTAGTTGGCGGAACGCTCTGCCTCGACCTTGCGCCAGGCCCGCACATTGGCGTTGTGCTCATCCAGCGTCTCGGCAAAGGCGTGGCCACCGCTGCCATCGGCAACGAAATAGAGCGCATCGGTCTCGGCGGGGTTGGCGACGGCCTCCAACGCATCGCGTCCGGGATTGGCGATCGGTCCCGGCGGCAGACCATTGATGCGATAGGTATTGTACGGTGTTTCCTTGTCGAGATCGGAGCGGTAGATCGGGCGATCGGAGGGTTTTCCCTCGCCGCCGAAGATGCCGTAGATCACCGTCGGATCGGATTGAAGGCGCATGCCGCGCTTGAGACGGTTGAGGAACACCGCCGCCACCATTGGCCGCTCCTCCGCCACGCCGGTCTCCTTTTCCACGATCGAGGCCAGCGTGAGGAATTCCTCCTTGTTCTCGATCGGCAGGTCCCTGGCGCGCTGCAGCCAGATTTCATCGACCAGCGCTGCCTGCCCTTCCCTCATCTGCTCCACGATCTCGGTGCGCGGCGTTCCGCGCGCGAAGGAGAAGGTCTGCGGCATCAGGCTGCCTTCCGGCGGCAGTTCCTCGGGAAGGTCACCGGACAGGTTCGGGTCGGCGGCGAGCTTGTCGAAGACTTCGCGCACCGTCAGTCCCTCGGGAAAGGAAATGCTGAACAGGATCGATTTTCCCGATTCGAACAGATCGGCGATCTCTTCCATCGAAGCGCCCGCCTCGATCTCGTAGTCGCCGGCCTTCAGCGTCTCGCCGTCGCGCATGCGCGCGGCCGTCACATAGCGGAAAATCCGGGAATCGGAAATGATGCCCTCGCGCTCCAGGTCACGCGCGATCGTCGCAAGCCCGGCGCCGCTCTTCACCGTGAATTCCGTATCGCCGGCAAGCGGACCGGGGTCACGATAGCTCGACATGGCGTAGTAATAGATCGCGATCGCGCCGAGGCAGCACAGCACCAGCAGCGTCATCATGAAGTTGAGGAAGATGACGACCGGGCTTTTGGCCTTGTGGGACCGCGCCTTCGGCTGGGGCACGCGCTCGGGCCGCAACGCCTGCTTGGCGGACTTGACCGACGCCGGTCTGCGTTCCGGCGCTGAACCGCGCTCACTATCCTGATCCGAGCCGCTCACCGGACCCCCTTTTCGCATGTTCCTCGACGACTTTGGAAAGCCGCCTGACCCAAATGAATTGCCGGTATCGCTGTTTCTATCAATGTCCGACATTGCCGGCGAACCGGATGAAAACGGCCAGTCTAAGCTTAGCCGGTCGAGCCGCTGATTCGTCGTCAACGGCTGCCAAAACCTGCTCTTCAATAAAAAAACGGCTGCAAAATGTCAGCCGTTTCTTTTCCATGTCCACAATGGCGGTAGGCTCAATCCGCGTAGCGCCGCAATACCAGCGAGGCATTGGTGCCGCCGAAGCCGAAGGAATTCGACAGCGCCACGTCGATATTGCGCTTGCGGGCCACCTTCGGCACCAGGTCGATCGCCGTCTCTCGCTCGGGATTGTCGAGGTTGAGCGTCGGCGGCGCGACATTGTCGCGGATCGCCAGCGTCGAGAAGATCGCCTCGATCGCGCCCGCCGCGCCCAGAAGATGGCCGGTCGCGGATTTGGTGGAGGACATCGACACCTTGCCGGCGGCATCGCCCAGCAGCCGCTCGACGGCGCCGAGTTCGATCGTGTCGGCCATCGTCGAGGTGCCGTGGGCATTGATATAATCGATATCGGACGGGGCGATCCCGGCGCGCTTCAGCGCTGAGGTCATGCAACGGAACGCGCCCTCGCCGTCCTCGCTCGGCGCGGTGATGTGGAAGGCATCACCGCTCATGCCGTAGCCGACGACCTCGGCATAGATCTTCGCGCCGCGCGCCTTGGCGTGTTCCAGCTCCTCGAGCACCACAATGCCGGAGCCCTCGCCCATGACGAAACCGTCACGGTCGACATCGTAGGGGCGCGAGGCGCGCTGCGGCTCGTCGTTGAAATTGGTGGAGAGCGCCTTGCAGGCGGCAAAGCCGGCGAGCGCGATACGGCAGATCGGCGATTCCGTGCCGCCGGCAACCATCACATCGGCATCGCCGAAGCCGATGATCCGGCTGGCGTCGCCGATCGCATGCGCGCCCGTGGAGCAGGCCGTGACGACCGAATGATTGGGGCCGCGCAGCTTGTGCCGGATCGAGACCTGGCCGGAGGCAAGGTTGATCAGGCGGCCGGGAATGAAGAACGGGGAAACGCGGCGGGGGCCGCGGTCGCGCAGCGTGTAGCCGGCTTCGACGATGCCTTCGAGCCCGCCGATGCCGGAGCCGATCAGCACGCCGGTCGCGATCTGGTCGTCATCGCTTTGGGGATGCCAGCCGGCATCCTCAAGTGCCATGTCGGCGGCGGCGATCGCATAGGTGATGAACGGATCGACCTTGCGCTGCTCCTTCGGCTCCAGCCACTGATCGGCATTGAAGGTTCCGTCGCTGCCGTCGCCAAGCGGGATCGAGCATGCAATCCTGGCTGCAAGATCTTCCGTTTCGAACGCGGTGACCTTGCTGGCGCCGCTGACGCCGTCCAGCAGACGCGACCAGGTTACCTCGGCCCCGCAGCCAAGCGGCGTTACCATGCCCAGACCGGTGATTACGACACGCCTCATTGGTGGATCGCCCCCCATTTTTCTCAAGTTTCTTGCCATCATGACCAGCGTTTCATGCCGGCCAATGCCGAGTGGAATCGACATTCGCCCGACTATAAACGCTCTCGCCACAAGCGCAAAACCGTCCTTGATGCGTTCCCGTCCCGGAACGCAGGACAAAAAAATGGCCCGTATCACCGGGCCGTTCGAGGCGGGTTGCAGGTATGACCCGAACGCCGCCCTGAATTTTCAGTCGATCAGGCCTGAGCCTTTTCGATGAACTTGATGGCATCGCCGACCGTGAGGATCGAATCAGCGGCATCGTCGGGGATTTCCACACCGAACTCTTCTTCGAAGGCCATGACCAGCTCGACGGTATCGAGCGAGTCGGCGCCGAGATCGTCGATGAAGCTTGCGCTTTCGACAACCTTGTCGGCATCCACGCCCAGGTGGTCAACTACAATTTTCTTAACGCGTTCTGCGATATCGCTCATGTCGGTTTCCTCGACCTGTCTCAAGTTCTACCGGATGCCTTGACATCCGCTATGTGAAAGCCGCCGGCCCTCCAAAAGGAAACACGCCGCGGCAGATATGTGAACCAACGCCCACTTAAACCGAAATCCCGGCCGATGGACCGGGCTTCGTTCATTGGACTGTTCTTGGCAGTCCCGGCCCGCTTACCATGCTTTGTTCTGAGCGCAAAGCCCAAAAAACACCGCGTTGCCGGTCTCTCCAGCATTTTCGACGGCCCGCGTGGAGCGGACCGCGATGTCAGATCATGGCCATGCCGCCATTGATATGCAAGGTCTGGCCCGTGACATAGCCGGCCTCGTTGGAGGCAAGATAGGTGACGGCGGCCGCAATGTCATCCCCGCTGCCCATCCGCTTCATCGGAACGGCGCCGAGGATCGCTTCTTTCTGCTTGTCGTTCAGCTTGTCGGTCATCGCGGTTTCGATGAATCCGGGGGCGACGCAATTGACCGTGACGTTGCGCGGCGCGACTTCCTGCGCCAGCGATTTCGAAAAGCCGATCATGCCGGCCTTGGCGGCGCAATAATTGGCCTGGCCCGGATTGCCGGTGACGCCGACGATCGAGGTGATGTTGATGACCCGGCCGAAGCGGCGGCGCATCATCGGATGCATGATGGTGCGGGTCAGCACGAAGGCGGCGGTGAGGTTGACCTCCAGCACGCTTTCCCAGTCCGCGTCGCTCATGCGCACGAACAGGCCGTCCTTGGTGATGCCGGCATTGTTAACCAGGATGTCGATGCCGCCGAGATCCGCCTCGGCCTTTTCGCCGAGTTCCTTGACGGCGGCGCGGTCGGAAAGATTGGCGGGAAACACATGAGTGCGCTCGCCAAGCTCGCCAGCCAGCGCCTCGAGCTTTTCCGCGCGGGTGCCGTGGAGTGCTACGGTCGCGCCCTGGGCGTGGAGCATGCGGGCGATCGCCTCGCCGATGCCGCCGCTGGCGCCGGTAACGAGCGCCTTTCGGCCAGTCAGATCCAACATGTCATAACCTCGTCAGATGTTTGCCCGCCAATCGCGGGCCGTTTCGGTTTCAGCCCTTGATCGCCTTCAGCGCCGCGTCGATATCGCCCGGCTCGTTGATCGCGACGCCGGAGAGCGAACGCTCGATGCGCCGCGCAAGACCGGTCAGCACCTTGCCGGCGCCAACTTCATAGAGCGTTTCGATTTCGTTTGCCGCAAACCAGCTCACCGTCTCGCGCCAGCGCACCCGGCCGGTGACCTGCTCGACCAGCAGCTTCGTGATCTCATCGGGGTCGGAAACAGGCGCGGCGCGGACATTGGCGATCACCGGCACCACCGGCTCGCCGCGGCGGACTTCGGCCAGCGCCTCTTCCATCGCGTCGGCGGCCGGCGCCATCAGCGCGCAATGGAAGGGTGCGGAGACCGGCAGCAGCAGCGCGCGCTTGGCGCCCTTCTCCGTCGCGATCCCGACCGCCTTTTCGACGGCGTCCTTGCTGCCGGAGATCACCACCTGTCCACCGCCATTGTCATTGGCGATCTGGCAGACACCCACAGCCGAGGCGTCTTCGCAAAGCGCCTCGACATCCTCGAATTCGAGACCGATGATCGCCGCCATCGCGCCCTTGCCGACGGGGACCGCGCGCTGCATGGCATTGCCGCGGATGCGCAGAAGCCGGGCGGTATCGGCCAGCGAGAAGGTGCCGGCGGCGCAGAGCGCCGAATATTCGCCGAGCGAGTGGCCGGCGACATAGGAAATGTCGTTCGCCAGATCGAGGCCTTCGGCCTCCAGCACCCTGACGGTTGCAAGCGACACCGCCATCAGCGCCGGCTGGGCGTTGGCGGTGAGCTGGAGCTGGTCTTCCGGACCTTCCCAGATGATGGCGGAGAGTTTCTCGCCGAGCGCATCGTCGACTTCCTCGAACACCAGCCGGGCGGCGGTAAACTCATCCGCCAGCGCCTTGCCCATGCCGACGGTCTGGCTTCCCTGACCGGGAAAGGTGAATGCAACGCTCATCTCAATCAGCCTCTTTGCCGTGAAACCTCCCCGCGCGTTCCTTATAGTACCGGATCGCGTCGGTTTTCGTTCTCCAATTGACGTTTCGATCGCGCAAGTCAAGGGCGCGCCACAATGCGGTTCCACAAGGCCGACACCGAAAAAAGCCCGGATACGCTTGCGTACCGGATGGTTCCGGCTAAAGTCGCGTCACTGATCACGCAAGTCGTTTCTCAAGGTATATTCATGAAAATCAAAAGTTTGGGCCGCACCGGCATCAGGGTTTCGCAAATCTGTCTCGGCACCATGACATGGGGCACGCAGAACACGTTGGAGGAAGCTTCCGCCCAGATGGACTATGCCGTGGAAAACGGCGTCAACTTCTTCGACACCGCCGAGATGTATCCGGTGACCCCGATCGGCCCGGAAACCTACGGCCGCACCGAGGAATTCATCGGCGCATGGCTGAGCGCGCGCAAGAAGCGCGACGATATCGTGCTCGCCAGCAAGGTGGCGGGCCCCGGCCGCCCCTGGGTGCGCAATGGCAGCCCGCTGACGCCGGAGGGCATCCGCACGGCGCTCGACGACAGCCTGAAGCGGCTGAAGACCGATTACATCGACCTCTACCAGGTGCACTGGCCGAACCGGAACCATTTCCATTTCCGCAATTCGTGGTCCTATTCCCCCTTCGGGCAGGACCGGTTCCGGGCGCGCATCGATATCGCCGAGACGCTGGATACGCTGGATGAGCTGGTGAAGGCCGGCAAGATCCGCGCGATCGGGCTTTCAAACGAGACCTGCTGGGGCGCGATGAAATACCTCGAACGCGCCGAGGCGAAGGACCGGGCGCGGATCGCGACCGTCCAGAACGAGTACAATCTGCTCTACCGCCACCACGATCTCGACATGGCGGAACTCGCCTATCACGAGGATGTCGGCCTTCTGGCATTCTCGCCGCTCGCCGCCGGGCTTCTGACCGGCAAATACCGCAACGGGAAGCTGCCGGACGGCTCGCGCGCGGCGGTCTCGTCTGCCGATCTCGGCGGCCGGCTGCAGGAGCATCAGGAACCGGCGGTCGACGCCTATTGCAAGCTCGCCGAAACCCACGGGCTGGACCCGGCGCAGATGGCGCTCGGCTTCGTGCTGTCCCGCCCCTTCGTGACCGCCGCCATCATCGGCGCGACCTCGATGGAGCAACTCAAGACCAACATCGCCGCAGCAGACGTCGCCATGACCGACGATATTCTCGGCGATATCGCACGGGTGCACCGGACCTTCCCCGCGCCGATCTGAGAGAGGCCGCATAGCCCCCAGACAATCTCCCCCCTTGAGGGGGAGATGCCCCGACAGGGGCAGAGAGGGGTGAACCCTCTCCGAGAGCACGGCGTATGCGGCTTTTAGGGCTTGCGCCCTTTACCCCTCTCTGTCGCTTTCGCGACATCTCCCCCTCAAGGGCGGAGATTGATGGCTGCGGCGCGGTGCGCAGCACTTTCGCCCAGATCGCGGCGCTTCCCCACCCAATTTCCTCATCGACGCATTGTCTCTTGCGCGTAAGCCCCCATATCCAACCCAAACGCCGGCGACGCCCGGCCAGAATGGGGACTTGCATTGGATTTTCTTTATATCGCGCTCGGTCTGATCGGGCTTTATTTCGGGGCGGAATGGCTGGTTTCAGGTGCGGTTGCGACCGCGCGACGGATGGGGATATCGCCGCTGGTGGCGTCGCTGGTGATTGTCGGTTTCGGCACCTCGCTGCCGGAGCTTCTGGTTTCCGTCCGCGCCGCGCTCACCGGCTCGCCGGGCATCGCGCTTGGCAATGTGGTCGGCTCCAACATCGCCAATATCCTGCTGATCGTCGGCGCGGCCGCGGTGATCTTCCCGATTTCCGCCTGGGACAGGAATGTGCGCCGCGATGCCATCGCCATGACGGCCTCCGCCGTGCTGCTGCTGCTTCTGGTGCAGTTTGACGTGATCGGCAGGCTTGCCGGCGTCGTGCTGCTGGCGCTGCTCGCGCTTTACCTTTTCAGAACCTATCGCTTCGCCGCCGCCGCGGACACCGCGCCGGAACTGCCGGCCGATGGCGCGATGCCGGTGTGGAAGATGACAGTGCTGATCGTCGCGGGGCTCATCCTGCTGATCATCGGCGCGGAACTGCTGATCCGCGGCGCGACCGAGCTTGCCGCCCATTTCGGCATATCCGACGCGGTGGTGGGGCTGACGGTCGTCGCGCTCGGCACCAGCCTGCCGGAACTCGCAACCGCCGTCGTCGCCGCCCTCAAGCGCCACTCGGACGTGGCGATCGGCAATGTCACCGGCTCCTGCATCTTCAACGTGCTCTGCATCATCGGCGCCACCGCCGTGATCGCGCCGCTGCCCGTGCCGGAGGGCTTCGCCACATTCGACGTGCCGGTGATGCTGGCCGCGACCGTGTTCTTCGCGCTGATGCTGTTCTTCGCCCCGAAATTCCACCGGGCGACGGGGGCGGCGATGCTGGCGGCCTATGCGGCGTATATCTGGGCGCTGGTATAGGCCTCGCGCGGGATATTGCCAAACTGGACTAAAATAGTCATATTAAATCCATGAACAAAAGACCAGAACCGAAGCGCTTTGAGGTCATCTCAACGGCGCAAATCACCCCGAACATGCGCCGCGTTTCCCTTGGCGGGCCGGCCATGGCAGAGTTCCCCCTTCAGCAGGACGGCGGCTATGTGAAGCTGATGCTGCCCGGCCCGGATGAAAAGCCGCTGGTGCGCACCTACACGATCCGCCGCCAGACGGCGGACGCCCTCGACATCGATTTCGCGCTCCACGGCGACCACAGCAGCGGCGGACCGGCCGTGTCATGGGCGCAGACCGTAAAGCCCGGCGAGACGATCACCGTCGGCGGACCGGGACCGGCCAAGCCGCTTGCGCCCGGGGCCAACTGGTATCTCGTCCTCGGCGACATGACCGCGCTCCCCGCCATCGCCGTCAATCTGGAGGCGCTGCCCGCCGATGCCGTCGGCGACGCGGTGATCGAGATCCAGAGCGAAGCGGACCGCCAGGACCTCCCCCACCCCGACGGCGTCACCCTGCACTGGCTCATCAACCCCGAACCCGGCCATCACCCGCAAAAATTCGAAACCTTCGTCCGCGCGCTCCCCTGGCGAACGGGCCGCGTCTACGCCTGGTGCGCCGCCGAATTCGAAACCATGCGGCGTGTGCGGGCGTATCTGAGGCAGGAACGCGGGCTTGGGCCGGACCAGCTCTATATTTCCAGCTACTGGAAACAGGGGCTCGGGGAGGATCAGCATCGGGTGGTGAAACGGGCGGATGCGGAGACGGCGGTGGGGTGAGGTACAAGGCGGCACTGTGGCACAAGACCATCAGCATCGCTGCGGCTATTCCGATGTGCCGAGCAGCAATGACACCGGCTTCTGTATCATCAACCTCCTCTACATTATCGACGCCAGCCGAAGCGATGGGGCCGCTTCCCAAAAGCCGCTTGTGACGTTCCACGTTTCGGTGTTGCTTGCGGCATACACATGCATGTGTGTGCTTTTGCTTAAAGCGCTCCTCATCAAAGTAAGTCTTAATTGTTCTCAACGTACTGCTGTCTCGCCTCGATTCCAAACTAGATAAATTGACTTTCGCGCTGGCCGCGAGAAGAATAGTTTTCGGGCCGTAAAGACCGTTGAGTTGTTCAACAAAAAACGTGAATTTGGGGGCATTCACAATCAGGTGACACTGTACTCTGGAGGGTCTGTGATTCGTGGTCTTTGCGCGGAGAATGGTTTGGCATTGCCGATGAACATCAGCCGTATCTGCATTAATTAGCAAACCACAGTGAAAATGGATTTGGACCATGTGCGCTGACCGCAAGAACGCTATTTTGGAGAAGGTAGTATCCCAATATCTAGGGTCCGGTGATTTCAACGGTCTAGGTGTGTTCCCGTTAGCAAACGTTAGTGATGTCGAAGCTATTCGCGAGCTAATAGCCGAGAGTAGGTTGGACTTGGTGCGTGGCGACCGACATCCCAATCCCCATATCAAGGCTTTCCCGGCGGAACCGATCGACGTGCAACTCAGAAAAATTGAGGCCGACGGTCTTGAAGGCTGTCTCTATCCCTCCCCAGAGTTGCTCAAAGAGCGAAAAGCGGGGGCCAGCGAGACGGCACCGTTCACCCGAGCCCTTAAGGAAGGTGCGCCCCAACTCAGCTACCGAGCGTTCGACCTGCGTGCCCTCGAGTGGTATAGAAATGATCCTCGGTTTGACTTTGATGTCGACGATATTCACGGGCGAATCCTACAGAAGGAAGGTACGCAGATAGCAGACCGCGCAGTAGTTCTAGACGGCTTGGAGTTTTTTGAATTCGGCTTTGCGTATGATGAAGACATGCATCGGGCGATGGCTGCCTTTCTACGATACCTGCACGACTTGCCCGAGGTACTACAAATCGAAATGCAGAAACATGAGCTGCCCGGCAATTATAAATTGCATCCGGACTTTTTCCGAACCCAAATCATGGGAGAATTCCCTGAACGAATATCAATTTATAATGCATTTTTGCAAGAGAAAATCGAAATCAATCAGATTTGCGTACTCATGAGAAAGCCCAAACTTTTCCGAACCGAGGCGAAACGTATAAGCGGGTTCGGGATATTGATAAGGCCCACAAAGAAAGAATTTCGCGAATTTGCATTGCTACTTGATCAGCTATTGAGCGACGACCTGAACCGAGATTTCTTTAAGGGTGACCTGGAGCTCAATCGAAACTTGACCGACGAAGATGGAAACCGAGTCACGCAGCCGAAAGGCACGATTCAACTCCTTGAAGAGTGGACAAGGAAGAAATTCAGACCAGCAGAACCAACAGGGACGGCAGAGATGTTTAGCAACTTCCGAGCGGTTCGCAAAATACGTCAGAAACCGGCACACACAGTAGAAGAAAATGATTTCGACCAAAAATATGTCGCCGAACAGAGAAATTTAATCATCCAAGCCTTTGATGCTGTGCGTACGTTGCGAATGATACTGGAAAATCATCCAGCAGCACGTGACCATGAAGTTCCTAGTTATCTGCGAGAGGCGAAAGTGTGGACGATGTAGCGGCGATAGCTAACACGGTCTAATACTAGTATTGTGAGGTCCGTATTTTTAGAACAAGACTACGGAAATTCTGTGCAGACGAAATGGCAGATTGCGGGGAGCATCAACTACTGGAGCGATCCTGCGATATGGAGTCACGAAGTTGATTTCCCCGCCACCCCGCCAACTCCACCCCCCCTTGCATTCCGCCCGAAAATCCGTATAAGCCGCTCATCCAAAGGTCCGGTCTTCAGGCTGGTGGCTGAACGGAGGGCTGTTTTCGCTGTGGCGGAAATGCCTGGCGCGGTAAAAGCGCCTGCCTCCCGTGTCGCCGCTCTCGACCGTCTCGTCTAACGCTTTTCTTGCCGGGGTTTCCCCTCAGGAGCAGTCGTTGAGGCTTAGCCGCCGAATTCCGGGTCCTGGAAACGCAAGAAAGGCAAATATCAATGGCACTTTACGAACACGTGTTCCTGGCCCGCCAGGACATCACGGCCCAGCAGGTTGACGCCATCGTCGAGCAGTACAAGGGACTGATCGAGGAAAACGGCGGCAAGGTCGGCCGTATCGAAAACTGGGGCCTGAAGTCCCTCACCTACCGCATCAAGAAGAACCGCAAGGCGCATTACGCGCTGATGGACATCGATGCACCTGCTGCCGCGATCCACGAGATGGAACGCCAGATGCGCATCAATGAAGACATCCTGCGCTACATGACCATCAAGGTCGAGGAGCACGAGGAAGGCCCGTCGGCGATGATGCAGAAGCGCGACCGCGACGACCGTCCCCGCCGTGACGGCGGACGCGAAGGCGGCCGTGACAACCGTGATCGCGGTGACCGTGGCGATCGCGGCGGCGACCGCGGCGAACGCCGCCCGCGCTTCTAATCGCGTTTACGAGATAAAGGATCAAGAAAATGGTAGCCATCGCTTCTATCCCGACGCGTCGCCCGTTCAACCGCCGTCGCAAGACCTGCCCGTTCTCCGGCGCCAACGCGCCCAAGATCGACTACAAGGACGTACGTCTGCTGCAGCGTTACATTTCCGAACGCGGCAAGATCGTGCCTTCGCGCATCACCGCCGTCAGCCAGAAGAAGCAGCGTGAACTGGCCCGCGCCATCAAGCGCGCCCGCTTCCTCGGCCTTCTGCCCTACGTCGTTTCGTAAGGTTTATGCTTATGGAAGGCGGGAGGCTATGCCCCTCGCCTTCCGCACTCTCCGCGTCATCCTTGGCTCAAGCCCGAGCATGACGCATGAGGGATTGGCTCCGGCGCGGTGGGCGCGCAGCAGCCGAAAAATAGACCCAGGTTGGGAAACGAGGCTTTCCCTAACTGCTTGAACGGCAGGACAGCGAGATGAAGACGCTTAACGCAAGAACATTGCTGATCGGTGCGCTTTCCGGCGTCGCGGCCTTCGCGCTTGCCTATGCCGCCGGCGTCACCGTGCTGTTTTCGACGCTGCTTGCCGCCGCCTCCGCGCTTCCCATCCTGATTGCCGGTCTCGGCTATGGCCTCCTGCCCGCGATCGTCGGCATCGTGGTTGCCGGCGCGCTTGGCCTTGCGCTCGCCTCGCCGTTCTTCGCGCTTTATACGCTGGCTGTCACGCTGATCCCGGCCGGCTGGCTCAGCCATCTCGGCAATCTCGCCCGCCCGGCCACCGAGATCGGCGGGCCGGAAGGCCAGATGGCCTGGTATCCGCTCGCCGACATCATGATGCATCTCTGCGCCGCCGTCACGCTGGCGCTGATCGTGGTCGGCGCGGTCGCGGGCTACGGCCCGGAGACCACCGGCCAGATCATCGACGCCTTCGCCGCGGCGCTGACCGCCGAAAACCCCGAACTGGCCGGCGACGCGGCGGTGATCGCGCAATTCAAGAGCATGTTCACCCTGCTGCTGCCGATGGTGCAGGGCGCGACCTCGGTGATCCTGCTGTTCGTCGCCTTCCATTTCGCCAGCCGCATCGCCATCGCATCCGGGCTTTCCAACCGTCCGCGCGAAGATGTGGCCGTAGCGCTGCGCATGAGCACGAATGCGATCTTCGTGTTTCTGGCGGCCCTCGTCGCGACCTTCTTCGGCGGCACGATCGGACTGATTGGTGCTGCCTGCCTCGGCGCCTTCGGCGGCGGGTTCCTGCTTTCCGGCCTTGCCCGCATGCATCTTGCCGCCCGCGGCAAGAGCTGGGCCGTGCCGGTGATCATTCTCTCCTACCTCTCGCTGATCTTTACCTTCCCGGCCCTGGTATTCATCACCATGGGCCTTCTCGACACGCGTCGGGCGATCGCTCTTTCACCGGGCGCGCCCACCAATAATGATGATGATGAAAGGAATGAACCATGGACGTAATCCTGCTTGAACGCATCGCCAAGCTTGGCCAGATGGGCGAAACCGTTAAGGTTCGCGATGGCTATGCGCGTAACTACCTGCTGCCGACCGGCCGTGCGCTGCGCGCCAACGCCGCCAACAAGGCCCGTTTCGAGGCCGAGCGCGCGGTGCTCGAAGCCCGCAACCTCGAGCGCAAGAACGAAGCCCAGAAGGTTGCCGACGTGCTCGAAGGCAAGTCCTTCATCGCCGTGCGCGCCGCCGGCGAAACCGGCCAGCTCTACGGTTCGGTCGCAGCCCGCGACGTCGTTGAAATCCTCGCCGCGGAAGGCTTCAATGTCGGCCGCAACCAGGTCGTGCTCCACACCCCGATCAAGACCGTTGGCCTGCACAATGTGGAGCTGCACCTGCATGCCGAAGTCGAGATCTCGATCGAGCTGAACGTCGCCCGCACCAAGGAAGAAGCCGAGCGCCAGGCCAAGGGTGAAGACCTCACCTCCGCCGACGCGATCTACGGCGTCGACGAGGACGCGCTGCGCCCGGAAGACTTCTTCAACCCGGATGCCGATTACGATCTGGACGAGGAAACCGAAGAAGCCCCGGAAGCTTCCGAGGAAGCCGGCGAAGAAGAAGACAAGTAAGGCTTTTGGCCTTGCCGCATGGCTCGCCCCACACTTGGGGCGTCACCCTCGGGCTTGACCCGAGGGTGCAGGCCGCGTTTTCCGTGTGGCCTGGATGCTCGGGTCAAGCCCGAGCATTGTTTGTCGGATCTGCGCTATTGTTGTGATGCAGCTGCGGGCCGTTGGCTTGCCCGCAGCTGCTGCAACAGCCGACCGTCCGAGCATTGGGTGGAATACCCGCTGTCATCAAGGTCACTGTTGCACCGAGCAACCGCTTGAAGAGTTGATTGGGCCGCTGATTGCCACGCCCGCAAACAATCCCAAGCATGCCTTGAAAGGATAGCATCGCCATGGTCGTTTTGCATCACCCTCCGCACATCTGTCTTGGTTGCGACGTTGCAAAGGACACGATCGCCGTTTCCTGCGGCGGTCCGGCCACCGTCATCGCCAATCGCAGCAGGGATATTCGTCGCTTCCTGCGAAACTGCGAGGCAGATCTGGTCATCTGCGAACCCACCGGCGGGTATGAAACCGTCCTGATCGAAGAGTGCCTGCGGCGCGGCCTTGCCGTTCACCGGGCCGATACGCGCAGGCTCAAGGCCTTCATTCGTTCGCGTGGACGGGTCGGCAAGAGCGATGCGATCGATGCCCGGGAAATGGTCGCCTATGGCATGGAACGCTGGGCAAGCCTGTCCCTGTGGCAGGCTGAAAACCCTGAAGAGGCAAGGCTCAAGGCCCTTGTGCGCCGCCGCGCCGATCTGGTCGCCATCAGGGTCGCCGAGCAAAACCGCGCCATGGCGCCGGGCGGACGTGAACTTGCCGTCACCTTCAAGGCCATGCTCGCTGCCATCAATCGCCAGATCGCGCTGCTCGACAAGGAAATCCGCATGCTCATGCGCAGCGAAGCCTTTGCAGCCAGGGCCAGCATCGCAATGGCGATGACCGGCATCGCGGAGACAACCGCCGCCGCCCTGATCGCCACAATGCCCGAACTCGGGACGCTGGATCGAAAGAAGGCGGCGGCGCTGGCCGGCCTGGCGCCGCACCCAAACGAGAGCGGCAACAAGATCGGTTACCGGAGAATGCGCGGCGGCAGACCCGTCATGCGCACCATCCTGTTCATGCCGGCCATGCAGGCCGCCCGCGGAAGGGGCGAGTTCGCCGCCTTCTACAAGCGCCTTGTCGAAGCCGGCAAAAAGCCAATCGTCGCGATCGCAGCAGTCATGCGAAAAATCGTCGTGACCCTCAATGCAAGGTTCACAGAGAAAGTCATCCAACAGAGTTGATGACACGCTGATGGGCCGTCCAGTGAGAATACCGACCCGGTCTTGCGAAAGGCCGGGTTTTTCGTTTTCCGGCCTGCGGGTGTATCATTTTCATCGAGTGTCGGCGACGAATCATGTCAAGGCTGCGGCGCTGAAAGACGACGTTTATTTTCATGACCTGTGAATTGGTGTTGAGAACCACGTCGGGCCTTCAACTCCGCCTTCATTCGTCTATGCTTGGGTCACCCAACCTCCGGAAAGTCACCATGAACGATCTTGCGCCATCCTTCCAAGCCGCCGCACCGCAACGCGAAGCGCCGAACAATCTGGAAGTCGAGCAGGCGCTTCTGGGCGCGATCCTGGTCAACAACTCGGCCTTCTACCGGGTTTCGGACTTTCTGAAGCCCGAGCATTTCTACGAGCCGCTCCACCGCAAGATCTACGAGCTTGCCGGCGATACGATCCGCATGGACAAGATCGCCAACACGATCACGCTCAAGACCCACCTGCCCGCCAACGTCAAGGTCGGCGACCTGACGGTGGCGCAGTATCTGGCGCGCCTTGCGGCGGAAGCCGTGACCATCATCAATGCCGAGGATTACGGCCGCACGATCTACGATCTGGCGATCCGCCGCCAGTTGATCGAGATCGGCGAGGACGTAGTCAACACCGCCTATGACGCGCCGATCGACATGCCGCCGTCCGAACAGATCGAGGAGACCGAGCGCAAGCTGTTCGCGCTCGCCGAAACCGGCCGCTACGAGGGCGGGTTCCAGACCTTCGAGAACGCCGTATCGATCGCGATCGACATGGCCGGCAAGGCGTTCGAGAGCGACGGCCACCTCTCCGGCATCTCCACCGGGCTCGCCACGCTGGACGCCAAGATGGGCGGGCTGCAGCGCTCCGACCTGATCATCCTTGCCGGTCGTCCCGGCATGGGCAAGACCTCGCTTGCCACCAATATCGCCTGGAACGTCGCCTCGTCCTATGAGCCCGAAGTGCTGCCCGACGGCACGATCGAGGCCAAGCAGGGCGGCGTCGTCGCCTTCTACTCGCTGGAAATGTCCGGCGAGCAGCTCGCCACCCGTATCATTTCCGAGCAGACCGAGGTGTCCTCCTCCAAGATCCGTCGCGGCGACATCACCGAGGCGGATTTCGACAAGCTGGTGGCCTGCTCGCAGACCATGCAGAAAGTGCCGCTCTATATCGACCAGACCGGCGGCATCTCGATCGCGCAGCTTTCCGCGCGCGCAAGGCGGCTGAAGCGTCAGCGCGGGCTCGACGTGCTGGTGGTCGACTATGTGCAGCTCATGACCGGCTCGAAAAAATCCGGCGAGAACCGCGTGCAGGAGGTGACCGAAATCACCACCGGGCTGAAGGCGCTCGCCAAGGAACTGAACGTGCCGATCATCGCGCTCTCCCAGCTTTCCCGACAGGTGGAAAACCGCGAGGACAAGCGCCCGCAGCTTTCCGACCTTCGCGAATCGGGCTCGATCGAGCAAGACGCCGACGTGGTGCTGTTCGTCTACCGCGAGGAATACTACGTCCAGAATCTCGAGCCGCGCGATCCTGATGACCCTGCTTATGACGAGTGGAAGATGAAGCTCGACAAGGTCAAGGGCACCGCCGACGTGATCATCGCCAAGCAGCGTCACGGACCGACCGGCACGGCCAACCTCGCCTTCCAGGCGGCCTATACCCGCTTTGCCGATCTGGCGGATCCATCCTATTCAAGTTTTGACGAATAATTCTGTGTCAGACGCGATAAACGCGCTATACATGCCGTAACAACGCAACGAACGGCAGTTTCATGACTGAATATTCGAATGAATTCATGGAGACCGAAATCGGTTTCGATGCCGCCCCTGCCCGGCTGACGGTCGACCTTTCGGCAATCGTCAGCAACTGGCGGACCATGCGCGCACTCTCGGGCACGGCCCGCACCGGCGCAGTCGTAAAGGCGGATGGCTACGGGCTCGGCATCGAGGATGTCGGCGAGGCGCTTTATGAGGCGGGCGCGGCGGATTTCTTCGTCGCTGTTCCCGAAGAGGGCGCGACCCTGCGCCGGTTCGCGCCAGACGCCCGCATCTTCGTGCTCTCCGGCATGTGGCCGGGCACCGAGGCGATGTTTTTCGGAAACGGCCTCGTGCCGGTGCTGGCGAGCGAGGAACAGCTCGCCTTCTTCTTCGCCGCGATCGCCGATTATGGCGACTATCCTTGCGCGCTGCAGGTCGACACCGGCTTCAACCGGCTCGGCCTTTCCCATGACGAGGCGCTGCGGCTGGCCGCCGATGACGCCAGGCCGGCAAGTTTTTCGCCGGTTCTGGTGCTCTCCCACCTCGCCTGCGGCGATGATGCGGCAGCGCCGATGAACCGCGAGCAACTGGCGCGCTTCCGCGATGTCGCAAACGCCTTCGAAGGGGTCGAGGCCAGCCTTTCCGCCTCCGCCGGCATCCTGCTCGGCGCCGACTATCATTTCGAGCTGACCCGGCCGGGCATCGCGCTATACGGCGGCGATTCGGCGCCGGGCGCATCGAAAAAGTTGCAACCGGCCGCCACCGCCGAGGCCCGAATCATCCAGACGCGGTTTGCGAAAAAGGGCGAGAATGTCAGCTATGGCGCGACCCAGCAGCTTGACCGCGAAAGCCGCCTCGCCATCGTTTCGGCCGGCTATGCCGATGGGTATCTGCGCGCCAAATCGGGCACCGGCGTGCCGCTGCGCGACGCCGTTCCTTCAGGCGGCATGGGCTTTATAGCCGGTCATCGCGTGCCCATCCTCGGCCGCATCACCATGGATATGACAATTTTCGACATTACCGATCTGCCCGAAGGCGCGGTCAGGGCCGGCGATTATGTCGAGCTGTTCGGCCCCAATATCGCGCTGGACGACGCAGCGGCGGCGGCGGGCACGATCGGGTATGAATTGCTGACCTCCCTTGGCTTGCGCTATAACCGCCGTTATATCCAGCCGGACTGAAACCGCTCCCGAAAAGACGAGACCTTGGCCAAACCGAAAACCCAGTTCATCTGCCAGAATTGCGGATCGGTCACGCCGCGCTGGTCCGGACGCTGCGATGCCTGCGGCGCGTGGAACACCATCGTCGAGGAAAATCCGACCGCCGGCATCGGCGGCGGGCCTGCCCGCTCCCCGAAGAAGGGCCGTCCGGTCGCCCTCGTTCCGCTGGATGGCGAAAGCGAGGAAGCGCCGCGCGTCCAGAGCCGGATTGCCGAACTCGACCGGGTGACCGGCGGCGGTTTCGTGCGCGGCTCTGCGGTGCTTGTCGGCGGCGATCCCGGTATCGGTAAGTCGACGCTGCTGATGCAGGCGGCCGCCGCTCTCTCGCGTCAGAACCAGCGTATCATCTATGTCTCCGGCGAAGAAGCGATCGCGCAGGTCAGGCTTCGGGCAAAGCGGCTGGGCGCGGCCGACACAAAGGTGATGCTGGCCGCCGAAACCAATGTCGAGGACATTCTGGCAACGCTTGCCCACGGTGATCGTCCCGACCTCGTGATCATCGATTCGATCCAGACGCTCTGGTCCGACATGGCGGAAGCCGCCCCCGGCACGGTGACACAGGTGCGCACCGGCGTGCAGGCGATGATCCGCTTCGCCAAGCAGACGGGCGCCGCCATGGTGCTGGTCGGCCACGTCACAAAAGAAGGCCAAATCGCCGGGCCGCGCGTGGTCGAGCACATGGTCGATGCCGTGCTCTATTTCGAGGGCGAGCGCGGCCATCACTACCGCATCCTGCGCACCGTCAAGAACCGCTTCGGCGCGACCGATGAGATCGGCGTGTTCGAAATGGGCGACAAGGGCCTGCGCGAGGTCGCCAATCCGTCCGAACTATTTCTCGGCGAACGCAACGAGAAGGCCCCGGGCGCGGCTGTGTTCGCCGGCATGGAAGGCACCCGCCCGGTGCTGGTGGAAATTCAGGCGCTGGTCGCGCCCACCTCGCTCGGCACGCCGCGACGCGCGGTGGTCGGCTGGGATTCGGCACGGCTTTCGATGATTCTCGCCGTGCTGGAAGCCCATTGCGGCGTCCGGCTCGGCAATCACGATGTCTATCTCAATGTCGCCGGCGGCTATCGCGTCACCGAGCCGGCCGCCGATCTCGCGGTGGCGGCGGCGCTGATTTCGTCGCTGGCCGGCCTTGCCCTGCCCGCTGATTCTGTTTATTTCGGCGAAATCAGCCTGTCCGGCGCGATCAGACCCGTCGCCCACGCCGTTCAGCGACTGAAAGAAGCCGCAAAACTCGGCTTTTCCAGTGCCGTTCTTCCGGCCGGCACGGTTGAAATTGCAACAGTCACGGGAAACGGGTTAAAAGGATTCGAGACTCTACCGGAGCTTGTAGCTGAGATTGCGGGCGGAAAAATGGTGGAGCGTACGAATGACGACGGCGATTTTTGAGGTTTCCGGCGTCGATCCAACCAGAATCTGGCCGCAGGCATGGCCGAAAGACGAGCGGAGCAATGAATGCCAGTGACCCTGTTTGACCTGATCGTCGTTTTGGTCGTTCTGTTTTCCGCGCTTCTGGCCATGGTCCGAGGTCTTTCCCGCGAGATCCTGGCGCTTCTGGCCTGGGGCCTGTCCGCCGTGATCGCCTATCTCGGCTATCCCTATCTCGCGCCGATGCTTCAAAACCTGCTCAGCGACCCGCGTCTGGCGATGGCTGCCGCCTTCGCCATTATTTTTCTGGTGGCGCTGCTGCTTCTTTCGCTGGTTACAACGCGATTTGCCGACTATATTATCGACAGTCGCGTCGGCGTGCTCGACCGTTCGCTGGGTTTCGTTTTCGGCCTCTTGCGCGGCGTTCTCATTCTGGCCGTCGCGGTTGCCTTCTGGAACTGGCTGGTCGGCGACGCGCAGAGCCCGGACTGGATCAGGAACGCGAAGTCCAAGCCGCTGCTCGATATACTGGCCGACAAGCTCGAGGCCCTTCTGCCGGGCGGCGAAGAGATCGAGACCTATCTTGTGCCCGCGCAAGGCCGCGTGGTGGCCGAAATCGATGGTAAGACGATTGTGATCCTTCCGCCCGATGTACAGGCTTCGACCGAGACTATATAAGTCGATATGAATTTACAGCGGACCGCCCTGCCCCGCCTTATCCGGACCAGATGATGAGCACCAGTTTTGACGTGAGCGACGATTTCAGCATTGATGACGATACGCTGCATGAGGAATGCGGCGTATTCGGCATTCTGGGCCATCCCGATGCGGCGGCGCTGACTGCGCTTGGCCTGCATGCGCTTCAGCATCGCGGCCAGGAAGCGGCGGGCATCGTCTCCTATGACGGCCAGCAGTTCCGCTCCGAACGCCATCTCGGCCTCGTCGGCGATCACTTCACCGATCCCGCCATGCTGGAGAGCCTCGGCGGCTCGATGGCGATGGGCCATGTGCGCTATTCGACCACCGGCGGAACCGTGCTGCGCAACGTCCAGCCGCTGTTTGCCGAACTCGGCGTCGGCGGCATCGCGATCGCCCATAATGGCAATTTCACCAATGGTCTGTCGATGCGGCGCAAGCTGATCTCCGACGGCGCGATCTGTCAGTCGACCTCCGATACCGAGGTGGTGCTGCACCTCATCGCCCGCTCGCGCGCCAAGACCTCCTCCGACCGGTTCATCGATGCCATCGGCCAGATGGAAGGCGGCTATTCGATGATCGCGATGACCCGTACCAAGCTGATCGCCGCGCGCGACCCGACGGGCATCCGCCCGCTGGTGATGGGCGAACTCGACGGCAAGCCGATCTTCTGTTCGGAGACCTGCGCGCTCGACATTATCGGCGCGAAATTCATCCGCGATGTCGAAAACGGCGAAGTGGTGATCTGCGAAGTCCAGCCCGACGGCTCGATCTCGATCGACAGCCGCAAGCCGGCGCTGAAACAGCCCGAACGGCTCTGCCTGTTCGAATATGTCTATTTCGCGCGCCCGGACTCGATCGTCGGCGGCCGCAATGTCTACCAGACCCGCAAGAATATGGGTTTCAACCTTGCCAGGGAAGCGCCGGTGGAAGCCGATGTCGTGGTGCCGGTGCCCGATGGCGGCACGCCGGCCGCGATCGGCTACGCCCAGGAAAGCGGCATTCCGTTCGAACTCGGCATCATCCGCAATCACTATGTCGGCCGCACCTTCATCGAGCCGACCCAGCAGATCCGCGCCTTCGGCGTCAAGCTGAAGCATTCGGCCAACAAGGCGGTGATCGCCGGGGCCCGCGTGGTGCTGATCGACGATTCGATCGTGCGCGGCACCACGTCGGTGAAGATCGTGCAGATGCTGCGCGAGGCCGGCGCCAAGGAAGTGCATATCCGGGTCGCGAGCCCGATGATCTACTATCCGGATTATTACGGCATCGACACGCCCGACCGCGACAAGCTGCTCGCCAACAATCACGAGACGCTTGCCGACATGTGCCGCTTCATCGGCGCGGATTCGCTGCAATTCCTGTCGCTCGACGGGCTTTACGAGGCAGTCGGCGGCCAGAAGCGCAACAACGCGCTGCCGCAGTTCACTGATCACCAGTTCACCGGCGATTACCCGACCCGGCTGCTCGACAAGGAGCATGAGGGCGAGTTTTCGAGAGTAGAGCTTCTGGCCGGCAACGGCTGAAAACACTTCCGGAGCATACCATGTCCAAACCACTCGAAGGGCGGCTGGCCGTCGTGACCGGCGCCTCCCGCGGCATCGGCTATTTTACCGCGCTCACGCTCGCTAGCGAAGGCGCGCATGTGATTGCCTGCGCGCGCACCGTCGGCGGGCTGGAAGAACTCGATGATGCGATCAAGGCCGACGGCAATGGTTCGGCCACGCTGGTGCCGATGGATCTTGCCGATATGGGCGCTATCGACCGGCTCGGCGGCTCGATCTTCAAGCGCTGGGGCAAGCTCGACATCATGGTCGCCAATGCCGGCGTGCTCGGCGTCGTCTCGCCGCTCGCCCATGTCGAAGCCAAGGTGTTCGAACAGGTCATGACCGTCAACGTGACCGCCACCTGGCGGCTGATCCGTTCGCTGGAGCCGCTGCTGACGCAGTCGGATGCCGGGCGCGCGGTGCTGCTGTCCTCCGGCGTCGCCCATACCTGCCGCCCGTTCTGGGGGCCCTATGCGGCGTCCAAGGCCGCCGTCGAGGCACTGGCCCGCACCTGGGCCGGCGAAACCGCTCATACCGGGCTCAAGGTCAACAGCGTCGATCCCGGCCGCACCCGCACCGCGATGCGCGCCCAGGCAGCGCCCGGCGAGGACCCGATGACGCTGCCGCATCCAAGCGAGGTTGCGGCAAAGATCGTGGGGCTGACGCGGCCCGATTTCACCGAAAGCGGCAAGCTCTACTCCGTCCGCGAGGACCGCCTCAAGGACTATCAACTGCCGCAATAAGGGGACCGGGCGATGCGCACATGGCTGAACGAGCCGGCCGAGTGGTCCGCGGATGGGGCAACGCTGACGCTCGTCACCGAAAAGGCGACCGATTTCTGGCGCGAGACCTTCTACGGCTTCACCCGTGACAGCGGCCACGCCTGGCTGGAACCGGTGACCGGCGATTTCTCCGCCAGCCTCACCGTCAGCGCCGATTATCAGGCGCTTTACGATCAGGCCGGCATCATGCTCCGGATCGATGGGACCCATTGGATCAAGGCCGGGATCGAATTCACTGACGGCCTGATGCATTTTTCGACGGTCGTGACCCGCGATGTCTCCGACTGGTCGGTGATCCCGCTTCATTCAGCAACGCCGGAAACGCCGGTTTCTATCCGGATCACCCGGCATGACGATGCCGTTCGTGTCCAGTTTCATCTCGGCGACGGAAAATGGCAGATGGCGCGGCTTTGCCCCTTCCCGGCCGCCGATGCCCTTGTCGGCATGACCGCCTGCACGCCGGAACGCGCCGGGCTGAACGTCCGCTTCAGCGCCTTCGAGGTCGGGCCGCCGATCGCGCGGCAACTTCACGACTGATCAGATCCGGCGGATGCGCCAGTTCAGAATGACCGCGACCGCGACCAGGATGGCGGCCATCAGCGAAACCGCGCCGAAACCATCCGCCGCATAAAGCGCGCTCATCAGCAAAGGGCCACAGAACACGGCGATATAGGTCACCGTGATGTTGAGGCCGATCAACATGCCGCGCGCGTCAGGTTTGCTCTGCGCCAGCAGTAGAACGGTGAGACTCAGCCCGAAATGGTTGACGAAGCCCAGCACCAGCGTTGCCAGAAGCGAGGTCCAGAAGGTCTGGGTTGCGACGATCAGCATCAGGTAGATCAAACACGAACTCGCCAGAAAATAGGGAAAGACCCGCCTCGGCCCCAGCCGGTCCACCTGCCGGGCGACAAATCCGCCGATGCCGAAGCCGACGCCGTAGGTCAGAGCCGCCATGCTGGCCGCCGTGGCGCTGATGCCCAGCGTTTCGCGCATATGGTGGCCGAGCAGCGCATAGGTGCCGTAAAAGGCGCTCATGAAGCACAGGCAGGTGACCAGCAGGCTGCGGACCCCGACAATGCGCAACACCTGAAGTCTGGCCGGCCCCTTCGCGCGGCCTGGCTCAACCGGCCGGGAGGGACGGAACATCGCGAAGGCCACGGCCTGCAGCGCGGCTATGCCGCCGAGCGCGAAATAGGCGGTGCGCCAGTCCAGCATATCGCTGAGCGCCGCGGAGACCGGCACGCCAAGTATAAGGGAAATGGACCAGCCCGACAGCACAATGCCGAGAGACCGCGCGCCCTGACCTTCCGGCGCGATCCGCACCGCCTCCGAATAGATCGCCGGCAGCAGGATGCCTGTCGCCACGCCGACCAGCGCCTGACCCGCGGCCAGCCCCTGCCAGACCGGCGTCGCCGCCGAGCCGATAAAGCCGAGCGCCATCACGACAAAAGCCGCTGAAAACACCAGCCGCGCATCCGACCGATCGATCACGCGCGAAAGAAAAAACGCCGAAAGGCCGGTCGCGCCGCCGAAAGCGGAGATCGACCAGGTGATCGGGACGGCGGTGGTGTTCAGCGATGCGGCGACATCGCTCAGGATCGGGCTGAGGATGAACGAATTGGCGCCGATCAGAAAGACGCCGATAACCAATGCGGCAAGCCGCAGCCGGAATGTGAGCGGATTTGGCAAGGAAGGACCTGTGACAAGTGATTCACGAGCAAACATTATCGCCCGATCACTCTGCCACGCAACCCGCCCTTCGGCGCGACAGCCAACCGTATTTCATCGGAAAGCTGGGATAATCAGGTGATCCCGGTGATCCGCCTGATTATCCAGATCCTTCGGCGCTAGAACTTGTAGCCGAGGCCGACCTTCACGACGCTCTGCGATGCATCCATGCTGAAATTGGGGTCCCAGCTGAAGCTCTTGTCGTATTTCGGGAAATCGCTGTAGCGATACTCGATGCGACCGAACAGGTTGTCGTTGAAGGCATGTTCGATGCCCGCGCCTATGGTCCAGCCAAGAATTGCCTGTTCGCCGGTGTCGAGCGAATAAAGCGCTGTCGAGCCTACCACCTTACCGCTGGCAACTTCGCCGCCCGCCGTGGCATAGATCAGGGTCCGGTCCATGGCGTAACCGAGCCTGCCGCGCAGCGAACCGGCCCAGCCGCGCTCGAACTTGCCGACCGCCGGTTCCGGCGCACCGCTGATGATCACCTGAACCGACTGGTCGTCCGAGTTGCCGAAGTAATCGACTTCGCCTTCCACGCCGACAACGACATCATTCGAGAGCTGGTAGTTGTAGCCGAAGAAGGCGCCGCCGACCCAGTTGTCGAAATCGAAACTGTTGTCGACGAGGCGGTAGGTATTGGCATTGGCCTGCGTCCAGTGATAGCCGAAGGCAGCACCCAGATAGAAGCCGGTCCAGGTGAAGCCCGGCTGTTCAACGATAACGACATCCTCAACGACCGGCGGCGTATAAACCACGTCAGCCGCCTGAGCACCGATGGCGGGCACGAACGCCGCCGCGAGAATTGAAATTCGCTTGATCATTTTATGCACCCCTGTTGCTCTTCCAGATTAAAAGGTAGGGCATAGAGTGCATTAGTATAGTTTAAATTAGATTATTATTTTCGGAAAAGCGGACACTGGTACATAAAAAGCACACATACATATCTATCTTATTGATTAACAAAAATAATTTATAAACTCTACCTTAAGTAAAAAAAACCTGATATACTACTTTAAATCGATCTTCGCCTGTGCGGACGCGATCGCGGCGCAAATCTGCCGGGCCAGAGTAGACACCCGGCAGCAACAACCGGCAGGACGCGACCGCCCTGCACTTCCGGCCAATGCGAGGAGCGGTCGGGCCTAGAACTTGTAGCCAAGACCGGCTTTCAGCAGGCTCTGGCTTGCCTTTATGCTGAAGTCCGGGTCCCAGCGAAAGCTATGATGGACCGACGGGAAATAGGAGTAGCGGTATTCGAGCCGGCCGAACAGATGATCGGTAAACGCCTGCTCGATGCCCGCCCCGGCCGTCCAGCCCAACATCACCTTTTCGCCGGTGTGCAGTGAATAGGACGGGACGCTGCCGGTCACGCTGCCCGTAGCCACCTCGCCGCCCGCCGTTGCGTAGACCAGCGTGCGGTCGAAGGCATAGCCGAGCCGGCCCCTTAGCGAACCACCCCAGCCGAGGTCGAAATCACCGGTCCCGGCCTCGGGCACGCCGGCAATAATGATATCAAGGGTCTGGTCATTGGCGCCGGCCGAATAGTCGAACTCACCCTCCAGGCCGAGAACCAGATCGTTATCAAACTGATAGTTGAACCCGAAGAACCCGCCGGCGAGCCAGTTGTCGAGCTGGAAATCCCTGTCCACCAGCCGCCACGTATCGGCTTCGGTATCAGTCCAGTGATAACCCGCTAGTGCGCCGAGATAAAAACCGGTCCATTTGAAACCCGTCCGCTCGACCACAATGACTTCGTCGTTTACAGGCGGCGGCGTAAACACCACATCCGCAGCCTGGCTGGCAGCGGCGGACAGGAACGTCGCCGCGCAAACCGTCAATCTCTTGATCATTTGAAAGCCCCCTGTTGCTTCAAGAAGATGATTACAGAGAAATATATATAGGTAAAGTTTAAAACTTAATTATATCCCCATATATAACTGATTTTTACATCATAAAAACGCAACTATCTGTAAATTATATTAATTTATTACTTTATATTTTAGTGATACAAGTTTTAGAATGATGCTTGAGCATCCACAAATCCAGAATCCCCCATGCGGGCTTGACGCCGGCACCCCGACTCGCCATAACTCCGCGCATGAACATGGCCATCTGCACGATCTGCATCATTATTCGCTAGCGCTTCGCTGGCCGGCCGTTCTTGTCCTGAAAATCCATCCCAGACAGACGACCCGGCTTCTGGGCGCGGCTCGTCAATACGGATTTCGGGAGAGACGACATGGGCAATGCCCTCAGACTCTACAACACGCTGACCCGCGAGAAGCAGGCTTTCGAGCCGATCGATCCGGACAATGTGCGCATGTATGTCTGCGGACCGACGGTCTATGACTTCGCCCATATCGGCAATGCCCGCCCGGTGATCGTGTTCGACGTGCTCTTCCGGCTGCTGCGCCATCTCTATGGCGAGGACCACGTCACCTATGTCCGCAACATCACCGACGTCGATGACAAGATCAACGCGCGCGCCAAGCGCGACTACCCGGACCTGCCGCTGAACGAGGCGATCCGCGCCGTCACCGAAAAGACCGCCGACCAGTTCCACAAGGATATCGCAGCCCTCGGCGTGCTGCCGCCAACCGTCGAGCCGCGCGCCACCGACCATATCGACGGCATGGTGGCGATGATCCAGACGCTATTGGACAAGGGCAATGCCTATGTCGCGGAGGGACCGGAAGGCAAGGAGGTGCTGTTCGACGTGCCGTCCATGCCTGACTACGGCAGGCTGTCGCGCCGCAATCTTGAGGATCAGCAAGCCGGCGCCCGCATCGCCGTCGAAAGCCACAAGAAGA